>JANYET010000043.1 GCA_025359785.1 Alphaproteobacteria bacterium | reverse complement strand
ATCTGTTCCTGCACGCCGACTGGGTGGTGCGCGGGGTGATGGCGATCCTGGCCCTGGCGTCGCTGTGGTCATGGGCGGTGATCATCGACAAGGCCTTCCGCTTTTCCACGATCAACGGCCGCGCCAATCGTTTCGAGGATCAGGTCGGCTCGGGCCAGCCGCTCGAGGATGTCGCCGCGGCGGCGGGTGAGCGGCCGCGCGACGCCCTGCCCCGCATGCTGCAGGCCGCCTTGCGGGAATGGCGCGACACCCGCAACCGCGGCGCGCTGTCCGGCGCGCAGAGCGACACTCAGTCGGCCTTCCTGGTCCAGCGAATCGACCGGGTGCTGGATTCCTCGGTGGCGCGGGAGAGCCAGCGGGTCGAGGCGGGCCTCGGCACCCTCGCGATCGTCGCCACCGCCTCGCCCTTCATCGGCCTGTTCGGCACCGTCTGGGGCATCATGACGGCGTTCCAGTCGATCGCCATCGCCAAGAACACCAGCCTGGCAGTGGTCGCGCCGTCGATCGCCCAGGCCCTGTTCGCCACGGCCATCGGGCTGGCCACCGCGATCCCGGCCTATGTCGCCTACAACAAGTTTTCCACCGACGCCGCCAAGTACGCCGCCCGGCTGGAGGGTTTCGCCGATGACCTCGTCACCGCGATCCAGCGGCGGCTGTCGGAGCGGGTGTAGCCGGCGTGGCGCTTTCGACCCACGACGCCTTCAGCGCCGGCCGCCGGCGCGGGCGCGCGCGGCGCGGGAGGCGCGCGGCGCTGTCCGAGATCAACGTCACGCCCCTGGTCGACGTCATGCTGGTGCTGCTGATCATCTTCATGATCTCCGCGCCCCTGCTGACCGCCGCGGTTCCCCTAGAATTGCCGAAGACCGAGGCGAGCGCCGTCCAGGCCCAGGAGAAACCGATCACCGTGTCGGTCCGCGCCGACGGACGGGTCTACATCGACGAGGACGAGACGCCGTTCGCCACGCTCGCCCCGGCCCTGCGACAAAAGGCGGGCGAGGGCTACACCAAGCCGATCTACGTCCGGGCCGACGGCCGGGCGTCCTACGCCACCGTCGCGCAGGTGATGGCCAGCCTGTCGACGTCCGGCTTCTCCAGCATCGACCTGATCACGGACACCGGCGGCCCGTCCTCCGGCGCGCGCGGGGCGCATGGCGGCAACTGATCGGTCGGTCGGACCCGGGTCGCTCGCCGCGGCGCTCGTTCTGCACCTCGCCCTGTTCGCCGCCTTCATGTTCGCGCTGAAGCCGAACGTCGCGCCGACCGGCGCGGCCGTACCGATCACCATCGTCGCCCATGCGCCGAGCGAACCTGCGAAGGCGGAGCAGGCTCCCACCCCGCAGGCCGCCGCCACACCGGAGCCCGCACCCGCAGCCCCGCCTCCCGAGCCCGCGCCGCCACCGAGGGCCCCGCCCGCTCCACCTCGGCCCGCCCCCCCCAAACCCACACCACCCAAGCCGGCGCCCCCTCCGAAACCAGCGCCGAAGCCGACGCTGAAGCCGGTGGCGAAGCCCGTTGAAACGCCCGCGCCGCCGGCCAAACCGGCCCCAGCCGCCAAGGCCCAGCCAAAGACGTCTCTCGATCTCGACGCGCTGCAGCTCAGCCTCGCCACCTCGACCCACGCCTCACCGCCGAGACCGCGTCTGGCCCCGCGCGGGCCGGCGCGCGCGCAGGCCGCGCCGGAGACGGCTGCGGCGCCCGGCATCTCCCGCGAAGAGCAGGCGGGCCTGTCCCAGCTTCTCAACCGGCTGTGGAATCCCAACTGCAGCGTCGAAGGCGGCGATTCCGTGCTGGTCTCGGTGGGCTTCACCGTCGGCTACGATGGCCGGGTTTCGGGACGGGTGAACGCCGGCGGTCACGAGAACTCCGCCGACCCGGTGATCGCCACCGCCGCCCGCCGCGCCATCGACGCCATCCACGCCGCCGAGCCGTACCAGCCGACCTATCGCGGCGCCCAATTCAGGATCAACTTCGATGCCAAGAAGGCCTGCGCCAACCGATAGGGGGACACCGATGGTCGACGGAACGAACCGAGTGCTGCTGCTGATCGCCGCGCTGGCCGCGATGGCCTGGAGCGCCGCCAGGGCCGAGATCGTCATCAACGTCGATCAGGGCTCAACACAGCCGGTTCC
>JANYET010000016.1 GCA_025359785.1 Alphaproteobacteria bacterium | reverse complement strand
CGGCGGCGTCGGCGGCATCGACTGCGAGGCGGTGGAGTAACCTCCCCCGCGAAGCAGCGGGAGGTAAAGGGGTTCCGGACACGCGCTCCGGGGGCTAGAAGCATCGCTCCCCCTCTTTCCAGGATCTGACCGACGGACCATGGCCGGACATTCCAAGTTCAAGAACATCATGCACCGCAAGGGCCGCGCTGACAGCGCGCGCTCCAAGCTGTTCTCCAAGCTCAGCCGCGAGATCACCGTGGCGGCCAAGTCCGGCCTGCCCGATCCCAATATGAACGCGCGCCTGCGGCTCGCCGTGAACAACGCCAAGGGGGAGTCGCTGCCCAAGGACGTCATCGACCGGGCCATCAAGAAGGCCTCCGGCGGCGAGGCAGAGTCCTATGAGGAGATCCGCTACGAGGGCTTCGGCCCGGGCGGCGTGGGCGTGATCGTCGAGGTTCTGACCGACAACCGCAACCGATCGGCGGCCACCGTGCGCTCCACCTTCTCCAAGTACGGTGGAAACCTGGGAGAGACCGGCGCGGTGTCGTTCATGTGGGATCGCGTGGGCCAGATCGGCTATCCGGCCGCCGCCGGGTCCGAGGACAAGATCATGGAGGCGGCCATCGAGGCCGGCGCCGAGGACGTGGAGTCCGACGAGGACGGCCACGTCATCTACACCGCCTTCGCCGACCTTACCGACGTGGCCACCGCGCTTGAGGCGTCGCTGGGGCCCGCCAAGTCAACCGTGCTCGCCTGGCGGCCGAAGGCGCGGACGCCGATCACCGGCGACGCCGCCGGCACGCTGATGAAGCTGTTGGAGATCCTCGAAGACGACGACGACGTGCAGAACGTCTACTCCAACGAGGACATCGACGCCGCCGAGTTGGAAAAGCTGGCCGGCTAAGACAAGGAACGGGCTGTCCCGCGACGGGCGCGGTCTGACGAGACCCCTTGGCTTCCGCTGCGTCGCGTGGGCAGACTTCGCACAAAGCAAATCAACCTGGGGGAAACCGAATGACTATGAAACTCGCCGCCGCCGCGCTTGCCGCCGCCACGCTCTGCGCGGGGGCCGCTTGCGCCGCCGACTTCGTAACCGTGCCGCTGTCGGTGACGGTCAACGCGCCGGCCGACAAGGCCTGGCCGAAGATGAACGGCTATTGCCAGATCGGCGCCTGGTTCAAGACCACCTGCGAAATCACCTCGGGCAAGGATCATGAAATGGGCGCGGTGCGCCTGATCGCCGGCCGCGTGACCGAGCTCTTCGTCGCCAACACCGCCTGGAGCTACACCTACAGCCAGCCGAAATCGCCGATCGACTACCACGGCACCGTGGAAATCCAGCCGATCGACAAGAAGACCTCCAAGCTCCTCTACACCCTGGTCTACGACGCCGACGCGCTGCCGAAGCACGAGCCGGAGGACAAGGCGAAGGACAAGGAAAACCGCACCAAGCAGTTCACGGCGCTGATCAACACCATGAAGGCCGCCGGCGAAGCGAAGTAGGACTGCGGGCTAGCGCCGTCCCCCCTTGCTTTGGGTCGAGGGCGGCTAACGCCGCCCGAGGAACGTGAAGACCGCGTAGACGGCGACCAGCAGCAACAGGCCCACCACCATGGCCCGGCCAACCAGCTTGCGCCGGGCCATTTCGCGATCCGGAATTGCGGGATCTTCGGGTTCTGGGGTGCCGTGTGTGTCGTTCATAGTCGCGGATGAGCCCGCTCATGGCTCATCCGTCAAGCGCCGTGGTCCGGCGCGGCCCCTCAGGGAGCAAGCCATGCGCATGCTGTTCGCCGCCGCCCTGGCGCTGGCCACCGCGACCGCCGCCCTCGCGCAGGCGCCGCCGGGGGAACGGCTGGGCGCGACCCAGCCCACCTCGGCTGGCGCCGGCCAGACCGCGGCGCTGGCCTTTGCCGGCGGGCGTATCTTCCAGGCTACCGGCTTCGGCAACACCTTCATGGTGACCACCAAGGCCGGTAATGTGATCATCGACACGTCGATCCCCACCAACGCCAGCCGCCACCACGCGCTGCTGACAGCGGTTTCGGCCGGGCCGATCAAGGACATCATCCTGACCCATGGCCACGGCGACCACACTGGCGGCGTGCCAGCCTGGAAACAGCCCGGGACCCACGTCATCGAACAAGCAAGCTCGGTCGAGTTCCGCAACTACCAGACCCGCCTCGCCGGCTTCTTCGCGGTCCGCAACGCCGCCCAGTACAACACCGCCGTCGGCGGGCTCGGCGCCGGTCGCGCGGCCCTGAACCCCGGGAACTACGCGGCTCCACCCCTGGCCGACGTGCTGTTCGACAAGGAATACAAATTCAAGCTGGGGGATCTGACGTTCGACTGCCTGTCGATGCCGGGCGAGACCCCCGACATGCTGAACGTCTGGATCCCGGAGCTGAAGGCGGTCTTCATCGGCGACAACTACTATGCGTCGTTCCCCAACATCTACACGCTCAGAGGCACGCCCACGCGGCCGGCGCTGAACTACGTCGAATCCATCGATCGGGTCCTGGCGCTGAAGCCGGAGATCGTCCTGCCGAGCCACGGAACACCCATCGTCGGGGCGGCGAACGTCCAGAAGACCCTGAAGCAGTACCGCGACGCGATCCTCTATGTGCACGACGCCACCGTGCGCGGCATGAACCAGGGCAAGGACGCCTTCACCCTGATGAAGGAGATCAAGCTGCCGCCGGAGCTGGAGGTCGGCGAGGGCTATGGCGCGATCAGCTGGTCGGTGCGCGGCATCTATGAAGGTTACGCCGGCTGGTTCGACACCGACCCGGCCACCCTGTACCCGACCGCGCCTAGCGAAGCCTATGTCGAGCTGGTCAGGATCGCCGGCGGGGCGGGGCCGGTCGCCGCGCGCGCCGAGAGCCTGGTCGCCACCGATCCGGGGCTGGCGCTGCGGCTGACCAGCGCCGCGCTCGCCGCCGAGCCCGCGAACACCGCCGCGCTCACCGCCCGCAAGCACGCCCTTCAGGTCCTGCTCGCGCGGTCCGGAAATTCCAACGAGGGCGGCTGGCTGCACGCGGGCCTGGCGCGCGTCGAGGCGGCGCTGAAATAGCCCTCAGCCGGTAGGCAGCCCGTCCACGAAGGCCTTCAGGTCCGCCGCCGACTCGTCGGGGATCTGCTCCATCGGCACGTGCCCGACGCCTGGATAGACGATCAGCCGGGCGCCCGGGATCGCCCCGGCCAGGCCCCGGCTGTCGTCCGGCGGGATCACCGCGTCGACGGCGCCGACCATCACCAGGGTCGGCGTGCGGATCGCCTTGAAGGTGTCGGGCGTCACCGGCGCGCGCGGCCCGGAATTCTGGTTCAGCAGGATCTCGCGGTGGCCGGGCGCGCGGGTGAAGTCGACGTAGCGGGCGATCAGGTCCGGCGTCACCAGGGCCGGGTCGACATAGGCCTGCTGCAGGCCCTTGCGCGCCATCGGCGTCGGGTCGATGCCGGCCAGGATCGCGCGGCCCACCGGGTTGCCCAGCAGCTTGAAGACAAAGACCGGCGGTCCGCCCTTCGCTTGCGGGTGCGGCCAGCCGGCGGCGTCCACCAGCACCAGGCCCTCCAGCCGCTCGGGATGTTTCAGCGCATAGGCCCAGGCGATGCCGCCACCCATCGAGTTGCCGGCCAGGACGAACCGGCGCGCGCCCAGCCGCTGGGTCAGCGCGTCGATCAGCGCGACATCGCCCTCGGTCGAGGCGCGGTAGCCGGCGGGCGCCGCCGTCAGGCCGTGGCCGGGCAGGTCCAGGCTGATCACCCGATAGGACGGCGCAAGCCGCGCGACCCACGGCTCCCAGGCCTGCAGCGACGCGGCGAACCCGTGCACCAGCACCAGGGTGCGCGCCGCCGTGGGCGGGCCCTGATCGCGGTAGTGCACATGCACTCCGCCAGGCAGGTCAGCGAAGCGCGAGGCGGGCGTCGCGTATTTCGCCTCCAGTTCGGGATAGCTGAGCTCGCTCTTGGCGCAGCCGGCCAGCAACGCCAATCCGACGATCGCCAACCCGATCAGAACCCGCCGCATGCCTCATCTCCCGTCTCGTCTCACCGCCGACAGCAGCACCGGCCGCCCCTGCGGCACGCAAGCGGAATTGCGGGCCCCCGGAACCAGGCGGCGCTCCGACGCGGACCTGAAAAGCGCGGCGGCCGACGCCGGACGGCAGACAACAAAAAAGCCCCGGTGCAAACCGGGGCTTCGTTGTTCAGATCGAGGCTCCGATCAGGCGGCGGCGACGGCCGCGACGCTGCGGCGGCGGCGCAGGACCGCGCCCAGCCCGCCGAAGCCGACCAGCATGAAGGCCCAAGTCGCCGGCTCAGGCACACCGCCCGTGGCCGCACCGCCGAAGAATTTCACTTCCGAAAGGCCGGTGTAGTCATCGCCGTAGTTCGACGTGATATCGAACTTGACGTAGCGGGCGTTGCCGGTGAGGCCCAGGCTGTCGCTGCCGAACGGGTCGGCGGCGGTGTGGGACAGATTGAAGTTCCCGGCCGAGACATAACCGACATTGTCGTTGGAAAACGAGATCGTCAGGCCGTTGACCGAGCGGGTATCGCCGCAGCAGCCGCCGTTATAGTTCCAGATCGAGCTGCTCGTCAGGCTGTAGGTCGCGCCCAGATCGAAGACCAGGGTCGGTAGCACGAAGATGTCGCCCATCCATTTGTCATGGAAGTCCCCGTCATGCAGGCCGCCGCCAACGAGGCCGGAGCCATCGATCAGGTGGTTGACGTTATAGGTAAAGAAGGTGCTCGAGGCGGTGACACCCGCGACGGCGATTTCAGCAGCCCCGGCCGCTCCAGCGGCGGACAGCAGGCCGATCGCGGCGGTCGCGGCGGCGATTTTCGTCTTGATATTCATCTTGCCCCTTCAAGGCGCGGACTACGCCAAGCTTTAAGAATAATCTCGCGGTCTCGCTCGGACAACGCGATTCCCCTCCGACGCGACTAACCTGGCGCGACTAACCTGGCGCGACTAACCTGACGCGACTAGCGCTCAGCTCTGCGGGACGAGCCCGCGCACCGGCCTTCCGAGATCGCGAAACCAGGCGCCGGGTGCGGCGCCGTCAGGACCTTGGCCGGCTATTCGACGGGAGCTTCGACCGGCTTGGCCTTCTTGGCCTTGGGGGCCGCCTTGGCCTTCGGCGTGCCGTCCGGATTGAGCGCCTTCTTGCGCACGGCCTTGGGCTTGACCACCGGCTCAGGGATCGCGCCGCGCACATAGGACGTGTCGCCGCGGTCGAGGGTGGATTGCGTCACCCCGCCCTGGTCGACGGCCACGCCCAGATAGGTCATGCCGTCCGGTCCGTAGGCGATATCGGCCATCGGCACCTTGGGGTCGCGCTTCAGCTCGGAGACGTCGCGCAGCGTCATGCGCAGCGTCATGGCGGCGCGCTTCACGCCGTCGGCGTCAGCCTGTTCGATGAGATAGCGGGCTTCCTCGGCGGAGGAGCCACGGCGGCGGGTGGGTTTGGCGTTGGCGTTCATGCTCAGGCGTCCGCGAAAAAGCCGTGTTCGCCGCTCACCCGCACCTGGCAGGGACGGCCCTCGTCCTGCAGAGCCCGGGCGCGCTTATTGGCGGCGGCCTTGGCCTCTTCCTTCTCGGCGGTGTGGTCAGAGAACACCCCCTGGTGTTCGACGGCCCAGCGGCCTTCGTGGCGGGCCACGGTAAGGGTTTCGCGATCGGCGGCGCCACGGATGGCCATGTGGAGTGATCCTTCTAAAGCGCGGCGCACCCGCCGCGGCCCCGGGATGGTTGTCATAAGATTAAGATGTAATTTTTCTATAGGTAAAACAGCGCTGTGTCTTCCCCTTTTGGCGAAGCTTTGGCGAATTGCCTTGCCTCTTGCGTCAGGTGATGACAGGGTGGCGCCATCGAATATCGTTTTGGCTCGCCTGCTCTCCACCCCCGATTTCCAAATCGGGAGCCGGAACCGCCCCCGACCCTCTCCGAAAATTTGATCATGCCGCCCATCGTGGGCGTGTGAATACTTAAGACCCGGAAGGGGATACTAATATGGCGACTGGTGTCGTGAAGTGGTTTAACGGCCAAAAAGGCTTTGGTTTCATTCAACCGGATGACGGCGGACAAGACGTGTTCGTGCACATCTCGGCGGTGGAACGCGCCAACATGTCCTCGCTGAACGAGGGTCAAAAGATCAGCTACGAGCTGGAAAAAGACCCCCGCAACGGCAAGACGTCCGCTGGCCAGCTGCAAAGCGCCTAAGGACTGAAGCCGGGCTCCTCGGAGCCCGCGCGGACCAAGTTAAGGGCCGACGCCGCAAGGCGTCGGCCCTTTTCATTTGGGCGCTTGCACAGGCGCCAAGGCCCGCGAACCGCCTCAGCCTCAGCGAGGCGGTCGCTCAGTCAGTCTGCGCTGACGTCTCCCCCTTACGGTCGCATCTGCGCTAAGGTCGCCGCATGCGCATCGCCCCCCTCGCCCTCGCGGCCACGCTCGCTCTTCCCACCCTGGCCCAGGCCGCCGACGCCGGCCCGATCTCGGCGGCCCGCCTCTCGGCTGACGTCAAGGTGCTGGCCGACTCCAAGCTGGCCGGCCGATCGCCGGGCGGGCCGGGCGAGGCGGCGACGCTCGCCTACATCGTCAGCCAGTTCAAAGCCGCGGGCCTGAAGCCGGCCGGCGACAAGGGCGGCTGGACCCAGGCCGTGCCGCTGATCCGCTTCACCGTCGCGGCCGACCCGAAGTTCAGCCTCACTGCGGGCGGCAAGACCCAGGCCTTGGCCGAGACCCAGCAGATCATGGCCTGGACCCAGCGCCCCACAGACCGCGTCGCCATCGAAAACGCGCCGCTGGTGTTCGTGGGCTATGGCGTCACCGCGCCGGAACGCGGCTGGGACGACTTCAAGGGCGTGGACCTGAAGGGCAAGATCGCCGTCATCCTGATCAACGACCCGGACTTCGAGGCGCAGGCCGGCGAGCCCGTGGCCGGCAAGTTCGGCGGCAAGGCGGCCACCTACTACGGCCGCTGGATCTACAAGTTCGAGGAGGCCGCCCGCCGCGGCGCGCTGGGCGCGCTGATCGTCCACGAGACCGCCGGCGCGGCCTATCCCTGGTCCACGGTCGTGGCGTCGAACGGCGAAAGCTTCGACGTCGTGCGGCCCGACCCGGCCGCCATCCACCCGCTGCTGCAGGGCTGGATCCAGCGGGACATCGCGGTCGATCTCTTCAAGGCCGCTGGCCTGGACTTCGAGGCCCAGAAGACCGCCGCCCGCACCGCCGGCTTCCGACCCGTGCCGCTGATCGGCGCGAGCTTCTCCGCCGAGCTGGGCGTCAGGACCGCGCGGCTGATGAGCCACAACGTCCTGGCCCAGATTCCCGGCGGCAAACGGCCGGGCGAGAGCGTGATGTTCGGGGCCCACTGGGACGCCTTTGGCATCGGCCCCGCCGACGCGACCGGCGACACCGTGCGCCATGGCGCCATCGACGACGGCATGGGCGTGGCCGGCGTGCTGGAGATCGCGCGCGCCTTCGCGCACGGCCCCAGGCCCGACCGCACCGTCGTGTTCGGCGTGTGGACCGCCGAGGAGCGCGGCCTGCTGGGCAGCGAATACTACGCCCAGCACCCGACGTTCCCGCTGGCCACCACGGCGGGAAACCTAACCCTGGACGTGGTCCAGACCGCCGGCGCCGCCCACGACGTAGTGCTGGTGGGCGCGGGCCAGGACAGCCTGGAGGCCGACCTCGCCAAGGCCGCCGCCAGACAGGGCCGCAGCATCACGCCCGACCCACATCCGGAAAAGGCGCTGTTCTACCGCGCCGACCATTTCAGCGTCGCCAAGCGCGGCGTGCCTACGATCCTGATCATGGGCATGGCCGCCGGCCACGACCTGGTCAAAGGCGGCCGCGAGGCCGGCGACCGCTGGGTCAACGACTACACGACCCGGTGCTACCATCAGGTCTGCGACAACTGGAGCCCCGACTGGGACCTGACCGGCGCCGCCCAGGACATCGATCTGCTCTACGTCGTCGGCCGCGATCTCGCCAATTCGACCCGCTGGCCGGACTGGAACGCGGCGTCGGAGTTCAAGCCGATCCGGGCCCACACCAAGGCGCTGCGGAAGTAGCCACCATGCGCGGGGCGGCGCTGCCTTGGCTGGTCCTCGGGGCCATCGCCGGATCGGCCGACGCCGCGCCGCCGCGCCTCACCGAGCCCGCGATCCGCGCCTTCACCCAGAGGCAGGAGACCGCCTGGAACAGCCGCGACGTGCGCGCCTGGGCAGCGACCTACGCGCCGGCCGCGGTGTTCGTCGACCAGGCCCGCAACTCCCAGGGCGGCATCACCGCCAACGGCTCCAGGACCCTCGCCGAGGCCGCCGCCCAGGCGCGGCGCTTCTTCAGGCGGTCGAAAGTCCGCGAGACCTCGGTCGTCACGCGCATCGAGATCGCGCCGGATGGCCGCTCGGCCCGGGTGTTCAGCCGCGATACCTCGCGGATCGAGACCGAGCGCCGGCCGGCCCGCGTGTTTTGCGCCGAGAGCCTCGAGACGCTGATCCTCGACCACGGCCGCATCCTGTCCGCCGGCCAGACCGACACCGCCGTCCGCTGCCCGCGTTGACCTGCGGATCGACCGCTCCTATGCCTCCGGTGAACACCGTTCAGGCGCCTCCCGCCGCGCAACGCCGACAGCCGAAGGAAACCTCCATGAAGACCTCTGCCGCCTTGGCGCTCGCCGCCCTCACCCTGTCCGCCACCGCTGTTCTGGCTCAGCCCGCCACGCCGCCCGCGCCCGCCGTGGTGCGCGGCACGGTCACGGCCATGACCGACACCTCCGTCACGGTGAAGACCGACAAGGGCCCGCAGACGGTGACCCTGCCGGCCTCCTGGAGCGTGGCCGTCATGAAGCCCGTCGCCATCGACGCCATCCAGCCCGGCAGCTTCATCGGCACCGCCGAGATGCCCGGCAAGGACGGCATGGGCAAGTCGCTGGAAGTCCACGTCTTCCCGCCCGGCGTGAAGATGGGCGAAGGCCACTACGGCTGGGACCTGAAGCCCGGCTCGATGATGACCAACGGCACGGTCGGCACCGTCGTCACCGGCAAGAAGGGCAGCCGCGAACTCGACGTGACCTACTCCTACGGCACGCGCCACATCACCGTGCCCGCCAAGGTTCCCGTCGTGCAGATCGGCCCCGGCAAGCGCGAGATGGTCAAGGTCGGCACGCCGGTCTTCATGGTCGTCCAGAAGACCGCCACCGGCATGATCGCCGGCTCCATCTCGGTCGGAGAAAACGGCGCCAAGCCGCCGATGTAGCCGGCGGCGGGCGCTCGCTGCGAATCCCTCGCTCTGGCGGGTCATCCCGGTTTCGCGAACGCGAAGACCGGGACCCAAGATCGCGAAACGCGCGGCACGCGTCCGGCGGCGCCACGCCTCCAAATCACCGCCCCTTGCGATCCGAGATCCCGGACAATCGCTTCGCGCTTTCCGGGATGACACCGCAGGAGCTCGAAGTCCGTCTAGGGCGACGGCCGCCCGACTGTGCTAATCCCACACCGTGACCGACGCCCCCACCTCCGCACCCCCCAAGCCGCCCAACCCCTACGTCGGCCCGGCGATCCTCGTCCTGTGGCTGGCGCTGGGCGCAATGATCGTCGAACGCCCCAGCCGCTTGGCGGTGTTCGGCTTCGTGATGGTGGGCTGGATTCTGTCGGTGATGGCCCACGAGTTCAGCCACGCCGTGGTGGCCTGGATGGGCGGCGACCACACGGTCCGGGAAAAGGGCTACCTGTCCTTCGATCCCCGCCGCTATGGCGACCTGGGCGTCAGCCTGGTGATCCCGCTGATCGCGCTGGTCATGGGCGGCATCGGCTTTCCGGGCGGCGCCGTCTACATCCGCCAGGACCTGATCCGCACCCGGCTGTGGCGTTCGGCCGCCTCCCTGGCCGGCCCCGCCGCGACGCTGGTCATCCTGCTGATCCTGAGCTTCGGCCTGTCGTTCTGGCTGGGCTGGGGTCTGGCCGGCGAGGGGTCCGTCGTGCTGTTCGAGGCCCTGACCGTGCTGGCCTTCCTGCAGGCCATGGCGCTGATCCTCAACCTGCTGCCGATCCCGGGGCTCGACGGCTTCGGCGCGATCCGTCCGTTTCTGCCGGAGGCCCTGAGCCCGCACATTCGCAAGGCCGAGGGTCTGGTGATGGTCGGCCTGCTGCTGGTGATCTTCTGGGTCCCCGGCGCCAGCGCCGGGCTCACCCGCGCCGCCGCCACGCTGGGCGCGGCGCTCGGGCTCAATATCGAGGCCTTGCAGGTCGGCTGGCGGGCCTTCCACTTCTGGCAGGCGCGATGACCGTCGCCACGCCGCCCACGGGCCTGTCCGACGAAGCCTACCAGGCCTGGGCGCAAGGCGAGGTCGATCACTGGCGCCGCCGCATGCTGGCCCCGCCGTCGGCTCTCGACCGCCTGTCGGGCGCCGTGCAGGGCCGCATCAACCGGATCATCCCGGAAAAGGTGCATTCGGTGGTCACCGACGTCATCGAGCGGATGACGCGGGCGATCCTGGTGGGCGCGGACGTCGCCACCTTCACCCGGCCGCTCCGCGATGCGCCCTTAAGCGAGCGCGACCGCCGGGCGCTGAACGCGATCGCCGGCTACCGCGCCGCCGCCGCCGCGGAAGGCGGCGTCACCGGGGCCGGCGGGTTCTGGATGTCGGCCGCCGACTTCCCGGCCCTGATCACCATCAAGCTGAAGCTGCTGTTTGAACTCGCCGCGATCTACGGCCACGCCGGCGAGGTGTTCGCCGAGCGGCTCTACATCCTGCACCTCTTCGAGCTGGCCTTCTCCGGCGCCGGCCACCGCGCCCAGGTGCTCCACAGCCTCGAAGGCTGGGACACGGCGGCCCATCCGGACGACTTCGCCCACTTCGACTGGCGCAGCTTCCAGCAGGAATACCGCGACTATATCGACCTGCCGAAACTCGCCCAGATGATCCCGCTGATCGGCGCGCCGGTGGGCGCGGTGGTCAACTGGCGCCTGCTCAGCCGCCTGGGCGAGACCGCCGTCAACGGCTACCGGACGCGCTGGCTCCAGGCCCGGCCAACCTTGTCCGCCGCCGTTTCAGGCGGACTCGTCACAAGACGTCGTGAAACTTGACCTTGCCAGGGGTTGACTTGCCGCCGCCCCACCTCAAAAACCCCCGGCAATTCAATCCGGCCGCCAGGAGCTTCACCGCATGACCGTTCGCGTCGCCATCAATGGTTTCGGCCGCATCGGCAGGCTGGTCCTGCGCTCGATCGTCGAACATGGCCGCAAGGACATCGAGGTCGTGGCGATCAACGACCTAGGCCCGGTGGAAACCAACGCCCACCTGCTGCGCTACGACAGCGTGCACGGCCGCTTCCCCGGCACGGTGACCACCGGCGAGGACTGGATCGACGCCGGCTTCGGCAAGATCCGCGTCACCGCGATCCGCGACCCGAAGGACCTGCCGCACAAGGCGCTGAACGTCGACATCGCGCTGGAGTGCACCGGCCTCTTCACCGCCCGCGACAAGGCCGCCGCCCACCTGGAGGCCGGCGCCAAGCGGGTGATCATCTCGGCGCCGGGCGACGGGGTGGACAAGACCATCGTCTATGGCGTGAACCACGACACGCTCACCGCTGACGACCTGATCATCTCCAACGCGTCGTGCACCACGAACTGCCTGGCGCCGGTGGCCCATGTGCTGCAGGGCCTCTGCGGCATCGAGCGTGGCTATATGACCACGATCCACTCCTACACCGGCGACCAGCCGACGCTGGACACCATGCACAAGGATCTCTACCGCGGCCGCGCCGCCGCCATGTCGATGATCCCGACCTCGACCGGCGCCGCCAAGGCGCTGGGCCTGGTGATCCCGGCGCTGAAGGGAAAGCTCGACGGCTCCTCGATCCGCGTGCCGACCCCCAACGTCTCGGTAGTCGACCTGACCTTCGTGCCCAGCAAGGCCGTGGCGGTCGAGGCGATCAACGCCGCCATGGAGGCCGCCGCCGCCGCCGGCCCGCTGAAGGGCGTCCTGGCGGTGACCAACGACCCTCTGGTCTCCATCGACTTCAACCACGCCCCGGCCTCCTCCACCGTGGCCCTGCCACAGACCCAGATCGTCGATGGCGGCCTGGCCCGCGTGCTGAGCTGGTACGACAACGAATGGGGCTTCTCGACCCGGATGGCCGACACCGCGCTTGCCATGGCGAAACTGCTCTGATCGCCGTGAGCCACCCCTGCCTTCCGCTCATCCCCGCGAAGGCGGGGACCCAGGCGGTCTCTCTGCTTGAACCGGTCTCAGCTTGGATTCCCGCCTTCGCGGGAACGAGCGGTAGAGGGGTAGGATGAGTTTCCAGACGCTCGATCAGGCTGATCTCCAAGGTAAGCGGGCCCTCGTCCGCGTGGACTTCAACGTCCCCCTAAGCCACGAAAAGGGGGAGGACGGCCAGGTCACCGACGACACCCGGCTGCGCGCCGCCAAGCCCACGATCGACAAGCTGCGGACCGGTGGCGCCAAGGTGATCCTGCTGGCCCACTTCGACCGGCCGAAGGGCAAGCGTGTGCCCGGCATGAGCCTGAAACCGATCGTGGCGCCGCTGGCCAAGGTGCTGGGCGTGCCTGTCGCCTTCGCCGAGGACTGCATCGGCCCCAAGGCCCGTGAGGCCGTCGCCGCCATGGCTCCGGGCGATGTGCTGCTGCTGGAAAACGTCCGCTTCCATCCCGGCGAGGAGGCTAACGACCGCAAATTCGCCGATGCCCTGGCCGCCAACGGCGACCTCTACGTCAACGACGCCTTCTCCGCCGCCCACCGCGCGCACGCCTCCACCGAGGCGCTGGCCCACCGCCTGCCGGCCTATGCGGGCGAGCAGATGCGGCTGGAACTGGATGCGCTTGACCGCGCGCTCGGCAACCCGGAACGGCCCGTCCTGGGCATCGTCGGGGGATCGAAGGTTTCCACCAAGCTCGACCTGCTGCGCCACCTGGTGACCAAGCTCGACAAGCTGGCGATCGGCGGCGGCATGGCCAACACCTTCCTCTACGCTCAGGGCCACGACGTCGGCGCCTCCTATTGCGAGAAGGAGCTGGCCGAGACCGCCCGCGACGTGATCCGGCTGGCCGGCCAGAACAACTGCAAACTGTTCCTGCCACTGGACATTGTGGTGGCCGAAAAGCTCGCGCCCGGCGCGCCGGCCCGCGTCCGTGACGTGGGCTCTGTCGACGACGACGAACGCATCCTCGACGCCGGCCCCGAGACCGTCGAGCGCCTGTGCCGCGCCATGGCCAATTCCAAGACCCTGGTCTGGAACGGGCCGCTGGGCGTCTTCGAGATCCCGCCCTTCGACAAGGGCACCCTGGAGGCCGCCCGCTATGCCGCCAAACTGACCCGCGAGGGCAAGCTGGTGGCGGTGGCCGGCGGCGGTGATACGGTGGCGGCGCTGAACGCGGCGGGCGTCGTGGACGACTTCACCTTCGTCTCCACGGCCGGCGGCGCGTTTCTTGAATGGATGGAGGGCAAGACGCTGCCCGGCGTGGCGGCCCTCCTAAACCGGGACAACAGGGCCCGATAGAAAACGACGAGAGCGAAGAGACCGATGGCCCGTATCACCCTGCGACAGCTTCTCGACCATGCCGCTGAGCACAGCTACGGCGTGCCGGCGTTCAACATCAACAACATGGAACAGGGCCTGGCGATCATGGAGGCGGCCGACGCCGTCGACGCGCCGGTGATCATCCAGGCGTCGCGTGGCGCGCGCTCCTACGCCAACGACATCGTGCTCAAGCACCTGATCGATGCGCTCGCCGAGATGTACCCGCACATCCCGATCTGCATGCACCAGGACCACGGGAACAACGAGGCGACCTGCGCCACGGCGATCCAGTTCGGCTTCACCAGCGTGATGATGGACGGCTCGCTGAAGGGCGACGGCAAGACGCCGGCCGACTACGACTACAACGTCGCCGTCACCAAGGCGGTCTGCGACATGGCCCACTGGGTCGGCGCCTCCGTCGAGGGCGAGCTCGGCATCCTGGGCTCCCTCGAGACCGGCGAAGGCGAGAAGGAAGACGGCCACGGCTTCGAGGGCAAGCTCGACCATTCCCAGCTGCTGACCGACCCCGACCAGGCCGTGGATTTCGTGAAGGCCACCGGCGTCGATGCTCTGGCCATCGCCATGGGCACCAGCCACGGCGCCTACAAGTTCACCCGCAAGCCGGACGGCGACGTGCTCGCCATGAACGTGATCGAGGAAATCCACGCGCGTCTGCCCAACACCCACCTGGTGATGCACGGGTCGTCGTCCGTGCCGCAGAACCTGCAGGACATCATCAACCAGTACGGCGGCGAGATGCCCCAGACCTGGGGCGTGCCGGTCGAAGAAATCCAGCGGGGCATCAAGCACGGCGTCCGCAAGATCAATATCGACACCGACAACCGCATGGCCATGACCGGCGCCATCCGGAAGGTGTTCGCCGAGACCCCCGGCGAGTTCGACCCGCGCAAATATCTGAAGCCCGCCATGGACGCCATGCGCGTGGTGGTCCGCCAGCGCTTCGAGGAATTCGGCACGGCCGGCTGGGCCAGCAAGATCACCCCGCTCCCCATGACCGCCATGGCCAAGCGCTACGCCTCCGGCGAGCTGGCCCCAAAGATCGGCATCACCCGGGCAGCGGCGGAGTAGGCGGTACAGATCCGCCCCAGGGCGAAGCCCGATCAGGAGGAGGTGTCGGCAAAGCCGACGGAGGGGGTTTCCGCTCCTGAGTCCGCAACCGGCGACATCTCGAACGCCGGAGAGGAAACCCCCTCACCAGATTCGCGGGAGCTCCCCCTGCAGGGGGAGCATCTCCTGCGCTTACTCTTCGATCTTCGCGCCGCGCATCTCCTTCACGAACAGCAGGCCGACGACGAACGTCACGCCGGCGACCACCACCGGGTACCAGAGGCCGTAGTAGATATTGCCGGTGGCCGCGACCATGGCGAAGGCGGTGGTCGGCAGGAAGCCCCCGAACCAGCCGTTGCCGACATGATAGGGCAGCGACATGGAGGTGTAGCGGATGCGCGCCGGGAACATCTCCACCAGGGCCGCGGCGATCGGGCCGTAGACCATGGTCACATAGAGCACCAGCAGCCAGAGCAGGCCCACCAGCTTGACCCGGTCGATCTTCGCCGGGTCGGCCTTGGCCGGGTAGCCGGCGGCCTTCAGCGCGCCGCCCAGGGTCTTGGTCCAGGCGGCTTTCTGGGTCTTCAGTTCGGCGGCTGGCAGGGCCTGGCCCTTGAAGCTGGCGAGGGTCACCGCGCCAATATGGACCTCGGCGACCGAGCCGGCCGGCGCGGCGCGGTTGGCGTAGCTGACACCGGCGGTGGCCAGCGCCGACTTGGCCAGATCGCAGGACGAGGCGAAGGTTTTCTTGCCCACCGGATCGAACTGGAACGCGCAGTCGGCGGGGTCGGCGACCACGGTCACAGGCGCCGACGCGCTGGCCGCGGCGAGCGCTGGATTGCCGGCCACGGTGATCGCCTTGAAGATCGGGAAATAGGTCAGCACCGCCAGCAGGCAGCCGGCCAGGATGATCGGCTTGCGGCCGATCTTGTCCGACAGCCAGCCGAAGATGACAAAGAACGGCGTGCCCAGCAGCAACGCCACGGCGACCAACTCGTTGGTCAGGACGCCTTCGATCTTCAGAGTCTTTTCGAGGAAGAACAGGCTGTAGAACTGCCCGGTGTACCAGACCACCGCCTGGCCGGCGGTCAGGCCGGCCAGCGCCAGCAGCACCAGCTTGAGGTTGGGCCAGCGTGCGAAGCTCTCGGTCAACGGCGCCTTGGAGGTCGTGCCCTCGTCGACCATCTTCTGGAAGACCGGGCTTTCGTTCAGCCGCAGCCTGATCCACAGCGACACGCCCAGCAGCACCACCGAGACCAGGAACGGTATCCGCCAGCCCCAGGCCTTGAAGGCGTCCTCGCCGATCCGGGTGCGCACCGCGATGATGACGATCAGGCTCAGGAACAGCCCCACCGTCGCCGTGGTCTGGATCCAGCTGGTGTAGAGGCCGCGCTTGCCCTCCGGCGCGTGCTCGGCGACGTAGGTCGCAGCCCCCCCGTACTCGCCGCCCAGGGCCAGACCCTGGACCAGGCGGCTGACGATCAGCATCACCGGCGCGGCCACCCCGATGGTCGAATAGCTGGGCAGGCAGCCCACCACGAAGGTCGAGAGCCCCATCAGCAGCATGGTGACGAGGAAGGTGTTCTTACGCCCCCAGATGTCGCCCAGGCGGCCGAAGACGATGGCCCCGAACGGGCGCACCGCGAAGCCGGCGGCGAAGGCCAGGAGCGCGAAGATATAGCCCGTGGTGGCGTTGACGCCGGAGAAGAAGTGCTCGGTGATGAAGCTGGCGAGCGATCCGTAGAGGAAGAAATCGTACCACTCGAAGACCGTGCCCGCCGACGCCCCGGCGATTACCAGCCGGTTCGATCCACGCTTGCCCGGCCCATGCTTGCCCGGCCCATGCTTGCCCGGTTCGGCGCCCACAGCAGCCGCTGTCATCGTTTCGCTCCCACCCGCTTATCGTTGGGGGCGAGCCTATGGCGAAGGCGCGAGCGCGGCTAGTGCATGACCCGATAGTCGGGGTTCTTCCGCCAGAGCTCTTCGGTCAGCACATTGGCGAAGCCGATCCAGCCGACGTAGGGGCCGACCAGGTTCGCGGCCGGCGGGTCGACGGCGCGCGCGCGCCAGACATAGGCGCTGGCCGTGCCGAACGAGGCGACCGCCGCGGCCAACTGGCCCGATAACCGCTTGGGCCCCAGCGCCATCCAGACGGCGTTCAGCGCCTGAACCAGGCCCCACAACGTCAGCGCCTGGGTGCGCGCCGGGCTTTTGGGCGCATTCCAGATCCGCCAGCCGGACAGGGTCAGCGTCAGGAACAGCGGCGGCCAGATCGCGGCGAACACCTTCGGCGGCGGCTTGATCTCCGGCTGAACCAGTTCCTCGTAGTCGGAGTAGACCTCGTCATTGTCCTCGGTGGGCGCGTTCAGCCGCGCCACCAGAGCCGAGATCGCCACCGCGCCGACGGTCAGGCCCAGCCCGATCAGGATATGCTGCGCGGAACGGCCACGGCTGTTGGCGAGGCCATCGACAGCCCCGCGAACCGGATTTGCAGGCATGGTCTGGCCTCCCAACGACTCTGGCGCCCCCACCGTTAGACGTCGCCTGTAAACAAAATCCCTAGGGGCGGGCGCGGTTCCGGGCCTCAGCTCAGCTCCCGCCGAGTTCGCCCCCAAGGCCTCCCGCGGCGCTCTGCAGGTAGTTCTGTTCGCCCAGGCTACGCAGCAGGGCAAGCTGGGTCTCGAGGAAATCGATGTGCTCTTCGGTGTCGACGAGGATTTCCGTCAGGATTTCGCGGGAGACGTAGTCCTGGGCGTCCTCGCACTGCTTCACGCCCGGGACCAGAGTGCTGCGCCCGCCGGTCTCGACGGCCAGATCGGCGGCCAGGGTCTCGCCGATGGTCTCGCCGATCGCCAGCTTGTTCAGGTCCTGCAGGTTCGGCAGGCCATCGAGGAACAGGATGCGCTTGATCAGCTTGTCGGCGTGTTTCATCTCGCCGATCGACTCGTCGTAGGTGACCTTGCCGAGCCGGGCGAGACCCCAGTTCTCGTAGATCCGCGCGTGCAGGAAGTACTGGTTGACCGCGGTCAGCTCATTGGTGAGCACCGCGTTCAGGAGCCGGATAATCGCCTTGTCGCCTTGCATCGCCGGTCTCCTCAAGAAGGCTGAACCCACGACCCTTCGCGTCGGCGCGGGTCCAAGTCAAAGCCTATGTTTGCAAGTGGTTTGCGCTCTCGCATCGAGCGCCGAAAACGCCTTCGAAACTACTCCGCGGCGTAGCGGAGCGCCTCGCGCTCCTCGTCCAGCATCTTGCGCATGTCGCAGACGCAGCGGGCGCACTGGGCGGCGCTGTCGCAAGCCTTGAAGATCTGCGCGGGGCGGCTGGCGCCGGCGGCGATGGCCGCGCGGACGTCGCGTTCCCGAATACCGTTGCAATTGCAGACGTACATGGCGCGCGCGGCGGCTCCCGACTTCTGGATTGTCAGATAGCCAATTGCGAACGCGTTTGCAAGTCATTCGCAAGTTTGTCAGGCCGGCGATAAACTCACAAACTCCGCGAACAACCATCGGATGACCGAAACTCCGACTTGTGCGTTGTGGGTGCAGGAGCCGCCTGTCCGCGATCCGTGGGCGAGCGCAGGACCCGCCATGCATTTCGACGCCCTTCTGCTGTCGCGTCTGCAGTTCGCCTTCACGATCGCCTTTCACATCATCTTCCCGAGCTTCACGATCGGGCTGGCCAGCTTTCTGGCGGTGCTGGAGGGGCTGTGGCTCGCCACCAACAACGCCGCGTTCAAGACGCTCTATCTGTTCTGGGTGAAGATTTTCGCGCTCTCCTTCGGGATGGGCGTGGTGACCGGCGTGGTGATGTCCTACGAGATCGGCACCAACTGGAGCGTGTTTTCCGTGGCCGCCGCGCCGGTGATCGGGCCGCTGCTGGCGTTCGAGGTGCTGACGGCCTTCTTCCTGGAGGCGAGCTTCCTGGGCGTGATGCTGTTCGGCTGGAAGAAGGTCGGGCCGCGCCTGCATTTCACAGCCACCGCGCTGGTGGCGCTCGGCACGGCCGTCTCGGCCTTCTGGATCATCTCCGCCAACAGCTGGATGCAGCATCCGAGCGGCTATGTCCGGCTGGCGAGCGGAGCCCTGCGCGCCACCCACTGGGGCGAGGTGATCTTGTCGCCGACCTTCCCGGTGCGGCTGGTCCACATGATGCTGGCGGCTTACCTGACCACCTCGCTGGTGGTGGGCGCGGCCTCGGCCTGGCGGCTGCTGAAGGCCCCGGACGAGCAAGAGAGCGGCCTCGCCCTGAAGATGGCCATCGGCATGTTCGCCATCGTGGCCCCCCTGCAGCTGCTGGCCGGCGACATGTCAGGCAAGCAGGCGCTGCGCTACCAGCCGGCCAAGCTGGCGGCCATCGAGGCCTTCTGGGACACCAAGTCGGGCCAGGCCTTCCACATCGCCGCCTGGCCTGACCGCGCCACCGCGTCGAACCGCTGGGAAATCTCCATCCCCAAACTGGGCAGCCTGATCACCGCCGGCAGCACCAACGCCGAGATCAAGGGCCTGAAAGCCTTCGCAGCCCAGGACCGGCCGCCGGTGTTCCTGGTGTTCTGGGCCTTCCGGGTGATGGTCGGCCTAGGGCTAGCGATGATCGCCCTGGGCCTATGGGGCGGCTTCGTGGTCTGGCGAGGCCAGCTCGCCCAGGCCCGATGGTTCCTGCGGGCCTGTGTCGCCATGGGGCCGGCTGGCTTCGTGGCGGTGGTGGCGGGCTGGGTCGTGGCCGAGGTCGGCCGCCAGCCCTGGGTGATCTATGGCGTGCTGCGGACCGCCGACGCGGTCTCGCCGGTGACCCGGGGCGAGGTCTCGGTCTCGCTGCTGGCGTTCATGGTCATCTACGCCCTGATCTTCAGCGTCGGCGTGCTCTACATCCTGCGGCTGATGGGCGAAGGCCCGCTGACCGGCACCGGGGCGGCGGCAGGCGTTCGGCCGCCGGGCTACGCCCTGGCCGCCGCGCCGAGCGACCTCGGAGCGGGATCATGAGCCTCGACCTGCCGCTGATCTGGGCCGCGATCATCGCCATCGCCGTCCTGCTCTATGTGTTGCTCGACGGCTTCGATCTCGGGATCGGCATCCTGTTTCCGTTCGCCGGCTCTCCGGCCGAGCGGGATGTGATGATGTCCACCGTGGCCCCGGTCTGGGACGGCAACGAGACCTGGCTGGTGCTGGGCGGCGGCGGCCTGTTCGCGGCCTTCCCCTATGCCTACGCCGCCTTGATGCCGGCGCTCTACATTCCGATCCTGATCATGCTGCTGGCGCTGACCCTGCGCGGCGTCGCCTTCGAGTTCCGGCTCAGGGCCCGGGCGCGCGGCAAGCGGTTCTGGACCATCGCCTTCGCCACCGGTTCGATCGCCGCCACCCTGGCCCAGGGCCTGGTGCTGGGCGGCTTCATCCAGGGCGTAACCCTGCGCGACAAACAGTTCGCCGGCGGCGTCCTCGACTGGCTGAGCCCCTACAGCCTGCTGGTCGCCGTGGGTCTGGTGGCCGGCTACGCGCTGATCGGCGCCTGCTGGCTGATCTGGCGCACCGAGGACGAGCTGCACGGCCGCGCGCGGCGGTGGGCCTGGATCGCGCTGGCCGCGGTGAGCGTGCTGCTGGGCGCCGTCAGCCTCGCCACCCTGCTGGTCCATCCGGAGGTCGCCGCGCGCTGGGGTTGGACCGGCGCAGGCTTCGACCTCGGCCATCTGGCCCGCCTGTCACCGATCCCGATCCTCGGCGCGGTGGGCCTGGGCGCCGCCGCCCTGGGTCTTCGGCGCCGGACGCACGGCTGGCCGTTCGCCGGCGCGATTGCGATGTTCCTCTCCGGCTACCTGGGCCTGGCCGTCGGGTTCTTCCCCAACATCGTGCCCTACAGCCTGGATTTCCGGGCCGCCGCCAACGCCGACAACGCGCTGGGCCTGATGCTGGTCGGCGTGGTCATCCTGCTGCCGGCGATCATCGGCTACAGCCTGTGGGTCTACTGGATCTTCCGCGGCAAGGTGGGCGTCGATGCGGGCTATCATTGACCCGCCGCCGGAGCCCGGCGCGCCGCTCGCGCCGCTGTGGAAGCGCCTGAGCTGGTTCTTCGGCCTGGCGCTGGGCGCGATGCTGGCCACCGCGGCCGTGGCTTATGCCTTGAGGGCGCTGCTGCGGTGACCTAACACCCACACCCATGGCCCTGCCGCTTTGCCGCCTCTACCTGATCACCCCGCCCAGGCTCGATGACCTGGCGGGCTTCGGCCGCACCCTCGCCCATGCGCTCGACGCCGGCGACGTGGCCGCCCTGCAGATCCGCCTTAAGGACCAGCCTGACGACATCGTCGCCGCGGCGGTCGATGTGCTGATGCCGATCGCGGCGGCCCGCGACGTGGCGGTGATCCTCAACGACCGGCCCGACCTGGCCGTGAGCCTGGGCTGCGACGGGGTCCATGTCGGCCAGTCCGACATGCCGCTGGCCCAGGCGCGCCGGATAATGGGCAACGACCGCATGGTCGGCGTCACCTGTCACGACAGCCTGCACCTCGCCATGGAAGCCGCCGAGGGCGGCGCCGACTACGTGGCCTTCGGGGCCTTCTTCCCGACCACGACCAAGCACGCCACGACCCACGCTGAGCCCGATCTGCTCACCGGCTGGCAGCTCGACATGGTGATCCCCTGCGTCGCCATCGGCGGGATCACCGTCGCGACCGCACGCCAGCTGGCCGCCGCCGGCGCCGATTTCCTGGCCGTCTCGGCGGGCGTCTGGGCCCATGCCGACGGTCCCGCCGCGGCGGTTACAGCCTTCAACGCCGAGATCGCGCTTGGCGTCGGCGAGCGCGCTTAATACCTCCCCCGAAATCGGGGGAGGTTTAGAAGGCGCTCTTCTTGCTTCGGTCGGGCTGCACGACTAGGTTCCGCGCCCTTCACTGCCGCCGAGATCTTTCATACCGTGAGCACGCAATCCGCCCTTCTGAAGGTCATGTCCGACGCTGCCCGCAAGGCGGCGCGCGGCCTCAACCGCGACTTCGGCGAGCTGGCCGAATTGCAGGTGGCCAAAAAGGCCCCGGCCGACTTCGTCTCCGCCGCCGACCTCAAGGCCGAGCAGGCGATCTTCGAGGCGCTCTCCAAGGCGCGTCCCGGCTACGGCTTCCTAGGCGAAGAGCGCGGGATGATCGAGGGCACCGACAAGACCCATACCTGGATCGTCGACCCCCTCGACGGCACCACGAACTTCCTCCACGCCATGCCGCACTTCGCGATCAACGTCGCCCTGAGGCGCGAGGGTCAGATCGTGGCCGGCGTGACCTACAATCCCGCCAACGCCGACCTGTTCTGGACCGAGCGAGGCAAGGGCGCCTATCTCAACGACCGCCGCCTGCGCGTCGCCGCGCGCACGAGATTCGAGGAGGCCGTCTTCGCCACCGGGATTCCGTTCCTCGGCCATGGCCAGCACGGACGGTTCCTCAAGGAACTTCATCAGGTCAGCCAGCGTGTCTCTGGCGTGCGCCGTTTCGGCTCCGCCGCGCTCGATCTGGCCTGGGTGGCGGCCGGGAGGTTCGACGGGTTCTGGGAGCGCGACCTGTCGCCGTGGGACATGGCCGCGGGTCTCCTGATGGTCACCGAGGCGGGCGGCACGGTCACCGACGCCGATGGCGGCGACGATGCGCTGGGGACGGGTTCGGTGTGCTGCGCCAACGGCGAACTGCACAAGATCCTGCTGGAAAGGTTGAAGGCGGCCGCGTAGCGGGTGGCCTTGCCGCAAGGGACTAGCCGATGTTCGGCGCCGGGGCAGGTTTCAGCTTGCGGTCGAAGAAGTCCAGCGTCGCGCGCGCGCGGTGGATCATCGGCTTCGACGTCCATCCCGTCCGGTGGCGCAAACCGGGATAGGTCATCATCTCGAAAGGGATGGCCCTGGCTTGCAGGGAATAGATCAGCCGCGTCGAGTTCTCGAAGATGACGTTGTCGTCGGCCATACCGTGAACCAGCAGCAGCGAGCCCGGCTTCAGGGCGCCTAGCCGCGCGACCACCTGGCTGTCGCGATAGCCCGCAGGATTGTCCGCCGGCGTACCCATGTAGCGCTCGGTATAGGCCGTGTCGTAGAGCGTCCAGTCGGTCACCGGCGCGCCCGCCACGCCCGCGTCGAACGGAGAGTTCGGCGCCGTCAGCAGCATCAGGGTCATGTAGCCGCCGTTCG
>JANYET010000001.1 GCA_025359785.1 Alphaproteobacteria bacterium | reverse complement strand
GGCAGGTTGAAGATCAGGAACAGGTTGATGGCCTGGGCGGCGATCAGGCTGATGAAGATCAAGGTCAGCAGACGGCCGAACAGGGAGGCCGTGGGCCGCCCCCCCCAGCCGAACACCGAGGCCGCCGGCCGCGCAGCGCGGGTCTTGAACAGACGCCATGGTCGGTCCGCGCCGCCGCCGGCCTGCGGCTTGTGACCGACCAGCGGCTGGGAGGTCATGCTCGGCGCACCTTGGCGGTGAACATATAGCCTTCGTTGCGGATGGTGCGGATCGGGTCCTGGCCGTTGCCGCCGTCGTCCAGCTTGCGCCGCAGCCGGCTGATCTGCACGTCGATGGCCCGGTCGAAGGCGTCGCTGTCCGGACCGCGGGCGAATTCCAGCAGCTGGTCGCGGGTCAGCACCCGCTGCGGCCGCTCGACGAACGCGCGCAGCAGCGAGAACTCGCCCGACGAGAGGTTCACCACCACCCCGGCCGGCGAGCGCAGTTCGCGGCGCACCAGGTCCAGCCGCCAGCCGGCGAACTCACAGCCCGCCCCGACGCCCGCGTTGCCGCTGCGCTGCTCGGCGCGGCGCAGGACGGCGCGGACCCGAGCCAGCAGTTCGCGTGGGTTGCAGGGCTTGGCCAGATAGTCGTCGGCGCCCAGTTCCAGGCCGACGATCCGGTCGGTGTCCTCGCCCATGGCCGACAGCATGATAATCGGCGGGCCTCCATCGCCATTCGCAAACCGGCGGCAGATGGCCAGGCCGTCCTCGCCCGGCAGCATGACGTCCAGGACGATCAGGTCCACCGGCCCACGTTCCAGGGCAGCCTCCATCTCGACGGCGTCGCCGGCCGTGTCGACCCGGTAGCCGTGCTTGCCCAGGAAGTCGGACACGACGTCGCGGATGCCGGGATCGTCGTCCACCATCAGGATGCGGGCGGCGGTGGCGGTCATGTCGAGGATCGGCTCCATGGGGTCGAGGTTGGTCTCGGCGCGTAACGGCCTGATTTCGCGGCTGACATTACCCAAGCGACAATCATTGGGCCGCCAGGATGTCGTCGGCGACGAACGGATTGGTCTTCCGTTCCTGGCCGAAGGTCGACATCGGGCCGTGCCCCGGCACGAAGCGCACATCGTCACCGAGCGGCCAGAGCCTTGTGGTGATCGCTTCGATCAGTTGCGCATGATTGCCGCGCGGAAAGTCGGTGCGGCCGATCGAGCCCTGGAACAGCACGTCGCCAACCTGGGCGAAGCGGGCTTCGCGGTGGAAAAAGATCACGTGGCCGGGCGTATGTCCGGGACAGTGGTAGACCTCGAACTGCGTCTCCCCCAGCGTCACCACGTCGCCGTCGTGCAGCCAGCGGTCGGGGGTGAAGCTGCGGGCTTCCGGCATGCCCCACTTCGCGCCCGAGGCGGTGATCTCGTCGATCCAGAAGGCGTCGTCCGGGTGCGGCCCCTCGATGGGCACGCCGGTCAGATCCTTGATCGCCTGGGTTCCGCCCGCATGGTCCAGGTGGCCGTGGGTGATCCAGATCTTCTCCAGCGTCAGGCCGTTGTCGGCGATCGCGCCCATCAGGCGGTCAACCTCGCCGCCCGGATCGATGATCGCGGCCTTCCGGGTTTTGGCGCACCAGACGATGGTGCAGTTCTGCTGCAGGGGCGTCACCGGCGCGATGATCGCGCGGATGGCGAAGTCCTGTTTCGAGGGGGGCGGCTGCGGCGCGTTCATGTCGTCCCCATGATCGGGCTTTGCGGCCCATAAGAAAAGGCCTCCTAACAGCAAAGGCCCGGGGACGAACCCGGGCCTTTCCGTCGGTTGTCGCTGACCGGACTAAGCCGGACCGCCGCCCGGACCTTCGACCAGCGGCTCGTCAACTTCGACGCCGCGACGGACGTTGGATTTCCAGAAGCCGTAGCAGAAGTAGAAGATCAGGCCGATCACAGTCCAGGAGATGAACAGGCCCTTGGACTTGCCGTCCAGGCTCATGAACAGCACCGCGCAACCGATGATCGACGCCGGGGCGACGATGAACAGCAGGGGCGTCCTGAACGGCCGCACCCGGTTCGGGTCCGTGAAACGCAGGATCATCACGCCCAGCGACACCGCCGCGAAGGCGAACAGCGTCCCGGAGTTGGAGTAGTCGGCGAGCTGACCCACCGGCAGGAAGGCCGCGAATGTCGCGACCACCGCGCCGGTCACCAGGGTGATGATCCAGGGCGTCCTGAACTTCGGGTGGACGGTCGACAGGACCGGTGGCAGCAGGCCGTCGCGCGCCATCACGAAGAAGATCCGCGTCTGGCCGTACATCATCAGCAGCACGACGGAGGGGAGCGCGATGGTCGCCGCCAGCGCCACGATGTTGCCGAACACCGGATGACCAACCTCGCGCAGGACATAGGCCAGCGCTTCCTTGGAGCAGACCAGCGGCGTATGGGCGCCGATCGCCGTACAGGCGGCGGAGAACTCGGGCGAGCCCGGGTCATAGGCCACCCCGTTCGGGCCCATCAGCGGCTGGGCTCCGAAGGCGCCGATCGCGCCGCTGGCGGCCAGCAGGTAGAAGATGGTGCAGATCGACAGCGAGGCGATCAGGCCGATCGGCACGTTGCGCTGCGGGTTCTTGGTTTCTTCAGCCGCCGTGGAGACCGCGTCGAAGCCCACATAGGCAAAGAAGATCGAGGCCGCCGCGCCCAGCACCCCGGTGCCGGACGAGCCCAGCGGGTTGCCCCAGCCGCGTGGCGCGAAGGGGGTGAAGTTCTGCATGTGGCCGGTGATCATCGGCACGGTCAGGACGATGAATAGCGTCAGGGCGGCGACCTTGATGGCCACCAGCACGGCGTTGACCGTCGCACTTTCCTTGGTGCCGAGGATCAGCAGGCCGGTCACCAGGGCGGTGATGATCACCGCCGGCAGGTTGATGATCCCACCGACCTCGCCGCCTTCCAGGAAGGAGCCGATGACCACCTTCGGGCCGACGGTGAGCGCGTGCGGGATGTGGATTCCGATGGCGTCGAACAGGCCGACGATATGGCCGGACCAGCCGACCGCCACCGCGCTGGCCCCCAGCGCATATTCCAGGATCAGCGCCCAGCCCACCAGCCAGGCGACCAGCTCGCCCATCACCGCGTAGGAGTAGGTGTAGGCTGAGCCCGCCACCGGCACCATCGAGGCCAGTTCCGAGTAGCAGAGTGCGGCAACCGCGCAGACCGCGCCGGCGATCATGAACGAGATCATCATGCCCGGACCGGCCTTTTGCGCGGCCGTGGCGGTGAGCACGAAGATACCGGTGCCGATGACCGCGCCGATTCCCAGCATGGTCAGTTGGACGGGACCCAACGAGCGGTGAAGCGACTTCTTCTCCGCGGTCGCGAGGATCGCGTCGAGCGACTTAATGCGCCACATATTCCCTCCGAACAGCGGTCCCCCCCAAACGCCATCGTAACGGGGCCGCCGGCTAATAATTGGCCGGACCGTGGCTTGGTTGTGCCGCTATGGTCAAGCGCCAAGGCTTGGCGTTGCCCTCAACGGCGGCTATGGCGCAAGAATGCTCCCCATCCACGACGCCCTGCCGGCCCTGAAGGCAGCGCTCGCCGAGCGGACCGCGAGCGTGCTGGTGGCGCCCCCCGGCGCGGGCAAGACCACCGTCGTGCCCCTGGAACTGCTGGCCGAGGCCTGGGTGAGCGGCGGCAGGATCATCGTCCTCGAACCTCGGCGCCTGGCCGCCCGCGCGGCGGCTGAGCGGATGGCGTCCACCCTGGGCGAACCGGTCGGCCAGACCGTCGGTTTCCGCGTGCGGATGCAATCGAAGGTCTCGGCCGCCACCCGCATCGAGGTCGTGACCGAAGGCGTTTTCACGCGGATGATCCTTGGCGATCCGGCGCTGGCCGGCGTCGCCTGCGTGATCTTCGACGAGTTTCATGAGCGCAGCCTCGACGCCGACCTGGGCCTGGCGCTGGCCCGCGACGCCCAAAGTCTGCTGCGCGAGGATCTGCGCATCCTGGTGATGTCGGCGACGCTCGACGGGGCAGCGGTCGCCCGGCTGCTTGCAGGTGCTCCTGTCATTGAAAGCCTGGGCCGCGCCTGGCCGGTCGAGACCCACTATCTCGGGCGAGACGAGCGTCTGCGCCTGGAGGACCGGGCCGTCCGCGCCATCGACCGCGCGCTCGTCGCCGAGACCGGGAGCCTGCTGGTCTTCCTCCCCGGCCAGGGCGAGATCCTGCGCACAGTCGAGCGCCTCAATGCGCGGCCCCTTCCTAAGCAAGGGTGGGCCAACGTCGAGATCGCGCCGCTCTATGGCGCGCTCGATCCGCGCGACCAGGACCGGGCTATCGCGCCGCCGCCGCAGGGCAAGCGTAAGGTCGTGCTCGCTACCTCCATCGCCGAGACCAGCCTGACCATCCAGAGCGTTCGGGTGGTCATCGACGCCGGCCTTGCCCGCGTGCCACGTTTCGATCCGGCCAGCGGCCTGACCCGCCTGGCCACCGTGCGAGTCTCCCGCGCCGCCGCCGACCAGCGCCGCGGGCGCGCCGGCCGCACCGAGCCCGGCGTCTGCTACCGCCTGTGGGACGAGGCGGAGACCCGCGCGCTGCCGGCCTACGCCGATCCGGAAATCCTCGATGCCGACCTTTCCGGCCTTGCCCTCGACCTCGCCCGCTGGGGCGCCAAGGACGCGAGCGCGCTGGCCTTCCTCGACCCGCCGCCGGCTGCCGCCTTCGCCGAGGCCCGCAGCCTGCTGATCCGCCTCGACGCTCTGACCGGCGACGGCGTGCTCACCTCGCACGGCCGCGCGCTCGCCGACATGCCCCTGCCGCCCCGCCTGGCGCACATGGTCCTGAGGGCCGCCGAGACCGGCCAGGCGCCCCGCGCCACCCGCATCGCGGCCCTGATCACCGAGCGCAATCTCGGCGGCCGCGATGTTGACCTGCGCCACCGATTGGAGAGCCTCGACCGCGACCGGAGCCCCCGAGCCCGCGACGCCAAGGCGCTCGCCGACCGCTGGGCGGGGATGGCGGGCAGGGCGGGTCCGAAGGCCGTCGGCGGCGAGCCGCTCTCCGACGGTCTGTTGCTCGCCTATGCCTATCCCGAGCGCATCGCCCGCGCCCGCGGACCGCAGGGCGAGTTCCAGCTGGTCAGTGGACGCGGCGCGTTCCTGGAGCCTACCGACGCCCTGGCCCGCGAGACCTGGATGGCGGTGGCCGAACTCGGCGGGGCCGAGCGCCGCGACCGCATCCTGCTGGCCGCGCCTCTGGAGCAGGACGAGCTGATCACCGCCTTCGCCGGCCAGCTCACCATCGAGCATCGCCTCGAAGAGAGCGGGGCAGGGCGCCTGCGCAGCCTGCGCCTGACGCGGCTCGGCAAGCTCACCGTCCGCGAGACTGTCGATGACAATCCCGATCCGGCCCTGATCGCCGCCGCGCTCGCCGACCGCGTCCGCGCCGAGGGTATCGGGATTTTGCCCTGGAGCGAGGCCGCGCGGTCGCTTCGCCGGCGCCTGGCCTTCCTCCGCGAGCGCGATGCGAACTGGCCGGACCTGTCCGACGCGGCGCTGACCGCCACCCTCGATGCTTGGCTGACCCCGCTGCTGACCGGTGTCCGCGCGCTCGCCAGCGTCAAGCCCGACGCCCTGGATGGCGCGCTCCGCGCCCTGATCCCGTGGGACTTATATCGCCGGCTGGAGACCGAGGCGCCGGCCCGCTGGATCGCACCCACCGGCAACAGCTTCGCCATCGACTACGCCGCCGATGCCGGCCCGCGCGTCGATGTCCGGGTGCAGGAGGTCTTCGGCCTGACCGCCCATCCGACCGTCGGTGGCATCGCGCTCACCGTCTCCCTGCTGTCCCCGGGCCACAAGCCGATCCAGACCACCAACGATCTGCCGGGCTTCTGGAAGGGCTCGTGGAAGGATGTCCGCAGCGACATGCGCGGCCGCTACCCCAAACACCTCTGGCCCGAAGACCCGTCTGTCGCCGAGCCGACCGCGCGAGCGAAACCCAGAGGGACCTAAAGGCGAGGAAACAGCGGCCTGCCCGGCGTCTTGGCCGGATAGCGCAGGCTCTTGGCCATGCGCATGGCGATGCGTTCATAGCTCGCCGCGTGCCTGTCGCCCTTCCAGTGGCGCTCGACAATCAAGAACCGCCGCGGACCGATGGCGCAGGAGAGCTGGCTGGTCTGAGTCCGGCGGCCGGGCGCGACCTGAGTCTCGCTCACGGTCTCCACAAGGTTCCAGCAGGCCTGCGTCCGCGCGGCCTTCGGCGCACCGGCCTCGGAGCGTACGGAAATCTCCGCCTGTCCGTCGCAGAGGCCCGCGCCGGCCTGACCAGCGGCTATGGGGCGACAGGCGAAATTCACCAGGTACAGCCGATCCGCCGGCCCGGCGGTCGCCGCCCAGCCTATCGGGCGGTCCACCGAAAAGTCCGCGGTAGGCATCGCCTTGGCCCAGCGCTGAGGCGCCGAGTGGGCGCAGGGCCCAGTCGCCGTCGCCGTCGCCGCCAGCAGGATCAGGAAACTCAGTCGTCGCATGCGTTACTCCGACGCCGCGTAGATCATAGTTCCGCAGCTCTTACCTAGGCCTTGCGGATCAGCGCCGCCGGGGTGATCTCGCGGACGCTACGCGCGCCGACGCCGGCCATGGCGAGCCGCAGCTCGTTGTTGAGCAGGTCCAGCGTCCGTTCCACGCCAGGCTGGCCGAACGCGCCCAGGCCCCAGATGTAGGGCCGCCCGATACCCACGGCCGTCGCGCCCAGCGCCAGGGCCTTCAGGGCGTCTGTCCCGCGCCGCACGCCACCGTCCACCAGTACCGGCACGCGTCCTCGCACGGCCGCCACCACCTCGGGCAGGCATTCGAGCGTTGCGCGGCCCGTCTCGGTGGCTCGACCACCGTGATTGGAGACCATCACCCCATCGGCGCCATATTTCACCGCCAACGCCGCGTCCTCGCCGGTCTCGAGGCCCTTAACGAGCACCTTCATCTTCGTGTGGTCGCGCAGTCGTCGGATGAAATCCCAGGTCAGGGCGGGCGAGGTGTTGGACAGGCGGCTGCCGTCGATGCCCTGGTACATCGGCCGGGTGAAGAACTGCGAGCCGGTGGCCGCGTGGCAGGCGGTGCATTGGCGCGTATCGGTGCGCGCCAGTCGCATCGCTGTTTCGGTATTGCGGCCGGCCGGCAGGTCGACGGTCACCGCCACGGCGCTACAGCCCGCCCGCTCGGCCCGCGCCACCAGCTTCATCGCCACGTCCAGATCGGAGGAGGTGTAGAGTTGATACCAGATCGGGGCCTCGCGGGCCTTGATCACATCTTCGACGCCCGTCGAGCTGACGGTCGACAGCACCTGCAGCGTGTTGCGCCCCTTGGCCGCCCGGGCGACCGCCAGTTCGCCCTCCGCCTGGAACGATCTCTGGCCACCGACCGGGCAGAGGAAAATCGGGCTGGCGTACCGCGTCCCGAAGAGATCGATCCCCATGTCCAGTTTGCTGACGTCCACCAGCCGCCGCGTGCGCAACTGATAGCGGCCATAGGCCTCGTGGTTGGCTCGCAGCGTCTCCTCGGCATCGACGCCAGTCATCAGGTAGCCCCAGTGGGCCGGCGGGATGTTGCGGTGCGCGACCTTCTCCAGGTCGAAGACGTCCAGGGCGTCGCCGGCCTTGTCCACCAAGGCGTCCGGTGTCTGGCTGAGCGCCGCGCCCGCCAGCGGCAGGCCGGCGTAGAGCGGGCTCGCCGACAGGAACCTCAAAAACGCCCGTCGATCCTCCATCGGTGTTCCCCCGAACCTGTGCCGACGGATATCCAGCGCCGTTTGGCGCGGCGCGCAAGCTTTGCCATGGGACACAACCTCGCACCGTCGCCGCCCAGGGTTGCGCTTTCGCGCGGCACATGGCGCTCTGGCCTTCGGCTGGATTGATGTGGACAGGGATGATTTCGTGACATCCAGAAAAAGCAATGCGACGGCGCTCGCCCTGGCCTTGGTGATCGGCGCGGGGCCGGCCTTCGCGCAGACCGGCGCCCCGGCGGCGCCTCAACCGCCCGCGCAGTCGGTCAAGGACATTGCCGCCCAGACCGAGGCGCTGCGCCTGGCCGACCTCTGGCTGGAAAGCGTCCAGGCCTACGAGCACATCCCGGCGATCTCGGCGGGTGTCGTGGCGGGCGAGACGCTGATCTGGGCCAAGGGCTACGGCACGCTGGACGCCGCCCACAAGATCCCCGCGACACCGCAGACCATCTATTCGATCTGCTCGATCTCGAAGCTCTTCACCGCCGTCTCGCTGATGCAGCTCTATGAGCAGGGCAAGGTCAGGCTGGACGAGCCGATCGCCACCTATCTGCCGTGGGCGACCTTCAAGCCGGCCGAGGGCGACAGCGGGCCGATCACCCTTCGCGCCTTACTGAGCCATTCGGCGGGCCTGCCGCGGGAATCCGACTTTCCCTACTGGAGCGGACCGGATTTCGCCTTCCCGACGCGCGCGCAGGTCCGGGAGACCGTGGCCCGCCAGACGCCCTACTATCCGGCGTCGCGACACTTCCAGTATTCGAACCTCGGCCTCACCCTGGTCGGCGAAACCGTGGCAGCGGTGTCGGGCGAGGCCTACGCCGACTACGCCCAGAACCATATCCTGGGTCCGCTGCAGCTCGCCGACACCCATCCCTTCATGCCGATGCCGCTCTACGGAACCCGCCTGGCGGTGGGCTATGGCGCGCTGAAGCGCGACGGTGGCCGCGATATCCTGAAAGCCTTCGACACCAAGGGCATCACGCCCGCCGCCGGCTACACCTCGACGGTCGAGGACCTGGCGCGGTTTGCCGCCTGGCAACTGCGTCTGCTGCGCACCGAAAAGCCCGAGCTGCTCAAGGCCTCGACCCTGCACGAGATGCAGCGCGTGCAGTTCACCGATCCCGACTGGAAGACGACCTACGGCCTGGGTTTCAGCGTCAGCCGCGCCGGGGACAAGACCTACGTCGGCCATGGCGGCGACTGCCCGGGCTATCAGACGACGCTGCGGCTGGAGCCCGCCACCGCGCGCGCCGTGATCGTCATGGACAATTCGGCGGAGGAGACCGGTCCCTTGGCCAAGGGCGTCTTCGGCCTGATCGACAAGCGCGCGGCGTTCGAGTTCAAGGATCCGCCGGCCGCAAAGGTCGATCTGGAAGCCTACGCCGGCCGCTACTCGGAACAGCCGTGGAGTTCGGAGTCGGTGATCGTGCCGTGGGCCGGCGGCCTGGCCTATCTGGTCCTGCCCACGCGCACCCCGGGCGACGACACCACCGTCTTCAAGCCCAAGGGCGGCGACGTCTTCCGCCGCATCCGCGACGACGGCAGCGAAGCCGAGGAACTGCGTTTCGAGCGCGATGGCGCCGGCAAGGTCGTCCGCTTCGTCCACGACAGCAATCCGACCCTGCGCGAGGCCACGGGCCCGGCGGCGTCGGGTGAGAAGCTCAGCCCCGCCGCCAAGCCCGCCATGGCGAAAAAGCGCGGCTAGGCGGTCGCGGCGTAGATCATGATCCCGGTCGCCACCGACAGGTTCAGGCTGTCAGCCCGGCCGCGCATCGGAATCTTGACGTTCACGTCGCAGAGCGCGGCCATGTCGGGCGACAGGCCCTGCTGCTCGTTGCCCATCAGGATCATCGTGGGTCGGGCATAGTCGGCCTGGCGGTGGTCGATCTCGGCGCTCAACAGCGTGCCGACCACTGAGCCGGGCCAGCCGTGCCGCCAGTCGGCGAACTCGGCCTCGCTGGCCTGCGTCAACGGCACGGCGAAGATCGAGCCCATGGTGGCTCGTACCGCCTCGACCGAATAGGGATCGCAGCACTCGCCCACCAGGATCACCCCGCCGCAGCCGGCGGCGTCCGCCGTGCGCACGATGGTCCCGAGGTTCCCCGGATCGCGGACCCGGTGCAGGGCGACCCAGGTTGGCGCCGACTGGGGATCGAGGGCCGGCAGTGGCTTGAACACCTGTCGGAAGACGCCAACCACGGCCTGCGGGTTATCGCGGCGGCTGACCTTGGCCAGAATCTCCTCGGTGACCTCGATCACCTCGCCGCTGGCGTCCAGCGTCGCTTCGATCGCCTTGCTCAGCAGCGGGTGAGAGGCCTGCGGACCGTGCAGCAGGATCACCGGCATGTGGCCGGTCTCTACGCCCTCGGTGACGGTCTTCAGGCCCTCGGCCACGAACAGCCCGGTCTCGTCGCGCGCCTTGCGCAGGTGCAGGGCGCGGACGGCCTTGACCGTCGGATTGGTCAGGGAGGTGACGGCCCGGCTGCTCACGACTTTCCACCATCCGACTGCCAGCGCGCGTAGAAGCTCATGCCGATCTCACGCGCCCCGTCTTCCTGCACGAGCGCCAGTTCGCCCCATTCGATGCTTCCGCCGCGGCCCTTCAGCGTGTCGGCGAGCAGGCCGGACAAAGCCGCGCCGCTGATCCGCTCGGCATAGGCGTTCAACACCAGGAATCGGGCATTTTCCGAAAGAAGTTCAGCACATAGGCCAGCAAGTTCAGGCAGGTTTTCGAATAGTTTCCAGACCTCGCCGTCCGGCCCGCGGCCGTATTTTGGCGGATCGAGGATGATCCCCTCGTACTTCGAACCGCGCCGCACCTCGCGCTGCACATATTTGCGCGCGTCCTCGGCGATCCAGCGGATCGGCTGCTCGGCGAGGCCGGACAGCGCCGCGTTCTCCCGCGCCCAGGCCACCGCGCGCTTCGACGCGTCCACATGGGTCACCGCCGCGCCGGCCGCCGCCATGACGAGGCTGGCTACGCCCGTATAGCCGAACAGATTCAGCACTTTCGGCTGATCGCCCGCGCCGCGCACCGCGGTGTCCAGCCAGGCCCAATTGGCCGCCTGCTCCGGGAAGAAGGCCAGATGCCGGAAGCTGGTGAACCGGCTGTTGAACCGCACATCGCCCCACGACAGCGGCCAAGCCTCGCCGTTGGCCAGCGGGGTGGCCTCGCCCTTGAGCTTCCAGCGGCCAGCGTCGTCTTCATCGGTCGGATCGAACACCGCATCGGCGGCGTCCCAGGCTGCCGCGGGCAGCGCCGGCGCCCACAGGCACTGCGGCTCCGGCCGCACCACCGTGAACCGCCCATAGCGCTCCAGCTTGCGCCCATGCCCACTGTCGATCAGCCCGTAGTCGGCCCAGCCGCGCGTGCGCATCACGCTGGGCAGGTCGGCGACCGTGGGATCGGGCAAGCTCATGGTCCCCGCGCTTACGCGGTCCGTGCGGGGCCCGTCCAGAGCCTCGTCCAGAGCGAGGCCGCGTTTTGGATTTCAGAACTGCAACCCGGACTTGTCACCATCCCGGATTTAGGCTCCCGTAGCGGAAAGCGAATTTGTAGAAAGTGTCCTTTGTCGGAAGCCATCACCACGCCGCGCAAGTCGGCGCGCAAAGCCAAGGGCGACGGGCATCTGCGCCGCGCCGAGATTCTCGAGGCCGCCGAGCGGATTTTCGTCGCCAACGGCTATGAAGGCGCCACGATCCGCAAGATCGCCGACGAGGTCGGTGTGTCCTCCACCGCCCTCTACATGCACTTCCAGGACAAGGGCTGCATCCTGCTGGAGATTTGCGAGCGGACGCTGCGCCTGCTCTACGAGCGCAACAGCGAGATCGCCGCTAAGCCGCTCGATCCGGTGGTCCGCGTCCAGATGATGCTGGAGGCCTACATGCGCTGGGGCATGGAGCATCCCAATGCCTATGAGCTGGTCTATTCCGGCCGCCCGCAGGTCCCCGCCGACCCCTGGCCGGAAGACACCAACAACCTTTCCACCCAGTGCTACGAGGTCTTTCGCAATGTGGTGCGCGAGATCGCCGCCGCTGGCCGCCTGCGGGTCGGGACGGCGGAAAGCGCGGCTCAATCCCTCTGGATGTCCTGCCATGGCGTCGTCGCCCTGCTGGCGTCACGCCCCGCCTTCGCCTGGGCCGACCGCGATGACCTGGTCACGGTAACGCTGGACGGGCTGCTGAACGGGTTGGTGGTGGACTAAGCGACCCTGCTCAATCGATGTCATCGCGGCTTCGCGGCACGCGCAGGCCGGGACCCATAGACGCCGATCGCCTGGGACTATTCACAAAGCTTGGGAATCCTGGACAGGCGCTGCGCACCTTCCGGGATGACACCAAGAGCCCGAACCTAACGCCCCGACGGCATGCCCACCTCGGCCACCGTCGGCATCGGCGACGCAGGCGGGTTGTAGCTGTAGGCCCCGCGCTTCAGGTCGGCCGTCAGCGTGTAGGGGGCCGACCCGCCGTTCAGCTTGGCGCGGTAGATCTGCTGGTTCTCCATCACCCGCATCACATAGTTTCGGGTCTCCGAGAACGGGATGCATTCGATGAAGTCGACCGGGTCGGTCGCACCGCCTCGTGGGTCGCCGCAGAACTGCGTCCACTGAGTCGGCCGGCCGGGACCGGCGTTATAGCCCGCCGCGGCCATGATGTAGGAGCCGGAGAACTGGCTGACCAGCTGGCCCAGGAAGGTCGCGCCGAGCTTCATGTTGTATTCGGGCTCGTCGAGCTGCGAGGGCGAATAGGCAACGCCGATCCGCTTGGCGAGGATCTTCGCCGTGCCGGGCATCAGCTGCATCATGCCGCGCGCGCCCGCGCCGGAGCGGACGTTCGGATCGAAGCTGCTCTCCTGTCGGGTGATGGCTAGCACCAGCGCCGGCTCCGCCGCCCCGCCGTCCGGCGCGCTGCGCAGGGGATAGGCCCGGCCGGGCAGGATGAAGCCCCGCTGCGCCGCGCCCCGGGCGGCCTTCATCGAGACCTCCATCTCGCCGTAGCCGCGCGCCAGGTCGATCAGCTGCGCCTCGTCCTGCGCGGTCGGCAGGATGTCGTCGAGACTGAGCACGAAGGCGCGGAACAGTTCGCGCTGGCCGTAGTCGAACAGCAGGCGGGTCGCCTGGATTTCACTGCGCGCCTCGAAAGCGCGCCGCGCCTCCGGTGTTATCTCCGGGTCGGCGGGCAGGGTCAGGCGCTTACCGATCTTCTCGGCGGCCAGCATGCCGTAGAAGGCCGTGTAGTTCTGCGCGGCGCGGCCATAGAAGGCCTCGCTCGCCGCCTTATCGCCCCGGGCCTCGGCGGCGCGGCCTTCCCAATAGAGCGCGCGGCCTTTGGTCACCGGCGACGTCCCGATCCGCTCGACGGCGGCGAAGTGGCGGCCGGCCTTGGTCGGATCGTTCAGTTTGGTGAGCGCGATCCAGCCGGCGTCGAACTCGGCGTCCGCGCCGGGCGAGCCTGCGCTCAGGCCGCTGTCGGCGGTCGCCGCATAGGCGGCCTTGGCGTCCCCGGCTCGCAGGGCCGCCAGCACCAGATGTCGCCGTTCGTCCCAGATCCGGTCGGCCTGGTCGCTGCTGGTCACTTCGTGCGGGAAGTAGGGCGCTTCGGCGAGCGCCAGGCTGTCCAGCCCATGGCGACGCAGATAGGCGGCGCGCTCGAAGGCTACGCCCGGGCTCTGGGCGGCCTCGGGCGGCAGGGACGCCACCAGGTCCGTCGCGTTACGGGCGTCGGCGCGCAGCGCGATGCGCGCCCGGGCCATGTCCTGCTGCGCGGCCGGCAGCAGCATCATCATGTCGCGCGCCGCAGCGCCTTCCTTGCCGTAGAGCAGCACATCGGCGCGGTGGATGTGGTCGTCCTGGGTCAGCAGGTCACCGAAACGGGCCAGCATCGCGCGCTGCGGCTCGGCGTCGAAGCTCTTGTCGCGCCACCAGCGCTTGATCAGCACGGTGGCGTCCGCCGCCCGGCCAAGGCCTCTGTAGGCGGCGGCGAGTGCTGTCGCGCCCTGGGCGGTCGTGGGCTCCGCGCCCGCGAACCAGTCCACGGTCTGCTGCGGCGTCTTGCCGGCGGTCTCGATCAGCCGTTCGGCGGCAGCCTGCCGGCGCTGCGCCCGAGGCCAGCCGGCCAGCTCGCGTCGAGCGGCGTCCACGTCATAGAAGCCCAGCGAGTCGGCGCAGGAATCGACCAGCGCCCAGGTCGCCGTCTTACGGGCCAGAGGGTCGCTCATTCCGGCGATGGACTCACGCGCCCCGCTGACGCTGCCGTGGCGGGCGTCCTCGATGGCGTCGCGCAGCAGGGCTGCGTCGCGGTCCGACAGCGGGTGGCTGATATTGTGCGGCGGGGCTGGCGTATCCAGCGGCGACGACTTCGTGGCGGCGTCCAGCAGGTCGCCGATGGCGTCCAGCGACTGGGCGCGGGCCAGGCCCGCGGCCATCACCGCGACCCCGGCGATCAGAACGGCTTTGCGTGCGATCGAATGCAACGGACGCCCCAAGGGAACTCTGCAGGAAACTCGACGTGGAACTCGAACCGAATCAATAGGTCATTGCGGGCAGCGCCCACGGCAACATATTGTCGCGCCGAATCTGAACGACGCCTTGAGATGCGTCCAATCACGGCAATTTGCACTCCGATGTCCGAGCTTATGTTCCGCGGCGTTATTCCGGCCCTCATCACCCCATTCCGCGACGGGGCCATCGACGAAGACGCCTTCGTGCGGCTGATCGAGCGCCAGATCGGCGCGGGCGTCCACGGCCTGGTGCCGGTCGGCACCACCGGTGAGACCGCGACGCTGAGCCATGATGAGCACCGGCGGGTCGTCGAACTCTGCGTGAAGACCGCCGCCGGCCGCGTGCCGGTGGTCGCCGGTGCGGGCTCCAACGCCACGGCTGAGGCGATTGAACTGGTCCGCCATGCGAAGACCGTCGGCGCCGACGCGGCCCTGGTGGTCACGCCCTACTACAATCGCCCAAGCCAGGAGGGCCTCTACGCCCACTACGCGGCGATCAACGCGGCGGTGCAGATGCCCGTGCTGGTCTACAACGTGCCCGCCCGGACTAGCGTCGACATCTCCAACGAGGTCCTGGCGCGCCTGGCCAAGTTGCCCAATATCGTCGGCATCAAGGACGCCACGGGCGACATGGCCCGCGCCAGTTCCCAGCGGCTGATGTGTGGCGAGGACTGGGTGATGCTGTCGGGCAATGACGACGCGGCCCTGGGCTATATGGCCCACGGCGGCCACGGCGCGATCTCCGTCACCTGCAACGTCGCGCCTGAGCAATGCGTGGCCTTTTACAACGACGTGCTGGCCGGGAACTGGCAGGGCGCGCTCTACCACCAGGACCGCCTGATCCGCCTGCATAAGGCGCTGTTCACCGACGCCTCGCCAGCGCCCGCCAAGTTCGCGATGGCCCACCTGGGCCTCTGCGCCGAGGACGCGCGCCTGCCGATCATGCCCGCGTCGGCAGCCTCCCGCGCGGAGGTCCTCGCCGGCATGCGGGACGCGGGCGTGATCTGATGGCTCCCAAAGCCGAGGCCCCGCGCAAACTGATCGCGGAAAACCGCCGCGCGCGGTTCGACTATTTCCTGGAGACCTTCTTCGAAGCTGGCCTGGTGCTCACCGGCTCGGAGGTCAAATCCCTGCGCAACGGCCGGGCCAATATCGCGGAGAGCTATGCGGCGGTGGAGGGCGACGAGATCATGCTCGTCAACGCCGATATCCCGCCCTACGCCCAGTCCGGCCCGCACTTCAATCACGAGCCGCGCCGCCACCGGAAGCTGCTGCTGAAGCGGAAGGAGATCGACAAGCTGATCGGCGCCGTGCAGCGTGACGGCCGAACGATCATCCCGACCAAGCTGTTCTGGAACGACCGCGGCATGGCCAAGCTCGAGGTCGCGCTGGCCAAGGGCAAGAAGGAACACGACAAGCGCGAAGCCACCGCCGAGCGCGATTGGCAGCGGGACAAAGCCCGGCTCATGAAGGATCACAGCTAGGTGCGGCCGGCCGCCGTCGAGGCGCTGGAGCGCGACACCGTCGCCGCCGTCGCGCCGCCTGAGATCCTGCAGATCGGCGACTGGCTGGTCCCGCTCGAAGATGGAACCATCGGTCGAGCGAAGAGCGCCGTCCCCCTCAGCCACGACATCGGCCCCGAGGCGATCGGCGAGGTCGCGGCGGCCTACCGCGATCGCGGCCTCAAGCCGGCCTTCCGCATCGCCGATGTGCCGTCGCTGGCCGCCGTCCGTGACGACCTGACCGCGCGGGGTTTCACGCCGGAGCAGCCGACGATCTTCAAGACCGGGAATATCGTCGATTTGGCCGAATTATCAACGGCATCCGCGCATATGCTGTCGGAGCCCGACGACGCCTGGAGCGCGGTATTCCTGGGCGACGGCTTCGATGCCGCTGACGGGGCCCATCGTATCGCCGCGCTGACCCGCTCGCCCGGCGCGGTCTATGGCGCGGCCGGCGAGGGCGGGGAAACCCAAGGGGTGGGTGTGATGAGCTTCGGCGCGACCTGGGCCGGCATCCACGGCATGCGCACCGCGCCCGCCCATCGCGGCAAGGGCGTCGCCGCCGCCGTCCTGGCCGCCCTGGGCCGTGAAGCCCTGTCCAGAGGTGTGGATCGGGTCTTCCTGCAGGTCGAAGAGGCCAACCCGGCGCGACGCCTCTATCGCCGCGCGGGCTTCAGCGCGGCTTGGCGCTATCACTATTGGCGGTGACCTTGCGTCAGTAGGTGGTGAAGGGCCGCGCCGGCGGCGCACGAAGCAGGGGCGCGCAAGCCGCCGCGATCTCGGCGGGTTTTGCTTCCGTCTTGGTGACGCCCAGGGCGGCGTTGATTTCAAGTTGTTCGGCTGCGTTCAACGTGACGAGGTAGTTCGTCGCGCGCGCCTCCTGAATGCTCTTGCGGACAAGGGTGATATCGCTTGGCGTCAGGCGCCCTGGAGCGCCTTCGAGCAGGCGTATGCCGGCCCAGAGTTCCGTCTCGCGGTTCAGCCAGGCGCGGATATCGATCTGCTGGCTATAGGTCCGGCTGAACCGTTCGAGCTCCGCTTTCGGCAGATGGACCAGGGTCTGGCCCGCGCGTTCGGATTGCCAGACGTCATCTGCGAGCAGGGACCCGATGTGCAGGGTGAGGTCACCGACTGGCGCCACCTGGCGGTGCGCCGCCGCGTCCTCGGTAATGCTGTTCAATTCGGCCAGCCTGCGTCCGACACAGGCGCTGACGGCGACCCGAAAGGCGTAGAAATCGTCGTTGGCGCGCAGCTCGTTGCGAAGTGAATCCCGCGCCTCGGCCACGCTGTCTCGCCAGTGTGCGGCGTCCACCGCCTGGCCCAGGCCGATGGCGATGACCACGCCGACCACGACGATCAGCAGTTCACGGGCAAACGACATGATGCCATGGGCGCCTTTTTGCCGGCCGTTCTCCAAGCCCTCTCCCGTTCGCTGCATCGCCGGCGCGACTCTACTTCGCCAGGTCCTTCAGGATCATCTCCCACTGGGCCAGAGCCCCGTCGATGGTCGCGATCGGGATGCGCTCGTTGAGGCCGTGGGCGAAGTCGTCCGACGCCTTGGTGAACATGCCCGATACCCCGTAGGCCGGCACGCCGAGCGCGCGGAAGAACATCGAATCCGTCGCGCCGGCCGACATGTTCGGCACCACCGGCAGGCCGGGATAGCGGGCGTGCACGGCCTTGGTCACCGCCGCCAGCACGTCGGGCCGCAGCGGCGAGGCGGGCGCATCGATGGAGCCGTCGTTCTCGCGGGTCACGGTTGCGCCAGGGTCGGCGATGACCTTGATCAGCGTCTGGCGCACGTCCTCCGAGGCCGTGCCGGGGAAGATGCGGCAGTTCACCGAGGCCGTGGCCTTCTGCGGCAGCGCGTTGGTGGCGTGGCCGCCGCTGAGCATGGTCGCCACGCAGGTGGTGTGAAGCTGGCCCACGAAATCCCGGTCATCCGACAGCGTGGCGATCGCCGCGGCGTCGTTCGGATTGGCCACATAGGCTCGCAGCGCATCGCCGGTCGGCCCGGTGCGCGAGGCGGCCGCGGCCTTGAAGCCGGCCATGGTGATCTCGCTGCGCATCGCCGGGAACTGGTAGGCCGCCAGCCGCGCCAGATCGGCGCCGAGCCGGTAGATTGCGTTGGTCTTGCCGGGCCGGCTGGAGTGGCCGCCCGGATCGGTGACGGTGATCTCGAAGTCGGCATAGGTCTTCTCCGCCGCCTGCAGACCGTAGAGCTCGGGCTTGCCGTCCTCGGTCAGGCTGCCGCCGCCGGCGTCGCCGTTCAGCACCAGCTCGGCGCCCTTCAGGTCGGCCGCCAGCTTGCGGGCCGTCTGCATCAGGGTCTCTTCGTCGCCCGACAGCGCCAGGATCACCTCGCGGCCGGGCTTCCAGCCCTCGCGCTTCAGCTTGCCCAGAACCGTGACGATCACCGACACGTCGAACTTGTCGTCGCCGGAGCCACGCCCGAAGACGTAGCCGTTCTCCTCCACGGCGGTGAACGGGTCGCGCGTCCAGTCCGACGCCCGGGCCTCCACCACATCCATGTGGTCGATGACGACGATGGGCTTCTTCGTGGCATCTGTCCCGGCGTAGCGGGCGACCAGCACCGCGCTGCCGGCCACAGGCTCGATCTGCACCTCGTCCGGCTTGAAGCCCGCCGCCACCAGCACGCTCTTCAGATGGGCCGCATAGACCGGGACCTGGTCGCCGGGGATCACCGTGCGGAAGCCGATGCCCTTTTTCAGCAGCGCCAGCGCCTGGTCATGCTCGGCCTGATCGACCTTCGGCAAGACCGGCGCGGCCGGCGCGGCAAGGGCGGAGGTGGCGAACAGCGCGGCAAGGGCGACGAGGCCGGCGAGGGTCTTGGTTTGCAAGATCGGAAATCCACGGATGCGGGGAGGGTGGATGCGACCCTAGCGACGGCTCGTCAGGACTCCAGCGGAAACTCCGCCTCGCGCCAGGCCTTCATGCCGCCGTCCAGCGCCGCGGCGCGACCGTAGCCGAGCTCGCGCAAGGTGGCGGCCGCCAGCGTCGATATCTTGCCGAACTCGCAGCAGGTCAGGATCCGCACCGTCGGGTCCGGCAGCTCGCTGTTGACCCGCAGCTCGAGCTGGCCGCGCGGCAGGTGGACCGCGCCCGGCACATGGCCGGCGTCGAAGGCCTCCTTCTCGCGGATGTCGAGGATCACCAGGTCGCGCCGGTTGCCGCCAAGGCGCTCGTTCAGTTCGCCAAGCGACATGAAGGGCACCTTGGCGGCGGCCTCGCTGAGCAGTTGCGCCACGGTCTTGCCGCCGCTCATGTTGGTGCGCAGCGCCTCGGTCAGGTGGGTCGGCGCGGCCAGGTCCAGCGCCTGCATCATCGCCACGAAGGCCGCCCGCTCGGTCTTCTGCAGGCGTGGATTGTCGGTGATCTCCGTACCGATGGTGGAATGGCTGCGGCCCTTGTAGTCGTGCGCAGGATAGACCCTGGTCTCCGGCGGCAGGCGCAGCAGCCCGTCGAACAGGCTGTCGTAGAGTTCATGCGGGTCGCCGGTCGGCAGGTCGGTGCGCCCGGTGCCGCCGATCAGCAGGGCGTCGCCGGTAAACACCCGGTCGTCCATCACCAGGCTCATGGAATCCCGCGTATGCCCCGGCGTGTGCAGCGCCTTCAGACGCAGGTTCCCGACGATCAGCATGTCGCCGTCGTCGAGGCGGAAGTCGGCGTAGGGCGCCGGCGCCAGGCGGTGCATCACCACCGGCGCGCCCAGCGCCTTGCCCAGTTCGCGGCTGGCCGAGAAATGGTCTGCGTGCGTGTGGGTGTCGATGACGTATTTCAGCGTCAGCCCGTGCTGGGCCAACAGGCCGCGATAGTGGTCGATCTGGCTGAATTCGGGATCGATCAGGACCGCAGCGCAGGTCGCCTCACAGCCGACCAGGTAGGATTGACACCCGCCGGTGGCGATCTGTTCGAAGATCATCTGGTCCCCCGACCGTCGCGTTCCTGAGGTTCGACCGGTTACCGCCGGGTGGCAAGGGCTAGCCGTCCAAGAGCGCCCGCGCGCGTTCGAACACCGCCTCGAACATCGCGGGCGTCAACCGCCCGGTGTTCGTGTTGAGCCGCGAGCAGTGATAGCTGTTCAGAACCGTGTACGGCCCGGCCGCGAACTCCGTCCCGTGCCCCGGCAGGCCCGCCGAGGCCTTCAGGCCCAGCGCCTTCAGGACATTGCGCCGTGAAACGTCGCCGAGCGTGACGATGACCTTCAGCCGGGGCAGGGCGGCGATGCGGGCAGTCAGGAACGGGCGGCAGGTGTTCTCTTCGCTGGTCTCGGGCTTGTTGCCCGGCGGGGCGCAGCGCACCGCATTGGTGATCAGGCAATCGACGAGCCGCAGGTCGTCCTCGCCGTTCGGGTCATAGGTCCCGGTCGCGAACCCGGTCTTCTTCAGCGTGGCATAGAGCAGCCAGCCGGCGTGGTCGCCGGTGAACGGCCGTCCGGTGCGGTTGGCGCCTGTGCGTCCGGGCGCCAGGCCCGCGACCAGCAGGCGCGCGTCCGGATCACCCCAGGAGGGCGCCGGTCCGTTGAACCAGTTGGGATTGGCCGTGGCGTTGGCGGCGCGGTAGGCCACCAGCCTGGGGCACAGCGGACAATCGCGCGGCGGCTCGGGCGCGACCGCCTCTTCAGGCCTCGGCATCGGCCTCCGGCTCGTCCTCGTGCTGGCGTTCGCCGCGGCTTTCCTGGATGAACCGCGGCAGGCGCGCGGGGCGGCCAATGATGCTGGACAGGTCCGCCAGGTCCACGAAATTGTCGGCTTGCCGGCGCAGGTCGTCGGACGCCATCGGCGGCTGCGACTTGACGGTGGAGACCACGGTGACCCGCGATCCGCGCCGCTGCACGGCCTCGACCAGCGCCCGGAAGTCGCCGTCGCCGGAGAACAGCACCAGGTGGTCGGCGCCGCCCGCGGCCATCTCCATCATGTCGACGGCGATCTCGACATCCATGTCGCCGCGCCAGCGCTTGCGACCCTGCGCGTCGGTGTATTGCCGCGCCGCCTTGGTCACCAGGGCATAGCCGTTGTAGTCCAGCCAATCGACCAGCGGCCGGATCGGCGAGTACTCCTCGTCCTCGACCAGGGCGGTGTAATAGTAGGCCCGGATCAGGACGCCACGCTTGCGGAACTCTTCCAGCAGCTTGCGGTAGTCGATATCGAAGCCCAGGCCCTTGGCTGCGGAATAGAGGTTCGACCCGTCGATGAACAGCGCCAGACGGTCGGTGGGGTAGAAGGTCATCGTCTCGAACTTTCCAATGCCCAAATCCATGACGGCGTCAGGCCGCGGGCTGGACGACGCAATAGTCGTGGCCCTTGGCGGCAACCTGGCCGGCGATTTCTCGTCGCAGGAGGCGCTGCTGGAAGCGGCTCTCGCGCGATTTCCCCAGGCCGGATTGCCCGTGCTGGCCCGCTCCGGCTGGTGGCGCTCTGCCGCCTGGCCCGATCCCGCCGGGCATGAGTATCGCAACGGCGTCGCCATTGTCGAGGCGAACGGCCCGCCATCGGCGGTTCTGGAGGCGCTTTTTGCCATCGAGCGATCGTTTGGCAGGACGAGAGGTCTCGCCAACGCCCCGCGTACCCTCGATCTCGACCTGATCGCCCATGGCCGCGAGGTCAGCGACGGCCCCGCCCTGATCCTGCCGCACCCCAGAGCCCACGACCGCCTGTTCGTCATGGGCCCCCTGGCCGAGATCGCTCCCGGTTGGCGCCATCCCGTCACGGGCGAGACGGCCCAGGCCCTCGCCAAGGTGGCCACTGTTGGCCGAGACGCGCGGCCGATCTGATCCCCTAGGCCTCAAGCTCAGCGCCGCGGCACGCACGTGGGCGACGCTGGCCGCCGCCGGCAGGGAAGGTCCCTCGTGATCCGGTCTCGGCGAAACCGCCTTACGCCACGCGGCGGCGGCGGTCGTCGCGGGCGATCTGCAGGCCGCGGGGGCCGGGGGCGAGTGTCCAGCGGCCGGGGTCCACCAGGTCGGGATCGAGCTTCGAGGCGATGAGCGCGGCTTCCATCACCAGGTCGGCGGCGAGGCCCGGCCCCACCGCATCGGCGACCACCGCGATCAGGCGCGCGGCCACCAGCGACAGGGCCGTCGGCCAGTGCGCCGCGCTGATCGGCGGCTCGTCGGCGAGTTCAAGCGGCATCGGTGCGGTCAGCATCCGCCGCGCCGGCAGCCAGATCGCCTGCAGCACATCTTGCGGCCGGGCCAGCCGTTCGCGGCCCTCAGCGGGTTCCAGCCGGCCCAGGGCGCCCGAAGCCGCGCCCTTGGCGACCTTGCGCTCCAGGTCCCAGTAGTCGGGGAACTGATTGCGGGCGACGCCGGCCGCCGCGGCCGCCTGGATCACGAACCGTTGCAGCGGAAAGCCATGGCCGTAGCCCAGCAGCAGCGGGGCGTTCACCCAGCGGCCCAGCAGATAGCGTTCTCCGCCCGGGCCCTGGCGCAGCATCAGGCTCTCCGGCGCTACCAGGTCGCGCCGCGCGGTGAGGAGTTCGCCCTGTTCCAGCGCCGCGTTCTGCGCCGCGAAGCCCGCCAGTGCGCCGGCCGCGATCAGCAGGGTCTGTGGCGCCCGCCTTGGCGCGCGCTCGAGCAACAGCTGTCGCAGGCTGGCGGTGACCAGATTGGCCCGGTTGACGGATTCCGGCTCCCACGGAAATCGCAGATCCGGCTTGGCGGCGGGCCCTGGGGCAGAAGATTGCGGCGGCATCGAGAGTTCCGGCGAGACTGACGCCGCCAGAATGCCAACTATCCGTTGAGGCTTCGCAACCTATCGTGGTGAATTCGCGGTAATGGCGTTTCCAGCCCCGCGCTCAGGGCTCCTGTGTCGCCCTGCGGCTTTTGCGGCGTTGCACAATGAGCCCCGAACCTCTATTTTCCCAGGTTCTCTCCCCGTTTCGAGGATTCCATGGCTCGCGTCACTGTCGAAGACTGCATCGAAAAGGTGCCCAACCGCTTCAACCTCGTGTTGTTGGCGTCGCACCGCGCCCGCGCCATTTCGGCCGGCGCCCAGATCCTGGTCGATCGCGACAATGACAAGAACCCTGTCGTGTCGCTGCGCGAGATCGCTGACGACGTGGTCGACGCCGAGGAACTGCGCGAAGCCCTGATCGGGACGCTGCAACGCGTCGATGAGCGTTCGGAAGCCGAGGAAGAGGCCGAGACCCTGGCCCTGCTGGCCGACCCGACCCACATGCAGATGAGCGAACTGGAACTGGTTCGCGCCCTGCAGAGCGACCGCGATGGCGGTCAGGAGGAGCGGTACTGAGCCCAGACGGCGCAGACCCTCTGACCGCCCCGGCGGCGCCTCAACCCGCCGCCACGAAGACCGACGCCCCAACATCCGCGCCAGCCGTGGCCATGGCCAAGTCGGCGACCGCCCCTGCCGCGAGCAAGGGGCGGCCGAAGATGCTGCGCCAGTTCGAGCTGATCGATAAGGTCCGCTCCTACGACCCCACCGCCGACGAAGCGCTGCTGAACCGCGCCTATGTCTACGCCATGCGCATGCACGGGGCGCAAAAGCGGGCGTCGGGCGATCCCTATTTCGCCCACCCTATCGAGGTGGCGGGCATCCTCACCGACTACCGTCTCGACACCGCGACCATCGTCACGGCCCTGCTGCACGACGTGATCGAGGACACCGAGGTCACCCGCGCCGAGATCGACGATCTGTTCGGTCCGGAAATCGGCGAGATGGTCGAGGGGGTCACCAAGCTCTCCAAGCTCGAGCTTTCCTCCGAGCACCTGCGCCAGGCCGAGAACCTACGGAAGTTCATCCTCGCCATCAGCCGCGACGTCCGGGTGCTGATGGTCAAGCTCGCCGACCGCCTGCACAACATGCGCACGCTGCAGCACATCGCCAGCCCGGCGAAACGCGAGCGGATCGCCCGCGAGACCCTGGACATCTACGCCCCGCTGGCGCGCTCGATCGGTGTCCACCGCATCTGCACCGAGCTGGAGGAGCTGGCGTTCGAGCACCTCAACCCGGTGGCCCGCGACGCCATCGGCCGCCGGCTCGACACCCTGCGCCACGACCAGGGCGGGGCGGTCTCCCAGGTCTCCGGCGAAATCGCCGCCAAGCTCGAGACCGCCAACGTGCCGGCCCGGGTTTTTGGCCGGGAAAAGAACGCCTATTCGATCTGGCGCAAGCTGCAGCGCAAATCGATTGGTTTCTCTCAGCTTTCCGACATCTACGCGTTTCGGGTGATCGTCGACACCGAGGACGACTGCTACCGTGCGCTGGGCGTCATCCACCGCGCCTGGCCGGGCATTCCGGAGCGGTTCAAGGACTTCATCTCCACGCCCAAGCGCAACAACTACCGCTCGCTGCACACCACCGTCGTGGGGCCGCGCGGCATGCGTATCGAGATGCAGATCCGCACCGAGGCCATGGACCGTGTGGCCGAGGAGGGCGTCGCCGCCCACTGGCGCTACAAGGACAAGTCCTACGGCTTCGATCTGGAGCATCAGCAGGCCGCCGGCGGACGTGATCCGCTGGTCAACCTGCGCCACCTCGTCCAGGTGCTGGAACACGGCGGCGACCCCGAAGAGCTGATGGAGCACGCCAAGCTCGAGATGTTCCTCGACCAGGCGTTCGTCTTCACGCCGAAGGGCCGTCTGGTCAGCCTGCCCACCGGCGCCATGCCGCTGGACTTCGCCTACGCCCTGCACACCGACATTGGCGACACCTGTATCGGGGTGAAGATCAACGGCGAGCTGAAGCCGCTGCGCACCGTGCTGGCGAACGGCGACGTGGTGGAGGTGATCCGCGGCGGCAAGCCGGTGGTGCCGCCCGACTGGCGCTCGATCACGATCACCGGCCGCGCCCGCTCGGCCATCCGCCGTCACATCCGCCAGACCGAGAAGGAAGAGTTCACCCGGCTCGGCCGCGCCACCATCGATCAGACCTTCGAGGCGGCCGGCAAGTCGCGCAAGGACGTCTCGCTGCGCCCGGCGCTCGACCGCTTCGCGGCGGCCAGCGAGGAGGAGCTGTTCGACTCCGTCGGCCGCGGCCGGGTGTCGCCGCCGCAGGTGCTTGAGGCGGTCTTCCCGGGCCTGAAGGCCGACGAGCGCAAGGCCGCGACCGCGCGCCATCGCATCGAGGACGGCAAACAGGCCAAGCTCTATGTGCGCGGCGGCGGGCTGACGCCCGGCGTCTCCATCCACTTCGGCGAGTGCTGCACTCCGGTGCCCGGTGACCGGATCGTTGGCATCCTGGGCGACGACAGCAAGGGGCTCACCGTCCACACCATCGACTGCGAAAAGCTCGCCGAGTTCGAGGAGCGCGAGGAGGTTTGGCGCGACCTGCAGTGGACGCCGGAGGCCGAGCGCAATTCTATCGCCCGCGCCAAGCTGATCGCCACCATCCGCAATTCGCCCGGCGTGCTGGGCCAGGTCTGCACGATCATCGGCGAGGCCGGCGGCAACATCGTGCAGCTGCGGATGCACCACCGCCAGGCAGACTTTTTCGACGTGGACATCGATGTCGACGTGCAGGACGCCCGCCACCTGACCCACATCGCCGCCGCCCTGCGCGCCAACCCCAGCGTCGAGACCGTGGACCGGCGCAAGGACTGAGACGCGCCGCGCGCTTCACCGACCTCGCCGCTGGACATTTCGCCAGGACCGGGGTTAACCGGCGCCATGGCGCGGGGAATGGCATCGGCGGGACGGTTGAGTCGGGTGAGCCTCACGCTCGCCGCGCTCGCGCTGTTCGTCAGGCTGCTGGTCCCGGCCGGCTATATGCTGGCGACGGAGTCCACAGCGAACGCCTTGCCCGGTCTGGTGATCTGCACCGGTCAGGGCGCCATGGTGCTGACCCTCGATGCAAGCGGCCGGGCTGTCCCGCCAGATCCGGGCAAGTCCCACAGCGGCCAGCCCGACAGCGGCAAGTCCAAAGGCGGCGACCATCCCTGCACCTACGCCTCGGCGGCCGCGACCCATGCGACGCCGCTGCTCTCCAGCGTCGATGCGCCGGTCCGCTTCGCGGCCGTTGCGTCGCCGGCACTGCTGACCACCCAGCGGCCGGGGCTGGGCCTCGCCGCCCCGCCGCCGTTCACCACCGGACCCCCCTCGATCACCTGAGCGCCTTCATCGCCCCCGCGACATCGCGGCTGGGCCTGCCCTCATGTGATCGGAGTTTTCCATGTTTCGTGATTTCCGCGCCGGCGTGTCGCCGCGCGCCCTGAGCGCCGCCCTCGGCCTGTCCTTCCTCGTCGCCTTCGCTCATGCCGGCGCCGCCCAGGCGGAGGACCCGGTCGAGGCCCGCCGCGCGGCGCTCAACCGCCAGATTCAAAGCCTGCAAGGCGAGCTCGCCATGCTGGACGGGCCGGCCGCGACGGCGGCTCCAGCTCCGTCGATCCGGTCCGGGCCAAGACGTGACGACACCCCCCAGGTCAGCGAACTGCTGGTCAAGGGCGCGGCGGCGCACGTCGGCGACCGGCCGACCGGCCAGACCGTCCTGTCGGTCAGCGCGGAGCAGTTCGCCCATACGCCGGCCGTCAATATCGGTGACATCCTGGTGCTGACCCCGGGCGTGACCTTCGCGATGGGCAATGGCCCCCGCGACGAGTCGATCTCGGTCAGGGGCTCCAACGCGCGCCAGACCTTCGGCATCCGCAACCTGCAGGTCTTCGAGGACGATTTCCCGGTCACCCAGCCGGACGGCCTGGCGCGAACCGATCTCACCGATCCGCACGCCTATGCCCGTATCGACGTGATCCAGGGTCCGTCGTCGGCGCTCTATGGCAACTACGCCACCAGCGGAGCGATGAAATTCTACACCCGGCCGGGCCGCGATCTGGACGGGGTCCAGCTGTCCGCCGACGTGGGCAGCTATGACTACCGCAACCTGTTCGTGACCGGCGGCGGGATCGGCGAGCGCGCGGAATATTCCGGGTTCGCCAGCTATGTGTCCGGTGGCGGGTTCACCCAGCACACCAACTTCCACACCGGCACGGTCAACGCGCTGGCGACCTATGCGCTGAGCCCGTCGGATCGGCTCACCGTCAAGTTCATCAACAACGACACCGACACCAATCTGTCGATCCGGGAATCTCTGGTTCAGTTCCGCCAGAATCCCTATCAGCAGGGCTGTGAGGCTCTGGCCGCCGTCGGCTGCGCATCGGTCAGCCTGTTCACCAACGGCGTCAACGGCGCGCGCCAGAGCGTCAGCGCCCAGGCCGCCGACCTGCAACGCAACGACCGCCGCACCATCGTCGGCGCGCGCTGGGACCACGCGTTTTCGCAAGACCTCACCGGACGCGCGCAACTGGTCTGGGACAACCGCGACATCAAGCAGCCGACCAGCGCCACGGCCGCCATCGGGACCTTCCCGTCGTTCAACGCCATCAGCGACATCACGTGGGTCGGCACGCTCTCGGGACGGCGGACCGTGCTGTTCGCCGGAGCCTACGGCAACATCGAGAATATCAATTCAGCGTCCTACAACGTGCCGGCCAGCGGCACGGCGACGCTTGGCGCACTCACGCAATATGTCAGCGGCACGCATGCCAACTACGGTGTCCGGGCGCGCGGCGAGGTGGACCTGACGGATCGCCTGACGCTCGCGGCCGGCATCGGGGCGGAGCGGACCGAGCTCAAGGCGCTGCAGACGGCCTATGCCTATCCGGTGACCGCCACGCCGACGCTGACCCTTATCCGTGGCGACCGCACCTACAGCAACGTGGCGCCGGACCTTGCGGCGACCTTCCGGGCGAACGGCGCCCTGACACTGCACGCCCGCGTCGCGGCCGGTTACGGCACGCCACAGGCCACCAACCTGTTTATCACCGCCGCCGGCGTTCCGGGCAACAACACGCAACTCAACGCCCAGCGGGTGGTGGGGGTCGATCTGGGCGGCGATCTTCGGCTGGGCGGCGCGCTCACGGCCAGCCTGGTCTATTTCGACGAGTTCTTCCGCAACGAACTGGTCACCCAGTCCGCCGGCGCCAACCTCCAGAGCTTCACGTTCAATGCGCCGAAGTCGGAGCATCGCGGGGTCGAGGCGGCGGTGGACTGGCGGCCGCTGCCGGCCCTGCTGCCCGGCGCGCATCTGAACCTTGCCTATCTGCACAACGAACAGACCTACCGCACCTATGTCGAACGGCTGAGCGCGGGGGCCTTCAGCACCGTCTTCGACCGCTCCGGCAAGTCGATCCCCGGCGTCGTGCCGGACTACCTCAACGCGCGGGCCGCCTACGAACAGCCGTCCGGCCCCCTGCAAGGGGTCGGCGGCTATCTGGAGTGGAACATCAAGGGCGACACGGTGATGGACAACGCCAATCTGGTGAAGGCGCCGGGCTACGCCATCGTCAATCTTGGCGCGCACTACGATCCGCCGCCCGGGCTTGGCGCCATGTCGCGGCTGAGCTTCTACGTCACCGTCCAGAACATCGCCGACAAGGTCTATGTGGGGTCGGCCTCCAACGTCACCGACAGCCTCAACGCCACGACCGGCGCGGCCAACCCCGCGAGCGTGCTGGAGACCGCGACCGGGGCGATCTATGCCGGACCGCGGCGCACGGTCGTCGCCGGCGTCAAGGCCCGGTTCTAGGGAGCCGCCGCGATGACCGACCAACCGGCGACGGGCCGCCGCAACCTCTGGCCCGACTACCGCACCGTCTGGCGCTGGCACTTCTATGCCGGCCTGCTGTGCATCCCCTTCATCCTGTGGCTGTCGGCGACGGGCTCGATCTATCTGTTCAAGCCGCAGATCGAGAGCTGGCTTGAGCGGCCCTACGATCATCTGGTCCTGACGGCGGCGCCGCAACCGCCGTCGGCCCAGGTCCGCGCGGCGCTCGCCGCCGTACCGGGGACCACGCTGCGGGCCTATGAACTGCCGCAATCGCCGACCTCGGCGACGCGGGTGATCGTCAGCCGGGGCGCGAAACAGGTCCGGGTCTATCTGCGGCCCGACACGCTGCAGGTTCTGAAGGTGCTCGATGAGGATGACCGCTTCATGCGCGTCGTCTTCCGCCTGCACGGCGAGTTGCTGGCCGGCGACCGCGGCTCGAACCTGGTGGAGCTGGCCGCGTGCTGGGCCATCGTCATGCTGGTGACAGGCCTGTTTCTATGGTGGCCCAGAGGCGCCGCCGGGCTGGCGGGCGTGGTGTGGCCAAGGCTCGGCGGCGGGTCGCGGCAGGTCTGGCGGGACCTGCATGCGGTGACAGGACTTTGGGTTTCACTGTTCGCGATCGTGCTGCTGTTGACCGGCCTGCCCTGGGCCAAGAACTGGGGCGGCTATCTGAAAGAAGTCCGCAGACTTGCCGGCGGTTCGGCGGCCACCATGGACTGGACCAACGGCCGGTCAGCCGAACTCGCCCAGCGCCGCGCCCAGGACGCCGGCGCCCGGGCCGCGATGGATGACGACCATGCTGGGCACGGCGGCATGGCCATGCCCGATATGTCGATGTCAGGCCTGTCGATGTCAGCTATGTCGATGCCCGCCATGGACAGCACCGCCGAGCGCTTCGCGCCGCTCGACCGCATGGTCCCGACCGTCGCGGCCTTGCATCTTCCGCCACCGGTATCGATCTCACCGCCCGGCCGCCGGCACGGCGGCTGGACCGCGAAGTCCGACACGCCCAACCGTCCGCAGCGGGTCGATCTGACCTTGGACCCCGTGACGGGGGCGATCACCCGGCGCACCAACTTCAACCAGCGGCACTGGATCGATCAGGTGGTGGGGTTCGGCGTCGCGGCCCACGAAGGTCAGCTGTTCGGCTGGCTCAACCAGGCCCTGGGCGTCTTCGCGGCGAGCGGCCTCGCCACTCTGGCGGTGAGCGCGGTCGTGATGTGGTGGCGACGCCGCCCGGACGGCGAACTCGGCGCGCCGCGGGCGCTGGCGGACCGGCGGGTCGGGGCAGGCCTGGTGGCGGTGACCGTTCTCTTGGCGATTTACCTGCCGCTGCTCGCCATCTCGCTGCCGGTCGTGCTCGCGCTCGAATTCCTCGTGCTGCGGCGCATCGCTCCCGTCGCGCGATGGCTGGGACTGGCCGCGCCGTCCTAGCCCGCCCCCGCCACGAACGCTCCGTGCAGGCTGACAGGCAGGGCGCGGTCGGCACGCCAGGTCACCAGGGGTCCGGCGGCCACCCGTCGGGCGTCGAAAACATGCAGCTCGGTCGCCCGCGCCTTGGTGTTGACGCTGGGGGCCAGCAGCCAGCCGTCGAGCTCCGAGGACCCGCCGGGGCGCGCCACGAACACGGCTTCTTCCACCAGATGGCTCGGCCCGAAGTCGAAGCTGTCGGCGCGTCCGGTCTTCCAGTCGTGGGTCGCCACGCCCTGGAACAGCGGTCCCGCCTGGCCGGCGTGCGTCGCGTGGACGGTATAGCGCCGCGCCTTGCCGGCGAAGCGGCCGTCGACGCGCGGGAACTCGGCCCCGACACCGGCGGATTCGATGCTCGCCCGGCCGTCGGGGCGTAGCGCGATCAGGCTCAGCATCGGCGCGGGCTCGGGGGTGTAGGCGCCCTTCATGAAACTGCGCCCGTTGGTCGTGGCGAAGCTGGCGTCCGGGCTGAGGCAGCCGTCGAACCGCAGCGTCCCGTCCGCTTCCTCCCACGCCGCGCCATAGTGGAAGGCGAAGAACGGCGGCAGTTCATAGATCCGCCGCTTGCTGAGATCGGACTTGTCGAGGACCAGAACCTTGGACCCCAGCGCCGGCTTCCAGCTGAAGCTGTCGGCGTAGGGCAGAACCTGTCTGTCCTGGATCCACGGCTGCAGGATCAGGATCAGGTGTTTGTCGGTGGCGCTGAAGTCGTGCACGTAACTCGCCGCCGGCAGGTCGACCAGGTCGGCCGATTTCAGCGTGCCGTCGCCGGCCAGCCGCCAGACGACGGCCTTGCCGCCGTTTAAGCCCAGGCTCCAGATGTCGCCGCCGGGTTCACGGTGCGGGTGCGCAAGGAACGGCATGTGGACGAGGTCCGGCCGCAGGGTCTTGATCCCCTTGGTCGACAGGTCCGCCGGGTTCATGGCGATTGGCGAGCCGGCTTCCCACAGCGCCCACAGTTCGCCGCCCACCGGCATCACCGAGATGTTGGCGGCGTTGACGTCGTCGTTGTTCTCCACCCGAGCCCCAGGCTTGGCGGCGGTGCCGAAACCCGGCGTCACCACCGCGTTGGCCGCGATGTCGGTCCGCCGCTTGGGCGTGTCGATGAACCGCGCGGCGAGGGTTGCCTGGCCGTCGTTGATCCGGAACGCCCGCATCAGGCCGTCGCCGTCGAACCAGTGGTCCACCGAGCCGCCCGGCCGGTGGAATTTTCCGGGGCCGTTGCGGTAGAGGCTGCCCGACAGACCCATCGGTGCGCGCCCGCTGACCCGCGTCATCGCGGTCGGCGGCACGTCGGCGTCGAGGTCCTCGAAGCCCACCCGCCAGTCGAGGCCGGAGACGGCGCCATGGCGGAGCTGAGCGGCGGCCTGCGCCAGCTCCGGCGTCAGCACCGAGGCGATCGCGGCGCCGGACAGGGTCTGTAGAAGGTGGCGGCGGTTCATGGCTGGGATCCGTAAAGGGAGGGGTGCCGGCGTCCGGGCAGGATCAGTCGATGGTGATGGTCTGGGTGTTGGCGCCGGCCTTTACGTCGAAGCCGGCGTCCGCCCACTTGGCTGGCCCCATCGATCCGTGGGCGTTGTTGGAAAAGGCGAAGGGCTCGGTCGGGATTCCGAACGGGTTGGTGCTCATCTTGCCGTCGCCATCGACGTCGTGGAACGCCTTGATGGCATAGCGGCCGGGCGCCAGGTCCTTGAAGGTCACGCTGGCCGTGTCGCCGGTCACCGGCGCCATCTGGCCGGGCGACGGCGCCTTGCCGTCATAGGCCGCCTCGCTGGAGGAAAGCGACAGCATCACCGCGCCGGTCTTGGTCTTGAAACCCTGGAAGGTGACGGTCAACGAGCCGGTCTCGGCGTCTGCGGCAAAGGCGGCTGGCGCGGCGGCGGCGAGCGCCAGGGCCAACGCCAGGGCAGCGGTGGTGGTGAAGCGGGGCAGGGCGGTCATTGCGGCGACTCCGACGCGACGTGGACGATGCCGACACCATAACTGACACTGTAAATCTGTCTGCGGCAAACTCGCCGCTGACCACCGGCCCTTCGTGAATCGACGCGCCCGCCGCTGGCGATGCGCGAACGGGGCCGTCCTCAGGCCGCCGTCCTATGGCGCTTCTCGGCGTGCCAGTCGCTGATGATGCGCGTGATGATGTAAGGCGGCGCCCAGCCGAAGTCCGTGTCGCCGTCCGGGGCGTCGGCCAGGAAGAAGGGCGTGAACACCTTGTAGTTCTGCTCGATGATCGCCTCGCAGAACGATCGCAGCATCACAGGGTCGCTCAGATGCCGGCCGATCCCGGCGTCGCCGACATCCTCACGCTCGCCCGCCCCGACCGGCAGCCAGATCATCGGATAGGGCTGGTCGCCGACCACGCCCCGCAGTTTCTGTGCGCCGGAGAAATGCAGCGGCAGGGGTTCCTCGGCGACCGGGTAGGCGCTGGTCAGCAGGAAGGCGAGATCGGCCGACAACACCAGGCGCCGCGGGCTCGCCCAGCCGCTCAGGCGAAAGCCGGTGTCGATCGAAGGTCCCACGAAGTCGCGGATGATGTCGTGGCGCGTCTTGCCGCCGTACCACTGGTCGCGCATCTCGGCCTGCAGCAGGATCGGGTTTTCCGAGGCGTCGGACCGGAACTGGGCGCCGCCGCGGCGGAAGAAGACCTCGGAGTTGGGTGCCGGGAACAGCGCGATCCACGCCGTCGACTTGACGTCCAGGTCGTCGGTCAGGGTCGCCAGGTCGCTGCGGTAGGCGCTGAGCGCCGACATCCAGATGCGGATCGCATCCACCGCCTGGGCGCGGGTTTCCAGGTCGCAGGTGTAGAGCAGTTCGTCGCCGTTGCTTTTCCAGAACTCCGGCGGCGCGACGAAGGCGTTGCTGCGCTGGCGGAACGCCCGGTATTGCGCGTGCACGATGCGGTCGAAGTCGCGGTAGAAATCGAGCAGGGCCGGCAGCCAGGCCTGGCGCGACTGCTTGAACGCGGTCGATCCCACCAGGTCGATGCTGAGGAACAGCCGAAGGCGCGGCTTCAGGCCCTCAGGGAGGTCGCTCGGGAAGGCCTTCCTCGGGGTGTTCGGCACGCGCGCTCTCAAGTCGTGGCGTCCGGACCGACGTTCGGCGGGCCACCCAAGGACCAAGCTATAGGCCCGGCTGTTCTCCGCGGCGTTAAGGGGTCTGGTTAAGCGGCGTTTACGTTTCGCCTCACGGCGCGCCCGCCGGCTCGAACAGCGACAGTTCATCGCCCTTGTAGGTCCGCATCCAGGGCCCTCCCGGCGGGGTCTCCGGACCTGAGACCACGACAGCCACGGCGCCGGCAAGCTGGGCTTCCGGGGTTTGGCCGGGCGGTCCCAGCCACACCCGGGGCCGCGCCTTCAGTTCCAGGAAGCCCAGATGCCCGTCGTTGGCGTCGGGCGCCAGCAGCACCACCAGACCCGGCTGCGGTGGCAGGCGCGGCGCGATGGCCCGGACGTCGCGGGCCAGCGCCTCTCGGGCCTGGACGAAGGGCGCCAGCCAGACGTGATCGAGCCAGGTCGAAAGGCCCGCCAGCACCAGGGTCAGCGCCAGTCCCGCATAGGCCGGCCGCCGCCCCAGCATGGCCAGCGCGGCGCCCACCGTCGCGCCCGCCGCCAGCGCGCGATAGGGCAGGCTGACTCCCAGCGGGGCGCGCACCGGATCGGGCGCGAAGAAGGCGGTGAGCGCGCTGGAATCCCAGGGGAACAGCACGATGCCGCTGTGCAGGCTGACCAGCAGTCCGGCGAGGCCCGCCAGCATCACGCCGGCGCAGGCGAGCGCCAGCCGCGCGCCGATCGGCCGCGCCAGCGCCGGCGCGGCCGCCAGCCAGAGCAAGGGCGCGAAGAACTCGAAATAGCGGCCCCACAGCCGGCCGGACTCGCCGGCGGTCCAGGCGATCTTGCTCATGAAGATCGTCACCATGACCAAGGTCGCGGCCAGCGCCCCCAGCAGAACCAGGAAGACCAGGTCCAGTCCCCCGTCTCTGGCCTGCCGCGACCTCAGGCGTCGCGCCTGGTCGGCCAGGCCCACGACGATCGGCGCGCCGGCCAGCACCGCCATTGCCGAGACCATCGACCCCATCGCCTGGGCGACCAGCCGCACCGCATGCGGCGGCGCCCCCTGATTGAGCTCGCCGCTGTAGAAGTCGCCGACGAAGAAGCTCAGCGGATGGACAACGGACCCCTCCGCCGCCCACTGGATCAGGTTGCCGGCCCCGAAGAAGGCCACGGCGAACAGCAGCACCCGGAGCGGCAGCCTGCGCCAGTCGCTTCCGGCCCAGGCGTCGATCCCCGCCACCGCGCCCAGCGCCAGCACGCTTGCCACGCCGTTCGGCTTGACCAGCACCAGCACCGCGCCGAGCGCACCGGCCAGGAGGGCATGGCCCAGCGGCCGGCTGCGATACCAGCGCCCGGTCACCACGCAGAGTAACGCCAGGACGCCCACGAACAGGCCCTCGGCGAGGTTCGACACCGCGAACCGATAGTAGGGAAAGGCGAGCGCGATCAGGCCCAGCGCCACCTGCTCGCGGCCTGCCAGCCCGCGGGTCCGCGCCCGCCAGAGCAGCGCCAGCCCGCCCAGATAGGCCGCGGCGTTCACCAGCCGGTCGCCCAGCACGATCGGCAGGCCCGCGCCATAGAGGGCGCGGATGACGCTCAGATGCACGCCGTTGTTCAGCGGCACGACGAACGGGTTGGCCTGCACCACGCTGTCCGGCCACAGCGCGCGGATCAGATAGGCCGCCTCGTCGCCGGCGAACATCGGCAACGGTACTGAGAGCCGGCTCGCATAGAACCCGAGGATCGCCAGCGTCAGCCCCGCCGCCGCTGTCAGCCCGATACGCGGGCCCCAGACCCCCAAGGCCGGCTACCCGGCCGGCGCGAGGTGGGCGAGGATGTGCTCGACGCCGCGCACCGCCGCGTCGCCATGCGTCTCGCCCAGGATCGAGGTGTGTGAGGCGCCAGGGATCGCCTCATAGTAGCCGGCCTGCGAGGCCTTCTCCGGCACGCGCCGCGCATCGTTCCACGCCTGGCCCAGGCTCGGGCCGCCGGCCACGATCACGGCCACCGGCCACTTTGGGTCGTAGGGCGCGGCGAGCCTGGCCTCGGCCGCGCTCCTCGGCCAGTTGACCACCTCATTGGCCGCCGTCCGCGCGTGGTGGCCGGAGACATAGGCATGACGCTTCTCGGCGCTGCCCTGCGGCGGCAGGCCGATCCGGTCGCCGGCCTGGTAGTAGAGGGGCAGCGTGGTTCCCACGGTCGCCGAGGCCGCGGCGACCCGGCTGATGGTCGTGAACACCGCCAGGAACTTGCCGGTGTTCGGATTGTCGATCTGCTCCGGCGTCGTCGCCTCGATCAGCACCAGGCCCGCGACCTTGTCCGGGTTGCGCCCGGCGAACAGCCGGGTGTGCAGGCCCGCCATGGAATGGCCCATCAGGATGAACGGCCCCTTCTCGCCGGAGGCCGCGATCAGCTTTTCCAGGTCACCGACGATGGCGCTCGAGTCGCGCGGCTGTGGCCCTGGATCGGACCAGCCCATGCCGGCCCGGTCATAGGCGCAGGAGCGGATGTTCTTGGCGGCGAGCTTTTCCTGGATCGCGGCGAAGTCGGCGGCCAGGCCGAAGGCGCCGGCTTCCATCCAGACGGTGGGTGTCTCGCCCCCTTTTGTGGCCTGGGCCTGTGGCCCGGCGCAGACCAGCCGCAGCTTGCGGCCCCCGATGTCCACATAGACGCCCGAGGGCTTGAAGGTCCCGGCGCTGGCGACCATCACCGCGCCCGCGGCGACCCAGGCAAACAGGATAAGGGCGAGACCGATCAGCATCCGACGCATGTCCTCACCTAAGAGTGCGCCGCGCAAGGCCGCAACAGGTGACATCTTTCGCCCCCAATATCTTTCGAGGGCCCGCAAAGAGCGTTATCTGGACCCTCATGAACACCGAACAGGTCCTCGACGAATTCCGCGGCGCCGGCGCGCTCCGCGAAGGCCACTTCATCCTGGCGTCGGGCCGGCACTCGCCGATGTTCCTGCAGAAGAACCTGGTCTTCCAGTTTCCCGAACGCACCGCGCGGCTGTGCAAGGCGCTCGCCGAGCAGATCGAGGCCCAGTTCGGCAAGCCCGACGTAATCGTCTCGCCGGCCGTGGGCGCCATCATCCCCGGATATGAGACCGCCCGCTGGATGGGCGTCCCGGCCCTTTACGTGGAGCGCGAGGACGGCGAGTTCCGCCTGCGCCGCGCCTTCAGGATCGCGCCGGGCGCCAAGGTCGTGGTGATCGAGGACGTCATCACCACGGGCGGCTCGTTCCGCGAGGCCATCGTGCCGATCGAAGCCGCCGGCGGCGTGGTCGTCTGCTGCGCCTGCATCGTCGACCGCTCCGGCGGCCGCGCCGACGTCGGCTATCCGCTGGTGGCGCTGGCGACCCTCGACGTCCCGTCCTATGCGCCTGACGCCATCCCCCCCGGACTCGCCGCCCTGCCGGCCGAGGAACCGGGATCCAAGCGGCTGAGGGCGTAAGGTGAGGAAACACGAACACCACGAACGGGCTCGGCCCGCCGCGAGCCGAGCTCGCCTTCTTCCGAGACCTCCAGCCCTTCAGAATATGGCCTGCGGCCGCTCCGCTCTTGCGCAGCGTTTGTGGGGTTCGTGGTTTGAAATAGTTGAGACCAGGCGCGCGCCTGCCGCTGGAGGACTGACCCATGTCTAAGCTCCGGCTGGGCGTCAACATCGACCACGTGGCCACCGTCCGCAACGCGCGCGGCGAGGGCTATCCCGATCCCGTGCGCGCCGCCGAGATGGCGCTCGCCGCCGGCGCCGACGGCATCACCGCCCACCTGCGCGAGGACCGCCGGCACATCTCCGACGCCGACATCGACGCGCTAGCCGTCATCTGCCGCCGCCGCGGCCGGCCGCTGAATTTCGAGATGGCGGTGACCGCCGAGATGGAGACCATCGCGCTGGCCCACTTGCCGCACGCCGCCTGCCTGGTGCCCGAGCGGCGCGAGGAGGTCACCACCGAAGGCGGTCTGAATGTCATGGGCGGCCACAACATCATCGCCCCGGTGGTTGGCAGACTGGTCGCCGCCGGCATCCGCGTCTCGGCCTTCATCGACGCTGACCTCGCCCAGGTCGCGGCCTCGAAGTCCGCCGGCGTCCAGGTGATCGAGTTGCACACCGGCGCCTTCTGCCAGGCCGTGCGAGAGCGCTCCGGCGAGGCCGATCGCCTGCTGCGCAACCTGAAGGCCGCCACCGCCGAGGCGCACCGCCTGGGTCTGGAGGTCCACGCCGGCCACGGCATCGACTACGAGACGGTCAAGCCGGTTGCCGCCATCCCCGAGCTGATGGAGCTCAACATCGGCCATTTCCTGATCGGCGAGGCGATCTTCATCGGCCTCGGCCCGGCCATCCAGCGGATGCGCGCGCTGATGGACGAGGCCCGCGCCAATTCCCTCCCGGAATTGGCTCAGGTCGGACAAAAATAATGGAATTTGCGATGCCGATTCCATGGACCACGCGCGCCGCATGATCATCGGCCTGGGCTCCGACCTCTCCGACATACGCCGGATCGAAAAGACCCTGGAGCGCCATGGCGAGCGGTTCACGAACCGCATCTTCACCGAGCTCGAGCGCACTCGGTCCGAGCGCAAGGCCGACAGGGCCGCCAGCTACGCCAAGCGCTTCGCCGCCAAGGAGGCCTGCGCCAAGGCGCTCGGCACCGGTATGCGCCGCGGCGTCTTCTGGCGCGACATGGGGGTGGTCAACCTGCGCTCCGGCCAGCCGACCATGGCGCTCACGGGCGGCGCGCTTGCCCGGCTGCTGGAAATCATGCCGCCCGGCCACAAGCCGGCGATCCATCTCAGCCTCACCGACGACCACCCCTACGCCCAGGCCTTCGTGATCATCGAGGCGCTGCCGGAATAGGACCGCCGCCGGCGCCTGCGTCAGCGCGTCAGGTCGGCGACCAGGGCCGCGGCGCCGTCCAAGGTCGGGGCCCAGTTGTCGAAGGCCGGCGCGGCCAGGGTCTGGGCTCGGGGGAACCAGGGCAGGGTGGCCGTGCCGAGTCGCGGCCACGCCGACGGCGGACTGATCAGCACGGCTGGCGCGCCGGTCGCGCCGGCCAGCGCGCCGGTGGCGTTGGCGACGCAGACCGTGAGATCGAGCGCCGAGCAGAGCGCGACGAGGCCGTCGATGTCCTCGCGGATGTCGAGGCCCGGCGGCTCCAGGATCTCGCATCCATATTGCGCGCGGAAGGCTGCGAGCTCCGGGGCGCAATCGCCGTATTGCACGTTGACGAACCGCACCCCTGGCGTCGTCAGCACGGGCGCCCAGGCCGGCGTGGGCGGGTACTGTCGCCGCCGGTCCCCCAACATCTTGCCGCTGCGCCAGCTGAGTCCGACGGCAGGCGGACCCTCGCCGAGCCAGCGCCGCCAGTGAGCGACCTGCGCGGGATCGGGCCGCAGATAGCCGTGAACATCCGGAAAGTCGGCGAGTGTCCGGCGGAACTCTCGGGTCATCGAGGCCATGGGCGCCCAGAGGTCCACCTGGCGGGAACGGCCGAGGCCCGGAGCCATGCGCCGCGGTCGCCGCCCGCCGTGGTCGGTCGCATAGGCGCTGACCTGCGCGGCGGGAAAGCTGCGCTGGAAAAGGTCGACCAGCCGGGGCTCGACGGCGAGGCTTAGCCGTCCGTGGGCGCCGAGCGCGCGCAGGACGTCCGGGACCAGGCTGGCGAACATGATCTCATCGCCCAGGCCCTGCTCGCCGATCAGCAGCAGGTGCTGGCCCTTGAGCGCGAGGCCGGGTGACCAGCGCCGGCCCGGGGCCACGAAGACCACAGCCTTGGCCTGATGGCGCGAGTTGCGGGTCTCATAAGCGTCCCATCCGTCGGCGAGGTCGCCGCGGGCCAGGGCGAGGGTTGCGGCGGCGAAGCGGATCGCCGCGATCTCGCCGGGTTTGCGCGCCAGCCGCAGGGCCACCCGGTAGTCCGCCTCCGCCGCCGCCAGCTCGCCCAGGTCGAACCAGGCCCCGCCGCGGTTGCAGATCGCGGCCGCATCGCGGCCGTCCAGCCGGATCGCTTCATCGAGGAAGGTGATCGCCTCGCAAGCCCGGCCGGCCTGGATGAGCGTGACGCCCAGGCTGTTCCACAGGCGCGACGTCGCGGGATGGCTGAGCAGGCTCACGCGCAGCATGCCGATCGCCTCGTCGAAGGCGCCCAGTTCGCGCCAGGCGCGGGCCTGTCCCTCGATCGCATCGAGCCGCGTGGGCTCCAGCCGCACGACCTTGGCCCAGACCTTGGCCGCCACGTCGAACATCTCGATCTTGCCGGCGAAGGCCGCCAGCGAGGCCAGCACATGCGGCTCGTCCGGCGCGACCGCGAGGGCCGACTCATAGGCGTAGAGCGCCCCTGGAAAGTCGCGCACGTGCTCAAGGGCGGCGGCGCGCGCCAGCATTTCCGGCGCGGGGGTCTTGAGAGCGGTCGTGGATCGCCACAACGACATCGGGATCTCTCGGTTGGCACGCGGGGAGGGGAAAGCAGTGGCCCCCTGCCGCCGAGCTAATCGCTAGCGGCGCAGTGGGGCGGCAAGAGGTCGGCTGTCCGACGAAGCGTTTCAGACTGGAATATAATAGAAATAGAATAAAAAATTTCGATCCGCTCCGGGTCGCCTCGGCCTCGGCTGCGCGGTGGTCCGCCTGGTTCCCACTTGCGGCCCGCCCGGCCTGTCCGGACACGATAGCCGGGGCACAAACCTTGCTCGCGAACCGGTCAGCGCGTAGCAAGGCGCCGTTCCGCGAAGGCGGGCCCGCTCAAGGACCATCCATGAACGACACCACCCAGGCATCCGCTGCGCCCACGAAGCCCGGCGCGATGGCCGAGATCGTCGAGATCATCAAGACGATCGTCTATGCCCTGGGCATCGCGCTCTTCCTGCGCGTGCTGTTCTTCCAGCCCTATACGATCCCGTCGGCGTCGATGGAGCCCAACCTCTACGAGGGCGACTACATCATCGTGTCGAAGTGGACCTACGGCTATTCGAAGTACTCGATCCCCTTCGCCCCGCCGCTGTTCTCCGGCCGCATCGCCGAGCATCAGGGCCATCGCGGCGACATCGTGGTCTTCGCCCTGCCGCATGACCCGCATGTCGACTACATCAAGCGCATCATCGGCCTGCCGGGGGACCGCATCCAGGTGAAGCACGGCCTGCTCTACCTGAACGATGTGCTGGTGCCGCGCGTCCAGAAGGGCGTGTTCCGTGAGGACGGCGGCTACGGCTTCATGCACGACGTCACCCGCTTCCGCGAGACGCTGCCGGGCGGCAAGACCTACATGACCAACGACTTCGGACCCGACGGCGACCTGGACAACACCGACGTCTTCGTGGTGCCCGAGCACCACTATTTCATGATGGGCGACAACCGCGACAACTCCTCCGACAGCCGGGTCTCGCCCGAGGCCGGCGGCGTGGGCTTCGTCCCGGCCGAGAACCTCGAAGGCAAGGCGCAGATCATCATGCTCTCCTGGTCGAAGGGCGCCTCGATCTTCAAGCCGTGGACCTGGGTGTTGAACCTCCAGCCCAGCCGGTTCTTCAACCTGCTGAAGTAGATGAACACTCGTACCCCATGAACACGAGGTTGGCCGCGGTCGCCGAACTTGAACGCCGCATAGGTCACGTCTTCGCCGACCGCGAGCTGCTGGAACGCGCGCTGACCCATGGCAGCGTCACCAAGGGCTCGGCCAAGATCCTCGACAACGAGCGGCTGGAGTTCCTGGGCGACCGGGTGCTCAACTTGGTCGTCGCCGAACAGCTCATGGCCCTGCAGCCAGAGGCGACGGAGGGCGGGCTCTCCAAGCTGATGAACCAGCTGGTCAACTATCATGCCTGCGCCGAGGCCGCGCGCCGGGCCGGCCTGCGCGACGCCCTGCGCGTCGACGCCAGCGCCACCAAGATCGGCGCGCGCGACAACGACCGGGTGCTCGGCGACGCCTGCGAGGCCCTGATCGCCGCACTTTACCTCGACGCGGGCTTCGCCGCGGCGCACGACTTCATCCTGGCCTTCTGGGCCGACCTCTTCGATCACCTCGACGCCCCGACCAAGGACCCCAAGACCATGCTGCAGGAATGGGCCATGGCCCAGGGGATGCCCGTGCCGTCCTATCGGGTGATCCGCCAGGAGGGCTCGGCGCACGAGCCGACCTTCACCATCGAGGTGGGCCTGCCGGGTCTTGAGCCCAGCCTGGCCAGCGCCGGCTCCAAGAAGGAGGCCGAGCGCCTCGCCGCCGACGCCATGCTGACCAAACACACGGGCGCGGCCCTATGACGGCCGAGAAGGGGACCACCCCCGTCACCACCCCGCCAATCACCACCAAGGCCGGTTTCGCCGCCATCATCGGCGCGCCCAACGCGGGCAAGTCGACGCTGACCAACCGCCTGGTCGGGGCCAAGGTCTCCATCGTGACCCAGAAAGTGCAGACCACCCGCTTCCCGGTGCGCGGCGTCGCCATGGCCGGGGACGCCCAGATCGTGCTGGTCGATACGCCCGGCATCTTCCAGCCGCGCCGCAAACTCGACCGCGCCATGGTCCGCGCCGCCTGGGGCGGCGCCCAGGACGCCGACGTCATCGTCCATCTGGTCGACTCGGTGGCCGAGCTGAAGGCCCCGGAGCCGGGCGCGACCTCCGCCGACCGCCGCTCGGCGGTTGATGTGGAGTCCATCGTCGAGGGCCTGAAGACCGCCAACAAACAGGCGATCCTGGCGCTGAACAAGATCGACGGCATGCGCCGCGACACCCTGCTGGCGCTCTCGAAAAAGCTCTTCGATACCGGCGTCTATTCGGAAGTCTTCATGATCTCGGCCAAGGACGGCGCCGGCGTCGACGACCTGAAAAACCGCCTGGCCGCCCTGATGAAGGACGGCCCCTGGTTCTATCCGGCCGAACAGACCGCCGACATTCCCGCCCGCCTGCTGGCCGCCGAGATCACCCGCGAGAAGATCTATCTGCGCGTCCACGAGGAACTGCCCTACGCCGCCGCCGTCGAGACCACCGCCTTCGAGGAGCGCGCCGACGGCTCGGCCCGCATCGAACAGACCATCTACGTCGAGCGCGAAAGCCAGCGGCCGATCATCCTGGGCAAGGGTGGCCAGACCCTGAAATGGATCGGCCAGAAGGCGCGCGAGGAATTGATCGAACTCCTCGACCGCCCGGTCCACCTGTTCCTGCACGTCAAGGTCGACGAACGCTGGGCCGACAAGCGCGAATTCTACGGCGACGTCGGCCTGGACTTCGACGCCTGAGCCGAGGCTCCGCGAGGCGGAGGCTAAGATATTGGAACCACGGATTTCACGGATTTCACGGATCGGCTCTCATCCGTGAAATCCGTGAAATCCGTGGCCAAATCTTCAAACAACCGCCTGCGCGCGCGGTCGCGCCCTCCATGGACACCTGCTAGCTAGACGCCCATGGAATTCGAAGACGACGCCTTCGTGCTCTCGGCCCGCGCCTTTGGCGAGTCCGGCGCGATCGTCGAGCTCCTGACCGCCCGCCACGGGAAATACGCCGCCCATGTAGCCGGCGGGGCGTCTCGCAAGATGAAGCCGTTCCTGCAGGCCGGCGCCCAGGTCACGGTCCGCTACCGCGCCCGCGTCTCCGACCAGCTGGGTGCTGCGACCCTGGAGCCGGTGGGCGAGGGGCCCTCGGCGCTGTTCGATGACGCCCTGGCCCTGGCCGGCCTCTCCGCCGCCGCGGCGATCGCCGCCGGCGCGCTGCCCGAGCGCGAGCCGCATCCGGGCGCCTACCTGGCGTTCGAGGCGCTGGCCGCCGCCCTGGCCCACACCGACTATTGGCCCGCCGTCTTCGTGCGCTTCGAGGCGGGCCTGCTGCAGGAACTGGGCTTCGGCCTCGACCTCTCCCGCTGCGCCGCCACCGGCGTCACCGACGACCTGATCTACGTCAGCCCGAAGACCGGCCGCGCCGTCTGCCGCGCCGCCGGCGAGCCCTACAAGGACCGCATGCTCGTCCTGCCGCCCTTCCTGCTCTCCAGCCAGTCGCGGCTGCAGGACGGAGACGTCGGCGCCGGCCTGACGCTCACCGCCCACTTCCTCGAACAGTTCATCTTCAACCCCCTCAACCGCCCCCTGCCACCCGCTCGGCTATGGCTGGTGGATCGCCTCAGCGACGCGGGGCGGCTTTAGGGGATCAACCACGAACCCACACGAACATCGCGAACGCGCCCCGGTCGCGGACAGGCCGCAGGCCAATTTCCGATGGTCTCTAAATCAGATCAGAAGGCGAGCTGCGCTCGCAAGTGGCAGAGCGCGTTCGTGATGTTCGTGTGGGTTCGTGGTTGAAGAATCCAGCGTCCGGGCGACCGGCATCGCTCTAAGGTGCCCCCTCATCGCCCTGCTGATTCTAAAGTCCCATGACCGACACCACCACCGCCCCGCCGCCCTCCGCGCCAGGTCCGGCCGACCGCATCATCGACGAACCGCTGAGCGAGGCGCTGAGCCGGCGCTACCTCGCCTATGCGCTCAGCGTCATCACCGACCGCGCGCTGCCCGACGTCCGCGACGGCCTCAAGCCCGTGCAGCGCCGCGTGCTCTACGCCATGCGCGAGATGCGCCTGAACCCCGACGCCAGCGCCCGCAAATGCGCCAAGGTGGTGGGCGAGGTGATGGGCGGCTATCACCCGCACGGCGACCAGTCGATCTACGACACGCTGGTGCGCATGGCCCAGGACTTCGCCCAGCGCTATCCGCTGGTCGACGGCCAGGGCAATTTCGGCAACATCGACGGCGATAACCCCGCCGCCATGCGCTACACCGAGGCCAAGCTGACGCTGGCCGCCACCCTGCTGCTCGACGGCATCGACGAGGACGCCGTCGACTTCAAGCCGACCTACGACGGCCAGGATGACGAGCCGGTCGTCCTGCCCACCGGCTTCCCCAACCTGCTGGCCAACGGCTCCACCGGCATCGCCGTCGGCATGGCCACCTCCATCCCGCCGCACAACGCCGCCGAGCTGATCGACGCTTGCCTGCTGCTGCTCGACCGGCCCGAGGCCACCACCGCCGACCTGATGGCCCACGTCAAAGGCCCGGATTTCCCCACCGGCGGCGTCATCGTCGAGCCCCACGCCTCCTTGCTGGAGACCTACGAGACCGGCCGCGGCGGCGTGCGCCTGCGCGCGCTCTGGACCAAGGAGCCGCTGGGCAACGGGACCTACCAGATCGTCGTCACCCAGGTGCCCTACCAGGTGAAGAAGGCCGACCTGGTCGAGCAGCTGGCCGGCCTGATCGAGGACAAGAAGGCGCCGCTGCTGGGCGACGTCCGCGACCAGGCGCACGTCCTCGGCGCTCTCGTCGCGAGGGCCTTCGACTCAAAAATGAGATAGGCACAAACCACGGTTTCGCTGGGCTTGAGCTTCACGGATTGGGGAAACGAGGTCACCTTGCCGGGTTTCACATCATCAGCGGCCGCTTCAACATAGGCCAGTGCTCCAGCGCGCTTCCAGGCCGCAGCGCTTT
>JANYET010000029.1 GCA_025359785.1 Alphaproteobacteria bacterium | reverse complement strand
ATGGACCCGGGCCTGCGCTTCGCGATCCGCGAAGGTGGCCGTACGGTCGGATCCGGCGTCGTCGCCAAGATCATCAAATAGGGCTCACGCCCCATTTGAACGCAACGCAGAGGCCGTCGGGGGAAACCCCGGCGGCCTTTTACTTGCGGTCAGCGAACGGGCCGAGCGGAGCTGACCTGACCATCGAGGCCGAACTCGCGCAGGTCTCTCACGTCGTGGTCGAACACTTCGCAATGGCCCCTGAAATCGCTGTCGGCGCAGACCTGCCAAGGCCGCCGCCCGTCGATCCGCAGGCTCATGGCGCGGTCGTTGTACTGTTTCGGCAGGTTGGTGATCTCGCGAAACGACTGGAAGGTCCGGCCGTTGAACCCCGGCTGCATGAACAGGGTGATCGACGCGCGTTCGCGGCCTTCGCGCGGCTGGTCGTATCGGGGCTGGTCGTATCGGGGTTGGGCGCTCGCGAGGCCGGCAACGGCGGCGAGCGCGGCGGTGGCGAGGGTCAGGGTGGCGCGCTTCATGGTTGGATCTCCGGTCGTGAACAGGGTCAGAAAGCTTGGCCTTAGGTGCGGTTGTCCGCTTGAATGAGGAATGAACGGACCACGCCGCCATCGACGACCTTAGAAGGCTTAAGCTCTGCGCCGTTTTTAACGCCGATGGCCGGCAATCGATCCGCCCGACCCGGCCCGGCTTGCTCGTTCGGGGCGCCCCTGCTAAACGACCCGGCTCTGGCGATGAGCCCAGCGCGCCGAGGGTTTTGCCTTCAGGCGCGCTGTTTTCATGGTCGAAGGAGTGTAGCTCAGCTGGTAGAGCATCGGTCTCCAAAACCGAGGGCCGGGGGTTCGAATCCCTCCACTCCTGCCACCTTTGTTAAAGAGATTGTCGATGAGTCGGGGCGCGCGCCGGTCGCAGCGTCCTATATGTTGAGACGAGTGGACGCGAGATCGCGCCCCGAGATGAGAGTTCGAAGAGCCGCATGGCCAGGAAACCGGGCACCAACCCGTCCGCAATTCGCAACCGCGCCGCCAAGACGGCCGCGGTGATGGCGGGCCCGTCGGCGGCCGCGCTGGCGCCGCCAAAGAAGAAGACGGGCTTCGTGCAGTTCTTCCGCGAGGTCCGCCTCGAGGCCCGCAAGATCACCTGGACCAGCCGCCGCGAGACCTGGATCACCTCCGTGATGGTCGCCATCATGGTCGTCGTCGCCATGGGCTTCTTCGCCGTGGTGGATGCGGGCGTCAGCTTCAGCGTCAATCAGATCCTCAAGCTGGCCTCCGGACACTAAGGTAAAAGACATGTCAGAAGCCGCCGAAACCGCCGCCGCGTCCAACCCCCACCACAAGTGGTATATCGTCCACGCCTACTCGAACTTCGAGGGCAAGGTGAAAGAGTCGATCCTCGAACAGGCCAAGACACAGGGTCTCGCCGAGAATTTCTCGGAAGTTCTGGTCCCGACCGAGGCCGCGACCGAGATCCGCCGAGGCCGCAAGATCGAAGTGCAGCGCAAGTTCTTCCCGGGCTACGTCCTGGTGAAGATGGAGCTCACCGACGAAGCCTACCACCTGATCAAGAACACCCCGAAGGTGACCGGCTTCCTGGGCTCCGGCTCCAAGCCGATGCCGGTCTCCGAGAAGGAAGTCGCCCGTATCATCGGGGCGATCGAGGAGGGCGTCGAGCGTCCGAAATCCACGATCCAGTTCGAGATCGGCGAGCAGGTGCGCGTCACCGATGGCCCGTTCGCGAGCTTCAACGGTTCGGTGGAACAGGTCGACGAGGAACGCTCCCGCCTGCGGGTGACCGTCTCGATCTTCGGCCGCGCGACCCCGGTCGAGCTGGAATACAACCAGGTCGAAAAGACCACCTGATCCGGCGGCGTGACCTCGCGGGCCACGCCAGACTTGCCTGCCGCGGCGCTTGATGCGCTGCGCCAGGCCTACCGCGCCGCGCTCGCCGATCTGATCGATCCGCAGGACGAGGCCGAGCGGCTGGAACGCGCCTTCCAGGCGGTGGTCGCCGCCGATGACGCAGGGGTGCTGGAGCCTGAGGCGGAAGGCGTCTCGCTGGGGCTGTTTCTGCGGCTCGCCGCCCTGGATGAGGCGGACCGGCGATTCCCCTTCGCCGACGTGGGCCGCCGCCTCGCGCTGCGCGGCGAACACCGCAGCCTGCTGTTCCAGCTGCCGCGCGCTCAGGGCGACGCCGGACGTCGGGACCTGCTCGGCCAGCATCGCGCGTGGGGCGAGGGCGCTGAGGCCCGTGCGGCGAGCCATCCGGTGCGGTCCGCGCCCAGGCCGAAGCGGTCACGGCCGCGCGTGGGGCTGGTGTCGTCGGACCTGCGCATCCACGTCGTGGGCGCCTTCGCCGATCCGCTGATCGACGGCGCCGAGGCGGCGGGCGTCGAGCTCTTCTGCTATTCGGCCTATCCCGGGCCGGCCGACGGATTCCAGCAGCATGCGGCTGCACGGGCCGCGGCGTTCCGGCATCTGCCGGGCGCGGCCCCCACGGCGCTGGCCCAGGCCATCGCGGCCGACGCGCCGGACATCCTGATCGAGATCGGCGGCTCGACGAACCATAACCAACTGGAGGCCATGGCCCACAGACTGGCGCCGCTGCAGGCTAGCTGGCTGGGCTATCCGCACTCGGTGGGGCTCGACACCATCGACGCCCTGGTGCTCGATCCGCACATCGCGCCCACCGCGCCCGGACTGATCCTGGAACGGCCGCTGCTGATGCCGACCTCGTGGATCGCGATGTCGCCCGGCTATTTCCGCGAGGACCTGCCGCTCGCCGCCAAACTGCCTTTGGACCGCAAGGGCGTGGTCACCTTCGGATCGGCCGGCAGCCCCTACAAATATTCCGCCGCCACCCTGGACGCCTGGGCCCGCGTGCTGGCCGCCGTGCCGAGATCGCGCTTCCTGTTTGTCCGGCCAGAAGGTGGCTCGGCGACGTTCCGCCGCAACATCGCCGAGCGCTTCGCCCGCCGGGGCGTGGCCCCTGACCGGCTGGACTTCGCGGCGGTGCGTAACGCCCACCTGCCGTACTATGGCGAGATCGACATCGCGCTCGACACCTTCCCGCTGACCGGCGGCATGACCACCTGCGAGGCGCTGTGGATGGGCGCGCCCGTGGTGACGCTGGCCGGCAAGTCTGTCCACGAGCGGCTCAGCCACTCCCTGTTGACCAACGTCGGACTGGCGGACCTGAGCACCGAGACGCTCGAGGCCTTCGTGGCGCGCGCGACAGCCCTGGCCTCGGAGCCGGAGCGTCTGCGCCGCTGGCGGGCGGAGGGCCGGCGGACCATCGTGGAGGGGCCGCTGGGCGACCTGGCGCAGTTCGCGGGCGACTTCTTCCGCCTGGTCACCGGGGCGCTCGACGCCGGTTAGCCGGCGGGCCGCCAGAGCCATCGCAGGGTGTCGGCGAACACCGCGCCGCCGTGGGCCAGGCTGTGGCCACCCTCGCCGAACACGAATTTGCAGTCGTAGCCGGCGAATTCGAGCGAACCCGCCACCGCCTGGTTGGCCAGCGGCCAGCTGCCGAACAGGATGTCCGCGTCGGCCGCGCCGCTCTGCATCCACACGCGGATCGGCTTGCGCTCCGTGGAGCGGATCAGGAACGGGTAGTGGTGGCCGCCGCGGATGGCGGTGAAGGAACCGCAGTGACTGATCACCCGGCCGAAGGCGTCCGGGCGATGCCAGGCGGTGGTGAACGCGCAGATGCCGCCGCTGGAGATGCCGCAGACGGTTCGCCAGGCTGGGTCCGCGGTCAACGCGCAGCCGATCTCGGCCTCGACGAAGGGCAGCAGGTCTTCCAGCAGGAAGCGGGCGTAGAGGCCGGTGACGCTGTCGTATTCGAAACTGCGCTGTTGCGGGTTTTGCTCGGTCTTCCCCGGCATGACGAAGACCGCGACGGTCGGCGGCGCCTCGCCCGCGTGGATCAGGCTGTCCAGCACGGCGGCGGCGCGGACCGGCCCGTCGCGGTCCAGATACCAGGAGCCGTCGTTGAAGACGATCAGAGCCGGTGGCGGCCCGGCCGGATCGAAGCCGGGCGGCGTGTAGATCCGCACGTCCCGGATCGTGCCGGGAAAGATCCTGGCGCCGGCCCAGTCGCGATGCGAGGCCACACGGCCACGCGGAATATCCTCGGCTGGTGAACCTTCGGGGCAGGGGTGGTATTGCCGGTCGCCAGGCGTGGAAAGCGCCTGCTGGATTTCCCGGTTGGCGCGGCCGTTGACCAGGCGGGTCGGATCGGTGTCGCCCAGCGCGCGGTGCAGGCCCAGGGCCATGTAGGTCTCGGTGTCCATCGTCGTCTCCGCAAGCGTCCGCGCCGGAGCATTGCCCGGAATGCGCCAAGCTGCTACACGCCCCGGCTTCGCGGCCGTCCTGAAGGTTGGGCGCGAATTCAAATCCGTGGGAGGGGCTGCCCGAACCACGGCCACATAGGCAGCTTTCGCGAGCCGCCGCATTGGAGACAGGCATGGCCAAGAAGATCTTGGGCTATATCAAGCTGCAGGTGCCCGCGGGCGCTGCGACGCCTTCGCCGCCCATCGGGCCGGCGCTCGGTCAGCGCGGCGTCAACATCATGGGCTTCTGCAAGGAATTCAACGCCCGCACCGAAAAGGAAGCCAAGGGGACGCCCCTGCCGACGGTGATCACCGTCTATCAGGACAAGAGCTTCACCTTCGTCACCAAGACCCCGCCGGCGACCTTCTACATCAAGCAGGCGATCGGTCTGAAGTCGGGCTCCAAGGAGCCGGGCCGGGTGAACGCCGGCAAGATCACGCGCACCCAGCTGCGCGACATCGCCACTAAGAAAATGAAGGACCTCAACGCCAACGACGTTGAGCAAGCCGCCAAGATCATCGAGGGCTCCGCGCGCTCGATGGGTCTGCAGATCGTGGAGTCCTGATCATGGCCACCGCAAAACGCATCAAGGCCTGGACCGGCGACCGCACGGTCTCCCATCCGGTGGAAGACGCCGTGAAGCTGGTGAAAGCCAACGCCACGGCCAAGTTCGACGAAAGCGTCGAGATCGCCGTCAACCTGGGCGTCGATCCGCGTCACGCCGACCAACAGGTCCGGGGCGTCGTCTCGCTGCCCTCCGGCACCGGCCGTGACGTTCGCGTCGCCGTCATCGCCAAGGACGCCAAGGCCGCCGAAGCCACCGCCGCCGGAGCCGACATCGTCGGCGCCGAGGATCTGGTGGAACGCATCCAGGGCGGCTTCATGGACTTCGACCGCGTGGTCGCGACCCCCGACATGATGGCCCTGGTTGGCCGTCTGGGTAAGGTGCTGGGCCCGCGCGGTCTGATGCCGAACCCGCGCGTCGGCACCGTGACCATGAACGTCGGTCAGGCCGTGAAGGACGCCAAGGGCGGCGCCATCGAGTTCCGCACCGAAAAGACCGGCATCATCCACGCCGGTATCGGCAAGGCCTCGTTCACCGAAGAGCAGCTGCTGATCAACGTGAAGGCGCTCGTCGATGCGCTGGTCAAGGCCAAGCCGACCGGCGCCAAGGGCATCTACATCAAGAAGATCAGCCTCTCCTCGACGATGGGCCCGGGTTTCAAGGTGGATATCGCCTCGGCCGGCGCGTAAGCGTCACACCGACAGCACACCGAATTGGGGGAGCTGCGGCGACGCGGCTCCCCTTTTTCATGCGCATTCCTTTGGCTTCGGGAGGCTCTCATGGTCGACGTCACTCTCGAGATCGCGACGCCCGGACAGCGGGTCACGCTGGAGAACCTGTTCCAGCTCTACACCCACGATTTCTCTGACTTCTGGACGGACCGGCCCGATGGCGAGCTGCAGGAGGATGGCCGCTTTGCGCAGTACGTCCATCTCGACGGCTACTGGACCGAAGCCGACCGCACGCCCTTGCTGATCCGGGCGGGCGGCCATGTCGCCGGGTTCGCGCTGGTCAATACCTTCGCCCATTCGGGTCTGGAGCTGGACTATTCGGTCGCGGAGTTCTTCGTGGTCCGCAAGCACCGGCGATCGGGCGTGGGCTTTGCCGCGGCCACGCAGATCATCCGCGCCAGGCCCGGGCTGTGGGAGATGGCCGTCGCGCGGCGGAATGTCGCCGCCCTGCCGTTCTGGCGCCGCGTGTGCTCGGCGGTCGGCGCACCGTCTGTCGAGGAACTCGATCGGAACGACGCCCTGTGGAACGGCGCGATCCTGCGGGTCCGGGCCGGTTAGGGCTGCGCGATCAGCAGGCGCGCGGAAATGAGGTGGGTGATCAGCACGGTGTGCTTGTAGGCGCCCAGCCCGCCGTACTGGCCGGGCTCCATCGTCTGGCGGCCCACGAAGCGCAGGTGATAGCGCCGGCCCAGCGCGCCGTTATCGCCTGGCCGATCCGCCCAGCCCGCGAGCCACAGGGCCTCCGCCGAGGCTGCGCCCTCGGGGCGGAAGACGCTGGTCCGATAGTCGATGGCGTAGTCGCCCTCGAAGACCTGCTCAGCACCCAGCTGCACGCCATGCCAGACCATCGGCGCGGCGTTCAGGGTCTCCTGAGCCTGCGCCAGGGTTGGCGCGAGGAGGGCGGCGCTGAGGGCGGCGGTAGCGAGCAAGCGCATGATCGGCCCCTTTGCCGCGACTGTCGGCAGGGCAGTTGAGTTTCGTCCGCGCTTCCTGTAAAGCCCGCCGCTCTAAAGTTTTCGCGTGGCCCTCGGGCCTGCGATGGACGGGGCGCAGACCACCGCGCCCCATCCTGTCCAAGAACTGCGTAGCCTCGGGGGTCACCCGGGGCCGGAACGTGAAGGCGGGCCCGCCTTCAGCCGCAGGGAGACGGGAAGAAGAGGTTTCGCCGGTCATCCGCTTGGATGGGCGCTCGAGCCTGTGGCTTTCCTTTCGGACAGGTGACTATCCGGCGTGCGCATTCGCGTGCGTCGAACCTGACTATGGAGACCGCAATGGACCGCGCTCAAAAGCAGGAAGCCATCGAGACGCTGAAAGGCGTGTTCGACGGCGCCGGCGCCGTGGTCGTGACCCACTATATGGGTCTGACCGTTGCGGAAATGACCGATCTGCGGGGCCGTCTTCGTCAAGAAGGCGCCCAGCTGCAGGTGGTGAAGAACACTCTGGTGCAGAAGGCCTTGAACGGCTCGGTCGGTGAAGCGGGCGACGCCCTCTTCAAGGGCCCGGTCGCGATCGCCTATGCCCCCGACCCTGTCTCCGCCGCCAAGGTCGCGACCCAATATGCCAAGGACAACGAGAAGTTCACCGTTGTCGGCGGCCTGATGGGCCTACAGGTGCTGGACCAGGCGTCGATCAAGGCTCTCGCGAGCCTGCCGTCGCTCGATCAGCTCCGCGGCAAGATCATCGGCCTCCTGCTGGCTCCGGCGACCAAGATCGCCGGCATCCTGCAGGCCCCGGCCGGCCAGCTCGCGCGTGTTGTCGGCGCCTACGCCGCCAAAGACGCCGCCTGATCGTCAAATTCGCAAAACAACGAACCTCAAAGGAAATCATCAGATGTCGAAACTTGAAAAGCTGGTCGACGAACTCTCGACCCTGACCGTCCTGGAAGCTTCCGAGCTGTCCAAGCTGCTGGAAGAAAAGTGGGGCGTTTCCGCCGCCGCGCCGGTGGCCATGGCTGCTGCTGGCGGCGCCGCCGCGCCCGCCGCCGAGGCTGTTGAAGAGCAGACCGAATTCACCGTGATGCTCACCGCCGGTGGCGACAAGAAGATCAACGTGATCAAGGAAGTCCGCTCGGTCCGCCCGGACCTCGGCCTGAAGGAAGCCAAGGACCTCGTGGAAGCCGCTCCGACTCCCGTGAAGGAAAACATCTCCAAGCAGGAAGCCGAAGAGATCAAGAAGAAGCTCGAAGAAGCCGGCGCGTCCGTCTCCATCAAGTAAGCCTTCGCCGTCCATTGGGCGGTCGAGACATGAAGGGCCGGAGAGCGATCTCCGGCCCTTTTTTCTATGGCGAGGCGGTCGCCTCCTGGGAATTTCAGAAAAACACCAGGTGAAAATGCCGCAACACGTCCTTGCTACGGAGGTGTTTTCGCCTTTAGCGCATCGACCTTGCTCTGGAGGGCGCTCGCGTCCTTGGTTAGACCGTAGCGAAGCGCTTGGCCCACCGCATCCTCATAGCGCCGGTCGGCAAGCAAATCGCCCACGCACATTCGTGCGAGCGTATTCATCTGTGATTCGGCGATGGTCTCGCGCTGCGCGGTGATAGTCGCAAGGTCGTCGCCGCTTCCGAACAACCGATCTTGAATAGCTACCGGGCTGCGACCAGCCCGCTTGATGTATTCGGCCTTGGCGCGGTCGGCGCCGGCGCACGATGGCGGAAGCGCGTCAGCAGCGATAACCGCCGTCGCGGTCAGCATCCAAATTGCGGCCACGGCGCGAAACATACTGCCCCCCAAGACGATGCGCACCGGCAGGAAGTAACCGTTCAGCGGGCCGCCCGCGGTGCGACGGGGGATTGTCGAGGTCCTGTTCAATGCGGAAATATAGCCTAGGCACCTCGCATCGCAATCGCGATCAAGGCCTCCTCTGGCGCCGTCAACGCGCTGGCCTTAGCTCGCGGCCTGCCGGTCTCCGGCATTCCGTTGATCGCATAGACCAGGGTGCGGCCGTCGCGGCGGTTCCAGAACAGGCCGGTGATCCAGCCATAGGCGTCGCCGAAGTGGCCGCGCCAGTCCGCGCTGTCAGCCCCAAAGACGGCGTCGCCGCCGGGGCCGGGCCGGGCCAGCGGCGCCTCGCAGCCCAGGCCGTAGCCTTGCAGCAGGCCGCCGTCGGTCTCGCCGTTCGGGCGATCGGGGTCGAAGGTCCAGGCGCGCTGCTGCATGGCCTCCAGCGCCGCGCGCGGGATGACCTGGCGGCCCTTCCAGCGCCCATGCGCGGCGAACACCCGCGCCAAGCGGTCCATGTCCGTCACGCTCAGGCGCAGGCCGCCCTGCGGTGAGAAGGCGAAGCCGTTGTCGCCCAGCCGATAGTCCTGCGCCTCCAGGTCCGGGGTCTCCGGCGCGCGAGTGAAGGCCACGCGCGGGACGGCGATCACCTGGGCGTCGACCTGCGGGCTCCAGCCTCCGGTTTGCCGGTGCAGGCCCGCGGCGGCGGCGACGCGGCGGGCTTGGCTGACCCCGCTCCAGTTGTAGCCGATGTCCAGCCCCAGGGGTTGGAACAGGGCGTCGCGCATGACCAGATCGAAGCGCTCGCAGGCGCGCTTCTCCAGTATCTGGGCCACCAGGGCGAAATTCACGTCGGCGTAGGCGAACCAGGCGCCCGGCGGGTGTTCGGTCGGACCGAACCAGGCCCCGGCGTCATAGTGTCGGCCGCCGATCGCGAAGGCCTCCGACAGCTTGTGACCGAGCGGCACGGGGTAGGACGGTCCGTTGCGCAGTCCGCTCGTATGGCTGAGCAGCATGCGCGGCGTGATGGCCAGGCCCGGATAGCCGGAATGGCGCAGCCGGAACCCCAGAAGGTCCGAGGCGTCGGCGTCCAGGTCGAGCCGGCTGGCCATCGCCACGGACAGGAACACGCTGGCCGCCACCATCTTGGACACCGACGCCACCCGGAACGGCTGGTCCAGGGAAAACGGGCGCGGCCCAGCGGGTCCCAGCGCCAGTCCGGCAGCGGCCCGCAGCGCCACCGATCCGTCAGCCCGCCGCGCGATGATCCCGGCGCTGGCCATCGGCGGACCGCCCGGCGGATTGAGCACGCCCTCGGGCAGGCTGGCGGCCTTGGCGGCCGCGCCTGTGGCGACAAGGCCGCCAAGACCTTGCAGCACCGCGCGGCGAGCGAGTGGAATCGGCATGCCCAACCTTGGCTCGGCGACATGCTACTGTGAAGCCGATGAGTCCCGTCCTGGACCCCTTCATTCGCGGCGTGACCGTCGGCGCCTTGCTGGTCGTGGCCTTCGCGGTCTGGCGGTCAAACGTCAGCCGCCATGCGCGCTTCGGCACCTTGGCCGGCATGGTCTGTATCGCCGCCTGGACGGTGACCGAGTCCGACGCGATGCGGCGCGCCTTTGAGATAGCCCTGCCGCTCGACGCGCCCGCCATGGTGGTCGGCGGCGCCTTCTGGCTGTTCGTGGCCGCCGTCTTCGAGGATCGACCCCTGAGCGGCTGGGCGCTGGCGCCCGTGCCGGTGCTGCTGATAACCGGCGTGTCGATGGGCCTGACGCCGAAGCCCGTCAGCGACATCATTTGGGTCATCCACAATGCGATCGGCCTGATGCTTTGCGGGCTGGCCGGCGCCATCGTCGTGCGCGGCTGGCGCGGTGACCTGATTGAGAGCCGCCGCCGGCTACGCGGGGTAATCTTCGGAAGCGCGGTGCTGTTCGGCGTTGCCGAGGTTTCCGTGGCCGCGGCCAATCGCTTTGCTCCAGGTCTTTCTGGACGGGAGTTCGCCGTCGCGGGTGTCTATGGCGGTCTGGCTTTGGCGATACTGGCGCTGGTGTCGGCGGGTTTCCTGCTACAGGGCCGGTCGTCGCTGTTCGAACCTGCCCGGCGACCCGACGCGCGGCCCGACGTCCGCGCCGAAGCGGCGGAACGCCAGTTGCTGGCCAAGCTGGAAGGTTTCATGGCGGACGGCGGCTGGAGGACCGAAGGCCTGACGATCGGCGCGGTCGCCGGCGTCCTCGAAACCCCGGAACATCAGCTTCGCCGGCTGATCAACCGCAGCCTCGGCCATCGCAATTTCGCCGACTTCGTCAACGGCCACAGGATCGCGGTGGCCAAGCGCCGGCTGGCCGACCCGGCAGAGGCGCGGACCACCGTCGCCGCCATCGCGTTTGAGCTGGGCTATGGGTCGCTTGGCCCCTTCAACCGCTCCTTCCGCGCAGCGACCGCGGCCACGCCGACGGAGTGGCGCCGTCAGGCGCTGACCGAGGCCTCGCCGATTCCCGAAGAGGCTGTCTGATTTCAGAACCGGCGAGGGTTTTTCGCCGGCGGCGAGACCCGCATGCTGCGACCCGGTCTCCTGGCTCCGACGCCAAGGAGACCTTCCATGCATCTTTCCCTTACCGAACTCGGCCAATGGTGGCTGAACGGCATTTTCCACGACGGGCGCCGCTATACAGTGTTCGCCATCGCCGTCTGGTTCACCCTGTGGGTGGTGCTCAGGCGCCTGATCCGCCCACGCAAGATCCGCGAGGCGACGCCGCCAGCGCGACAGCTTGTCCTGGAGCTCATGTTCTCGCTGCGTTCGATCGCGGTCTACTCGACGGTCGGCATCGGGATAAATCTGGGCGAGCGGGCGGGGCTCTATCCGATGTCGGGCGCCGCCCAGCATTGGGGCTGGGCTTGGTTCGTGGTCGCCGCGGTAGCGATGATCGTGGCGCAGGACGCCTATATCTACGTTGTGCACCGCTGGATGCACCGGCCGCGCTGGTTTCGGACGTTTCATCGCCGCCACCATAAGAGCAACAATCCCTCGCCGTTTTCGGCCTACAGCTTCGACCTCGGCGAGGCTCTCCTGATGGTCGGCTTCGTGGCGGTGTGGCCGGCGATCTTCCCGACGCCTTGGGGGGTGGTCGACATCTTCATGTTCCACCAGATCTTCCGCAACACACTGCTGCACTCGGGCTATGAACTGACACCGGCGCGGCGCGATGGCCGCCCATGGTTCGACTTCCTCACCACCACGACCCACCACGACCTGCACCACGCCCAGGCGGCCTACAATTTCGCGCCCTGGTTCACCTGGCTCGACCGGTGGTTCGGAACCGAACACCCTGAGTATCAAGCGCGATATGCCGCAACCGCCCAGCGCCCGATGCGGGCGCGACCGGAGCCCGATCGAGACCTCGTGGAGGCCTGATTTCTCCCCCATCGGCGCCCTTCTTGCGGGCGGTGGCGGAATTCCTCCGTCGCCGCCCGATTTTCTTGATCGAATTCTTTTGGCTCGGGGGCTTCCCTCCTGACGGGAAAGGTCCTATCTGAGCTCCTTCGCGAAAACCCCCGATTCCCGTGAAGCGCTCGCATGCGCTCTCGAGAGGCGGGGTTTCGTGCGTTAAATGTCTCGAGGCATGGTCTTTCGCCCTCCGACCATGCGAAGGGGCGCCCCTGGCGATACGAGGGGCCTTCCAGCGTCCGGCTTTCCGCAAGGAAGGTTGAGGGTGGACGCAGGACACAAATGACCGACGCGGGGAGTCCGTTCCCCGACGTCCTCAAGGGACACAAATGGCGCAATCCTTCACCGGTAAGAAGCGGATCCGTAAGTCGTTCGGCCGCATCCCTGAAGCCGTGCAGATGCCGAACCTGATCGAGGTTCAGCGTTCTTCCTACGAACAGTTCCTGCAGCGCGAGACGCGCTCGGTCGATCGTAAGGAAGAGGGCATCGAGGCGGTCTTCAAGTCGGTCTTCCCGATCAAGGATTTCAACGAGCGCGCCGTGCTCGAATACGTCTCCTACGAGTTCGAGGAGCCGAAGTACGACGTCGAGGAATGCGTCCAGCGCGACATGACCTACGCGGCGCCCTTGAAGGTGAAGCTGCGCCTCATCGTGTTCGAGACCGACGAGGAAACCGGCGCCCGCTCCGTGAAGGATATCAAGGAGCAGGACGTCTACATGGGCGACATCCCGCTGATGACGGAGAAGGGCACCTTCATCGTCAACGGCACCCAGCGCGTCATCGTCTCGCAGATGCACCGCTCGCCCGGCGTGTTCTTCGACCACGACAAGGGCAAGACCCACGCCTCGGGCAAGCTGTTGTTCGCAGCCCGGGTGATCCCCTACCGCGGCTCGTGGCTCGACTTCGAGTTCGACGCCAAGGACGTGGTGTTCGTGCGCATCGACCGCCGCCGCAAGCTGCCGGCCACCACCTTCCTGATGGCGCTGGGCATGGATGGCGAGGAGATCCTCTCGACCTTCTACAACACGCTGCACTACGCCAAGCGTAAGGAGAAGAAGGGTCAGGCCGGCGGTTGGGCCACCGAGTACCAGCCGGAACGTTGGCGCGGCGTGAAGCCGGAATTCGCGCTGATCGACGCCCAGACCGGCGAGGAAGTCGCGCCTGCCGGCACCAAGATTTCCGCCCGCAACGCCAAGAAATTCGCCGACGCGGGTCTGAAGACCCTGCTGCTGGCCCCCGAGGCGCTGACCGGCAAGTACCTGGCCCGCGACCTGGTCAACTTCCAGACCGGCGAAATCTACGCCGAGGCTGGCGACGAGCTGAATCCGGAGCTGCTGGCGGCGCTGGAAGAGCAGGGCTTCGACACGCTCGACGTGCTCGACATCGACGACGTGACGATCGGCGCCTACATCCGCAACACCCTGCGCGTGGACAAGAACACCGCCCGCGAGGACGCGCTGTTCGACATCTATCGCGTCATGCGCCCGGGCGAGCCGCCGACGGTGGAAGCCGCCGAGGCCATGTTCAAGTCGCTGTTCTTCGATTCGGAACGCTACGACCTGTCCTCGGTCGGCCGCGTGAAGATGAACATGCGCCTGGAGCTCGACTGCCCCGACGACGTGCGCGTGGTCCGCAAGGACGACGTGCTGGCGGTGCTGAAGACCCTGGTGGGTCTGCGCGACGGCCGCGGTGAAATCGACGACATCGACAACCTCGGCAACCGCCGGGTGCGCTCGGTGGGCGAGCTGCTGGAAAACCAGTACCGCGTGGGCCTGCTCCGCATGGAGCGCGCCATCAAGGAACGCATGAGCTCGGTCGATATCGACACGGTCATGCCGCACGACCTGATCAATGCGAAGCCGGCGGCCGCGGCCGTCCGCGAGTTCTTCGGTTCTTCGCAGCTGTCGCAGTTCATGGACCAGACCAACCCGCTGTCGGAAATCACCCACAAGCGCCGTCTCTCGGCGCTTGGCCCGGGCGGTCTGACCCGCGAGCGGGCGGGCTTTGAAGTCCGCGACGTACACCCGACCCACTATGGCCGGATCTGCCCCATCGAGACGCCGGAAGGCCCGAACATCGGCCTGATCAACAGCCTCGCCACCCACGCGGTGGTCAACAAGTACGGCTTCATCGAGAGCCCGTACCGGCGGATCAAGGACGGCCGGACGACGGACGAGGTCGTCTACATGTCGGCCATGGAAGAGGCCAAGCACGTCATCGCCCAGGCCAATATCAAGCTCGACAACGGCTACATCGTCGACGAACTGGTCCCCGGCCGGATCAACGGCGAGCCGTCGCTGCTGCCGCGCGCCGATGTCGACCTGATGGACGTGTCGCCCAAGCAGGTGGTGTCCGTCGCCGCCTCGCTGATCCCGTTCCTGGAAAACGATGACGCCAACCGCGCGCTCATGGGTTCCAACATGCAGAAGCAGGCCGTGCCGCTCATCCAGACGGATGCACCGCTGGTCGGCACCGGCATGGAAGCCATCGTGGCCGTGGATTCCGGCGCCGTCGTGGTCGCCCGCCGCTCCGGCATCGTCGAACAGATCGACGGCACCCGGATCGTCGTGCGCGCCACCGAAGAGACCGACCCGACCAAGCCCGGCGTCGACATCTACCGGCTGCAGAAGTTCCAGCGTTCCAACACCTCGACCTGCATCAACCAGCGTCCGCTGGTGCGCGTGGGTGACCGCATCGCCGCCGGCGACGTGGTGGCCGACGGTCCGTCGACGGAACTGGGCGAACTGGCGCTGGGGCGTAACACCCTCGTCGCCTTCATGCCCTGGAATGGCTACAACTTCGAAGATTCGATCCTGATCTCCGAGCGGATCGTCAGCGACGACGTCTTCACCTCGATCCACATCGAGGAATTCGAGGTCATGGCCCGCGACACCAAGCTGGGTCCGGAAGAAATCACCCGCGATATCCCCAACGTCGGCGAGGAGGCGCTCCGAAACCTCGACGAAGCCGGCATCGTGGCGATCGGCGCCGAAGTCCTGCCGGGCGATATCCTGGTCGGCAAGGTCACGCCGAAGGGCGAAAGCCCGATGACCCCGGAAGAAAAGCTGCTGCGCGCCATCTTCGGCGAAAAGGCGTCCGACGTCCGCGACACCTCGCTGCGCCTGCCGCCGGGCGTGGCCGGGACCATCGTCGAGGTCCGGGTGTTCAACCGGCACGGCGTCGACAAGGACGAACGCGCCCTGGCGATCGAACGGGCGGAAATCGACCGCCTGGGCAAGGATCGCGACGACGAGTTCGCGATCCTGAACCGCAACATGACCTCGCGCCTGCGTTCGCTGCTGTCCGGCAAGGTCGCCGTTTCGGGTCCCAAGGGCCTGGGCCGCGGCAAGATCGAAGCCGACAAGCTGGAAGAAATTTCTCCCGGCCTGTGGTGGCAGATCGCGCTGGAAGACGAGAAGGCCATGGCCGAGCTGGAGGCCATGCGCCGCCAGTTCGATGAGGCCCGCAAGCGTCTGGACCGCCGCTTCGAGGACAAGGTCGACAAGCTGCAGCGGGGCGACGAACTGCCGCCGGGCGTGATGAAGATGGTCAAGGTGTTCGTGGCGGTGAAGCGCAAGCTGCAGCCGGGCGACAAGATGGCCGGCCGTCACGGCAACAAGGGGGTCATTTCCAAGATCCTGCCGATCGAGGACATGCCGTATCTGGAAAACGGCACCCACGTGGACATCGTGCTCAACCCGCTGGGCGTGCCCAGCCGGATGAACGTCGGCCAGATCTTCGAAACCCACCTGGGTTGGGCGTCCGCCGGCCTCGGCCGTCAGATCGCCGAGCTGCTGGAAGCCTGGCAGAACGGCGGCCAGCGCAAGGCCCTCGTGGACTATCTGCAGGACGCCTACGGCAAGGACGAAGAGCTGCCGGAAAGCGATGAGGAGCTGCTGGAGCTCGCCCGGAACCTGTCGAAGGGCATCCCCTTCGCCACCCCGGTGTTCGACGGCGCCCACATCGAGGACATCGAGAACCTGCTGGAAAAGGCGGGCCTGGCCCGCTCCGGTCAGTCGTACCTCTACGACGGCCAGACCGGCGAGCAGTTCAAGCGTCCGGTCACCGTCGGCTACATTTACATGCTGAAGCTGCACCACCTGGTGGATGACAAGATCCACGCCCGCTCGATCGGTCCGTACTCCCTCGTCACCCAGCAACCGCTGGGCGGCAAGGCGCAGTTCGGCGGTCAGCGCTTCGGGGAGATGGAGGTCTGGGCGCTGGAAGCCTATGGCGCCGCCTACACCCTGCAGGAGATGCTGACGGTGAAGTCCGACGACGTTGCGGGCCGCACCAAGGTCTACGAAAGCATCGTCCGCGGCGACGACACCTTCGAGGCCGGCATTCCGGAAAGCTTCAACGTGCTGGTCAAGGAAATGCGTTCCCTGGGCCTCAACGTCGAGTTGGAAAACAGCTGACGCGAGCCTTTGCCCTTCCTGGCTGAAGACGCCGGGGAGGGCGGTTCGCTCCGCCTGTTTTCCCTCAATATTTATCGCGGGCAGATCCCGCAGAAGGAACCAAGATGAACCAGGAAGTCCTGAACATCTTCAATCCGGTCCAGGCCGCTCCGACCTTCGACCAGATCCGTATTGCTCTGGCCTCGCCCGAAAAGATCCGCTCGTGGTCGTTCGGCGAGATCAAGAAGCCCGAGACCATCAACTACCGGACCTTCAAGCCGGAGCGCGATGGCCTGTTCTGCGCCCGCATCTTCGGTCCGACGAAGGACTACGAGTGCCTGTGCGGCAAGTACAAGCGCATGAAGTACAAGGGCATCATCTGCGAAAAGTGCGGTGTCGAAGTGACGCTCGCCCGCGTGCGGCGCGAGCGGATGGGCCACATCGAGCTGGCCTCTCCGGTCGCCCACATCTGGTTCCTGAAGTCGCTGCCGAGCCGCATCTCGATGATGCTCGACATGGCGCTGAAGGACATCGAGCGGGTGCTCTACTTCGAGTACTACATCGTCACCGAGCCGGGCCTGACGCCCCTGAAGCAGCACTCTCTGCTCTCGGAAGACGACTACATGCGCTACCAGGACGAGTTCGGTGATGACAGCTTCACCGCCGAGATCGGCGCCGAGGCGGTCCAGGGCCTGCTGAAGGGCCTCGACCTCAACAAGGAAGCCGACAAGCTTCGCGAAGAGCTGGTCACCACCACCTCGGAAATGAAGCTCAAGAAGGCGTCCAAGCGCCTGAAGCTGATCGAAAGCTTCATCGAGAGCGGCAACAAGGCGGAGTGGATGATCCTGACCGTGGTGCCGGTGATCCCGCCGGAACTGCGCCCGCTGGTTCCCCTGGACGGCGGCCGTTTCGCCACCTCCGACCTGAACGATCTCTATCGCCGGGTGATCAACCGCAACAACCGCCTGAAGCGCCTGATCGAACTGCGCGCGCCGGACATCATCATCCGCAACGAAAAGCGGATGCTGCAGGAAGCCGTCGACGCCCTGTTCGACAACGGCCGTCGCGGCCGGGTGATCACCGGCGCCAACAAGCGGCCCTTGAAGTCGCTGGCCGACATGCTGAAGGGCAAGCAGGGCCGCTTCCGCCAGAACCTGCTCGGCAAGCGCGTCGACTACTCGGGCCGCTCGGTCATCGTGGTCGGCCCGGAGCTGAAGCTGCACGAGTGCGGCCTGCCGAAGAAGATGGCGCTCGAGCTGTTCAAGCCGTTCATCTACGCGCGCCTCGACGCCAAGGGTCTCTCCGGGACCGTGAAGCAGTCCAAGCGCATGGTGGAGCGTGAGCAGCCGGCGGTGTGGGACATCCTCGACGAGGTGATCCGCGAGCACCCGGTGCTGCTGAACCGCGCGCCGACCCTGCACCGTCTGGGCATCCAGGCCTTCGAACCCAAGCTGATCGAAGGCAAGGCGATCCAGCTGCACCCGCTGGTCTGCGCGGCCTTCAACGCCGACTTCGACGGCGACCAGATGGCCGTCCACGTGCCGCTTTCGCTGGAAGCCCAGCTGGAAGCCCGCGTGCTGATGATGAGCACGAACAACATCCTGTCGCCGGCCAACGGCCGTCCGATCATCGTGCCGTCGCAGGACATCGTGCTGGGCCTCTACTACCTGTCGCTGCTGCGCGACGGGGAGCCGGGCGAAGGCAAGGCGTTCGCCGACCTGAACGAGATCGACCAGGCGCTCGACGCTGGCGTCGTGACCCTGCACTCCAAGATTCGCGCGCGCTATAGCGAGATGGATGCGGCCGGAAACCTGGTCCAGAAGGTCATCGCGACCTCGCCGGGCCGGATGAAGATCGCGTCGCTGTTCCCGCGCCACCCGGCGGTCGGTCACCGGCTTCTTGAGAAGAACCTCACGAAGAAGGAAATCGCCAACCTGATCGACATCGTCTACCGGCACTGCGGTCAGAAGGCGACGGTGATCTTCGCCGACCAGATCATGGCGCTGGGCTTCAAGGAAGCGGCCAAGGCCGGCATTTCCTTCGGCAAGGACGACATCGTCATTCCGCAGCGCAAGGCGCCGATCGTCGCCGAGACCCGCAAACTCGTGGAAGAATACGAGCAGCAGTATGCCGACGGCCTGATCACCAAGGGCGAGAAGTACAACAAGGTCGTTGACGCCTGGGCCAAGGCCACCGACCGCGTCGCCGACGAGATGATGGCCGAGGTCTCGACCGCGGGTAAGGACGCCAACGGCCGTGAAGGCGAGATCAACTCGATCTTCATGATGTCGAACTCCGGCGCCCGGGGCTCGCAAGCCCAGATGAAGCAGCTCGGCGGGATGCGCGGCCTGATGGCCAAGCCGTCCGGCGAGATCATCGAGACGCCGATCATCTCGAACTTCAAGGAAGGCCTGACCGTCCAGGAGAACTTCACCTCCACCCACGGCGCCCGCAAGGGCCTGGCCGACACCGCGCTGAAGACCGCCAACTCCGGCTATCTGACGCGCCGTCTGGTCGACGTGGCGCAGGACTGCATCATCACCGAGGAAGACTGCGGCACCACGCGGGGCATCACGCTTCGCGCCGTGGTCGAGGGCGGCGATGTGCTGGTCTCGCTGGGCCTGCGCATCCTGGGTCGCTTCGCGGCCGAGGATATCAAAGACCCGAACACCGGTGAGATCGTCGTTCCGGCCGACACCTATCTGAACGAAAACATGTGCGACCTCGTCGATGGCGCGGGCGTCCAGTCGGTGAAAATCCGCTCGGTGCTGACTTGCGATACCAAGGTCGGCGTCTGCGGCGCCTGCTACGGCCGCGACCTGGCCCGCGGGACCCCGGTAAACATCGGTGAAGCGGTCGGCGTCATCGCCGCCCAATCCATCGGCGAACCCGGCACCCAGCTGACCATGCGGACCTTCCACATCGGCGGCACCGCCCAGGTCGCCGAGCAGTCGTTCTTCGAAAGCGGCAACGACGGCGTGGTCAAGATCGCCGGCGGCAACACGGTCGTGAACGCTCAAGGCCACCTGATCGGCATGAGCCGGAACCTCTCGCTGACCGTCCACGTCGACGGCAAGGAACGCGAAGCCTACAAGCCCCCGTACGGCGCGCGCCTGCGCGTCAAGGACGGCGAGAAGGTCAAGCGCGGCCAGCGCCTAGCCGAATGGGACCCCTACACCACCCCGATCATCACCGAAGTCGGCGGCAAGGTGCGGTTCGAGGACCTGGTGGACAACATGTCGGTCAAGGAAGAAGCCGACGAAGCCACCGGGATCACCAACCGCGTGGTCATCGACTGGCGCGTCTCCACCAAGGCCTCGGATCTGCGTCCGGCCATGGCGGTTATCGGCGACGACGGCGCCTACATGCGCATCTCCAACGGCGGCGAGGCGCGTTACCTCCTGCCGGCCGGCGCGGTTCTGTCGATCGGCGATGGCGACGAAGTGAAGCCGGGTGAAGTCATGGCCCGGATCCCCACGGAAAGCGCCAAGACCCGGGACATCACCGGCGGTCTGCCGCGGGTGGCCGAGCTGTTCGAAGCCCGCCGTCCGAAGGACTGCGCGGTGATCGCCGAGATGGATGGCCGCGTCGAATTCGGACGCGACTACAAGAATAAGCGCCGCATCAAGATCACCCCGGAAGACGGTGGCGAGGCGGTCGAGTTCCTGATCCCCAAGGGCAAGCACATCGCCGTCCACGACGGCGACGTGATCCGCAAGGGCGAATACCTGATCGACGGCAATCCCGACCCGCACGACATCCTGCGGATCCTGGGCATCGAGGCCCTGGCCGAGTTCCTGGTGAACGAAATCCAGGAGGTCTACCGGCTGCAGGGCGTGCCGATCAACGACAAGCACATCGAAACCATCGTCCGCCAGATGCTGCAGAAGGTGGAAATCCTCGAGCCGGGCGACACCGGCCTGCTCAAGGGCGACCATCTCGACAAGATCGAAGTGGACGAAGAGAGCGACAAGACCGAGGCCCGCGGCGGCCGCGCGGCGGTTACCCAGCCGGTTCTGCTGGGGATCACCAAGGCGTCCCTGCAGACCCGCAGCTTCATCTCGGCGGCCTCCTTCCAGGAGACCACCCGGGTGCTCACCGAGGCGTCCGTCCAGGGCAAGGTCGATACCCTGGAAGGCCTGAAGGAGAACGTGATCGTGGGCCGCTTGATCCCGGCGGGCACCGGCTCGTACCTGCGCAACCTGCAGCGCATCGCCGCCAAGCGCGACGAGGCCCTGACCGCCAGCCGCGAAGAGGCCATGGAGCCGCTTCCGGAGGTCATCGCCGCCGAGGCGGAGGCCGAGAAGGTCGAGTCCTAAGTCTCTCAGGACTGCAAGACCACCGAGCGGCCCGGGAGCGATCCCGGGCCGTTTTGGTTTTGCCCCTACAACCCGGGATTGCCGCGCCGCGTGGGGGGTGTAGCCTGATCGTGTGTGATGGGGTGCGGGGGAATTCTTGAAGGCGTATCTTGCGGCCTTGGCCGTTTCCCTGGCCCTGAATTCGGCGGCGCTCGCGGCGCCGCCTCCGCCGGCGTCAGCCTTCGGAGCGCCGGCCGCTATCCGGATGATTGGAATATCTCCGGACGGTCAGCGGCTGGCGATTGTAAGTCGGGACGGCGATCAAGCCATCGTCAAGATTGCCAACATCGATAAGGCAAACGTGACGCTCGCGAAAATTGGCGACGTCGCAGTGTCTCGCTTGCGTTGGCTGGACGACGATAGGGTGATTGTCGACGTCGATTTTCCAACCAAAATCTTTGAGCGGTATCGCACCGTTGGGCGGGTGGTGGTGGTCAACGCTGTAGATGGTCGGGCCGTCACGATGCTTGCCGACAACAAGACGTCCAACAGGCTGCTGCGGCACTGGGTCAGTGGTGTTTCCCCAGACAAGCATCTGTATATGCTGGGTTATCCGTCCGTCGTAAATCCTGCGAGAGCCGCTGTCCCGGTATTGCTCAAGGTCGACCCCGCGACCGGGACGGGAGAAATCCTTGAAGAAGGCACTGGCGAAACCCTGGAATGGGGAATTGGCAAGGATGGTGCTGTGAACGGGCAGACCGTCCAAGGCAAGGACGGCGATTTCGCGATCATGGTGCGCCCATCTCCGGGAGCGCCGCTTAAGGAAGCTTGGCGGAGTTCCGGAGAGGAAAGCCGCGCAGGCTATCACGGCTATTCCGCGCCCGATGACGCCATCATGATCACCCAGCGCCGCCCCGATGGCGATCAGTTGGTCCTTCGTCGCCTCGCCGACGGCGTCACAACCCCGCTAGGCGCACCGCACCCGACGGCGCCGATGACCTATGTCTGGGACATCAAGGCGCGTAGTTTGGCTGGGCGTGGCTTTGGGACCGAAAGGCCCCGGATGGAATGGCTGCAGCCAGACTTGGCAGCCGTCCACGAAAGCCTTCAGAAGCTGTTCAAGAGCGCCGACGTCTACTTGAACGACTGGTCGTCGGACCGGACCCGCTTCGTAGTCGAGGTCAGCTCTCCAGATCTGCCACCCACCTGGTATCTCTACGACAAGGTGAGGCGCGAGCTGTCGGCGCTCGGCGACACCCATCCGGAACTCAAGGGCGTCCAGATGGGCGTAACCCGGTGGATCACGTTCAAGGCGCGTGACGGACTGGAGATCGGGGCCTACGTGACGCTGCCGCCTGGCGCGGCCTCCGGCGTGCGACGGCCGCTCGTGATTCTGCCGCACGACGAGTTGCGAAGCCGCGACGATTTCGGCTTCGATCCCGAGGTCCAGTTCCTGGCGACACGCGGCTACGTCGTCCTGCGTCCACAATATCGCGGGTCATCGGGTTTCGGAGACGCTTTCGAAAAGGCGGCCGACTGGGAATGGGGGGCCAAGACCGAGACGGACCTCCTCGACGGCGTCTCTGAGCTCGCGGCTCAGGGATTGGTCGATCCGAAGCGGACCTGCCTGGTAGGCGAGAACTTCGCCGGCTATCTGGCGCTGGCGGGCGCCGCCCTGTTCCCGCAAGCCTATGCCTGCACCGTGTCGATCTCCGGCGCGAGCGATCTGACCGGCGTCCTGGCAGGTTGGGGCGGGGCACCGTTTTTTCCGATTCGGACGGTGCTGCAGAAATCGCCGCGCGATCCGCGGATCGCCGCGATGTCGCCGCGCGCGCACGTAGCTGACGTTAAGGCGCCCATTCTACTGATCTGGAAAGCCGAGGATGCGGCGATGCCTTCCGAGCAATCGGAGGCGATGGCCAATACGCTGATCGCGGCTCACAAGTCGGTTCAGACGGTTGTGTTGGCCGGTACGGACCACTGGGAACGGACCGGTCACGGCGCGGTGCAATTGTATGAGGCCCTGGCCGCCTTCCTCGCCAAGAATCTGCCGGTCCAGTAGCGGTCAGAAGGGGATCACCGCGATGTGGCCCGCGACGCCGAGGCTCGCCTTCATGCCTTCGGCGGTCTCGCCCGGGCGGGCGGACGTGTCGGGGACCGCGCCGGGGATCTGGCTGTGTTTGTAGCGGTAGTCGGCCTCCTTGCGCGCGCTGGCGGCGTTCAGCAGGCGCAGCTTGTCCGGGGCCAGGCCTAACCCGGCGAAGGCGGTATCCTTGGCGCCCCGGCCCAGCACCTCGTCGCAGTGTTCGCGCTCGGCGCGGTTGAGGCCGACCGCGAGGCGATTGGCGCAGCCGGTCAGGCCCTGCCGCAGAGCCGCGCGCAGGTCTTGCTTCGGCCCCTCCGGCAGCGGCGAGGGATGCAGGGCGACAGGGCCTCGCGGCGCGGCGGTGGCGGTCTGTGGCGCGGGTGGCGCAATGGGGGCGGTGGGCGCCAGCGGCGGCACGACCGGCGGGCGATGCAGGCGAAGGACGCTGGTGGGCGGCGCGTGACGCATCACCTGGGGAATCTTGCGCGGCATCAGGACCAGGTGGATCACCTCGTCCGGGGGCGCGACCGCTTCGCCCACCTGGAACGGTGGGCTCGGCCTTTGGGCGAGCGCGAAGACCAGCACGGCCACGTGCGCCAGCGCGGACGCCGCGATGGCCCAGGTCGTGCGGCGGCGCCTCGGCGTCGTCATCTGCGCTGTCGTTCCTCAAAGCGGTTCGCCAGAGGTCGATAGCAAACCGGCGTTTTCGTGACCTGCGGAATCCGCGCCTAGGGCCGGAGCCGGCCGAGCACCTTGGCGGCGCGCTTGCTGGGTGGATGGGAATGGGCGGGGACGGCGTTCGTCGCGACGTCCGGCTCACCGCTATAATCCTGAGGCTCCGCCCTGCCGGTCGCCGGCAGGGCGCCGGGCGGGCCGCGCTCGGCGGCGAGCTTCCGGGCCATTTTTGCGTCGCCGGCCTGGTCCAGCAAGGCGCGCTTCTCCGGCGACAGGGCTGGCGCGAGGTAGGGTTCGTTCAGAGCGCCACGACCCAGGCGTTCAAGGCAGGCTGCGCGGTCGTCACGGCTCATCGAGGCCATGCGGGCGTCCGTGCAGCCCAGGGCGGTCCTGAGCGTGGAGCCGACGGCTTCAGGGAGGGCTGGCGGCGCCGACGATGGTTTCAGCCCGGCCATCGCCGGGGTCTGCATGGGAATTTCGACGGGCTTGGGCGTCGGAAGCATCACGGGTGCGACCGCCGTCTGAGGCGCAAGGTCGCGCTGCGGGCGGCGGTGCAGGCGGACGGCGCCGGGCGGCTGCGCACCCCTCGCCGCGACCGGCGGCGTGCGGGGGAGCAGCAGCAGCGGGATGATCGGGATCGGCGGGCCGGCGGCCTCGTCGGGCGGGACAAGCAGGGTGTGGCGCTGAAGGACGACCCCGCCCAGCACGCCCACGTGGGCGAGCACCGAGGCGGCGATCGCCCAGGTCGTCCGGCGGCGCCACGCCGTCTGCATCCGTCCCCCTTGAGGTCCCCGCGACCTTGGCCTTAGAGGGCGTGGCGCGCGCGGCGATTTCGTGGCGGATTTGAGGGCCGAAAACGGACGGCCCGTTCAGGCGGGCCGACAAGGCCCGCAAACGTTGACGGATGGGCGCTTCCCGACTATGTAGCGCCCTCTTTCGAGGCCGGGATTCGTCCCTGTCCCGATGAACCAGCTTCCGTCGGTCCGCACAAAAATCGCGACCGGCGGGTTTTTGCGTTCAGCGGGTGGCTTCGGAAACCCGATAAACAGGACCTTAACTGAGGCGCTTCGGCCAAACGGCACACGCCTCCACGCAAGCGAGAATAGATGCCCACAGTCAATCAGCTCATCCGCAAGCCCCGGCAAGACAAGCCGTCGCGGAACAAGGTCCCGGCCCTGAAGGGCTGCCCGCAGCGCCGCGGCGTCTGCACCCGGGTCTATACGACGACCCCGAAGAAGCCGAACTCCGCCCTGCGGAAGGTCGCCAAGGTGCGCCTGACCACGGGTATCGAGGCGGTCTGCTACATCCCTGGCGAAGGCCACAACCTGCAGGAGCACTCGGTGGTGCTGATCCGCGGGGGCCGCGTGAAGGACCTTCCGGGCGTCCGCTACCACATCCTGCGGGGTGTTCTCGATACGCAAGGCGTGAAGGATCGCCGCCAGCGTCGTTCGCTCTACGGCGCCAAGCGCCCGAAGTAGCCGAGCGAAGCGAAGAGCTATCCCGGCGGAGGCCGGGATCCAGATTTAGGAAGAAGAAGAATGTCCCGCCGCCGTCGCGCAGAGAAACGCCAAGTCCTTCCGGATCCGAAATTCGGGGACCTGGTCGTCACCAAGTTCATGAACATGGTGATGTACGAAGGTAAGAAGGCCGTCGCCGAGAACATCCTCTATGGCGCCTTCGACATCCTGGAAGCCAAGCGCAAGGACCTCGGTCCGCTTGAGACCTTCCACACCGCGCTCGAGAACGTCGCGCCGGCGATCGAAGTGAAGTCCCGCCGGGTCGGCGGCGCCACCTATCAGGTGCCGATGGAAGTCCGCCCGGACCGCCGCCGCGCGCTGGCCATCCGCTGGATCGTGGCCGCCGCCCGCAAGCGCGGTGAGAACACCATGACCGAAAAGCTGGCGGGTGAATTGCTGGACGCGTCCTCGAACCGCGGCGCCGCGGTGAAGAAGCGCGAAGACACCCACAAGATGGCCGAAGCCAACCGGGCCTTCTCGCACTATCGCTGGTAAGCCCACTCCATACTGAGCTTTCCGGAGCGGGCGGTTTGAGATAGACCGCCCGCGCCGTTCGTTCAGGCCCCCAAGAATCGTTCTTTTTCAGAGCAGTCCGTATGCCCCGCGCTCATAAAATCGAAGACTACCGCAACTTCGGAATCATGGCCCACATCGACGCGGGCAAGACGACGACGACGGAGCGGATTCTCTATTACACGGGCAAGAGCCACAAGATCGGCGAAGTCCACGACGGCGCGGCCACCATGGACTGGATGGAGCAGGAGCAGGAGCGTGGCATCACGATCACCTCCGCGGCCACCACCGCCATCTGGAACGATCACCGCCTGAACATCATCGACACGCCCGGCCACGTGGACTTCACCATCGAGGTCGAACGTAGTCTGCGCGTACTCGACGGCGCGGTGGCCGTGCTCGACGGCAACCAGGGCGTGGAGCCCCAGACCGAGACCGTCTGGCGCCAGGCCGACCGCTACAACGTTCCGCGCATCGTGTTCGTCAACAAGATGGACAAGATCGGCGCCGACTTCCAGATGTGCCTGAGGACGATCCGTGAGCGCCTGGGCGTCAAGGCGATCCCGATCCAGCTGCCGATCGGCTCGGAAACCAACCTCAAGGGCATCGTCGATCTGGTCCGCATGAAGGCGGTTGTCTGGGACTCAGAAGGCCTCGGCGCGAACTATCACGACGAAGAGATTCCGGCCGACATGAAGGTGGCGTGCGACGAGGCGCGTCACTACATGATCGAGAACGCCGTCGAGCTCGATGACGAGGCGATGGAAGCCTATCTGAGTGGCCAAGAGCCCTCGGAAGCCGTCATCAAGAAGTGCATCCGCAAGGCCGTGCTGACCGGCGCTTTCTATCCGATCCTCGCCGGCTCGGCGTTCAAGAACAAGGGCGTCCAGCCGCTGCTCGACGCTGTGGTCGACTATCTGCCGTCGCCGGTAGACATTCCGCCGACGCCCGGCATCGACTTCAAGACCGAAGAGCCGGTCACCCGCCGCGCCTCGGACGACGAGCCGCTGTCGGTCCTGGCGTTCAAGATCATGGACGACCCGTTCGTGGGCTCGCTGACCTTTTGCCGGATCTATTCGGGCAAGCTGGAAACCGGCATGAATCTGCTGAATTCCAGTCGCGACAAGAAGGAGCGCGTCGGCCGCATGCTGCTGATGCACTCCAACAACCGCGAGGACATCAAGGAAGCCTACGCCGGCGACATCATCGCCCTGGCTGGCCTGAAGGACACCCGCACCGGTGACACCCTGTGCGATCCGCTCAAGTCGCCGGTGATCCTCGAGAAGATGGATTTCCCGGCCCCGGTCATCGAGATCGCCATCGAGCCCAAGTCCAAGGCCGACCAGGAAAAGCTGGGCGTCGCCCTGGCCAAGATGGTCTCCGAGGACCCCTCGTTCACCGTCCAAACCGATCAGGAGTCGGGCCAGGTGATCATGCGCGGCATGGGCGAACTGCACCTGGACATCAAGGTCGACATCCTGAGGCGCACCTACAAGGTGGAAGCCAACATCGGCGCGCCGCAGGTGGCCTATCGTGAGAGCCTGGGTAAGGTCACCGACATCGACTACACCCACAAGAAGCAGACCGGCGGCACGGGCCAGTTCGCCCGCGTGAAGATCAAGTTCGAGCCGGGCGAGCAGGGCTCCGGCTTTGTCTTCGAAAGCTCGGTGGTCGGCGGCTCGGTGCCGAAGGAATTCATCCCCGGCGTCGAAAAGGGCCTGACCTCGGCCAAGGAAAACGGCCTGCTGGCCGGCTTCCCGGTGATCGACTTCAAGGCCTCGCTCTATGACGGCGCCTATCACGACGTGGATAGCTCGGTCCTGGCCTTCGAAATCGCCGCCCGTGCAGCCTTCCGGGAACTGCGCGAACGCGGCGCGCCCAAGCTGCTCGAGCCGATCATGAAGGTCGAGGTGGTGACGCCCGACGAATATATGGGCGACGTCATCGGCGACCTGAACAGCCGCCGTGGCCAGATCCAGGGCACGGAAACCCGCGGTAACGCTCAGGTGGTCACCGCCTTCGTGCCGCTGGCCAACATGTTCGGCTACATCAACACCCTGCGGTCCTTCTCTCAGGGCCGCGCCAACTTCTCGATGACCTACGATCACTACGACCCGGTGCCGCAAGCCGTCGCCGACGAAGTGATCAAGAAGTACGCCTAGACCCCAACCCTAATCAGAGGACGAGCCCGGACAGGGCTGGAGCTTGAAATGGCCAAAGAAAAATTCGAACGCAATAAGCCGCACTGCAACATTGGCACGATCGGTCACGTTGACCACGGCAAGACGACGCTGACGGCTGCGATCACGATGATCCTGGCGAAGGCTGGTGGCGCGAAGGCGATGGCCTAT
>JANYET010000024.1 GCA_025359785.1 Alphaproteobacteria bacterium | reverse complement strand
ACGCGCAAGCTGCCGAACGCGCCAAGTCGGCGCGCGGTGCTATCGTCCAAGCGTTCGGCCGGATCTGGCTTTTCGAGGTTGGCGGTAGGTGTAGCGACGCGCAATGATGACCGGGCCGACGCGCAATCAAGCCCCGTTTTCGGCGCACGCTCGCTGAGACCGGAGCGGGCTCCCGACGCACGCTGGTTGAGACTGGGCGCACGGTCGGTGAGACGAACGCGAGATCGAGATGATCGACGCACAATGGCTGAGACGGGTCAGGTCGGCAGGCCGGCGGCGCGCATCTCGTCCATGAGCTCGACGGTGCGGGCGGCGTCCAGGTCGCCGCGGAGCAGCCGGCGGATTTCAGCGGGTTTGGCGTCGAACTGTTCGGCCAGGCTGCGCAGGTCGTATCCGTTGCGGGTGAGCTGCGGCTCCAGGTCGTCGAGCTGGCGCGACAGCACGGCCTCGATCATGTCGGCATCGACGGGCTTGGCGCCGATCTCGAACCCCGCCTCGAACGCACGCACGAGATGCTGGCCGATCTGCAGCGGGGTCTTCAGCTTGACGGCCAGCAGCGTCGCCGCCTCGTCGGTGAGGACGTCGCCCTGCGCCACGCCCTCTTCGAGCGAGGCTTTCATCACCCAGTCGATGTAGTCGCGCTGCCGATCGCGCAGGCCGCCGAACTCGAACACCGTGGTCCGATCACCAACCTCCTCCATCTTCGGGCGGCGCAGATCGTTCTTCAGCTTAGGATGGCCGACCAGCACGATCGAGAGCTGGCCGCCGCCCTCGGCCACAAGCTCGATCAGGCGCTTGAGCGCGGTCAGGGTCTTGGGGTGGAGGTCGTGGGCGTCGTCGATGAACAGCGCAACCGGCTTCTTGGCGCGCCGAAACAGCTCCTGCAGGTCGCGCTCGCGGCGCTCCGATTGGCTGGAGATCTTCACCGTCTTCTCGGGCGTCAGATCGTAGAACAGCGCGGCGATCAGCAGCGGCACGGTGATCTTGGCCTTGTCCACCGACAGCGAGCGCGACACGATCACCTGGCCGTCTCGCTCGAGATCGGCGCGCAGCCGCCGCGACAAGAGGGTCTTGCCCGAGCCGATGACCGCGGTCAGGGCGATCAGCCGCCCGCCCATGATCGCCGCGCGGATGTCGCGCGACACCTGGGCGTGGTGCTCGGTCTCGAAGAAGCCGGCGTCGATCGGCGGGTGCGCCAGGCCGTAGAAGCGCATGACCTCGGTGAGCATCAGCCGACGCCTCCTCTGCGCCCCTGCGGGAAGCGGTCCCGCACCGCGGCGAGGATTTCGGGGCGGCCGAGCGTCCGCGCCAGCAGCGCGTCGATGAAAGCGCGGTCGTCGTCCGACAATTTGGCCAGCGGCAGCCTGACCTCGTCGGCGATGGCTCGCCGCGCGGCGAGCGGGTTCGCAAAGGCCAGTTCGTGGAACGGGTCGGGATCGCGGAACGGGCGCACCGGCGTCACGGCGGCGGGCCGGGAGGCGGTCATGACCACGTCGGCCTCGCCCGACAGCGCCGCCCGCGGGAGCGAGAGCCGTCCCGCCAGGGCCTCGACCTGGTCGGCGCGGACCTCGCGCCTTGATTTCCGGTGCTTGCGGTAGCGGTGCAGCGGGATAGGGCCGCCCGCCGGAAGGTAGGGCCCGGACCGCTCGCCCTCGAACTCGACCCAGAGCTCCTGGTCGAACAAGCCCCACCAGACCACGACCGTCTCGCCGGCGAACTCGGGGTCGACCTCATAGGCGACGCCGGCCACCGTCAGGCGGCAGTCCACGGCGACTACGCGCCGCTCGGGCTCGCGCGCGAAGGCGCAGAACCGCCCCCAGGCGCACATCTCGCGCACGCCGTCGGTGGGCAAGTGCGCCAGCCAATCGTCGATCCGCGTGTGCGGCTCGGATCTATGGTCGCCGCGGTTGTAGGTCTCCACAAAGCGCGCGAGCCAACGATTGGCCTCGGCTTCGGTCTGGGGCTCATGGAAGTGGTAGAGGGTCTCGTGCGCGTCCTTCACCGTGCGGAACGGCCGCTCGACCTTGCCCTTGGCGCGCGCCGTCGTGCGGCGCCCGTCTGATCCGGCGGGCATGTGGGTCATCACCTCGACGCCGAGGCTCTCCATCACCCGCCTGAACACCGCCGATCGTGAGACCGGGCCGTTGTCGAGGTAGATCGCCGAGGGAATGCCCTGGAACGGGTCGGCGCCGGCGTCGTCGGCGGAGGGTTTCGGGGACATGGCGTCGAACAGGAAGCGCAGCGCGGTCTCGACATCCTCGCCGTAGACGCAGCGGTACTGCTGGTAGGCGACGCCGGAGCGATCATCGACGACGCTGAACAACATCAGAGTTGGCGCGCCCTGACGGTCCGGGTCGATCCAGGGCGGCGTCTTGAGCTGCTTCAGGTCCGACGGGCTCATGTCGAAGTGCCAGAGCGCATTGGCGTCCTCGGCCTGGAAGCGAACTGCCGGAGGCTCGCGGATCATGCGGGCGTGATCATAGCCCAGACGACGCAGGTGCCTGTTGAGGGTCGAAGCGGTCAGTCGGCCAGGCTCCAGCTTCTCGAATCCGTCCGGGGTATCGACGCCGTGCGCGACCAGCAGCTCCAGGATGCGCACCGTCGAAAGGTGGCGGCCCTTGCGGTTGGTGGTCCGGACCTTCATCGCCGCGACGATCTCACACCAGCGCTCGATCTCGGCGGCGGTCATCGACCGCGGCCGGCCGCGGTCGGCGCGGTGGGCGTCCCGGGGCCGGCGCTCGCCGCGCAGCAGCCGATAGAGTGTCGCCCGGCTGACAGCATACAGCTCCCCCGTCGATCTCATCAGCGCCGTGCGCTCGGGATGACGGGCCGGCAGCGCGGCGAGGCGCCGTCGCAGGCTCGCCAGGGCCTCGACCGGCACGGCGAACCCGGCCGGCATCAGGCGCCCCCGGTCTGCAGGGACAAGGGCGGTGAGGCCGCGCCTTTCGCTGCTTGGTCTGCACGGAGCTTGCCGTCCAGCACCGCCTGGCCGGCCGCCTTGGGCGAGCCGTCGCCGTTGACGTAGGCGTAGAGCGTGGTCGTGGTCAGCCCAAGCCGCTTGGCCACGTCCGCCGCGACCGCCTTGGGATCCGCCATGGCGGCCATCGCCATCATCAACGTTGCGCGGTCCATCTTGCGCGGCCGCCCGCCCATCCGCCCCCGGGCCCGCGCCGCGGCGAGCCCCGCGTGGGTGCGTTCTGCGATAAGTTCGCGTTCGAACTCGGCGAAGGCGGCGAAGATGCCGAAGGCCAGGCGACCATTGGCCGTCGCCGTGTCGATCTGCGCCCCGGCCCCGGTGAGCACCTTCAAGCCGACGCCCCGGGTCCGCAGATCCTCGACGGTGTTGACCAAGTGCCGCAGGTCGCGGCCCAGGCGATCCAGCTTCCAGAGCACCAGGGTGTTGCCGGGCTGGATCGCCTTGAGGCACGCCGCGAGCCCGGGCCGGTCGTCGCGCCGCCCCGACGCCAGGTCCTCATAGATGCGCGCGGGATCGACCCCGGCCGCCAGCATGGCGTCGTGCTGCGGCGCCAGCGTCTGGCTGCCGTCGGACTTGGAGACGCGGACATAGCCGATCAGCATCCGCGCCCCGTGCCCCCCGCCAGAAAAGATGAAGGCCAGCCTGCAAGCTCACGATCATTTCCGCAACGGGTTTTCTCGCGGGTCTGGATCGTCGCCCGGCTATTTGCCCGGATCGCCAGAATACCGGCCGTTTTCCTTGCGCGTCGCCCCGGCTCGCTCCGTCTCAACGAACGTGCGTCAAGCCCCACGATCTCGCGCCCGTCTCACCCAGCGCGCGTCGAGTCTCAAACAACGTGCGTCTGGCCCACGCCTCAGTCTCAACGACCCTGCGTTGGTAATCGCCTCGATTGCGCGTCGGGCCGATCATCATTGCGCGTCGCTACACCTAGCGTCCGCCTGGAGCTGATCTCGACGCGAGATACATTGAGCCCATCTCGGGTTCACCTCAAGGTTTGTGCGCTAAACCACGCAAACCGGCACAAACAAAGAACATTGGACCCGCAGCCACTCGCGCCGGCGACGCGAGGGTATCGAGCTGGTCTCGGGGTCGCGAAACAGATCCGGCTACTGCCAAGCCTGTGAGGCGCCAAGCTCGCCGCTGCTCGGCACGAGGTGGATATCAAGACGCCGCCCGATCGCGGCCGCATAGCGGGCGATCATCTCGAATGTCGGCATGTGGCGGGCGTTCTCCAGCCGTGCGACCACGGATTGGGAGGTGCCCATTCGGGTCGCGATTTCCGTCTGCGTCAGACCGGCCGCCTGCCGCGCCTCAATCATCTCCCCTACAACTGCGAAGATGGGACCGAGCCGGTCATACTCAGCTTTGATCTCGGGGTCGGTCAGCAGTTTCTGCCGGAGCTTCGCGAGGCTGGTCATGGCTTGATCTCCTTGGCTCGGCGTGCCGCCAGATCAAGGGCGGCGTGGGGTGTTTTCTGGGTCTTCTTTACGAATG
>JANYET010000019.1 GCA_025359785.1 Alphaproteobacteria bacterium | reverse complement strand
CGGGCGCAGGCTCTGAGTGCCGAGCTGGAAACGCCGATCACGCCGGGCTTCGAGGCCCTGGTGTTCAAGGCATCTCGCGGCATCGAAGACATCTACGAGCTGACCTATATCCGCAAGGATGGTACCCGGTTTCCGGCGGTCGTCTCGGTCACCGCGTTGCGCGACGCGCAGGATGCCATCATCGGCTATCTCCTGATCGGCACCGAGCTCAAGGCCGGCGCGCTGCAGAGCGCGATCTTCAACAGCGCCAACTTCTCCAGCATCGCCACCGACGCCAAGGGCGTGATCCAGATCTTCAACGTCGGCGCCGAGCGCATGCTGGGCTACACCGCCGCCGAGGTGATGAACAAGATCACGCCGGCCGATATTTCCGACCCGCAGGAAGTGGTGGAGCGCGCCAAGACGCTGAGCACCGAGCTCGGCACCGACATCACGCCTGGCTTCGAGGCGCTGGTGTTCAAGGCCTCGCGCGGCATCGAGGACATCTACGAACTCACCTACATCCGCAAGGACGGCACCCGCTTCCCGGCCGTGGTGTCGGTCACCGCGCTGCGCGACGCCCATGGCGCGATCATCGGCTACCTGCTGATCGGCACCGACAACACCGCGCGGAAGAGGGCCGAGGAGGCGCTGCTCAAGGCGGGGGCGCTGCAGAGCGCGATCTTCAACAGCGCCAACTTCTCCAGCATCGCCACCGACGCCAACGGCGTGATCCAGATCTTCAACGTCGGGGCCGAGCGCATGCTGGGCTACGCGGCGTCCGAGGTGCTGAACGCCATCACCCCGGCCGATATCTCCGACCCGCGGGAGCTGATTGCACGGGCCGAGACGTTGAGCGCCGAGCTTTCAACCCCGATCACCCCGGGCTTTGAAGCCCTGGTCTTCAAGGCCTCGCGCGGCATCGAGGACATCTACGAGCTGACCTATATCCGCAAGGATGGCACGCGGTTTCCCGCGGTTGTCTCGGTGACCGCGCTCAGGGACGCCCAGGACACGATCATCGGCTACCTGCTGATCGGTTCCGACAACACCGCGCGGAAGCTGGCGGAAGAGGCGCTGGCCAAGGCCGCCGCCGAACTGACCGCCATGCAGACCGCCGTCTCCGAAGCGGCCATCGTCGCCATTACCGATGTAACCGGAAAAATTGAACAGGTTAACGACAATTTTGTGCGAATCTCGAAGTATTCGCGTGAAGAACTGATCGGCCAAGATCACCGATTGCTCAACTCGGGCCTGCACCCCAAGGAATTCATCCGTGATCTTTGGGTGACCATTGCGCGCGGAAAAGTCTGGCGAAATGAAATTCGCAACCGCGCTAAGGACGGCTCCCTCTACTGGGTCGATACGACGATCACCCCCATCCGCGATGAGCGCGGCAAGGTGATCAAATACATGGCGGTGCGTTTCGACGTCACCGCGCGCAAGCATGCCGAAGAGGCGCTGCTCCAGGCCGGCGCCCTGCAGAGCGCCATCTTCAACAGCGCCAACTTCTCCTCGATCGCCACCGACGCCAAGGGCGTCATCCAGATCTTCAACGTCGGCGCCGAACGCATGCTCGGCTACACCGCCGCGGAGGTGATGAACAAGATCACGCCGGCCGACATCTCCGACCCCCTGGAGGTGATCGCCCGGGCCGGAGAGTTGAGCGTCGAACTCGGGACACCGATCACCCCGGGCTTCGAAGCCCTGGTCTTCAAGGCCTCGCGCGGCATCGAGGACATCTATGAGCTGACCTATATCCGCAAGGATGGCGCCCGGCTTCCCGCCGTCGTCTCGGTCACGGCGCTGCGTGACGCCCAGGGCGCGATCATCGGCTACCTGCTGATCGGCACCGACAACACCGCCCGCAAGCTGGTGGAGGAGGAGCAGAAGGCGTCGGACCAGCGCCTGCGCGACCAGCAATTCTACACCCGCTCGCTGATTGAATCGAACATCGACGCCCTGATGACTACCGACCCGGCGGGCATCATCACCGACGTCAACAAACAGATGGAAGCGCTGACCGGCTGCACCCGCGACGAGCTGATCGGCGCGCCGTTCAAGGACTGCTTCACCGACCCGGCCCGCGCCGAGGCCGGCATCAAGCGGGTGCTCGTCGAAAAGTCGATCACCGACTACGAACTCACCGCCCGCGCCCGTGACGGCACTCAGACCGTGGTCTCCTACAACGCCACCACCTTCTATGACCGCGGCCGCACCCTGCAGGGCGTCTTCGCCTCCGCCCGCGACGTCACCGAGCGCAAGCGTGTCGAGGTTGAGCTGCAGCTCGCCAAGGCCGCCGCCGAGAGCGCCAGCCGTACCAAGTCCGACTTCCTGGCCTCGATGAGCCACGAAATCCGCACGCCGATGAACGCCATCATGGGCATCGCCGACCTGCTGGCCAAGACCGAGCTCACGCCGGAGCAGGACAAGTACGTGCAGATTTTCCGCCGCTCCGGCGACAACCTGCTCAACCTGATCAACGACATCCTCGACCTCTCCAAGGTCGAGGCCTCCCAGCTCGACCTGGAGCGCACCGGCTTCTCGTTGGCCGATCACCTGGAAAAGGTGATGGAAATGGTCGCGCCCCGGGCTCAGGAGAAATCCCTCACCCTGGTCTGCGAGATTGCGCCCGGCGTCAGCAACGACCTGGTGGGCGATCCCACCCGCCTGCGCCAGGTGCTGCTCAACCTGCTGGGCAACGCCATCAAGTTCACCACCACCGGCAGCGTCACCCTGCGGGTGGCACCGGACGCCGACGACGCGGTCCCGACCGCGCTGCGGTTCACCGTCACCGACACCGGCATCGGCATTGCCGGCGATAAGCTGGACAGGGTGTTCGAGCGCTTCACCCAGGCTGACAGCTCCACCACGCGGCGCTTCGGCGGCTCGGGCCTGGGCCTGACCATTTCGCGGCGCCTGGTCGAGCTGATGGGCGGGCGTATCTGGGTGGAGAGCGAGGTGGATCGAGGCAGCCTCTTCGCCTTCGCCGTGCCCTTCGAGGTCGCCACCGCCGCCTACCGACCGGTGGCCGCCCCCGTGGGCGCCGGCCCCGACGCGCCCTTGCCACCCTTGCGCATCCTCATGGCCGAGGACTCCCTCGACAACTGCACCATCGCGCTCGCCTACCTCGAAGACACCCCCTACGTGGTCGATGTCGCCGAGAACGGTCTCCTGGCCTGCGAGATGTTCAAGGCCGGCCGCTACGACCTGGTCCTCATGGACCGCCAGATGCCGGCCATGGACGGTCTGACCGCCACCCGCACCATCCGCGCCTGGGAGCAGGCCAACGGCCGTAACCCGACCCCGATCATCGCCTTGACCGCCTCGGCCCTGAAGGGTGACCGCGAAAGCTGTCTCGCGGCCGGCTGCACCGCCTATCTGACCAAGCCCATCAAACAGGACGTCCTGCTGCAGGCGATCCGGGATCATTCCGCCATCGCGGCGCCGACCCCCCTGGCGATCCCGCCGCCTGGCGCGGGCCTTTCCCGCGCGGCCCAGAGGCTGGCGCAGCAGACGCCGGCCTACCTGGAGAACTGCCGGTTGAATGTCATCGCCATGCTGGCCGCGCTCGACCGCGGCGACTTCGAGGCCGTGACCATCGTCGGGCACAATTTGCGCGGTTCTGGCGGCGGTTTCGGCTTCCAGATGATCACCGACATCGGCGCTGGACTGGAGCATGCCGCCGACCGCTCGGACTCGACCGTATCGCGCCGCTGGATCGGCGAACTGTCGACCTATCTCGACCACCTCAGAGCCGGCGGCCGAGCGCACTGAGCGTTCGGCGGCTGAGTTGGATCGCGCGCTATCTGAAATTCTGATCGTCATTCTCGGTCCAGGAGCGCAGCGACGCCGTGCCGGGAATCCAGAAGCGCTGGCGGTGCAGGACGAGGTTCGGCGCCGCCGCATTTCCCATGACGCGCTTTGGGTGGGTCAACTTGAGCGCCGAACGCGCTAGCTTCGCCGGCCAACCGCTCAACACAACCCGCTGACGCGAAGGCTGTCAGCCGCTAAGCTTCACGGAACGAAGCGCCGCGCGGCGCGCTGGATCAGACGATGAAATCGCTTCCCAACATCCTGACCTCCGGGCGCCTCGTGCTCGCGCTGTTCATGTTCATGGCGCTGGCCGCCGCGGCGGGCGCGGTGCCGGGCCTGTCCGACCACCTGTCGCAGGAGACCCAGTTCCGCCTGGAGCGCTGGGCGATCTATGCCTTCATGGTGGCCGCGGTGACCGACTTCTTCGACGGCTGGCTGGCGCGCAAGCTGGACGCGGTCAGCCTCTGGGGCGCGATCCTCGACCCCATCGGCGACAAGGTGCTGGTCTGCGGCGCGATCCTGGGCCTGATGGCCTTGGGCGGCGCCCAGCCCATGGTGCTGCTGCCCGGCGGGCTGATCCTGTTCCGCGAGTTCACCGTCAGCGCGCTGCGCGAAGTCGGCGCCGGCAAGGGCGTGAAACTGCCCGTGACCCTGCTCGCCAAATGGAAGACGACGCTGCAGCTCGTCGCGCTCACCCTCGAACTGGTGGTCGCAGCCTGGGGCGCCTTCCCGCTGCTGCCCTCGGACCCCGCCATCCTCGGCCCCGCCTCGATCCTGGCCCACAGCCTGTTCTGGCTCGCCACGGTCGTCACCCTGATCACCGGCGCCCAGTACTGGGAGCAGACCCGCAAGGCGCTGGCGTAAGCGCCCACCCTCCCCATGGCCCTGACCCTCTATTACCACCCGCTGTCGTCCTTCTGCTGGAAGACCCTGATCGCGCTCTACGAGGCCGATCTGCCGTTTGAGGCGCGGTTGGTGAACCTGGGCGATCCGGCCGACCGGGCGGCGTTCCAGGCGGTGTGGCCGCTCGCCAAGTTCCCGGTCCTGCGCGACGACGCGCGCGGCCTGACGATCCCGGAATCGACCCTGATCGTGGCGTACCTGGCGCAGGTCTATCCCGCCGCGGCCTCGCTGGTCCCCGCTGATCCGGACGCCGCGCGGCAAGCCTGCCTGCTCGACCGTCTCTTCGACAGCTACATCCACCATCCGTTCCAGCAGATCGTCTCAGAGCGCCTAAGGCCCGCCGGCCACAAAGACCCCTATGGCGTCGATCAGTCCCGCGCCAAGATCGGTGAAGGCTACGACCTGCTGGCCCCGATGGTCGAGGGGCCGTGGGCCATGGGTGAGGCCTTCACGCTCGCCGACTGCGCCGCCTTGCCGGCCCTCTACTACGCCGACTATGCCGTCCCTCTGGCGCCCTGGCCGGCGCTCGTGGCCTACCTCGAGCGCCTGAAGGCGCGGCCCAGCATCGCCCGCGTCCTGACCGAGGCCGCGCCGTGGTTCCAGTATTTCCCCCTGAAGGACGGCTAGGTTCCAGATCAGCACTCAGCCAGGTTGACGGCCAGGCCGCCGAGCGAGGTCTCCTTGTAGACGTGGCTCATGTCCTCGCCGGTCCGCTTCATGGTGGCGATCACCTTGTCGAGGCTCACCGAGTGCTGGCCGTCGCCCAGCATCGCCAGGCGCGAGGCGTCGATGGCCTTCACCGCCCCCATGGCGTTGCGCTCGATGCAGGGGATCTGCACCAGGCCGCCGATCGGGTCGCAGGTGAGGCCGAGGTTGTGCTCCATCCCGATCTCGGCGGCGTTCTCGATCTGGGCGTTCGAGCCGCCGAGCGCCGCCGTCAGCCCCGCCGCCGCCATCGAGCAGGCGACGCCCACCTCGCCCTGGCAGCCCACCTCCGCGCCGCTGATCGAGGCGTTCTTCTTGTAGAGCGCGCCGATCGCCGCGGCGGTCAGCAGGAAGGTGCGCCGCCCCTCCGGCGTGCCCTGGTGGAAGCGGTCGTAGTAGCGCAGCACCGCCGGCAGCAGGCCCGCCGCGCCATTGGTCGGCGCGGTGACGACGCGCCCACCGGCCGCGTTCTCCTCATTCACCGCCAGCGCCCAGAGGTTCACCCAGTCCAGCGCCGCCAGGGGATCGGCGATGCGCCGGTCAGCCTCGCGCATCAGGCTCTGGTGCACCTGGAAGGCGCGCCGCTGCACCTTCAGACCGCCGGGCAAGATGCCGTCGGTCCGCATGCCGCGATCGACGCAGGCGAACATGGCGGCCGCGATCTCATCCAGGCCCGCATCAATCTCGGCGTCGCTGCGCCGCGCCCGCTCGTTGGCCCGCATCAGCTCGGCGATGGTCAGGCCGGCGCCCGCCGTCATCTCCAGCAGGTCCTCGCCGCTATCGAACGGGTAGGGGACCTCCGCCAGCGCGCCGGCGTCCGGCGGGGTGTTGGTCCCCATCTCGTCCTCGTCACGGACAAAACCGCCGCCGATGGAGAAGTAGCGGCGCTCGCCGAGCAGGCCGCCCGAGGCGTCGAAGGCCGCGAACTTCAGCGCGTTGGGATGCGGCGGCAGGCGCGTGCGGCCCTCCCACTTCAGATCGGTCGTCTCGTCGAAGACTATCCCCTGGCGGCCCGCCAGCGAGAGCCAGTGATTGGCGCGGACCTCGGTAATCACCTGGTCTGCCCTATCCGGGTCGAGCCCACGCGGGCTGAAGCCGGCCAGCCCCAGGATCACCGCACGGTCCGTGGCGTGGCCGCGCCCGGTCAGCGCCAGGGAGGCATAGAGCGTGACTTCGACCCGTGCGGTCTGGTCGACCCGTGGACCCAGATGCTCCAGGAACCGCCCGGCCGCCGTCATCGGGCCCATGGTGTGCGAGCTGGATGGCCCGATGCCGAGCTTGAAGAGGTCGAAGGCGCTGACGTTCATGGGGCTCGTGTAGCGCTCTGGACGAGCGGGACAAACCCAAACGCGATCTGGGCGGTGAGGCCGATGGCGCCCGGCGCCGTGCGAAGGCCGGCCAGCCACTCGGCCGCGGGACGGCCAAACGCCAGGACCGAAAGCGCCAGCTCGGCGCACATCAGCAGGCCGAACGCGACGGCCCCCATGGCGATCCGCTCCGCCGCGGCGGGCCCAACGCCCAGCCTACGCACGGTCCAGCGGCTCACGAGCCAACTCGCGCAGAGCACGAGGGGCGTTTCCACAAGCACCGCTGCGATCTGCCCAAGGTGCGGCGCGACCACCAGGGTGCGCACGATGCCGAGCGCGAAAGCCCAGGTGAAGACGATCCCCCAGTAGACCGCGCCCGCCAGGATCGCGCGCGGCATGGTGCTCAAGGTGTCCCCTCGGGCACGCGGACCCAGCCTCAGCTCATCGCCGGCGGGTCGTCCGCCAGGGGGATGAATTCCTGATCGTCGGCGTCGGGCAGCTTCATGCGGCCGGCGCGCCAGTCGGCCTTGGCCTGGGCGATGCGGTCCTTGGACGAGGCCACGAAGTTCCACTCGATGAACCGCTCGCCCACCGGCTCGCCGCCCAGCAGCATGACGATGGCGGCGCTGACGGCGGTCACCGGCACGGTCATGCCGGGCTGCAGGATCGCCATCTGGCCTGCGCGCAGCTGTTGGCCGTCGATCTCGACGATCCCTTGCGCCACATAGGCCGCGCGCTGCGGATACTCCGCCGGCAGCGCCGCTGTCGCACCGGCCTCCAGCGCCCAGTGGACGTAGAACATAGGCGAGTGGGTCTTGACCTTGGCCTCGGCGCCGAACGCCTTGCCGGCGATCAGCCGCGCCCACATGCCGCCGCCCTCATAGGTGGGCAGATCGTCGCCGGCGTGGTGGGCGAAGGCCGGATCGGTCTCCTCGGATTCGGTGGGCAGCGCCACCCAGGCCTGGATGCCATGCATCGTCCCGCCGTGGGCGCGCAGATCCTCGAACCGCTCGGAGTGGGTGATGCCGCTGCCGGCGGTCATCCAGTTCACCTCGCCCGGCCGGATCACCTCGGTGGTGCCGACGCTGTCGCGGTGGGTCATGGCGCCTTCGAACAGATAGGAAACCGTCGAGAGCCCGATATGCGGATGCGGCCGCACGTCGACCGTGCGCGGAAATCCGGCCTGGAACTGCGCGGGTCCCATGTGGTCGAAGAAGATGAACGGCCCGACCATCCGGTGGCCGGCATGCGGCAGGACGCGGCCCACCTCGAAGCCCCCAAGATCCTTCCGCCTTTGGTCGATGACGAGTTCGATCATGGGGTTCTCCGTAAGGTCAGCCCTGGGCGCTCACATAGGGGCTGATCAGGCCCAGCGGTGCGGCAGTGGTGTTCTTCACCGAGCGGATGACGATGCGGCTTTCGATGTTCGACACCAGGCCCAGCGACAGGATCCGCTCGCGCAGGAAGTCGTCGAAGGCGTGCATGTCGCGGGTGACGATGCGCAGCTCATAGTCGGCCGAGCCGGTCACCGTCGCGCACTGCACGACTTCCGACAGCTTGGTGATGGCGGTTTCGAAGGCGTCGAGGTTGTCGCGGGTCGGCAGGCTCAGTTTGACCGTGCAATAGACCTCGAAACCCAGGCCCAGTTTCTCGCGGTCGAGGATGGTCACCCGGCGCTGGATGACGCCTGCGTCCTCAAGCCGTTTGATGCGCCGCCAACAGGGGCTGGAGGACAATCCGACGCGCTCGGCGATCTCGGCGACCGACAGTCCGGCGTCGTGTTGGATGAGATCCAGTATCTTGGCATCGACAGCGTCGAGGACCTCAGACAAGTTTTCCTCCCCCTTCTGGGCCTTATCGGCCTTGTTCGTGCCCCGGAACCGACGCCCAGGGGCACGCTTTTGGCAAGCAATTGCGGCATAGTTATATGATCTTCTAAGGCACGCGCGAGGGGCAGAAGGAAGAAAATTGCGATGCGGCACGCGGAAGTGACGCTCGACGACAAGTTTCTGCTCACAGAAGGCCGGGTGTTCATCACCGGTGTGCAGGCGCTGTTGCGGGTTCTGATCGACCGGCGCCGCCTGGACCAGGCCGCCGGCCTGCATACGGCGGGCTTCGTCTCCGGCTATCGCGGCTCCCCGCTCGGCGGGCTGGATCAGCAGGCCGGCCGCGCCAGAAAATTCCTCGCCGCCGCCGACGTGGTCTTCAAGGAAGGCATCAACGAGGACCTGGCCGCCACCGCCGTCTGGGGCAGCCAGCAGGCCAACCTGTTCCCTGACAGCGCCCGGTTCGATGGCGTGTTCGGCATGTGGTACGGCAAGGCGCCGGGCGTCGACCGCACCGGCGATGTCTTCAAGCACGCCAACTTCGCCGGCGTCTTCCCCAAGGGCGGCGTGCTGGCCGTGGCCGGCGACGACCACAACTGCAAGTCCTCGACCCTGCCGTCACAGTCGGAATACGCCTTCCAGGACTTCGAGATGCCGGTGCTGTCGCCGGCCGACGTGCAGGAGGTGCTGGACTATGGTTTGCTGGGCTACGCCATGTCGCGCTACTCGGGTCTGTGGGTCGGGCTGATCGCGCTCGCCGACACCATGGACTCAGGCGTCACCATCGATGTGAGCCTGAACCGCCACAAGCACGTCCTGCCCGACAATTTCCGCATCCCGACGGGTGGCCTGGGCATCCGCCTGAAGGACCAGCCGCTCGACAAGGAGCGGCGCCTGCGGATGCAGAAACTGCCGGCAGCCCTGGCCTTCGCCCGCGCCAACAAGATCGACCGGGTGATGCTGGGATCGTCGCGCCCGCGCCTCGGCATCGTCTGCCAGGGCCAGGCCTACAAGGACGTCATCGAGGCCTTCTCGGCCATGGGCATCACATCGGAACAGGCGTCTGACCTGGGCGTCGCCATCTACAAGGTCGGCATGCCCTGGCCGCTGGAGCCGCAGGGCATCCGCGCCTTCGCCGCCGGCCTCGAGACCATGATGATCATCGAGCACAAGCGCCCGCTGATCGAAACCCAGGCCCGCGCCGCCCTCTATGACCTGCCGGCCCACGCCCGGCCGAAGATCATCGGCAAGGTGGACGAACAGGGCCATCCGCTGTTGTCGGAGATCGGCTCCCTGTCGGTGGCCGAAGTGGCGCTGGCCATCGCCGATCGCCTGCCGCCGGGTCCGCACATGGACCGGGTCCACGACTACCTGGCCCGCGTCTCCGCCGCCTCGATGGCCGCCGTGACGCTCAGCGCCGACCAGCAACGCAAGCCCTTCTTCTGTTCGGGCTGCCCTCACAACACCTCGACCCGCGTGCCGGAAGGCTCCCGCGCGCTGGCCGGCATCGGCTGCCACTACATGGCCAGCTTCAACGACCCCTCGACGGACCTCAACAGCCACATGGGCGGCGAAGGGCTCTCCTGGGTCGGCGCCTCGCCGTTTACCGACGAGAGCCACGTCTTCGTCAACCTGGGCGACGGCACCTACAATCACTCGGGCTCGCTCGCCGTCCGCGCCGCGGTCGCCGCCAAGTCGTCGATGACCTACAAGCTCTTGTTCAACGACGCGGTCGCCATGACCGGCGGCCAACAGGCCGAGAGCGGCTTCACGCCGGCCCAGATCACCCGCCAGCTGTACGCCGAGGGCGTGACGAAGATCGTCATCGTCGCCGCAGAGCCCGAACGCTACGCCCATGCCACCGACCTCGCGCCCGGCGTCGAGATCTTCCCGCGCGCCGAGCTGATGGAGGTGCAGAAGAAACTCCGCGAAACCCCCGGCGTCACGGTGCTGCTCTACGATCAGGTCTGCGCCACCGAAAAGCGCCGCCGCCGCAAGCGCGGGACGATGGACGCCGCGCCGAAGCGCGTGATGATCAACCCGCTGGTCTGCGAGGGCTGCGGCGACTGCTCGGTCAAGTCCAACTGCGTCTCGGTCGAGCCGCTGAACACCGAATTCGGCCGCAAGCGTAAGATCAACCAGTCGTCCTGCAACCAGGACTATTCCTGCCTCGACGGCTTCTGCCCGTCCTTCATCACGCTGGAGGGCGCCGAGAACCCGCACCGCGAGGCCATGCCGGCGCTGACGGCGGACTCCACGCCCTTGCCCACCTTCGAGCCACTGGCCGGCGTCCGCAACATCGTCTTCACCGGCGTCGGCGGCACGGGCGTGACCACCGTCGCCTCGATCCTGGCCATGGCCGCCCACGTGGACGGCCGCGCCGCCAGCGTCGTCGACATGACCGGCCTGGCGCAAAAGGGCGGCACGGTGTTCAGCCACGTCCGCATCGGCGAGACCGAGGACACGGTGGTCGGCGGCCGCGTGCCCGCCGCCAGCGCCAACGTCCTGATCGCCTGCGACCTGCTGGCCGCGGCCGGGGCCGACGCCCTGTCGCTCTACGCCAAGGACCGCACGGTCGCCGTCGGCAACGCCGACTTCGCGCCCACCGCCGACTTCGTCACCGACCGCGACGTCCGCTTCGACGGCGACGAACAGGGCCGCCGGATCGCCGCGGCCGTCAAATCCTTCGACGCCATGCCGGCCCAGAACCTGGCGGTGAACAACCTCGGCGACGCGATCTACGGCAACATGATCATGCTGGGCTTCGCCTGGCAGAAGGGCGTGATCCCGGTCTCCAGCCGCGCGCTCTACCGCGCCATCCGGCTGAACGGCGTCGACGCCGAGGCCAACCTCCAGGCCTTCGAACTGGGCCGCAAGGCGGCCCACGATCCGGCCCAGCGGGGAAAGCGCGAGGACGACGTGCCGACGCCGGAGACCATGCCGCTGGACGACCTGATCGCCCACCGCGAGCGGGAGCTGATCGCCTATCAGAGCCCGGCCTACGCCAAACGCTATGTCGAACAGGTCATGCGGGTTCGCGCCGCCGAGGCCCAGTTCGGCTCCGAGGGCCTGGCCCGCGCGGTGGCCGTCAATCTCTACAAGCTGATGGCCTACAAGGACGAGTACGAGGTCGCCCGGCTCTATACCGACGGCCGCTTCCAGGCCTACCGCAACGAGACGTTCAAGGGCGGCAAGACCAAGGTCTGGCTGGCCCCGCCACTGATCGCGCGCAAGGGCAAGGATGGCCGCCCGCAAAAGATCGCCTTTGGCGGCTGGATGCTGGAGCTGGCCTTCCCGGTGATGGCCCGGATGAAGGGGCTGCGCGGCACGGCGCTCGACCTCTTCGGCTACACCGAGGAGCGCAAGGTGGAGCGCGGCCTGCTGGCGTCTTACGAGGCCGGCCTCGCCAGGATCGTCTCAGGCCTGACGCCCGAACGCCTCGCCACCGCCGTCCAGATCGCCGCCATTCCGCAGAAGATCCGCGGCTACGGCCACGTGAAGGAAGCCTCCGTCGCCCCCGCCAAGGCCGAGGAAAAGGCGCTCTGGGGCCGCTGGGACACGCAAGCGGCGAAGGTGCTGGAGACGGCTTAGCGCGTTCGGCTCTTGAGTTGACCCACACAAAGCTCGTCATGGCCGTCCCTTGTGGCGGCCATCCAGACACGCCGACGGGTCCCATGGGAAACACCGCGGCGCGGAGCCTCGCTTTGCATCGCCTGTGTTTCTGGGTTCCCGGCACGGCGTCGCCGCGCTCCTGGGCCGGGAATGACGCGCGGAATTGTAGATAGCGCGCGATCCAATTCAGCCGCCGAAGGCTCTAATAGCTTTGCGAGAGGCTGACGGTCTTCGAGAAGTCACCGGCCAGAGCGTGCTTCTCGCGGATGAAGACGTATAGGCAGCCGCCGTCGCCCCAGTTCATCTTCAGCGCCGGATCGGAGTCGATCTGCAACAAAAGGCGCCACGACTTCGCGGCGCGGGCCACGGCCGGCGCGACGTCGTCATCGAACCGATAGTCCAATCCTCGCGCCAGATGCTCGCATTCGAGCGGCATGTTGGCCTCCTGGATTTCGCTCGGGTAGCCGCCGATGCGATGCTGCGCCTCGTCGCCGAACGGCTCGTCGGCCAGGGCGCTGAGCTCATCCAACTCCTTAGGTTCGACATCGACCTCGCGCACGTCGATGCCGAGCCAGTCTAGGGTGGGAAACGATGTGAGGCGAAGGAACCCAGCCCGGCGCTCTGGAAAGCGAAGTTTTGGCGACAGGCCGGGTGGCGGCGTCCGCGCCGGGCCGGGAGCATCGCGGCTTGAGAGGATGACCACCTGGTCGGCGGAGCCGCCGCCGTCCGGATCGTAGAAGGCATAGAGCCGACCCTCTGCCGGCAGCCACTCTGGCCCTTCGGCAGCCCGGACTTCCGCCAGATCGAGCTGTGCGACAAAGGCGCGGGGCGACGAGTGGCCGGCGGGCCAGTCGATGGTGGAGGGCAGCTCTGGATCGCCGCCGAGCTTCGAGAAAGCTTGCTCCGCGGTTGGTGTCAGCAGCAAGGTCGGGCGCGCCATCCGCCGCATTCGGGCGAGAAGTTGTTGAGCCGTCACCGTCTCGGCGTCGCCGGAGCGACGCGCGCGCGGCGCTCGCGGGCTGTAGCGGTTCGGCCCTGGCGTCCCCGGCCAAGCGGCCAGGGCGGTGAAACCCAGCGCCAGGAAACCGGAAATCATCCACCCTTCGGCCGCCTTGCCGCCCGACCAGACAAAGCGCAGCGGCAGCATCAGGAGCAGGCTTGCAAAGAAGACGACGAAGACGCTTGCGCCGCTCCGGTTCACATCATGAGCGCGACGGAAAGCGGCATGCACCAACAGCCATCCTCCGACCAAAAGCGAGAGGCCATAAATCCAGCCGACGTTCGCCCGGACCAGCGCGATATTTGCTGCACCGTGCATCCCCCAGACGAGGAGCAACTCGCTCCCAAACACAGCGGCGGTGACGCCTAAGAATTCCCGGCGATTTGCGCGATCCTCGGCAGCGAAAAGACGAAGAAATCCCAGCATTCGCAACTGTCCAGCGCCGAATTGGGGTCGAAGAGCGTGCGCATCTAAGCTGCGTCAAATCAGCCCGTCAAGAACAAAACAAGAACTTTCTAGGGATAAGACCGCCAGTCTTGGGGTGAGGCGGCGGCCGGTGACGCAAGATGCATTTGGCTTATCGTCGGCTCCCTGGCCGTCAGCGGTTCCGCCGCTGGATCTCCGCCACCAGGGCGGCGTAGTCCGCAAATCCCGTTACCGGCGCCACCCGCGCCGCCCACATCGCGTCGATCGCCGCGGCGATGTCCGGCGACAGCTCCGCCTTGTGGCCGCCGGAGCCGCCCTTGCGGACCTTGGCCGAGTCGCTGCCCGGCGGCAGGTTGCAGCGCGCCTCCGAGGCCTTGCGCATCATCACGTCGTCGAAGCGGTCTTTGTGCTCGAGCATGAAGGCGAAGGACGACTGCGCCTTCGTCAGCGCCATCAGCTCATCGTCCAGGGCGATGCCGCAGAAGGCCGCGACCTGGCGGATGGCCGCCTCCGGCTCGGCGGTCATCTGCTCGTAGGACAGGATCAGCACCGCGGGATTGTCGCGTTCCGCCCACCAGCTCAGCAGGTGGGTCCAGTAGTCGGTTCCGGCGGCGCCGCGTCCGATCCAGTTCTCCGCGAACTCGGTCATCGACACCGCGCCGGGCTCCAGGAACCAGCCCTCCATGAACTTGTGCATCGAAACGCAGGCGTCCTTCGGATCGCGGAAGGCCACGATGTAGCGGGCGCCCTTGGGGACCGCCGTATAGGAGAGGTGGCTCTTGAAGCCGCGCGGTTCGGCCCGTTGCGGAGCCTCCAGGTCGAGATCGACGATCTTGGCCGTCTCGATCCAGGGCACGACGCGCGAGATGTCATCGAAGTCGAAGTCGCCGCGGGTGCGCAGGGTGTGGAAAATCTGCTGCAGCCAGGTGGTGCCGCACTTGGCGAAGGGCGTGATGACCACGTCGCTGGCCCGCGCGCGATAGGCGCCGATGCCCGCCCCGATGTCGGCCGGCGCGAACATCACCCCGCCGAGCTTGCCGAATTCCGCAAGGCTGCGCGCGCGGCTTGCCGCATGAGCGTCCGTCATGGCTGTCCCCCTTGGCCGGACTCTCGCCGGCCAAGGTCAAGCTACACCCAATTCGCCCAGGCGGAAGGCGGCGGGTGGCCCCAGCCTTAGCCTCGTGACTCACCAGTCTCCTGTTTGATCGTCATCGCCCGGCTTGTCCGGGCGACCCATGATCACGGCAATGAAGTGGAGGTCGCAGCGGCGCCGCCAGGCGGCGATCATCAACGAACGCCCTCAGCCGCAGCCGCGCCCTGTCCGCCGCGGAGTTCGAACGCAAGACCCGCCGACGCCCGGACCGCCTGTTCGCCGGTGAAGATGGCGTCGGCGAGGCCCCGCCCAGAGCGATGATGGATGAGTAGGGTCTGGGGACTAATAGGTTTGCCAAAGCGAGACCGTCTTGGAGAAGTCGCGGGCGCGGGCGTGTCGCGCTCGGATGAAGACATAAAGCCGGCCACCGTCGCCAAAGTGAAACTTAAGCGTCTCGTCGGAGTCTATCTGTAACAACAGACGCCACTCTTGGGCCGCGCGTAAAATCGTGGGCGGAACCTTCGCGCCCCAAGCGGGGCTGGGCAGCTCCCGCGCGAAATGTTCGCAGGCCAGCCACATGCACTCCGGCTGGATCTCGTTCGGATACCCGCCCACGCGATGCTGAATTTCATCTGACGCCGGCGCGCTGACCATCGCATCCAGGCTGAGGAACTGAGCCTCGCTGAGCCCGAGTTCGGCGCCGTTCAAGCCCAGCCAGTCAAGGCTGGGCGCCGAAGTGTGCAGCACGGCGTCCACGCGCCGCTCTGGGCGTCGTTGATCGGCGCTCAGCGGCGTCAAGGCCGCAGGCCCCGGCGGCAGGGTGGAATAGAGGACTCGGACGTTATCGGCGCAACCGCGTCGCCCCTTGTCGTAGAATGCGTACAGATACCCGTCTCTTGGAAGCCAGCTGATTGCGCCAGTCGGCTGAAGGCCCGCAAAATCGATCTGAGCAAGAAATCTCAACGGTCCATCGTCGCCAGCCGGCAAAGTAAGGTCTTCCGGCAATTCAGGATCACCGCCGAGTTTCGAAAAACTTGGCTGTTCCGCCGGGATCAAAAGGAATGTCGGCCGGACGAGCCGCTTGAGTCGGCCGCACAGGGCGTCCAGGACGATGGTCGAGACCTGAATCCGGTGGCGTTCGCCAACCCGCCAATGCGTCCATTGCTGAAGTGAAAGCTTCAACAATCGTGGACCCATCACAATCAAGGCGACGATGGACGGTACGCCGTACCGGATTGCGTTGTCCGAACTGAGCCAACCCATCACACAACTCAGTCTCTCAAACTGACCGCGCATAGTCAAGAACAAATCAAGAACATGGCGGGTCAGATCAATGGCCGTCGCGGCGCCTGCCTCCTACCTCACCGCCGCCCGCACACCCTCCCACATCGCCGACCGCGCGGCGCTCAGCTCTTTCCCGCCCGGCTTCGGCCAGGCGGCGTTCTGAACGATGATCAGGTGCTCCTTCGGGAACAGGGTCACCGACTGGCCGAAGATGCCGATGCCGGAATAGCAGCCGTTGTCGAGGATCCACCAGAAGTAGCCATAGCCGCCGGGCGCCGGCGTGCCATTGTCGATTTCGCGGCGGGTGGCCTCGGCGATATAGCCGGGCGGCGTGATCTGCTTGCCGCCCGCCATGCCGTCGCCGGCGATGAACAGGCCGACCCGGCCATAGTCGCGCAACGTCATGGAGATGCAGCAGCCGCCACGCTCCTGGCCGCCCGGATCGGTCATCCAGATGCCGTCGCGCTCCATGCCGTAGGGTTTCCAAAGCTTCTCCGAGGCATATTGCGCCAGGGACTTGCCGACAGCCTTGGAGACCAGCACGCCGACCAGGTCGGTCTCGCCGGTGTTGTAGTGGAATTTGGCGCCCGGCGGGTTTTCGCGCGGCAGCTTGCGCAGGTAGCTGACCATCGGATTGACGCCGGCCTCGGTCACCGACTGGCCGGCCTTGGCGACGTCGGAGTCGGGGTCGAGGTAGTCCTCGTTCCACCTCACGCCGGAGCTCATCATCAGCATCTGGCGAACGGTCACGCCCTCGTAGGCCGAGCCCTTGAGCTCCGGGATGTAGGTGGTGACCGGCTCGGCCAGGCTCTTGATCTTGCCGTCCTGGATCGCCGCGCCGACCAGCGTCGAGGTCACCGACTTGGCCACCGAGAACGAGGTCCAACGGTCGCTGGACTTGCGGCCCAGCGCGTATTTCTCCAGCACGATCTTGCCGTCCTTGAGCACCAGCAGGCCGGAAACCCGGTAGGCCCGCATGTAGGCGTCGATCGTCCAGGTCTTGCCGTCGAAGGCGAAGGTCGGCGCGATCTGTCTCGCGGCGACGGGCAGGGGGTGGACGCTCGCGCCGCGCGCAATCGTGTGGGTCTTGTAGATGTGCTCGATGTCGCGATAGCCCTTGGCCTGCTCCTCGCCCTTCCAGCCGAGGATGCTGGCGATGCCCACGGTCTTGGTCGGATCGACGGAGACCTGGGCGTGGGCCACCCCCGCCAGCGCCGTGGTCAGGCTCAGAGCCGCGGCGGCGACCAGCTTCAGCGTCTTCATGAGCAATCCTCGATTTGGCCGGGGAAACTATCTGAGCCGCGCCCGGCTTCCAATGGCCCGCCTTCCACGCTAGGCCCAGATGAGCCAAGAGGGGGCCATGGCCGAGTTCGACTTCGATGCGGTGGTGGTGGGCGCGGGCGCGGTGGGCCTGGCCTGCGGCTATGCGCTCACCCGGCGCGGCCTGAGCGTCGCGGTGCTGGAGAAAGAGGCCGCCATCGGCCAGGGCGTCTCGTCGCGCAATTCCGAGGTGGTCCACGGCGGGCTCTACTATCCGACCGGCTCGCTGAAGGCGCGGCTGTGCGTCACTGGGCGGCGCGCGCTCTACGCGTTCTGCGACAGCCACCACGTCGATTACGACCGCTGCGGCAAGCTGGTGGTGGCGACCACGGCCGAGGAGGTGGGCCGGCTCGATGCGATCCTCGACCAGGCCCATGCCAATGACGTGGAAGGCATGGCCCAGCTCAGCAAGGCGCAGGCGCTGGCCCTGGAGCCGGAACTCAAGACCGAGGGCGCGCTGATCTCGCCGCAGTCCGGGGTGTTCGACAGCCACGGCTACATGCTGGCGCTGCAAGGCGAGATCGAGGCCGGCGGCGGCGCGGTGGTGACCTCGACGCCCTTCGAAGGCGCGAGCCCGCTGGACGGCGGCGGCTTTTCGGTCCGCGCCGGCGGCGCCGAGCCGGCCGGGCTGACCTGCCGCTATCTGGTGACCGCGCCGGGGCTTTCGGCCCAGGCGGTGGCGGCCCTGGTCGAGGGCTTCCCGGCCGCCCGGATTCCGGCGGGGCACTACGGCAAGGGGATGTATTTCCGGCTGGTCGGCAAGGCGCCCTTCGCCCGCCTGATCTATCCGCCGCCGATCCCCGGCGCGCTGGGCACCCACTACCGCCGCGACCTCGGCGGCCAGGCGGTGTTCGGTCCGGACCTGACCTATGTCGACACCCTGGACTACACCGTCGATCCGGCCGCCCAGTCGGCGTTCGAGGCCTATATCCGCAAGTTCTGGCCTGGCCTGCCGGACGGCGCGCTGACCCCCGACTACGCCGGCATCCGCCCCAAGCTGCACGGCCCCGGCGAGCCGCAGCCGGACTTCCAGCTGGACGGCGCCGAGGTCCATGGCCTGCCCGGCCTGATGGCGCTGTTCGGTATTGAAAGCCCCGGCCTGACCTCGTCGCTGGCGATCGGCGAAGCCGTCGCCGACCGACTGGGGCTATAGGCCTCCGACTGAATTTTTGCTTTTCCGGCCGCTTGGCCTCAGCCTGTTTTCCACGTCGAAGTCCACGCCTGTATCCCTGGGGGAATTGATCGTCATGTGGTTGCGCGTCCTGGCCCTGTCGGCCGCTCTCGTCTTCGCCGCGACCGCTGCCGTTCGTGCTCAAACAGCCCCGGCTTACGACCCCGCCAAGACCTTCGGGCCCCTGACCCTGCCGGCGCCGGCCAATACTCTGCGCACCGGCTCGGGCACGCCGGGCCGCGACTACTGGCAAAACCGCGTGGACTTCAACATCGCCGCCAGAATCGACACCGCGGCCCATGTGCTGACCGGCGACGAGACGGTGACCTACACCAACAACAGCCCGGAAACGCTGGATTTTCTCTGGTTCCAGATGGACCAGAACATCTATCGCGCGGACAGCCGCGCCGGGGCGTTCGGCGGCGCCGGCCGCCGGCGGGGCGGCGCCAGCAACACCGACGGCTATCAGATCGACGCGGTGACGGTGAACGGCAAGCCGGTGGCGACAGTGGTCTCCGACACCCGAATGCGGGTCGACTTGCCGGCGGCCCTGAAGGGCGGCGGCGGCAAGGTGCAGGTCAGGGTCCAGTACCACTTCACCATCCCGGGCCTGTTCGGCGGGCGGATGGCGTGGAACACCAATAAGTCGGGCGACATCTATGACATGGCCCAGTGGTACCCGCGCCTGCAGGTCTTCGACGACGTGCGCGGCTGGGACACCCTGCCGTACCTGGCGAACGAATTTTACCTGGAATACGGCAGCTTCGACTACGCGGTGACCGTGCCGGCGGACATGCTGGTGGCCGGGTCCGGCGCGCTGACCAATGCCGACGCGATGCTGACGCCCACGCAGAAGGCGCGGTGGGCGCAGGCCAAGGCCAGCGACAAGACGGTGGTGATCCGAACGCCGGAAGAGGTGGCCGCGACGCCGCCGGCGGCCGGTGCGACCAAGACCTGGCGCTTCCACATGGACAAGACCCGCGACGTCGCGTTCACGGCGAGCCGGGCCTTCGTCTGGGACGCCGCGCGCATCAACCTGCCGGACGGCAAGACGGCGATGGCTCAGTCGGTCTACCCGCCGGAAAGCGTCGGACAGGAGGCCTGGAGCCGATCGACCGAATATATGAAGGACGCCGTCGAGCGGTTCTCCAAGCGCTGGTATCCCTACCCCTGGCCGAACGCCATCAATGTGGCCGGCCCGGCGACCGGCATGGAATATCCGGGCATCGTCTTCGACGGGATCTACGACAAGGCCAAGACCCTGTTCTTCATCTCGGCCCACGAGATCGGCCACACCTGGTTCCCGATGATCGTCGGCTCCGACGAGCGGCGCGACGCCTGGATGGATGAGGGGATCAACACCTTCATCGACGTCTATGAGTCCGACGATTTCAACAAGGGTGAGTACGGTCCCAAGCGCGATGGCGAATATGCGCCGGACGCCGGCCTGACGCCGGCCGAACAGATCGCGGCCCTGCTGAAGGACGCCGAGGCGCCGCCGATCCTGAGCCGCGGCGACACCATCCGCGAGAAGTACCGCCACCCGGTGACCTACTTCAAAGCCGCCTTCGGCCTGACGCTGCTGCGCGAGGACATCCTGGGTCCGGAGCGGTTCGACGTGGCGTTCCGCAAATACATCGCCGACTGGGCGTTCAAGCACCCCAAGCCCAGCGACTTCTTCCGCGAGATGGAGAGCGCCGGCGGCGAGGACCTGTCGTACTTCTGGCGCGGCTATTTCCTCAACAACTGGTCGCACGACCTGGCGGTGACCGACGTCACCAACGACCCGGCGAAACCCTCCGCCTCGGTCACGGTGGAGAACCGCGGCCAGCTGGTGCTGCCGGCGACGCTGCGGGTCACCTTCAAGGACGGCAAGACCCGCGACATCAAGATCCCTGTCGAGACCTGGATGCAGACCGGCAAGCACAGCTATCCGGTGGATGGCTCCGTGGCCGAGGCGACCGTTGATCCCGACAAGCGGCTGCCCGACGTCGACCGATCGAACAATACGATGAGGGTGAAGTGAGCGCGTAATTCAAGCTGTCATCCCGGTTTCGCGGAACGCGAAGACCGGGACCCATACGCCCGGATTTCTCCGGAAGGACTTGAGTCTATGGGTCCCGGACAAGCCGTCTTCGCGGCTTTCCGGCATGACACGAAGTGAAGGATCGCTAGATCACGCCCACCATGCTCGCCAGCGCCTCCGCGGGGCTCGCGCCTTCGGCGTGGATACGGGACCAGACGGCGTAGAACAGCAGCGGCCAGCGGACGCCGGGTCCGCCTTGGGTAAAGGCCGCTGCGGCCTCGGGCCTGATGCGACGGATGGCTTCGACGTCGCCCAGGCGCGCGGCGATGTCGGCGGCCCGGGGTGCGATCCAGGCCTCGACCGGGACGGTGAAGCCCTGTTTGCGGGCCCACGGGTCGGCGGCGGGGCAGGCCTTCTCCAGCCACTTGCGCAGCAGCCATTTGCCATAGCGGCCCTGGACCTTGAACTTGTCGGGTAGCGGGAAGGCGAACGCGGCGACGGCGGGATCCAGGAACGGCGTGCGGCCTTCCAAGCCGTGCGCCATCAGGCAGCGGTCGAGCTTCAGCAGCAGGTCATTGGGGAGCCAGGTGGCGACGTCGGCCCATTGGGCCTGCTGCAAGGGCGTGAGGCCCGGCGGGGCTTGCGCCTCGGCCCGCCAGCGGCCGAGCGCGGCGGCGTCGGCCCCCCATTTTTCGGCAGGACGGGGCTCGGCGGGGCGGCCGCCCAGCCAACTGGGGCGCAGCGCGCGGCGGTAGCGGCCGTAGCCGCCGAACAGCTCGTCGCCGCCCTCGCCGGTGAGCACCACGGTGAGCGAGCCCTTGGCGGCCTCGGCCAGCTTGTAGGTCGGAAGGGTCGCGTAGTCGGCGGTGGGATCGTCCAGCGCCCAGGCGACCTCGGGGAGGATTCGCCAGAAGTCGGCCTCGCCGAACTCCGTCTCGCGCCAGTCGAGGTTCAAGGCCTTGGCGACCCGCTCAGCCTGGGCCCGCTCGTCCTTTGCGCCTGCTGCGTCGAAGCCGCAGGTGTAGGCGGTGACCGGTCGTTCGTTGAGGCGGGACATCAGGGTCGCGATGGCCGCCGAGTCGATGCCGCCGGACAGGAACAGGCCGTAGGGCACGTCGGAGCGCTGATGGACGCGGACGCTGTCTTCGAGGACGGCGTCGAGTTGCTTGATAAACGCGGCCTCGTCGCCGCCGGTCGCGGGCGCGCGGCGCGGCAGGATCTGCTGGCGCTGGTTGGCGACGATCCGGCCGTCCTTCACCTCGCAGACTTCGCCGGGGGCCAGCCTGCGCAGGCCGTGGAACATCGTCCGCGCGCCCAGGGTGTAGTTGAAGGCCAGCAGCTCCTTGGCCGCCTCGTCGTCAACGACCGTCTGCATGAGGCCGGCCGCGAAGAAGGCGCGGGGCTCCGACGCGAAGGCCAGGCCGCCGGCATGTTGCATGATGTAGAGTGGCTTGATGCCGAAGGGGTCGCGCGCGAGCCAGGTGCGGCCATCGCAGCCCACCAGGCAGAAGGCGTACATGCCGCGCAGGCGCCGAAACGCCGCCTCACCTTCCTTGGCGTAGAGATGCAGGAAGGGTTCGAAGTCTGAGCCTGTGGCGAGCTGGCCCTGCAGCTGATGCGCCTCGGATAGCTCAAGATAGTTGTAGATCTCACCGTTGCCGACGAGGGTCGAGCCGGCGGCGGTGATCGGCTGCCAGCCGCCCTCCAGGTCGATGACCGAGAGGCGCGCGTGCGCCAGCGCGGCGCCGGCTATCTCCTGCACGCGGACGCCGTCCGGGCCGCGATGCGTCAGGGCTTCGATCATCCGCTGCGGGCGCGCGTCCGTGCCGCCCAGCTGGCCCGCGATGCCGCACATCTCAGGCCGCCCCGTAGTCTGAGAAAAGGGTCTTCCATTGCGCCACGACCGCGGTCTCGGAGAATTCGGCGACGACACGGCCGAGCCCGCGTTCGGTGAAGGCCTTCGCCAGCTTGGGCTCGGCCAGGAGGCGCCGCACGCCCGACGCCAGCGCCGGGGCGTCGTCCACCGGGACGAGGATGCCGTCGCGCCCGTCCTCGATCAGGGCCTTGGGGCCTTGGCTCGCCGCGGCGACCACCGGCAGGCCGTGGGCCCAGGCCTGGATGACCACATTGCCAAGCGGCTCGTAGCGGGAGGGGAAGACGCAGACGTCGGCCGCGCGGTAGAGCGCCGAGGGGTCGGTCCGCCAGCCCAGGAAACGGACGCGGGACGCCACGCCCAGGGCCTGCGCCATCGCCTTCAGCTTTCCCTCCAGAGGGCCGACGCCGGCGACCCACAGCCAGGCGTCGGGGAGTTCAGCCAGCGCCTGGAGGCTGATGTCATGGGCCTTGCTGTCGTGCAGTCGGCCCATGGCCAGCAGCAGGGGCGCGTCGTTGGGGGTGTCCAAGGTCGCGCGGTCGAGCCCGGCCCCATCCGCCGGCGCGGCGGCGAAGTTGGGGATGCAGCGCACCCGGCCGGCGGGCCAGCCCTGGGCCACGATCCACTCGGCGATGTCCTCGGTGTTGGCGACCAACTCCTCGAAGCCGGCGTAGTATTTGAGGTTGTAATAACCGCCCAGCCGCCCGATCCGCGCCCAAGGCCCCTTCGGGGTGTGCCGCGCGGCGCGGTTCATCCAGGCCAGCATCAGCTTGGCCTCGTTCAGCCGTCCGTATCCGGCGACGGCGGTCCGGGTCAGGATATCGATGGGGCCGCCGAAGCTCAGGACCTTCACCGGCACGCCGGCCGCCTTCAGCGCGGCTTCCCGGCCCGCATGGCGCCGGATGGCGGCGGCCTGCCCCACGCCCGCGCGTTGCAGCGCCGCGACAAGGTCGACGAAATAGGTCTCCGCCCCGCCGTCGCCGGCCGTTCCCAAAAGATGCAGCACGCTCATGTGTGCGGAGACGGTAGCGGGTTGGGGGCGGAGGTAGAAGGGGGAAGCGGAGGGAGCGCGCCCGGATTAGCTGACCCGCAATAGCACCACCCCATGCGCCGGGACGACGGCGCTGTAGGTCTTGAGCTTGCCGAGGCTCTTGTCGGCCCAGACATCGTGCAGGGTGACCGGGCCCTTGGCGCCAACGTCGGACGCCGTGAAGGTCATGTTGGCGGGCAGATCGGAGAGGTTGAAGAGGCCGACCGCATGCGCCCCGCCAGCCAGCGGCCGGGTCCAGGTCTCCAGGGGGCCTTCCTGTTTCAGCCGGTCACCCTGCTTGCCCATGGTGTCCTGATCGATGGCGATGACGCCTTTGTTTCCGAGGATGGCCAGGGTCTCCGGGCTCATCCTGGTGAGGTCGTTGCCGGCGAGAAGCGGCGCGGCCAGGATCGCCCACAGGCTCATGTGGGTGCGGTATTCGAAAGCGTTCATGCCGCCGTTGCCGACCTCCAGCATGTCGGGGTCGTTCCACGCGCCGGGGGTCTGGAATTTTGAGAGGCCCGCCTGGCTCTGCGCGATCTGGATCATTCGCGGGAACTTGTCGGTGATGTCGCCGGTGGTGCGCCAGGCGACGCCACCCACTGAGCGGCCCCAGCGCCAGGGCTGGTAGAAGCCGTATTGGCAGAGGCTGTAGACGATAGGCCGGCCGGTGGCCTTCAGAGCGTGGCCCATCTTCTGATAGGCGGCCAACTCGATGGCGTGGGCCTTTTCCAGACCGCCCGCCGCCTGCATCGACGGCCCCAGGCTGCAGAGGTCGTACTTCAGGTAGTCGATGCCCCAGGCCGCATAGGTTTGGGCGTCCTGGTCCTCATGGCCGAGCGAGCCCTCGTAGTTGGCGCAGGTCTTGGCGCCCGGCGAAGAGTAGATGCCGAGTTTCAGTCCCTTGGAATGGACGTAGTCGGCGAGCGCCTTCATGTCCGGGAATTTGGCGTTGGGACGGATCGCACCGTCGGGGCCACGGGTCCCTTCCCAGGTGTCGTCGATGTTGATGTAGCGGTAGCCGGCGCTGGCCAAGCCGCTGGACACCATGGCGTCAGCCTGGGCGCGGACGGTGGCGTCGTCGATCTTCGCCTCGAAGTGGTTCCAGCTATTCCAGCCCATGGGCGGGGTCGGCGCAGCACCCGCCGCCGGGGGCGAAGCGGCCTGTGCGCTGCTGGCCAGAACCCACATCAACGCGCCCGCCGCCAGTCCGTTCCGATGGCTCTTGATGGCCTTCATCATGATCGTTTTCTCCCGTGTCCCACATCTGCTCAAGACCCACCGGCACGGTCAAGCTGCGCCCCATAACCGCCTATTTCAGACTCGAAACAGGACTCGTTTGACGCCAACCGGGGGGTTTCGAGCAACCGAACGGAGGGACTCTTCATGAGCCAACGTACATCGAAGATACTGATCGCAGGCGCCATGGCGCTAGGTCTCGCCGGTCTGGGCGGCTGCGCCACAAAGGGCTTCGTCAACCAGCAGGTGGGCCAGGTTTCCACCCGCGTCGATGACGTGTCCGGGAAGGTCGCCGATGTGAACGCCCGGGTGAACGACCATGATTCCAAGTTGGCCACCCTGGACCAGACCAGCCGCGACGCCCTGGAGCGGGCGACCGCGGCGGGCAAGCTGGCCGAGGGCAAATTCCTCTACCAAGAGGTGCTGACCGACGATTCCATGAAGTTCGGCGTGTCCAAGACCAGCCTCTCACCGGAAGCGCAGGCCCGGCTGGACGCCTTTGTCGACAAGCTGAAGACCGACAACCGCAACGTCTATGTCGAGGTCCAGGGGCACACCGACAAAACCGGAACCAAGCAAGCCAACTATCGGCTGGGCGAGGAACGCGCCGAGGCGGTGCGCCGCTATCTGAACGAGAAGGGCGTGGCGCTGAACCGGATCAACACCATTTCCTACGGCGCCGATCAGCCGGCCGCGCCCAACAAGAACAAGGCCGGGCGCTCGGCCAATCGCCGGGTGGTGCTGATCGTCCTGACCTAGTTGGCCGCCGACGTCAGGCCGGGGCCCGGCCGCGCCGCCGCGCGGCGGCGGAGACGGCTGGGGGCGGTGCTCAGCCTGACGGCGCACGCGGGCGTGCTGGCCGCCATCCTGCTGGCCCGGTGCCCGCCTGCGCCACCGCCGGACGCGGAGCCCATGCTGGTTGAGCTGGTCGATCCCCGGCCGCCGGCGCCGACGTTCACGCCGGACTCCGCGCCGTCGCCGCCCGCTGCAGCGCAACCGCCGCCACCGAAGATGATGGCGCGCAAGACGCCCGCGCGCCCGGACGTCGAGCCGCTGCCGGCTGGCGAGCGCAAGGCCCAGGATACCGGCGTGGAGTTATCCGACGCCCAGCTCGCTTCGGCGGCGTCAGCCGGTGGTGGTGGTGGCGGTTCGGGCCGGCCCTGCGACATGGCAAGGCGACTGCAGGCGGCGCTGCGCAAGGACGCTCGTGTCCAGGCCGCGGTTGCCGCCGCCCGGGTCGCCGGCGCAGGCGGCAAGGCGCTCTTTGTCTGGAACGGTGACTGGATCCGCTCCAGCGGCCAGGAGGGCAACGGCCTGGCGGCGGTCCGCGAGGCGATGATGTGGGAGATCGGCTTCGCGCCCGAGGCCTGCCGCGCCGAGGCGGTGCATGGGCTGGTGGCCTTTTCCCTGGACGACACGCCCGGCGGCGCGCGCCTGGTGGTGGGCTCCGGCGTCTGGCATTGGACGGACCTGCTGAGGCCCAGGGCCGGCGGCTAGCCAAGCCGCTTGATGCCTCCAAGTCTCGCTTGAAGAGGGGGGGGCGAAACCCTATAACCCGCGCCTCGCGCCCGGGGACCCCGGTGGCTTGCCACGCGGCTGGGTAGCTCAGATGGTTAGAGCGGTGGATTCATAACCCACAGGTCGGCGGTTCGATCCCGCCTCCAGCTACCACCGGGTCCCCAGCGCGAATTTCTCTCCACCGGAATGAATTGCGCTGGCTGCCGGCTCCGATCAAATCGGCGGGTGGGTGAACGGATTTCCAGATGAGCGAGGCGGACGAGCTGGCCCGGGCGCGGGCCTTCTACCTGGCCGGGCGCTATGGCGAAGGCGCGCGAGCGACCGCCGAGGCGGTGGCGCGCTATCCCGACGACTATGCACTCTGGAACATCCACGGGGTGATGCTTCGCCAGCTTCGCCGGCCCGTCGAGGCGCTGGCGGCGCTGGAGCGCGCCGTGGTCCTGGCGCCGCGCGAGGTCGGCGCGCGGGTGAACCGCGGCTCGGTGCTGCTGGACCTCGGCCGGGCCGACGCCGCGAAGGCGGTCTTCGCCGAGCTGCTGGCGGACGATCCGGCCAACCCGGCGCATCTCGTGAACCTGGCGCGGGCGCTGGCGCGGCTGGGCGAGGCGGCGGGCGCGCAGATGCATATCCGCCAGGCGCTGGCGCTGAAGCCCGACCACGCCGAGGCCTGGCTGCAGCTCGCCGACCTGGCTGGGGCGGGCAGCGCCGAGGCTGAGGCGGCGCTGGAGGAGGCCCTTACCGCCGCGCCGGACCATCCGAAGCTGCTGGAGGCCAAGGCGCTGACGCTGCGAGCTTCAGGCCAGCTCGGGCAGGCGCGGGCGTTTCTGGAAACACTGGCGCCCAGGTTCCCCGACGCGGGCTGGCTCAATTTCCACCTGGGCGACCTGCTGGCCGAGAGCGACCGGGCGCGAGCCCTGGCCTATCTCCGCCGCGCGGTCGTGCTGGAGCCGGAGAGCCTCGACCATCGAATCGCGCTGATCCAGAGCCTGGAGCGGACCGCCGGGCCGGGGGAGGGCGCGGCGTTGGACGAGGCCTTTGACCTTTGCGCGGCCGCGTTGGCGCTCGGCGGCCTGAAACCTGGCCATACCAAGGTGCTGCGCGACGTCTTCACCCGGGTCTGCGCCTTCGAAGCGGTCGATGCGCTCGGTGATTTCCGGACCGTGGGCCGGGCCTGGGCGGAAGCTGGCCTGCACACTGCGCTGTTGAAGCAGATGAGCCGGGTGCGCACCGACGCGGACCGTCGGGAGTTGCTGGAACAGCACCGCATCTGGGGCCGGAGCGTCGCGGCTCGCGCGGCGCAGACACCGTTGCGGCGAAGCCTGGCGCGCGACAACGATGGGACGATCCGGCTGGGTTTCATGTCGTCCGACCTGCGGCGCCATCCGGTGAGCTTCTTCGCGCTGCCGCTGTTCGACCATCCGGACCTGCGGTTCGAGGTCTATTGCTACTCCTTCTTCCGTGGCGAAGAGGACGCCCTGCAGGCCCATATCGCGGCGCGGGCCAGCGTCTTCAGGTGGCTGCCCGAGGTGAGCGCGCGGGAGGCGGCTCAGATCATCGCCGACGACCAGCTGGACATGCTGATTGAGCTCGGTGGCTCAACGGTGATGAACAAGCTGGAGGTGATGGCCTGGCGACCGGCGCCGCGGCAGGCGAGCTGGCTGGGCTATCCGCACTCCGCGGGCCTGGAGGCCATCGACGGGTTCATCTGCGATCCGATCTCGGCGCCGGCCGACCCGGCGCTGCTGGCCGAGACGCCGATGCTGCTGCCGAACACCTGGATCGCCTTCAGCGAGGCGGTGTTCGAAGGCCACCCGCCCATCGAGGACGGCCTGCCGCAGGACCATGCCGGCGCGGTGACCTTCGGGACGGCCAACGCAACGCACAAATATACCCCGGAGGTCTTCCGGACCTGGGCGCGGATCACAGCCGCCGTCCCTGGCGCGCGCTTCGCCTTCGTCCGACCGGAGGCGGGATCGACAGTGTTCCGCGCCAACGTGCTGGCGGCCTTCGCGGCCGAGGGTGTGTCGGCCGAGCGGGTGATCTTCCATGCCGTACGCGGTCAGCACATGGGATTCTACAACATGATCGACATCAGCCTGGATGCCTTTCCGTTGACCGGCGGCACCACAACGGCCGAGGCGCTGTGGATGGGCGTGCCCGTGGTGAGCCTTCGCGGCCCGGCCTTCTACGAGCGGCTCAGCGCCTCGATCCTGACCAACGCCGGGCTGGGCGATCTGGTGAGCGACGATCTGGCGGGCTTCGAGGCGGCGGCTCTGCGGTTGGCGGCCGACAGGCCACGGCGCACCGCGCTGCGGGCGGGCCTGCGCGACCAGATCCGGCAGAGCCCGCTCGGGCGCACGCGCGCGTTCGCGGCTGACTTCTACGCGCTGATCGCCGAGGCCGTGATGCGTTAGACGGGCGTCGCTTCACCCCATTCGTTCCAGGCGGCGATCTTTGGGGTCTTGGGCACGTACATGCTGTCGGTCTCGCCGAGCGTGAAGCCGGCGGCGGCGATAGCGCTGCCGATGGGGCGGGTCAGGTGACAGCCGCCGGTGAGGCGCTTCCAGATGGGCTCGATGCGGCGCTGCCACGTGGCGATGTCGCCGTCGGGGGCGAGGCCGTGTTCGCAGTAGAGCAGGCGGCCTCCGGGCTTGAGCACGCGGCGGGCTTCGGCCAGAGCCGCGGCGGGCGTGTGCACGGAGCAGAGAGTGAAGGTGCAGACGACGCTGTCAAAGCTCCTGTCCTCGAAGGGCAGGGCCTCGGCGGCGCCGTCCCGCACGTCGAGAACAAGCCGCGGGTCGCGCGGGGCGGTGAGTGTCCGGGCGCGGAGTTCGGGGGCCGGATCGACCCCGGTGACGCTGGTGACCCTGTCGGGGTCGTAGAAGGCGAGGTTGAGGCCCAGGCCGATGCCGAGTTCCAGGACCCTGCCTGTCGCCTTGGGCACGATTTTCTGGCGCTGGCGCATGATCGGTGACGACGAACAGGCGCAGGCCAGGAACCGAGGCAGGATGAAGCGGTCGTAGAGCGAAGCCATGGGGCGGGTTCCTAGCGCGGGTCGTAGAGCTTGGGCGCGGCACCGAGGGCCACGGGGCCCAGGGTGGTGCGACCAGCCTCGAAGTTGATGCTGGCCTGGGCGACGTCGCCGGTTGCCTGGCGGGCCTGGGCGATGGTGATGGCGGACTGGGCCTGTTCCTCCGCGACGAGCCCCTCGGCGCTCAGGGCCGACAGGGCGCGGGGGGCCTGGCGAAGGGTGACCGCCAGGGCGCCCTCGAGGCGGCCGTCGCGGCCGGCGCCGAGGCTTCCGCCGGTGACGCCCAGCACGGCATCGCCCGCGGTGAGGCCAGCTTGGCGGACCGTCATCCGCCCGCCCGCGTCGGACCAATGGCCGACGGCGTCGGGCCAGTTGGCGCCTGAAAACGCGCTCGTCTTCGAGAGCGTCGCGTTCCAGACGATGGCGACAGGCTTGCCAGCGGCGATACGGGCGAACAGGCCGGTCAGGTTGGCCTTGCCGCCATCGACCGTGGCGAACACCCCGCTCTCGTCGTTGGGGCCGGCGCGCAGGTGGAACTCGACTCGATCCGCGGAAGCGAGCGCGAAGGGCTGGGCGCCGGCCTGCGGCGTGAAGGTCGCCTTCACGGCCTCGAACGAAAGGCTGGGCGGGCGCTGGCCGAGGTGGGTGAGACTGGCGCGGACGAAGTCGCCCTTGACCAGCACCGGGCCACCCACCGGCCGCACGAAGGTCAGGCCCTCGGGCGCGGCGATAAGCCAGTTGCCAAGCGCATGCATCGGCGCCTCACCCTCCAGGCGCGCGGCCTCCAGCCCCCAACCGCCCGGCCCACTGGCCCGGGCCTCGGTCAGCGTGACGTCGATGCGGAAGGGGTAGCCGCCAATCGTGCGGTCCTTCCAGGAGACCGGGTAGCCGGCCCTACCCAGGGCCTCGACGGCGGCGTCCATGCGGCGGGCGGCCTCGCCCTTGGCCCAGACCCACGCGGCGCTCCAGGCGACGATTAGCAGGCCCAGGGCCGCGAACGGCAGCCACAGGCCCAGGCGGCGAAATTTGCGGGGCGGGGAAGGATCGGGCAGAGACATCCGCCTTCCTTACAGCGAGGCGGGATGGCGCACGAGCATTGGGTCTTCGGCTACGGGAGCCTGATGTGGCGGCCGGGCTTTGCTTTCGCCGAACGCGTGGCCGCGACCCTGTGGGGACGTCGGCGCGCCTTCTGCATCTATTCGGTGCACCACCGCGGAACCTATGAGCGGCCAGGGCTGGTGCTGGGCCTGGCCCCCGGCGGCGCGACGCGGGGCATCGCCTACCGGATCGCCGAGGCCGACTGGCCGCAGACTTACGCCTATCTGCTGGAGCGCGAGCAGCCGACCGAGACCTATGTCGAGGCGCGCCGGCCGGTGCGGCTGGCCGATGGGCGCCGCGTGGAGGGCCTGGTGTTCCTCTCCGACGTGGCCCACCTGCAGTGGGCCGGTGCGCTCAGTCTGGAGCGGCAGGCGGCGTTGATTTCCGGCGCGGCGGGCCTGTCGGGGCGCAACGAGGACTACCTGCGCGACCTGGTCGACCACCTGCGTCAGGAGAATATCCGCGACCGGTCGATGGAGACGTTGCTGGGCTTGGTGGAGGGATCTGCCTTCCCCTAGTGGGGAGGGCGGAGCGTCACAGCGGCAGCAGCGCCATCGACGCGGTCTCGATGCGCTCTTCGAGGATACGCATGAATTCGGCGCGCTTCAGGCCGGGTGGGATCGGCTCGAGGTATTCGAAGACGATCAGGCCGGATTTGCGGAAGAATCCGTTGGGCGAGACGTGGACGCCGGAGTTGGTGGCGACCGGATAAACCGAGACGCCGAGCTCGCGGTAGAGAGCGGCGATGCCGGGCTTGTAGTCCCCGACGACACCCGGTTTGCCACGCGTGCCCTCCGGGAAAATCACCACCTGGCGGCCCTCGGCGAAGCGTTCGGTGGCGTCTTTGACCAACTTGCGCAGGGCCGTGGCCTGGGCCTGGCGGTCGACCTCGATCATGCGGACGCGCTTGGCGTACCAGCTGAAGAACGGAATCCACATCAGCTCCTTCTTGGTCACAAAGGAGGAGGCGGGCAGCCAGGTGAACTGGGCGAAGACGTCGAGCATCGACTGATGCTTGGGTGCAACCAGGGCGGCGCCGGTCGGGATGTACTGACGGCCGCGCACCTCGACCCGGATGTTGCAGAAGATGCGCAGGAGGATGTGGTTTCCCGTCCCCCAGACGCGGAACATGCCGAGGATCACCTTGTCCGGGAACAGCAGCAGGGGCGTGCAGCCGACGGCGACCAGCACGAACCAGATGTAGACGAAGAACGAGAAGAGGACGGAACGGACGACGGTCACGTCGAGGCCTTTTGCTGCGCCGGAGTGGTGCGGGGCCCAAGGCCCAGCACCGCCTCGCGGCCAAGGATCGCCAGATACTTGGAATACTCCACCACCATCAAGCGCGTCGCGCCCGGCGAGCGCCACCAATGGCGCGGCTTCAGCGCCGCGGTGGGGACGGCGTAGGTCTGCAGGGTAACCGCCGGCGGGCGCAGGACGGCGCGCAGCTCCAGCATGGCGCGGGGCATGTGGTAGTCGCTGGTGACCACGATCAGGCTCCCGTAGCGGCGGGCTGCCGCCCACTCAGCGGTCTCGCGGGCGTTTCCGATGGTGTCCGTCGCGGTGAACCCCAGATCGACGCAGCAGTCATAGACCCGGCGGGCCGTCTTGGACGAAGTGCGCAGCTGCTCTCGGCTCACACCGCGGTTCACGCCCGAGATCAGCACGCGTTGGCCGCGGCGCTCGGTCAGAAGCTGGACCGCCGCGGCGATGCGTTCGTTGGAGTTCAGGCCGGTCAGCGCGACGATCCCGTCGGCGGGCGCGGGGTGCGGCTGCGGCGTCGACTGCTGCACCCGGGCGGCGAAGGCGAAGAGACCCGACGTCCAGATCAGGACCAGGACCAGAAAGGCCGCTGCCGACTTCATGGGGGGGACTTCATTGCATGTCCCGGATCAACTTCATGGCGGTGAACTGCGCGGCGCCGGCGGCCACCAGGGCGGCCAGCAGCGGGCAGGGGACCACCGCCAGGAGGTCACTCCAGGCAAGCGGCAGCGCGGGCGTCAGGCCCCCTCCGCCGCCGGCGACCCGCAGGCCCGCGCCCAGGGCCGCGGCCATGATCGCCCCGATCAGCCCGGCCTGGCCGGCGACGCGTGCGAAGCGGACCTGGAAGAGCCTTGCGATGAAGCCGTCCTCGGCGCCGGCCAGGTGCAGCACCTCGACTACGTCGCGCCGAGCGGCCAGGCCAGCACGAGTGGCGAACGCCACCACGGCGGCGGCCGCGGCGGCGATCAACAGGAAGACGCCGGCGCCCACACCGCCCACCAGCCGACCGGCGCGGCGGATATCCTTGATCCACAGCGAGTGGTCATCGACCGTGGCGTCGACGTTCTGGGCGATAAGCGCGGCGCGGAGTTTCGGCGCGTCGGCCGGCGCCTTGGCGTCGAGGGTGACGGCCACCAGGCGCGGCACCGGCAAGTCCTCGATGTCGCTGACGTCGCCCAGCCAGGGGCGGATCAAGTCGTAGGCCTTGGCGGGCTCCAGCGCTCGGGCCTCCGTGACGCCGGGAGTGGCGGAGAGCGCCTCGGCGGCGCGGGCGGCGGCGGCGTCGGGGGTCTCGCCGCCGCGCGGGCGGACGATCACCGTGGCCTCGCCGATCAGCTGTCCGGTCCAGGCGTGCGCGGCGCGGTTGGCGGCGATCACCCCCATGGCGGTGAGGCAGGCCATGAAGCAGAGCACCGCGACCACGAAGATCAGCGCGCCGTCACGGGCGTCTTTCTCCGGCAGCAGGGGTGCGGGCTGCCAGCGCGTGGCGTCGAAGGGCTCGCTCATAGCAGGTTGCCCTGCAGGGCGGGCGCGGGCCGGGCGGTGATGCGTCCGTTCTCAAGGTGCAGCACCGGGCGGCCGGAGCGGGCGATCAGGTCCTGATCGTGGGTGGCGATCAGCACGGTGGTCCCCAGGCGGTTCAGCTCCACGAAGAGGCGGAAAATGCGCAGCGCCATCTCGTGGTCGACATTGCCGGTGGGCTCGTCAGCCAGCAGAATCTCCGGACGGTTGACCACGGCGCGAGCGATCGCGAGGCGCTGTCGCTCGCCGCCTGCCAGCGTCGGTGGCATGGCGTTCATCCGCTGGCCCAGGCCCACCCAGCTGAGCAGCTCGGCCACGTCGGTGCGGTAGTCGGCGGGCTTGCGGCCGGCGATGCGCAGGGGAAGGGCGGTGTTGTCGAAAGCCGAGAGGTGCTCGAGCAGTACTAGATCCTGGAAGACCACCCCGATTCGACGGCGCAGTTTCGGCCGCGCGCTGGCCGGCGCCTGGGCCATGTCCCTGCCGAACAGGTGAACGTGACCCTTGGACGGCTTGGCGGCGAGATAGATCAGCTTGAGCAGAGAGGTCTTGCCGGCGCCGGACGGGCCCGTGACGAAGTGGAACGACCCCGGCGCGAGGCTGAGGTTGAGGTTGGTCAGGATGTCGGGCCCCCGGCCATAGCGCATGGAAACGCCGTCGAACCGGACGACGTCTTCGGGTGCTCGGGGCGCCGCTGCGGCGCTTGGGTTTCTGGACATGAAGGCCGAAATCGGCGACCTCGGTTGGGAGGCTGTTGGAGCGTCCGATTCGGCTGTCATGATACTGACCTGTCCAGAGTGCGCCACCAGCTATTTCGTGGACGATTCACGGATCGCGGCGGCTGGCCGGACGGTCAAGTGCTCCCACTGCGGGGCGCGATGGACGGCGCTGCCCGAAAAGGTCGCGGAAACGCCGACGCCAGCCCCGAAGCCGGCCCCTGGTCCGTCCGCGCCGCCGCCGGCGGCGGTCGACGAGTTGGTGATCGATGGGCCGGAGCCGGCGGCGGTCAAGTCAAAGCGCCCGGCGACGCCGCGCCGCGGGGCCAACGGCAAGGTTATCGTTTGGGCCGCGAGCGCCGCCGCCGCGGCCCTGCTGATCGCCGGCGTGATCATCTTCCGGGCTCCGATCGTCCAGCTGCTGCCAGGCAGTCAGGCGGCCTATGCCGGCCTGGGCCTGCAGGTTTCGGCCCTGGCGATCGAGAAGGTGCATGCCGATCCGGGCTTCCAGGGCGGGCGGCCCGTGCTGTCGGTGACCGGGCAGATCCGCAACCTGGGCGACGCCGCCGCCAGCGTGCCCGCGGTGCGCGTGACCCTGCTGGACCGGCTGGGCAAGCCTGTCGCCACCAAAATCGCCAAGCCGATCGACGGGACCGCGCCCGGTCATTCGCTGCGCTATTTCGCGATCACCCTGGTCGATCCTCCGGCCAACCTGCGCGACCTGGACGTGGCGTTCGAGACGGCCGGTCAGAGCGCCGGCAAGCCGGTAAAGGCCCGGGTCTCGGCGCCGGCCGCCGCCGCGCCGCCGCAGCCGGTGGACGCCAAGCCGCTGCCGCCCGGTAGTCCCGACGCCCTGCCGCCGGCCCCGAAATGACTACCGCCCGCACCGCCAACACGCCGCCCGCCATATTGCTCTCGGAAACGGAGGTGATCAGCCGCGTCGACGCGCTCGCGCTCGCCATCGCGCCGCACGTTGATGATCAGACGGTGGCGGTCTGCCTGCTGACCGGGGGCCTTTGGTTCGCGGCCGACCTGACGCGGGCGCTGTCGCGGCTCGGCAAGCACGTGGGCTTCGACGCGCTGTGGCTCGCGTCCTACGGCGACGCGCGGGCGAGCCTGGGGCGCTGTGAGGTGCGCGCCGACCTGCAACGGCCGCTCGCTGGGCGCACCGCCCTGGTGGTGGACGATGTCTTCGACACCGGCCTGTCGCTTTCGGAGGCCGCGCGGCTGGTGCGCGACGCGGGCGCTGGAAAGGTGCTGACCTCGGTCTTCGCCCGCAAGCCGTGGCCGACGCCCCGGGCCATCGAGCCCGACTTCGTCGCCTGGGAAGCGCCTGCCCGTTTTCTGGTCGGTTACGGCATGGACGCCGCCGGCGCCTATCGCGGGCTCCCCTACATCGGTGCGTTGGACTAGGATTTCGCCACATCGCCGTCGCATCCGGGCGCTAGCCCATGCTTATCATCCCCATGGGAGCACGATTTTGATGAGACCCGCGGCCGCCCTGGCAGCCCTCCTGATCCTTGGCGCCTGCAGCCCAGCGGCGACGCCGACCGGCGATCCGAGCCAGGCCAAGTTCGCCGGCCTAGACGCCGCGGAACTGCAGTGGCGCAAGGACATCCTGGCCAACGACAAGCTGTGCAAGAGCACGGTCGACGAGCAGAAGTGCGCGAAATTCGAGGTGGCCTGCAAATCGGAGCGGGAGGTCACCGCCGCCGACCAGGCCAAGGGCGTCACCGCCCATGTGGTGGCCATGATGACGTTCGACGGCTTCGACCCGAACTTCAAACAGTCCCAGTCCGGAACCCGTGCCGCGGAGTTCACCAAGACCACCAAGGGCTGGACCCGCGCCGAGCACGGGCCGGTCTATATGCAGAGCTGCGGCGACATGAAATAGCCCGACGCGCCTAGAGCCAGGGCGCGGGCGTCTCGCGGGCCAGCATGTCGTCATAGGTGGGCCTCGGGCGCACGACGGCGAACCGGTCTCCCTTAACCAGCACCTCGGGGACCAACAGGCGGGAGTTGTACTCGCTGGACATGGCCGCCCCGTAGGCTCCGGCGGTCATGAAGGCCACGAGATCGCCGGCTTCCATCGGCGGCAGGACACGGTCGCGGGTGAAGGTGTCACCGGTCTCGCAGATCGGGCCTACCACGTCGTAGGTGACCGGCTCGCCGTCGCGCGGCTTCACCGGCCGGATGTCGTGCCAGGCGTCGTACATGGCGGGTCTGAGCAGGTCGTTCATGGCCGCATCCAGCACCAGGAATTTGCGGCCCCCTGGCCTGGCGTTGACGTGCTGCACCTGGGCCAGCAGAACGCCGGCGTTGGCGGCGATCATCCGGCCGGGTTCAAAGGCGAACTGGATGTCCGTCAGACCGGCCATGGTGCGGGCGATCATCGCGGCGTAGTCGGCCGGCGTCGGCGGGGTCGGGGCATTGAAGTAGGGCGCGCCCAGGCCACCGCCGAGGTCCAGGCGCTCGACGCCCAGGCCCTCCGCCCGCAGGCGCTCGACCAGGCCCCGCATCTTGGCGAAAGCCTCCTCCATGGGAGCGAGGTCGGTGATCTGGCTGCCGATGTGGCAGGCGACGCCGACCGGGCGGACACCGGCCATGTTGGCGGCGTTGGCGTAGAGTCGCTCGGCCTCGATCATGGAGACGCCGAACTTGTTCTCCGCCTTGCCGGTAGAGATCTTGGCGTGGCCACCGGCCTCGACGTCGGGGTTCACGCGGATGGCGACGACCGCGCGCTTGCCGAGGCGCTGGGCGACGGCGTTGACCAGGTGAAGCTCCGGCTCGGACTCCAGGTTGATCTCGGCGACGCCAGTTTCCAGGGCGAAGGCGATCTCGGCCTCCGACTTGCCGACGCCTGAGAAGACGATGCGTTCGGGTGCGATGCCGGCGGCGAGTGCGCGGCGGATCTCGCCCTGCGAGACCACGTCGGCGCCGGCGCCGGCCTGAGCCAGGGTGCGCAGGACCGCGACGTTGGGGTTGGCCTTCACGGCGAAGGCGATCAGCGGGTCCTTGAGTCCGGCTCCGACCAAGGCGTCGCGTAACACTGTTACATGGCGTTGCAGGGTGGCCGAGGAATAGACGTACACCGGCGTGCCGACCGCCTCGGCGATCTTCGCCAGCGGCACATCCTCGCAAGCGAGCTCGCCCCCCTTCAGCTCGAAGTGGTTCATCGCGGATTGGCGTAGGGGTCGGGCAGCGCGCCTTGCGGTGCGGTGCGGGTCGGGTTCTGGCCGGAGCCCTCGATGGGCGCGGTGCGCGGCGGGGCCGGATCGATGGCCTGGTCGCGCGTATCGACGGTGTCCATCGGGCGGCTGGGGTCCTGGGCCTGGCGGCGATGCTCTTCGGCCTGGCGCTCAGTGGCCCGGCCGGCGCCGTTCAGCGGGCCGGGCTTTTCCAGCTCGCCCAGCTTACCGCAGGCGGCGAGCGGGGCGCCGGCGAGCGCCAGGGCGGCGAGCGCGAGGGTGATTTTGCGGAGGCTCATGCGAGGATTTCCTTCCAACGCTGGATCTGGGCGCGCACCTGATCGGGCGCGGTCCCGCCATAGCTCATACGGCTGGCGACCGAGGCTTGCGGCGTCAGCACCTTGAAAACGTCGTCGGTGATCGCAGGCGCCAGGGCCTGCAGATCGGCGAGCGGCAACCCGGGCAGATCGCAGCCCAGCTGCTCAGCCCGCTTCACCGCGGCCCCGGTAATATGGTGGGCGTCGCGGAACGGCATGCCGAGCTCGCGGACCAGCCAGTCGGCGAGATCGGTGGCGGTGGAAAAGCCGGCGCCCGCGGCCGTCGCCATGGTCTCGACGTTGGGCTGCAGGTCCGCGACCATGCCGGCCATGGCCCGCAAGCTCAGTTCCAGGGCGTCGAACGCGTCGAAGGCCGGCACCTTGTCTTCCTGCATGTCCTTCGAATAGGTCAGCGGCAGGGCCTTCATGACCATGGCCAGCTGGGTGAAGCTGCCCAGCATCCGCCCACTCTTGGCGCGCACCAGCTCCGCGGCGTCCGGGTTCTTCTTCTGCGGCATGATCGACGAGCCGGTGGTGAAGGCGTCTGTGAGCGTGATGAAGCCGAACTGCGGCGTCATCCAGATGACGATTTCCTCGGCCAGGCGCGACAGGTGCAGCGCGGTGATGGTCGCCGCGGCCAGGGCCTCCAGCGCGAAATCACGGTCGGCGACGCTGTCGAGAGAATTGGCGCTCGGCCTGTCGAAACCCAGCGCCTGGGCCGTGGCATGACGGTCGATCGGGAAGGGCGAGCCGGCCAGCGCCGCGGCGCCCAGCGGGCTCTCGTTCATCCGCGACCGGGCGTCGGCAAACCGCGAGGCGTCGCGGCCGAGCATCTCGACATAGGCCATCAGGTGATGGCCGAAGGTCACCGGCTGGGCCGGCTGCAGGTGGGTGAAGCCCGGCATCAGGGTCGCCGCGTTGGGCTCGGCCTTGGCGACCAGGGCCTTCTGGAGGGCGCGGATCTGCTCGTGCGTGCGGTCGCAGGCGTCGCGTACCCACAGGCGGAAGTCGAGCGCGATCTGGTCGTTGCGCGAGCGCGCGGTGTGCAGCCGCCCGGCCACCGGCCCGATCAGCTCGCGCAGACGCGCCTCCACATTCATGTGGATGTCTTCGTATTCCTCGCGGAACGGGAAGCTCCCAGCCTCGATCTCCGCGCCGATGGTCGTCAGTCCGCCCAGGATCGCCTCGGCGTCGGCGCTTGTAATGACGCCGGTCTTTTGCAACATCGCGGCGTGCGCGCGCGACCCCGCCAGGTCCTGCGCGGCCAGCCGGCGGTCGAAGCCGATGGAGACGTTGATCGCCTGCATCAGCTCGGCCGGCTTGTCCGAGAAACGGCCACCCCACATCGCCTGCCCAAGAGGGGCCTGGCCAAGGGGCGCCGCGCCGGACTTGACCGGCGTCTTCGCAGCGTCAGAGGAGTCCGTAGTCATATGAACGATCCGTCCGCGGCCAAACCCAGAAGCGGCATCCTGACATGGGCGCTGTGGGGCGCCGCCGCCATCGGCGTCGCGGGCGTTGTCTACATCATCGCACAGTCCGCCACCAAGCCGGCGACGCAAGGCCCGGAAAAGGCCGTGGCCGAGGGCCCGGCCGGCAGCTCCGGCGCCGTGCCCGTGGCGAGCGTCACCCACGACGTTTCCCAGAAGCTGGAGCACCCCGCTGACGGTGTCGCGCCGCCGGCCTACGCCTTCTTCGATGGCGACGGCAAAAAGCTCACGCCCGCGTCATTCAAGGGCAAGGTCGTGGTGCTGAATGTCTGGGCCACCTGGTGCGGCCCGTGCACGACCGAGATGCCGACGCTCGCCAAGCTGGCGGCCGCCTACGCGGGCAAGCCGGTGGCCATCGTCGCGGTCAGCATCGACAAGCCCACGGAGCTCGCCAAGGCCAAGGCCTTCCTTGCCGGCCAGGCGCCGCTGGCGTTCTACAACGATCCCGAGGCCAAGCTCCCCTGGGCGCTGAAGCCCCAGGCCAACGGCATGCCCACCACCCTGATCCTCGACAAGACCGGCCTCGAACGCGGCCGCATCTCCGGCGAAGCCGACTGGAACGGCTCCGGCGCGAAGGCGGTCATCGATAAGGTGCTGGCGAACTAGGGGATCGCCGGGGTCGAAGCCTGGGGTCACGGTGGCACGGTAACCGTGACCAAAACCCGTCACCAGGGGATCGCGGCGCCGTCGGCGGCGTAGAAGCCGCCGGTGGCCCGCGGGCTCAGGTCGTCGAGGGTCCGCAGGATGCGGCTCGCGGCGGCTTCTGGCGTCAGCAGGCGCTCCGGGGGTGTCTGGCCGGTGAAGGGTTCGCTGAGCGGGGTGGCGACGGTTCCGGGATGGATCGCCACGCAGACCGCCAGCGGATGGCTGCGGGCGTGCTCGATGGCCGCCGTATGGATCAGCATGTTCAGCGCGGCCTTGGAGGCGCGGTAGCCGTACCAGCCGCCGAGTGCGTTGTCGGCGATGCTGCCGACGCGGGCCGAGAGGGCCGCGAAGACCGACGGCCGGTCGCGCGGCGTCAGCGGCAGGAGCTGCTGGGCGACCAGGGCCGGACCTATGGCGTTGATCTGGAACAGCCGGCTCAGGGCGTCGGCGCGCAGGGCGCGCAAGGATTTCTCCGGGCTCAGGCCGGGCCCGTGCAGCACGCCGGTGGCGACGATGATGCGGGTGGGCGCGCCGAACTCGGCGATCCGCCGCGCGGCCGCCGCCAGGCTCGGGGCGTCCAGGATATCGGCTTCGAGCCAGGTGTGGCCGGCGTCGTCGGCCATAGCGGAAGGCCGCCGGCGTGCGAGGCCGATGACATGAGCGAAGCGTGGGTCGCCGCGCAGCGCTTCGATCAGCGCGCGGCCGATGCCGCCGCCGGCCCCGACCAGGACCGCGATGTCGCTATCCATGGCGCCGGTCACCGCGAAAGCTGCAGGGCCCCGACGCAGAGCCCGCCGACGGCGCCCAGGGTGAGCCCGGTGCGGAGGCGGGCGTACCACGGCGGCAAGCGCCTGGCGCTGACGTCCCACCCCCAGTTCAGGGCCAGCGCCGCGGCGAGCGCCAGCAACTGCACACGTACCGCGCCGTGGGTGAACACCAGCACAGCGAGGCCAGCCAGCGTCGGCGTCATGGCCAGGCCCACGACGATGGGATCGGGTGCGGCGTCGCGTACAGCCAGACCCCATCGGGCCCCGCCCAGGAACGACAGGATCAGGCCCGCGTAGAGCGCCGCGATGGCGGCCGCCAGGCCGGTCCAGGCGGGCGCCAGCAGGCCCGCGACCGGCGCCGCCCAGAAGGGGATAATCCCCAGGACACCGTAGACCAGCACCGCCCTCGGGACCCGGTCGGCTGGCGGGCTCATCGCGACCGCCGCGCCAGGGCCCATCGCGCGGTAGCCTGCAGCGCCGGACGCACCCGAAGAAACAGCCCATAGGCGCGCTCCAGGATCCAGAGCACGGGTGGCGGCGAGGCGAGCACGGCGAGAGGGCGAAGGGCCGGCAGGACGCGCCACATGGCCACGAAGGCGGCGGCGCCGGAGACCATGGCCCCGCCGCGCGGCTGGGCGTGCAGACGGGCCAGGCGCGCGTTGCGATCGGTAGGACAGCCTCCCGGCAGGCTGAGATCGACGAAAGCGATCGCCGAGGCGCGATCGAGTCGGCGCATCAGCCCGATCTCGGCGGTGCAGATCGGACAGTCGCCATCGTACCAGACGGTGAGCGCGCCCGTATCCGCCGCCGCGGCTACTGCGGGCCCGATAGCCATGCAAAGGCCGAATGATTGTGGATGGACTCGAAGTTCTCTGACGAGACTTCGTAGCGGGCGACGCGCGGGTCGGCGGACAGCGCAACGGCGATGTCGCGGACCAGGTCTTCCACGAACTTCGGGTTCTCATAGGCGCGCTCAGTGACGTATTTCTCGTCCGGCCGTTTCAGCAGGCCCCAGAGCTGGCAGGACGCGCTGGCCTCGGCGATATCGATGAGCGCCTGCACCGGCAGCACCGCGCCGTCGGCCAGGGTCGCGGCAATGATGATGTGCGAGCGCTGGTTGTGGGCGCCGTACAGCGAGATTTCCTTGGAGCAGGGGCAGAGGCTGGTGACCGGCGTCAGGATCTGCTGGGTGATCGACAGGCGCCCATCCGCCTGCTGCGCGCGCAGGGTCAGCTGGTGGTCGAGAAGGCTCGAGACCCCCGACACCGGCGCGGTCTTGCGGACGAAATACGGCATCCGCATCTCGATTGACCCGCTGTCGGCGTCGAGCCGGCGGAGCATGATCGCCATCAGGCTCGCGAGGCTCTCCGCCGACAGGGGCGTCTTGAAATCCTCCAGCACCTCCAGGAACCGCGACATGTGCGTTCCCTTGGCGTGGGCGGGGAGGCGCACGTCCATGTCGATCACCGCCACCGAGGGCTGGGGGCCGTCCTGGGTGGCGACGAGCACCGGGTAGGTGACCGATTTCACACCCACGCGCTGTATGACAATATTTCGCGAATCCACGCTGGACTGCACATCCGGCAACGGCGCTGCGGTGATCAGGGTCATGGCGGTCTTTCGTCTATTTGTCCTGGACAAATACGCTTTATCAACCGAGTGTCCAGAGCCTAACTGATAGTTGTCCATGACAAATAGAGACGAACCCAGCAGCGCGCCCCTGATGAGCATCGCCGCGGTAGAGCGCGACTGCGGCTTGCCGAAGGACACGTTGCGGGTCTGGGAGCGCCGCTATGGCTTCCCCAACCCGCTGCGCGATCGCCATGACGAACGGCTCTACCCGGCCGACCAGGTGGCCACCCTGCGCTTGCTCCGCCGCCTCGTGGACGCTGGCCATCGTCCCGGAAAAGTGGTTGGCCGCTCCGACGAGGAGCTCTCGGGGCTGCTGCGGCGGCTCGACGTCAGCACGCCCCAGGCCATCGGGTCAGAGGCTCAGCAGGTCCTGACGCTGCTCGCGGCCTACGATGCGGTGCGCCTGCGCGAGGTCTTGAACGCCATCGTCCTGCGGGCCGGTCTGGGGGCCTTCGCGGCGACGATTGGTCCGGGACTGGCTGGGGCGGTCGGCGCCGCCTGGTCACGCGGCGAGCTCGAGATCCATCAGGAACACCTGTTCACCGAGCAGTTCACCTCGGTCCTGCGCAGCGCCATCAACGCCGCCCAGGGGGCCGGTGCGCCGCGCGGGCGCCCACGGGTGCTGTTCGGCACCTTCCCGCAGGAGCCGCATGCCCTTGGCCTGCTGATGGCCGAAGCGATGTTCACCCTCGAAGGCTGTATCGGCATATCGCTGGGCGTCCAGACCCCGATCCCCGAAATCGCCGCTGCCGCCCGGGCGCACGGAGCCGACATTCTGGCGCTGTCGTTCTCATCGACCTTCCCGGCGCCGCAGGCGATGACCGGCCTTGCCGAACTGCGCGCGCTGGCGCCCGAGACGGTGGAGATCTGGGCGGGCGGCGCCTGCCCCGGCCTGCGCCCCAAGGCGGGGTGCCTGGTGTTCCGCGAACTGTCGGCGATCGCGCCGGCCGTCGGCGCGTGGCGGGCCCGCGTGGCGGAGCCGGCGAGCGAAGCTCACCCCTGACGCGAATCGCCCGGCAAGCTCACGCCTCGGAGCCATCCAGCCTGGTGTGCTTCAGCGCGGCCAACGCCCGGTCCCTGGCGAAGCCGTGGTCGACGATGGGATGCGGGTAGGTCTGGCCGAGCACCACTCCGGCGGCGCGCAGGATCCGGGGGTCCGCCGTCCAGGGACTATGGACCACTGCGTCCGGCAGCCGCGCCAGCTCCGGGACCCAGCGGCGGACGTAGGCGCCGTTGGTGTCGAACTTCTCGCCCTGGCCCATCGGGCTGAAGATCCGGAAATAGGGGGCGGCATCGGCGCCGGATCCCGCCACCCATTGCCAGCCAGCGGCGTTGTTGGCCCGATCCGCGTCCAGCAGGGTGTCCCAGAACCACGCCTCGCCCAGCCGCCAGTCGAGCAGCAGATGCTTGACCAGGAAGGACGCGGTCAGCATGCGCACGCGGTTGTGCATGAAGCCCGTCGCCCAGAGTTCGCGCATGCCGGCGTCGACCATCGGATAGCCGGTCCGGCCCTTGGTCCACGCCGTGAAGGCGATGGGGTCTTCGCGCCAGGGAAAGGCGTCGTAGGCCGGCTTGAAGTTCCGGCTTTCCATCTCAGGATTGTAGAACAGCAGGGCGTGGCTGAACTCCCGCCAACCCAGCTCGGCGCGGAACTTTTCGGCGTGGCGGTCCAGGCCGGGCCTGGCCTCGACCGCGTCGTCCAGGGCCGCCCAGACCTGGCGCGGGCTGATCTCGCCGAAATGCAGATGCGGCGACAGGCGCGACACCGCGCCCCCGGCCGGAATGTCGCGCCCTTCCGCGTACCGCGCGAGGCCTGTAGCGAGGAAATCTTCAAGGCGGCGGCGCGCACCGGCCTCGCCGGGCGTCCAGATGCCGAAGCCCGCTGTCCAATCCGGCTTGGTCGGCTGCAGACTCCAGGTCTCCAGACGCTCAGTGGCCGGCCATGCCGTGGGCGCGATCAGCGCGGCGGGCGTCGGATGCAGTGGCGTGAGGTCCAGGCCGGCGCGGGCGGCGCGCCAGAACGGGGTGAACACCTTGAAGGGCTCACCGCTTTTATTGCGCACGGTCCACGGCTCGGAGAGCAGGGCGCCGTTGAAGCTGGTGACCGCCACGCCCTGGCCCTTCAGCGCGGCCTTCAAGGCGGTGTCGCGATCGGTGACGCCGGGATCGTAGAGCCGGTTCCAGACCACCTTGGCCGCGCCGGTGTCTCGCGCCAGGCCGTCCAGCACCGCCGCCGCCGGCCCGCGCCGCAGGATGAGGCGCGAGCCGAGCGCCTCGAGCGACGCTGCGAGCCGCCGCAGCGACTGGTCGAGCCACCAAAGGGACGCGGCGCCGGGCGCCCGTAACCCTGGGGTCTCATCCAACACGTAGAGCGGCACGATGGGCCGGCCGCTGGCCACGGCCGCGGCCAGGGCCGGATTGTCGCTCAGGCGCAGATCGCGCCGGAACCAGACGATGATGGGGGCAGGGCCGGGAGTGAGGACAGAGACGGGGGAATCCATCGCGTGACCCTAATGCAGATGGGTCGGTTCAACATCCACCCAGCCGACCGAGCTCGCGCGGCGAGACGCGACGCTGGCGACGTATCCTAGGCCAGCTGCCGACTCTTGGCGTTCGCGGGGTCGGCGGTGACGGCGCGCAGCAGGCCGACCAGCGAGGTGCGGGCGTCCGGGGCCATCTGTTCGTAGGCGGCCAGCAGCTCGATGGCGCCGGGCGTGCGCATGCGGGTGAGCAGGTCGAGGTCGCCGGTGATCTCGCGGTCCGGGCCGTCCAGCACATCCATCAGGTCGACGACCCGGCACTTCAGCGCGCGCGCGATCTGCACCAGCCGCGAGAACGAAATCCGATTCGCGCCGTTCTCGTATTTCTGGATCTGCTGGAAGCTGACGCCGCACTGCTCGGCGAGCGCCTCCTGCGAGATGCCGATGGTCCGCCTGCGGATGCGGACGGCGGCGCCCAAAGCCACGTCCATCGGGTCGGGCGCTTTCGTTGACGGGTCAGCCAATTTCCATCTCCCCGGCCGTTTCTTCACGCGACCTCAAGTCCCCCCGGACCCGCGTGACAGCTCTACTATAGGTTAAGCTACATGTTTCCATTGTGAAAAGCCTGCTTCGACGATCACCGTGCGACAATTTGCGTGCCCGACCGCAAGCGACAGCAAAACCCGCGCCACCGGCGCCGCGCGGTTAAGCACTTGGTGACCGAAGCACCGGCGATCTGCACCGGAAGACGACGCCGTTCGCGCCCAAAGGTTCCCAAAGTCACCATGCGTCCCATCCGCCTCCACCCGCCCTTTGACCACGGTGCGGCGCTGCGTGTGCCGCCGCCCAGCGACAAGGCCAGCTGGCGCACGCTGTGGCGGTGGCTGGGCGAGGAGGCCTGCGCGGTGGTGGAGAGCGCCGCGGTGCAGGTGCGCACGCCGGAGGGCCCGGTGATCGCCCGCTGCGGCGACTGGATCGTGCTGTCACACTCGGGATGTTTCCATGTCGCGCATGCCTCGCGGGCCTGCGACGCCTGACGTAAGCCGCAAGAATCCGCCATAAGGCGCGGATGTCAGCCCGTTTCGACAATCTGAGCGAGGCCTCGGCCTGGTACGAGGCCTGGCTGCGCGAGGCCGCTCTGCCGCTGTGGGCCGGGCCGGGCGTCGACGTGGGCGGCGCGGGTCTGTTCCACGAGGCGCTGAGCGTCGAGGGCGCGCCGGTCGCGGCGTCCCGACGGGCGCGGGCCCAGGCGCGGCAGGTGTTCGTCTTCGCCTCGGCGGCGAACGCCGGCTATGGCGCGCGCTGGCTGGAGGTCGCCAGGACCGGCTGGGGGCGGTTCGTGGCGTCCTATCGGCGGCCGGATGGCCTGTTCCTCAACCGGGCGGCGGCCGACGGGACGGCGATCGACGCGCACGCAGACATCTACGAGCAGGCCTTCGCGCTGCTGGCGATGGCCGCGCTGCAGGCGGCGGACCCGTCGGATCGGGGGCTGGCCATGGAGGCGGAGCGTACACGCACCGCCCTGCAGGACCGCCGCGTCGCGGGCGGCGGGTTCCGTGAGAACGGGCCACATCCCTACCAGGCCAACTGCCACATGCACCTGTTCGAGAGCGCCATGGCCTGGGAGACGACCGGCGGGCGGGACTGGACGCTGCTGTCGGACGAGATCGCGGGGCTGGCGATGCGCAAGTTCATCGATCCGGCGACCGGCGCGCTGCGGGAGTTCTTCGATGGGGCGTGGAACGCGCTGGAGGGCGAGGGCGGGCTCGTCGAGCCGGGGCACCAGTTCGAATGGGCCTGGCTCCTGGAGCGATGGGGCGTGGCGCGGGGCGACAGCGAGGCGCGGACCGCGGCGCGGCGCCTGTTCGAGAACGGGTTGAGGGGCGTCGATCCGGTGCGCGAGGTGGCGGTCAACGCGCTGTGGGACGATTTCTCGGTGCGCGATGGGACCGCGCGGCTGTGGCCGCAGACCGAGCACCTGAAGGCCGCCGTGGTGCTGGGCGACGCGGCGCAGGGCCTGCGGGCGGCGCGGGGCCTGGCGCAATATCTGGAGACGCCGGCGCGCGGGGCCTGGCGCGATAAGCTGAGGCCCGACGGGAGCTTCGTGGACGAGCCGGCGCCAGCGACCTCGTTCTACCACCTGGTTGTCGCGGTGCTGGCGTTGAGCGCGGCGGCTTAGGGCCCGCTTGGCGCGGCGCCTTGGGGGGGCGTCGCCGCGTAGCGATCCCAGCCGGCGACGAGCGCCTTCACCACCGGCGCGCCGACCCGATAGGCGGCTTCGAAGGCCGCCGCCGCGCCGCCGGGCGCGAACCGGATCTCGGGGGTTTCGCTGTCCCCAGGGCGGGAATAGTTGCTGGCGGTGCGCAGCACGAGCACGCGGCCCGCATCCACCCGGCCTTGGCGGGCGAAAAGGCCGAGGACGTCAAGGATGCCCTGGTCCTCGCAGGCGGTCATGGCGAAGGCCCCCTTGCCATCGGTCCAGAGCCTGACCCAGTCGCGGGCCCACTGCGTGCGGCGGGGGCCGTGCCAGAAGCGGGTCGCGCCCAGCTCGTCGCCGAGGAAGACGCTGGGCGGGCGAAGCGCGGCGGGGTCGCTGGGGTATTTGGCGCGGACGGCGCGGAGCTGGTCGTTGTCGGGCAGCGCGATGTCGCGGGTGAGGTTGAACGCCCAGGCGGTGAGGCCGGGGTTCAGCGCCCAGACCATGTCGCTGGAGCCGGGCGCTGAGCCCTTCACGCCGGGCCGCGCGGCGCCGAGCGACCACAGGCCCTCGGGCCAGTCCTTGGGGATGTCGCGGTCGTCCATCTCGAAGATCGGGTCGGCGTCGACCACGTATCGCGCCCAGGCGGCGCTGCCGATCGAGCCGGCGCGAGGATCGACGCCGGCGATCCCGGCGACGATCCAGTAGGCGTGGGACAGGTCCAGGTCGGGATCGAGGACCAGGGCGGCGACGCTCTCGCGGGCCCGGGCGCGCATGCCGGTCACCACCCCCAGCACGCCATCGTCGGAGTAGAGCACGCGGCCTTCGATGCCCGGCACCTTCAGCTTGTGGGTGAGCGGCAGGCGGTTGGCCCACAAGACGAACTCGCCGGAGCCCTGGCCGGAGCCCGCGCCGGCCGAGGAGCCGGCTTCGAAGGTGGTGAGCACCACGACCTTGACCACCATGGGCTTGGCTTGGGCCGCCAGAGGCAGCAGGCTGGTGAACAGCAGCGCGAGCGCGAGCCCGCAGGGGCGAAGGCAGGGCATGGGTCTTCTAAGCTCCGTCACGGCTATGGGCGAGGGCGCCGGCCAGGTAGGTTCGGGAAATCGCGCGGTCATCGCCAAGGATGCTCAGTATAAAGATCTTCTCGGCGACGGTGGCCGCCGAGGCCGCGCGTCGCGCCAGCAGGGGCGTCGCGGCGAAGTCCAGGACCAGGAAATCGGCTTCCTTGCCGGGCGCCAGATTGCCGACCTTGTCGTCGATCCGCAGGGCCTTCGCGCCGGACAGTGTCGCGAGGTAGAAGGCGTGCATCGGGTCAAGGGTTTCGCCGCCGAGTTGGCCGACCTTGTACGCCTCGCCCATCATGTGCGGCAGGGAGAAGCTCGCGCCTGCGCCGATGTCGGTGCCGAGACCCACGGTGACGCCGCAACCGCAGGCCTGCTTCAGGCTGAACAGCCCCGAGCCCAGCAGCAGGTTCGACGACGGGCAGAAGGCGACCGAGGCGCCGGCGGCGGCCATCCGGCGCAGCGCATCGTCCGAGGCATGGACGCAATGGGCAAAGACCGAACGCGGGGTGACGAGGCCGTACCTCGCATAGACGTCCAGGTAGTCGCGGGCGTCTGGAAACAGCTCGCCCACCCGGGAGATTTCCTCAAGGTTCTCAGACATATGCGTGTGGATGAGCACATCCGGATGGGCCGCCGCCACCGCGCCGGCCATGGCGAGCTGGGCGCCGGAGGAGGTGACGGCGAAGCGCGGCGTCACCGCATAGCCGAGGCGTCCACGGCCGCGCCAGGCGCGGATCAGGGCCTCGGTGTCGGCCCGGCCGGTCTCGACCGTGTCGGTAAGGCCCGCGGGCGCGTTGCGGTCCATCAGCACCTTGCCGGCGATCAAGCGCATGTTGCGGGCCAGCGCGGCGTCGAAGAGAGCGTCCACGGAGGTCTTGTGGACCGTGCCGAACACCAGCGCGCTGGTCGTGCCGTTGCGCAGCAACTGGTTCAGGAAGAAGGCGGCGGCCTCGTCGGCGTGGGCGCGGTCGGCGAAGGCCTGCTCGGCGGGGAAGGTATGGGTATGTAGCCAGTCGAGCAGCTGCGAGCCCCAGGCAGCCACCACATCGACCTGCGGATAGTGGATGTGGGCGTCGACGAAACCCGGGGTGATCAGCTTGCCGGGAAAGGTCGTTACAGGCGTTTCGGACGTCAGCGTCGGAAATATATCCGTATACGCTCCAAAAGCCGCCACATGGCCGTCCTCCACGACCAGCAGGCCGTCCTGGTGGTAGGCGAAAGCCTGCTCCGCGGGCGCCTGGCAGGGGTCGGCCAGCATGTGCAGCAGGCCGGCCCGGTAGGCGTGGCGGGTCCCCGCCCTCCCGGTCATAGCCGCACCGCGATCTGGTCGGTGGGCGCCAGCTCGATCTCGTCGAGGTTTTCGCCGGGGCCGTCGCGGTCGAGGACCAGGAAGTCGCTCTCGGCGCCCAGGGGCAGCAGGTAGTGGTGCCAGACGCCCTTGGCGTAGTTGACGCCCTGATGGCCCTCAGCCCGGAAGACACGGATCGCGGCGGGATTGAGGTCGCCCGGCGGGGCGACGGCCACCAGGAACGGCCGGCCTTGCAGGGGCGTGAAGCTCTGGCTCCCCAGGGGATGGCGCTCGAAGATCTTCAGGTGCGGCGGGTCAAGCGGCCGGCCCCGGAAGATGCTGACGATGGCGTGGCCGCCGGCCACATCGATGCGGGCCAGATCGTTGAAACGCGTGGTCTGGCCGTAGTTGATGGCGATCTGCTCGGCGTGATCGGAGGCCTCGATGACGTCGCCGAAGGGGGCGAAGGCCTCGGCGGTAAGGGGCTCAGGAGTGACCTGGCGCACTAGGACCCCACCTTGGCGCCGGCGCTGATCCAGGCGCCCAGGCTGGCGCGCTCGGCGTCGGTCATCTTGGTCTCGTTGTTGAGCGGCATGGAGTGGGTCTTCACGGCGCGCTCGTAGACCTTGGCGGCGTTCTTCGTCAGCCCTTCGTCAGTGTCTAGGACGACGCCGTTGGGCGGGGCAAGGATGCCTTTGTGGGTCGGCTGGGCGGCGTGGCACGTGACGCAGTGACGGTCGATCAGCGCGCGAACCTCCGTGAACGGCGGAACCGCGACCGGCGCGGCCGGCGGCGGCTTGGCGGTCTCGTTCAGGACGGCGACGGTGATGAAGGCCAGCGCGCCCAGCGCCAGGACGTCGAAGCGCAGCTGGCCGGCGTTCTTCAGGTTGAAGAAGTGGCGAATGGTCCAGCCGACGATCCCCAGGCCCGCCAGCCACAGCCAGTTGAGCGGCGCCGAGACGATCATCGGATAGTGGTTGCTGATCATCACGAACAGCACCGGGAGCGTCATGTAATTGTTGTGGACGCTGCGCTGCTTGGCCTGTTTGCCGAGTGCGGGATCGGGCGTTTCGCCGGCCAGGACCTGGGCCACCACCTTCCGCTGATTGGGGATGATGACCAGAAAGACGTTGGCGACCATCACCGTGCCGATGATCGCGCCGACATGCATCACCGCGCCGAGGTCGGAGAAGACGCGGGTGAGACCGTAGGCGGCGGCGGTCAGCACCAGGAACCAGATCACGCCAAAGGCGCGCAGATTGGCGCCCAGCGGCGAGCGGCAAAGGGTGTCGTAGGCCAGCCATCCGAGGGCCAAGGACCCGACACCGATGCCGATGGCCTGCCAGTTGGTCAGCGCGAGCCTGGATGCGTCGATCAGGTTCACGTCGGCGCCGACATAGAAGATCAGGGCCAGCAGCAGGACGCCTGAAATCCAGGTGGTGTAGGCCTCCCATTTGAACCAATGCAGCTCGTCGGGCATGCCCTGCGGCGCCACCATGAACTTCATCTGGTGGTAGAAGCCGCCGGAATGGACGCTCCACAACTCGCCCGCGACGCCCCCCGTCGCGGTCTTTGGCGGCGGGTTGGCCGGGGCCTTCAAGTGGCTGTCCAGCCACATGAAATAGAACGATGAGCCGATCCAGGCGATGCCAGCTGTCAGGTGCAGCCATCGGAGGGCGAGGTTGGCCCACGCGGCCCAGTCAAAAGTCATTCCGAGGCCTCCGTCAGCGCTAAAAGTTCCGCAGCCAGCGAAACAGCGATCACGGCGGGCGCCTTGCTCTTCAGCGTCGGGATGCCGATCGGACAGATGAGGCGGGCGAGGTCGGCGTCGCTGAAGCCATCGTCCCGCAGCCGGCTCTCGAACCGCGCGCGCTTGGTCCGCGACCCGATCAGGCCGAGGTAACCGAAGTCGCCTCGGGCCAGGGCCGCGCGGGTCAGGCGATAGTCGAGATCGTGGCTGTGGGTGAAGATCGCCAGGAGGGTTCCAGCGGGCGCCGCCGAGACGCAGGCCTCCAGGTCGTCTTCGTCCAGGATCGTCGCCTGAGTTCCGCCGGCCTCGGGCCGCAGATCCTCGCGGCTGGCGAGCCAGTCCAGATGGAAGGGCAGCGGCGCAAAGGCGCGCGCCACCGCCTGGCCCACGTGGCCGGCGCCGAAGATCACCAGACGCGGCTTGGCCGGCGTGATGGCTTCCGACAGCGTGCGGACCTCGGGGATCGGGATGCGCGGGACGTTATCGGCGGGGTCTTCGCCGCCGCCGGCGGCGACGGAACGCGTGAGGTTCGCGCCATCGATAGCGGCCTGCAGGCGGAAGGGTTGGCCCTGCTCGCAGGCCTGCGCGGCGTCGGCGAGCCAAGGGGCGCTCTCGGCATCGAGCCGCTCGACCAGCAGTCGCACGCGGCCGCCGCAGCATTGGCCGAGCAGGGGCCCAAGCGGATAGTCCTGCAGCGCGTGGCGGCGCGTGTCGTGGGTGAGCAGTTTGCGCGCCTGATCCAGCGCCTGACGTTCCAGCGAGCCGCCGCCGATAGTGCCGGTGAAATGGTCGGGCCAGACCAGCATGCGGGCGCCGATCTCGCGCGGCGTGGACCCTTGCGCGCCCACCACGGTGGCCATGGCGAGTTGTTCGCCGCGGGTGACGGCGGCCAGGGCCTGGTCGATCCACTCGCTCATGTTTTCCACCAAGACTGGGTGGAGGCCCTTTCGCGCACCTCCTCGACGGCGGCCAGGATACGCTCCGGCGTGGCCGGCGCGTCGAGGTCGGGCATAACCCGGTGGTCGGCCACGCTGGCGACGGCGTCGGTCAGCGCCGAGAACACCGAAATGGCCAGCATCAGCGGCGGCTCGCCCACGGCCTTGGAGCGATGGATCGTCGCCTCGCGGTTCTCGCCACCCTGCCAGAGCGCGAGGTGGAAGGCGTCCGGCCGGTCCCCCGCGGTCGGAATTTTGTACGTAGACGGAGCATGTGTGCGCAGGCGGCCTTTGTCGTCGAACACCAGTTCCTCGGTGGTCAGCCAGCCCATGCCCTGGATGAACCCGCCCTCGATCTGGCCGGCATCGACCGCGGGATTCAGGGACCGGCCACAGTCGTGGAGGATGTCGACGCGGGTCACCTTGTTCTCGCCGGTTAGCGTATCGATGACCACCTCGGAACAGGCCGCGCCATAGGCGAAATAGTAGAAGGGCCGACCGTGGTGGCGCGCGCGGTCGTAGTGAATTTCCGGCGTGCGGTAATAGCCGGTGGCCGACAGTGAAATCCGCTCGAAATAGGCGCGGCGGACGAGTTCGGTAAAGGCCAGCGTGGTGTCGCCGGCCTGGACGCCGCCGGGTCGGAAGACCACGGCGCTGGGCGCGCAGTCGTAGGTCTTGGCGGCGAATGCGACGAGGCGCTCCTTGATGATCCGGGCCGCGGCCTGGGCGGCCATCCCGTTGAGATCGCTGCCGGAAGAGGCGGCCGTCGCAGAGGTGTTGGGCACTTTGTCCGTGCGCGTGGCGGTGATCTTGACGGTCTCGAGCGGGACCTGGAACTCGTGGGCGACCACCTGGGCGACCTTGATATTGAGCCCCTGCCCCATCTCGGTCCCGCCGTGGTTCAGGTGGATCGAGCCGTCGGTGTAGACGTGGACCAGGGCGCCGGCCTGGTTCAGATGGTTGGCGGTGAAGGAGATGCCGAACTTCACCGGTGTCAGCGCCAGGCCGCGCTTGAGGATGCTGTTCGACGCGTTCCAGGCGGCGATCGCCTGCCGGCGGGCGCGGTAGTCGCTGGAGGCCTCCAGTTCGCTCACGATCGCGGAGATCACGGCGTCGTTGACGGTCTGGCCATAGGGGGTCTGGTCGCCGGCCACGCCGTAGAGGTTGGCGAGGCGCACATCCAGTGCGTCCTTGCCCAGGTGGAGGGCGATGGCGTCCATCGCGCGCTCGATCCCCATCATGCCCTGGGGCCCGCCAAAGCCGCGGAACGCCGTGTCGGAGACGGTATTCGTCCGCATACGGTGCGAAACGATCTCGGCGGCCTGCAGGGCGTAGGCATTGTCGGAGTGGAACATCGCCCGGTCGTTGATGGCGATCGAGAGATCGGCGGAGTGGCCGCAACGGCTGGCGAGCTCGAAGGCCGCGCCCTTGAGCCGTCCGTCGGCGTCGAAGCCCACCTGCCAGTCGGTGATGAAGGCGTGCCGCTTGCCGGTCATCACCATGTCGTCGTCGCGGTCGAGGCGCACCTTGCAGGGGCGGCCGGTCTTGGTGGCCGCCAACGCCGCCAGCGCGGCATAGTGGACCGACTGCGTCTCCTTGCCGCCGAAGGCGCCGCCCATGCGGCGCACCTCAACGACGACGGCGTTGTCGCGCAGGCCGAGACACCGGGCGACCAGATGCTGGGTCTCGGTCGGGTTCTGGGTGGACGACCAGACGTGCAGGTCGCCGTCCTCGCCAGGCACGACAAGCGCCACCTGGCCCTCCAGATAGAAGTGGTCCTGGCCGCCGATAGCCAGTCTGCCGGAGAGAGTATGCTGCGCTGCAGCAATGGCGGCGTGTGCGTCGCCCAGGCGCATGGTCTGGCTGTCTTCGATCAGCGCGTTGGCGGCGCGGGCGGCCTCGATGGTCAGCAGCGCCGGCCGGTCTTCGTATTCGACGACCGCGAGGGCGGCGGCGGCGCGCGCCTTGGGAAGTGACTCGGCGGCCACGGCGAACAGCGGCTGGCCCACGAAGCGGACGATCCCGTCGGTCAGCAAGGGCTCGTCGTTCTGCACCGGGCCGATGTCGTTGCGGCCGGGGACATCGGCCGAAGTGAGCACGCAGACCACGCCGGGCGCGGCGCGGACGGCGGTCAGGTCAAGGCGAGTGACGCAGGCGTGGGCTCGGGTGCTCTGGCCGACGTAGAGATGCAGCAGGCCCTTAGGCTCCGGCAGGTCGTCGATATACAGCGCCTCGCCCGAGACGTGCTTTCCGGCGCTGTCGTGGGCGATGGACGTGTGGAGCGCGGTAAGCGTGCGCAGCGTTTCGCCGGTGTCAGCCCCCGGTTCAGCCATGGGACACCGCCTCGGCGCCGAGGATGCGCAGGGGCGTGGGCGCGCTGCTTTCCAGGAAGGCGCGGATCAGCAGGTTCTGGGCGGCCTTCAGGCGATAGGCGGCTGACGCGCGCATGTCGTCGATGGGCTGGAAGTCGGCCGCCAGGGCCCCCGCGGCAGCGCGGACGGTGGCCTCGGTCCACGGCCGGCCTGTAAGGGCGGCTTCGCACGCCGTTGCGCGCTTAGGTGTGGCCGCCATGCCGCCGAACGCGATGCGGGTGTCGGTGACGCTCCCAGCCTCCAGGCCGATAGAAATTCCGGCGCAGACAGCAGAGATATCCTGGTCGAAGCGCTTGGAAAGCTTGTAGATTCTGAACAGGCGATTCGCTGAGAGCTTCGGAATGATCACCGCTTCGACGAATTCGCCAGGCCGCCGGTCCTGCTCTCCATAGGCCCGGAAATAGGTCTCCAGCGGTAGGCTGCGGGTGGCCTCGCCCTTGCGCAGCACAAGGGTCGCGCCGGCGGCGATCAGGGCGGGCGGCATGTCGCCGATGGGCGAGCCGTTGGCGATGTTGCCACCGATCGTTCCGGCATTCCGGACCTGCAATCCGCCGAGGCGGCGCAGCAATTCGCCGAACTCGGCATGTAGATCGCCGAGAATGGCTTCGGCGTCTATATAGCGGACGGCCGCGCCGATGCGGACAGCGTCGCCCAGGTCTTCGATGTCGCGGAGTTCAGTGACCTCGTTGATCGAGATGATCACAGTGAGGTCGCGGTGCTGTTTCGTGACCCAGAGGCCGACATCGGTGCCGCCGGCGAGGACGATGGCGTCCGGGTTGGCCTCGAGGGCCGTGGCGAACTCGGCGGTGGTGCGCGGGCTAAGGAAGCGGCGGCCTTTGTGCTCGACCTGCAGCATTTCGCTGCGCTGGATGGCTTTCAGCGCGACGGCCAGGGCCTCGGTCAGGCGCGCGTCGGGGTCGGCGCCCATGGCCTGGCCGGCGGCCAGGATCGGGCCGTAGCCGGTGCAGCGGCAGAGGTTGCCGGCGAGTGCGTCCTTCAGGGTCGCGGTGTCGGTGGCGGCGCCCGAACGCTGGTGCGCGTAGAGGCTCATGACGAAGCCGGGTGTGCAGAAGCCGCACTGCGAGCCGTGGTTGGCCACCATCGCCTGCTGGATCGGGTGCAAAGCGCCGTCTCGCTTCAGGCTTTCCACCGTGAAGAGGGCGCGGCCGTCCAGCATGGGCGCGAACAGGATACAGGCGTTGACCGCCTTGAACGCGACCTTGCCATCGCGAAGCTCGCCCAGCACCACTGTGCAGGCGCCGCAGTCGCCCTCGGCGCAACCTTCCTTGGTGCCCGTGCGGCGCAGATCGTAGCGCAGCAGGTTGAGCACGGTCAGGGTCGGGTCGATGTCCGTCAGTTCGCGGACCTCGCCATCCAGCAGGAATCGGATCGGCCTCCTTGCGTCAGACATGGTCATGCCTAGCTGCCGCGATAGGTGGAGTAGCCGAACGGGCTGACCAGCAGCGGCACGTGGTAGTGCGCGGCCGGCTCGGCGATGCCGAACTCTATGGCGACAGTGTCGAGGAAGGCCGGGTCGGGCAGAGCCACGCCCAGGCCGCGATAATAGGCGCCCACGTCGAACTCCAGGCGATAGGCGCCCGGCGTCATGGCCTCGGCGGTGAGCAGTGGCGAATCGCAGCGGCCATCGGCGTTGGTCGTCGTGCTGACCAGCACTGCCCCGCCGCGCAGCAGGCGCAGCGCCACGCCGGCGGCGGGTCTGCCGCCAGCGGTGTCGAGGACGTGGGTCGTCAGTCCGCTCATTGATCTTCCGTGATCGTCAGCCGCTCAGAGTCGGTCCAACCCCCCTGAATTGCAACTCCTTGGGCTTCTTGCGAGGCTATAGGCAACGCCAAGCCTGCTATACGGTCAGTCATGCCCCAAGACCCCTATCCCCGCGACCTTGCCGGCTATGGCCGCAACCCGCCGCACGCCGACTGGCCGGGCGGCGCGCGGATCGCCGTGCAACTGGTGCTGAACTACGAAGAGGGCGGGGAGATGAGCGTCCTGCACGGGGACGCAGCGTCGGAAACCTTCCTCTCTGACCTGATCAACCCGGCGCCGGTCGTCGGCGCGCGGCACATAAGCATCGAGCAGATCTACGAATACGGCAGCCGCGCCGGCGTCTGGCGGCTGTTGCGGCTGTTCGAGCGCTGCGGTGTGCCGGTGACGGTGTTCGGGGTCGCCATGGCCATGGAGCGCAACCCGGCGGTGGTCGAGGCCTTCCTGCTGGCCGGCCATGAGATCGCCAGCCACGGCTGGCGCTGGATCAACTATCAGGACGTGCCCGAGCCGGTGGAGCGCGAGCACATGATCCGAGCCATGGAAATCCACAAGCGGCTGACCGGCGAGCGGCCGCTGGGCTGGTACACCGGGCGGACGAGCCCGAACACGCGGCGCCTCGTGGCCGAACAGGGCGGCTTGCTCTACGACGCCGACGACTATTCCGACGACCTCCCCTTCTGGACAGAGGTGAGCGGCACGCCGCAGCTGATCGTGCCCTACACGCTGGAGGCCAACGACATGCGGTTCTCCGGCGGCGGGCTGGTGACCGGCGAGGACTTCTTCAGCTACCTGAAGGACGCCTTTGACGTGCTCTATGCCGAGGGCGAGACGGCGCCAAAGATGCTGTCGGTGGGTCTGCACTGCCGGCTGTCCGGGCGGCCGGGGAAGCTGGCGGGCCTCGAGCGGTTCCTCCGCTACGCCCAGGGGCACAAGGACGTCTGGTTCGCCCGGCGCGTCGAGATCGCCCGGCACTGGCGCGAACGGCATCCGCATGACGGTTAGCGACCTCTCCCACGCCGATTTCCTGGCGCGCTTCGGGCCGGTCTACGAGGCCTCGCCCTGGGTGGCGCAGCGCGTCTGGCCGGCGGTGGAGGCGGGCGGGTTGGACGACCCGTCGGCGCTGGCGGCGGCGATGCGGGCTGAGGTGGACGCCGCCCCGCGCGCGCTGCAGCTGGCGCTGATCCGCGCGCACCCGGAGCTTGCGAGCCGAACGCGGATGGCCGAGGCTTCGGTGAAGGAGCAGTCGGGCGCGGGGCTCGACCAGTGTTCGGCCGCGGAGTTCGAGGCGTTCCAGCAGCTCAACGGCGCCTACAACGCCCGCTTCGGCTTTCCCTTCATCGTGGCGGTGAAGGGCCTGACGCGGGCCGATATCCTGACGGCCTTCGAGGCCCGGCTGGCCAATGATCCGGAGACCGAGTTTGGCGCCACCATCGCCCAGATTCACCGTATCGCGGGCTTCCGCCTCGCCGACCTAACCTGAGAGAATCCGACGTGTTCGACGACCTGTGCAGCCGCTACGTGGACCTGCTCCAGCCCCGTCTGGGCTCGGCGGTGGTCTATGCGACCGATGATTTCTTCGCCGACAAATCCCGGCTGATCTCGCCCACCGAGCCGGTGTTCATCCCCGGAAAATACGACGAGAATGGCAAGTGGATGGACGGCTGGGAAAGCCGCCGTAAACGCGTGGCCGGCCACGACTGGTGCGTTATCCGGCTGGGCGTGCCGGGCGTGATCTCCGGCTTCGAAATCGACACTCGCCACTTCACCGGCAACTTCCCGCCACAGGCGGAGATCGAGGTCTGCCGCTCCGCCGAGGATATTCCCGCCGACGATGCCCGCTGGGTCAAGGTCACCGACCGCATCGCGCTGAAGGGCGACGACCGGATCTTCGTCACTATCGAATACGGCCAGGCGACCCACGTGCGGCTGCACATCTTCCCCGATGGCGGCGTGGCGCGGCTACGGGCCTGGGGCCGGGTGCAGCCCGACTGGAAAAGCGTGCCGGCCGATCAGCCCATCGACCTGCTGGCCATGGCGCACGGCGGGCGCGGGATCACCGCCAACGACCAGCACTATGGACGCGTGGAGAACCTGACCGCGCCGGGGCGCGGCGTCGACATGGGCGACGGCTGGGAGACGCGAAGGCGGCGCGAGCCTGGCCACGACTGGGCGATACTGGAGCTGGGCGCGGCGGGCGTGGTCGAGGAGGTCGTCGTCGACACCGCCCACTTCAAGGGCAACTACCCCGACCGCTGCTCGATCCAGGCGGTGCGCGAGGCCGAGGGCTCATCCGCGCAGATGGCCGAGGACGCGATCTCCTGGCCGATCCTGCTGCGCGAAGTGAAGCTGTCGCCCGACCACCTTCACAGCTTCCGCGACGAACTGCGCGCCGTCGGGCCGGTGCAGTTCATCCGCCTGAACATCCTGCCCGATGGCGGGGTCAGCCGACTGCGGCTGATCGGGCGGCGCGCCTAGAGCGAATTACTGGCCGCCCTTCGGCTTGCCACCAGCCTCGGCGGCGCGGACGCCGCTCATGATATCGGGCAGCGCATAGTTGCCCTCGTGGCAGGCGTATTCGAACAGCTGATCCTTCATGGCGTTGAGGCTCATCTCCGCGCGCCACGCCTTCGTGTAGTAGGTCGGGTCCTCGACGAGGAATTCATAGAAGATCTGGCCGGCGGAGACGCGGGTCAGGCGCTCGGTCACGCGGCCCTGCGGCGTCAGAAAGATCGGCCCGGCCCGGCCCTGCTCGCCGTTCACGTTGATGGTCTCGATGACCAGGGTGTCGCCCTCCCACCAGCCGGTGCTGTCGCCGAGCCACAGGTGCAGCGCGGGCGGGCCGTGAGCGGCCTGGGCTGCGGCCTTGGTCGGATAGAGGGTCACGCCGCGGGCGTCGTGGATCATCTCGATGACGATGGCGACGGAGCCGCGTGTCTGCAGGATCTGGTAGTTCGAGTTGTAGATGTTGTTGAGCATCCCGGGCCCGCCGGAGCCGCGGCTGGAGATCAGGCAGCGGTCCCAGGGCTCCATCGCCTCGGGGTTGGCCGGCGTATCGGCCGCGCGGGAATAGGCGTTGGCCTTGGCGACCAGGGCCTTGCCGGCTGCGGAGAACGGTAGCTGGCCGTCGGCGGTATCGACGATCCAGGAGGTGCGATACTCGCCCTTCACATGGCCCAGCGTGCGGCCGGGATCGAGCCAGAAGCTGTTGTAGCCGCCGGGATCGCCGCCCACGACGGGCGCGCCTTCGCTGGCCTTGGTGGCCTCGGCGTCGGCGTCGAGGCGCTTGAGCATCGGATTGTTCTCGCCCAGCGCCTTGGCCTCGGCCGCGCTGATCGTCAGCGACTTCGTGCCCGGCAGGCGGGTGAGCTTGGTGATCGAGGCGTTGCTCCAGACGCCGGAGAGGTCGGCGTGGCCGTCCGCCGCGCGCGGGACCGGCCCCTCCTTGACGGCAAGGGGCTTGGGCGCCGCGGCCGCGACCGCGGCGGTCGCGCCGAGCAGGAGGGCCACCAGGAGTTCGGGCAGGCGCATGTCAGGCCACTTCGCTAAGAGGCGCCGGCAGGCCACCGGCCGCGGCGATGAAGCTCGCAACGTCGGCGACGCCCACCAGGCGGGTGAGGTCGGTGAAGATGTAGGGGCGCTCGCCGCGCGCCTTGGCGGTGTCGGCGCGCATGACGGCGAGGTCGGCGCCGACGTGCGGGGCGAGGTCGGTCTTGTTGATCACCAGCAGGTCCGACCGGGTGATCGCCGGGCCGCCCTTGCGGGGGATCTTCTCGCCCTGGCAGACACTGATCACATAGAGGGTCAGGTCGGCGAGATCGGGGCTGAAGGTGGCCGCCAGGTTATCACCGCCGCTCTCAATAAAAATGATGTCGAGGTCCGGGTGCCGACGATTCAGATCGGCGATGGCCGCCAGGTTGATCGAGGCATCCTCGCGGATGGCGGTGTGCGGGCAGCCGCCGGTCTCGACGCCGAGGATACGGTCCTGCGGCAGCGCCTGCAGGCGATTGAGGATCAGCGCGTCTTCCTGGGTGTAGATGTCGTTAGTGACCACGGCGACGCTCCAGCGGTCCCGCATCTGTTTGCAGAGTTTTTCCACGAGCGTCGTCTTGCCGGAGCCCACCGGGCCGCCGATGCCGACGCGCAAAGGTCCATGCCTGCTGGTCGGGGGCCTGCTCACGAGATGAAGAGCCTTACGCCTAGGGTTTCGTGCCGCATGGCGGCGATGTCCGACAAGAGCGCAGCCGACCCCAGGTCGTCCAGCGTTGATGCGGCCGCGCGGGTAGCGGTCGCCAGAATGACGGGTTCCAGATCAACCATAACCGCCACGCCAGCGGTCTGGCCGAGCGGCACGGCGCGGACCGCGACGCTGACCAGGTTGGCGGCGAAGGCGTGCAGCCAGGCGGTGAGGGCGGCGTCCAGCGCGATGTTGGCGGCGGACGTCACGGCGGCGACCGCGACGGGATAGGCGATGGGTCCGCTCAGCGGCGGTGGCCCCCACGCCTGGGCGGCGATGAGGAACGCCTCGCCCTGGCTCAGGGTCTCGCGGCGGCGTTCGAGGCAGGGTGTCAGCGCGCCGGCCAGTTCGGCGACCTCGGCCAGGGCGACCGTGTCCGACGCCGTCCAGGCGGCCTTGAAGAGCACCGCGTCGGTCCAGCCGCCGCCGTGTTCGATGAGGCCGGCGATCCAGGCCGAGAGGGTGTCCGCCGAGTTCACGGTCCCGTCGCGGATGACCGTCTCCAGCCCATGCGAATAGCCGAAGGCGCCAACCGGGAAGGCCGGCGAGAGCCAGGTGAGCAGGCGCAGCAGGTGGGCTTCCGAACTCATCCCACCTCTCCATTTCGCTCGTCATCCCCCGGCTTGTCCGGGGGATTCACGAACACGATGCGCCCAGGCAAATCCCGACCCTCGGAGATCATGGGTGGCCCGGACAACCCGGGCCAGGACGACGTTATTTTCGGGGCCTCAGTGATCATGGTCGTGACCGCCATGCCCGTGATCGTGCGGCCCATGATCCTGATAGGCGCCGCCTTCCGGATCGAAGGGCTCCTCGACGCCGCGGACGCGGGCGCCCTGATGTTCCAGCATGTGCGCGATGACGTGGTCGCGGCGGATCAGGATGCGGTCGGCCTCGACCTGGGCGGCGAGGTGGCGGTTGCCGATGTGCCAGGCCAGCTTGATCAGCGCGGCGGGCGTGGCGGCGCGGACCTCCAGCAGCGGCTCGGGCTGGGCCACGATGGCGACGACGCCCTGGCCGGCGATCCGCAGGCCGTCGCCGTCGCGCAGGTGCATCGCCTCCGGCAGGTCGAGCAGATAGCCCGTCCCGCTCTCGCCGGTCAGCACGATGCGCCGGCGATGGCGGCCGTCGTAGTCGAGCACCACCCGGTCGATGGGCTCGCCGCGCCATTCGCCCTTCGACACCACGCCGCTGATCGGGATCGGGGCGCTCAAAACAGGAAGTACCGCTGGGCCATCGGCAGGACATCGGCCGGTTCGCAGGTGAGCAGCTCGCCGTCGGCGCGGACCTCGTAGGTCTCGGGGTCGACCTCGATGTGCGGCGTCGCGGCGTTGTGGATCATCGAGGCCTTGGAGATGCCGCCGCGGACGTTCTCGACAGCCAGCAGGTCCTTGTCGAGGCCGAGGCGGGCGCGGAGACCATTCTCGACGGCAAGCTTGGAGACAAAGGTCACCGACGAGCGGGTCAGCGACTTGCCGTAGGCGCCGAACATCGGGCGGTAGTGTACCGGCTGCGGCGTCGGGATCGAGGCGTTGGGGTCGCCCATGGGGGCGGCCGCGATGGTCCCGCCCAGCAGGACCAGGTCCGGCTTCACCCCGAAAAAGGCCGGGTCCCAGAGGACGAGGTCGGCGCGCTTGCCCGCCTCGACGCTGCCGATGTGGGTGCTCATGCCGTGGGCGATGGCCGGGTTGATGGTGTATTTGGCGATGTAGCGTTTGACCCTGGCGTTATCCGCCGCGCCGTCGCCGGCGAGCGCGCCGCGCTGCTTCTTCATCTTGTCGGCGGTCTGCCAGGTGCGGATCAGCACCTCGCCGACTCGACCCATGGCCTGGCTGTCGGAGGAGATGATCGAAAAGGCGCCGAGATCGTGCAGGATGTCTTCCGCCGCGATGGTCTCCTTGCGGATGCGGCTCTCGGCGAAGGCCACATCCTCGGGGATCGACGGGTCCAGGTGGTGGCAGACCATCAGCATGTCGAGGTGTTCGGCCAGCGTGTTGCGCGTGTAGGGCCGGGTCGGGTTGGTCGATGACGGGATGACGTTGGGCAGCCCCGCGACCTTGATGATGTCCGGCGCATGGCCGCCGCCGGCGCCCTCGGTGTGGAAGGCGTGGATGGTGCGGCCCTTCAGCGCGGCGACCGTGTCCTCGACGAAACCGCTCTCGTTCAGGGTGTCGGTGTGGATCATCACCTGGACGTCCAGGTCGTCGCCGACCGACAGGCAGCAGTCGATGGCGCCAGGCGTCGTGCCCCAGTCCTCGTGGAGCTTCAGCGCGCAGGCGCCGGCGGCCACCTGTTCGACCAGGGCGTCGGGCAGGCTGGCGTTACCCTTGCCCGAGAACCCGATGTTCATCGGGAAGGCTTCGGCGGCCTCGATCATGCGGGCCAGATGCCAGGGGCCGGGCGTGGCGGTGGTGGCCTTCGTGCCCGTCGCGGGGCCGGTGCCGCCGCCCAGCATGCAGGTGACGCCGCTCATCAGCGCCTCCTCGATCTGCTGCGGGCAGATGAAGTGGATGTGGCAGTCCATGGCCCCGGCGGTGAGAATCTTGCCTTCGCCGGCGATGATTTCGGTGCCCGGACCGATGACGATGTCGACGCCGGACTGGGTGTCCGGATTGCCGGCCTTGCCGATCTTGTGGATCCGGCCGTCGCGCAGGCCCACGTCGGCCTTCACGATCCCCCAGTGGTCGATGATCAGGACGTTGGTGATGACCGTGTCGACGGCGCCGGCGGCCCGCGTCATCTGGCTCTGGCCCATGCCGTCGCGGATCACCTTGCCGCCGCCGAAAGTGACCTCCTCGCCATAGGTGGTGAGATCACGCTCGACCTCGACGAAGAGGTCGGTGTCAGCGAGGCGGACGCGGTCGCCGGTCGTGGGGCCGAACATGTCGGCATAGGTCGCACGCGTGATCCTGGCGGGCATGTCAGAGGCCGCCCATCACAGCCTGGCGGAAACCGTAGACACGGCGGTCGCCGCCGAAGGGGATCAGGCTCACCTCGCGGGCCTGGCCGGGCTCGAAGCGGACGGCGGTCCCGGCGGCGATGTCGAGGCGCCGGCCCCGGGCGGCCGCGCGGTCGAAGTCGAGCGCCGGATTGGTCTCGAAGAAATGGTAGTGGCTGCCCACCTGGATCGGCCGGTCGCCGGTGTTGGCGACCTGCAAGATGATCGCCGCCGCGCCGGCGTTGAGCTCCAGGTCACCCTCGGCCGCGATGACTTCGCCGGGGATCATCCGGCGACCGCCAGGGCCAGGCCGCCTACCGCCGCGCCGGCGCCAAGCCACCGGATCAGATCGGGCTTGTTCAGCCGCTGCAGGCCAAGTCCGGCGGCCAGGCCCGCGCCGTGCAGGGCCAGCGTCGCGAGCGCCATGCCGATTGGGAAACCAGCGGCCGAACCGGGCGCCTCCTCGCCGTGGGCGTAGCCGTGAGCCGCGCCGAAGAAGGCGATGAGGCCGAGGCCAACAAAGGTCGGCGCCTTGGCGTTCGCGGCGGTGAGCGCGCCCAGGACAATGACCGAAGCGAGGATCGCGGGCTCAACCCGAGGCAGGCTGAAACCGCTTTTTCCGATAACGAAGCCGGCCAGCAGCGCGGTGATGAAGGCCGCGGGCCAGGCCCAGAGCGCCTTGCCGCCGCGCAGCACCGCCCAGAGACCGACCGCGATCATGGCCAGCATGTGATCCGCGCCGGTGAACGGGTGCGCCAGGCCGGCCCAGAGGTTGAAGCCATCGTGACCGGCATGGCCCGGGTGGGCGAAGGCGGCGGCCGGCGCCAGCGCTAGGGCTGCGGTGAGAGCGAAGGATCTGACGAGTTTCATGGGCGGGTCCCTCAACGGATCGGGTGGTGGACGGTGACCAGTTTGGTCCCGTCGGGAAAGGTGGCCTCGACCTGGACGTCGTGGATCATCTCCGGGATGCCGTCCATGACCTGGGCGCGGGTGATGACGTGGGCCCCGGCCTCCATCAGTTCGGCGACCGTGCGGCCGTCGCGGGCGCCCTCGACCACGAAGTCGGTGATCAGGGCGATGGCTTCGGGGTGGTTGAGCTTCACGCCGCGGGCCAGGCGCTTGCGGGCGACCTCGGCGGCCATGGCGATCAGCAGCTTGTCTTTTTCGCGGGGGGTCAGGTTCATCGCTACAGCCGCCAGACGCGAGGGCATGGTTCGCTGTCGCGCAGCGCCGCGATCGCCGGCAGCAGGGCGCGCCGAAGACTGAGGCCATCGGGCGCGACGATGCGGGCGAATAGCTTGCCGTCGAAGGCGCTGGCGCCACCACCTGGTCCGATGGCAGCTCGCAGGGGGGCCAGGAAGCGTTCCGCGTCGTCGGCGACCAGCAGGAGGGAGGCGAAGGCCTTGCCGCCGGCCAGCGCCGGGGCGAGCGCGGCGACCTGGGCGACGGGGCCTTCGAAGCGGAGGTCGTCGGCGAACACCAGCTTGCCCTGGCGGCGGATGCGCCAGCGGTCGCGGAGCGCGCCGGCCCGGACGGTCTCGCCCATGGCCGTGCGGCCCAGGATCACCGCCTCGACGACCAGCAGACGCGCGTCGGCGGCGAGATCGGCCTCCAGCGTGCGGGCCAGCGCGGCCTGATCGAACAGGATGGTCTCCTGCGGCAGCCAGTCGATCCGCGCGCCATCCGCGGCGTTCAGGCTGACGGCGACCTCGGCGCGGCCGTCTCGTCCAGGGCTTGGGCGAGCCCGGTAGATCTTCTCGCAGGCCTGGGTGGTGAGCGTGAGCCGCGCGCCGGCCTCGGCGTCCACGCGCCAACTCATCCGGTCGCCGCCGGTCAGGCCGCCGGAGGTGTTGATCAGCACCGCTTCCAGGCCGAGCGCCGCGCGGTCGGTGGGCAAGCGGATCTTGGCGCAGCCGTCCTGGTAGAGGCGGGCCAGCCGGGTGACGCCGTCCTCCGACTTCACGGCAATGCGCCCGGCGCCCGTGGCGCGTTGCAGCGCGGGCTGGGGTCGGGCGGCGGAGGCGAGGTCCTGGATCACGTTGGTGCGAGCCTAGAGGCGGCCGGTCAGCCCCTGGCAAGGGGAGGGCGCGTGGGTGGGCTCCGTCAAGCCCTGGCGCCTGTTTCCTGGGCGCCGCTCCCAGCGCTGACGCTGGACAAAGCGCAAGCATTTCAGGGACGTGCCGGCTTGAGGGCAAAGTCGTAACGCTTGCCAAGTGAAATGCGCGAGCGTTTAATCTCCGCTCAAAGGCCCCACGCCGGCGAACGGCGCAGGGCCTTTTTTCGATTCTGGAGGTTTCAACAGCGATCATGTCCGCCAACAGGACATCCCACATCCGATTGACCTCGCATCCGGGCACGGGCTCGGTGAGCCGCTTCCCTATCCATTGGGACGCCCCCACCGCCCGCGAACGCGGGCCGGTGATCGCCACGCCGAACTCCGGCGCCGACCGCAACGCCGTGGGCGCCCACGGCGGCGCCTATTCGATCTATCGCGCCTTGGCGATCTCGTCGGGCGCCATGGCCGCCGAGACCCGGCCGGAACTGCACAACACCTATCCGGTCGTGCCGATCGGTCCGCATGCGCAATGGCATGAGGCCGGCAAGATCGTGTCGCTCGATCCCTGGGGCCACCGGGTGGCCGAGGACTTCGCGGCCGAGCTGGCCGAGGGCGTCGACATCCGCCCGACCATCGCGGTCACCAAGGCGCGCATCGATCTGCCAGAGATTCACGAGGCGATCGCCAGCGGTCGTCTGAAGGTCGATGGCAAGGTGGTTCACGAGGGCGGCGACGTGGCCGTAACCAAGGCCGCCATCGATCCCGTCTGGTATCTGCCCGGCATCGCCGAGCGGTTCGCGGTGGACGAGACCCAACTTCGCCGCACGCTCTTCGAACAGACCGGCGGCATGTATCCCGAGCTGGTCACCCGGCCGGACATCAAGGTCTTCCTGCCGCCGATCGGGGGCATCACCCTCTATATGTTCGGCGACCCGGCCCACATCGGGAACAAGGCCTACACGCTGACCTGCCGGGTCCACGACGAGTGCAACGGCTCCGACGTGTTCGGCTCAGATATCTGCACCTGCCGGCCCTATCTGACGCACGGCATCGAGGAGGCGACCCGCCAGGCCCAGGAGGGCGGCACGGGCCTCATCGTCTACAACCGCAAGGAAGGCCGCGCGCTGGGCGAGGTGACCAAGTTCCTGGTCTATAACGCCCGCAAGCGTCAGCCGGGCGGCGACCAGGCGGCGACCTATTTCGAGCGCACCGAATGCGTGGCGGGCGTGCAGGATGCCCGTTTCCAGCAGCTGATGCCCGACATCATCCACTGGCTGGGCATCCGCCGGATCGACCGCTTCGTCTCGATGTCCAACATGAAGTACGACGCCCTGGTGAACGGCGGGATTGAGATCGGCGAACGCGTGCCGATCCCGGACTGGCTGGTGCCCGATGACGCCTCCGTCGAGATGGAGGCCAAGAAGGCGGCCGGCTATTTCACGCCGGAAAAGAAGCCCTCGAAGGCCGACCTGAAGAAGGTTGTCGGCCGGGATTTGAAGGAATTCTGAGGTCGGCTGACGTGACGGTTCAAACGAGCCCCGACACCGGGGCTGGCGTCGCCCGGGCGGCGCGCAGTCTGCTTTCCGCAAGCGCAGTGCGCGAGCGGGCGCATGAGATGTTGGGCGCCGCGCTGGCGGGCCAGGTGTCCGAGTGGCGGGTCGATCTGGCCAGGCTGGAGGCCGCCGCCGACCTTACCGCCAGCCTGGTGGGCGAGGCCTATCCGGACTTGAACGTGCCGTTCCACGCGCGCTGGCGTCACTTCGCTGTCGAGGGGCGCGACCTGTGGGCGGCACGGGACGGCGCCTGGAGCGACGCGCAGGACAAGGCCCGCGCGGCCTTCGACCTAGCGATCACTTCGGTGCTGCTGGACGCGGGCGCCGGCATGGGCTGGCGCTATCGGGATGCCGCCACCGGCGCGACCCTGAGCCGGTCGGAAGGCCTTGGTATTGCGTCGTTCAGGCTTTTCGAGTCGGGCGCGCTGTCGGCTGATGCGAGCGATCCGCTCCGGGCTGACGGACTCACCGGCGTCACCGCCGAGGTGCTGGCGAAGGCCTTCCAGGTCAGCGGCGGCAATCCGCTCGTTGGACTTGAGGGCCGCGCGTCTCTGCTGCGGGCGCTGGGTGCGGCGCTCGGTCGTCCGGGCAAGCTGTTCGACGTCATGGCGGGGCGGGCCATCGGCGGGAAACTGCCGGCGCCGGTGATCCTCGATGTGCTGTTGGAGGCCCTGGGCCCTATCTGGCCAGGTCGCCTGACCCTCGGCGGCGTGCCGCTCGGCGACTGCTGGCGCCATCCCGCGATCAAGCGCGACGACGCTACGGACGGATACATGCCGATCCACAAGCTTTCGCAATGGCTGTCCTATTCGCTGATCGAACCGCTGGAGAGCGCGGGGATCGCGGTCACCGATGTCGATGGCCTCACGGGCCTGGCGGAATACCGCAACGGCGGACTGTTCGTGGACACTGGCGTGCTGGCTCTGGCCGATCCGGCAGACGCGAGCCGCGCCCATCCGGTCGAAGGCCCGTTGGTGGTGGGCTGGCGGGCCCTGACCGTGGCCCTGCTGGACAGGATCGCGCCCATGGTGCGCGAGCGTCTGGGGGTGACCGCCGATGCCTTCCCGCTGGCGCGCGTGCTCGAGGGCGGCACCTGGGCGGCCGGACGCCGCATCGCCAAGAGTCTGCGCGCCGATGGCGGCCCGCCACTGATCGTCCTCAGCGACGGCACGGTTTTCTAGGAAACGGACCCATGGCCCTCAAAGGCGTCACGATCGTCGACCACCCGCTGGTGCAGCACAAGCTGACGCTGATGCGGAAGAAGGACACCTCGATCAAGAGCTTCCGCCAGCTCTTGAAGGAGATCGGCGCCCTGGTCTGCTACGAGGTCACCCGCGACCTGCCGCTGGAGACCGTGGAGATCGAGACGCCGATGCAGGCGATGAGCGCCCCGCAGCTGGCCGGCAAGAAGCTGGTGTTCGCCCCGATCTTGCGCTCCGGCATGGGCATGCTGGACGGGATGCTGGATCTGGCGCCCGCCGCCCGCGTGGCCCACGTCGGTCTCTACCGCGATCCGGCGACGCTGGAGTGCGTGGAATACTACTTCAAGGCGCCGGCCGACATCGGCGAGCGGCTGGTGGTGGTGATCGATCCCATGCTGGCCACCGGCAATACCGCCATCGCCGCTGTCGATCGGCTGAAGGAGGCCGGCGCCAGGTCAATCCGCATGGCCTGCCTGCTCTGTTCGCCGGAGGGGATTTCCAAGTTCCAGGGCCACCATCCGGGCGTCCGCATCTGGACCGCGGCGGTGGACGAGCGGCTGAACGACCACGGCTACATCCTGCCGGGACTGGGTGACGCAGGCGACCGGATGTACGGGACGCGCTAGATAGCGCTCGAGGGACGGCGGGAGACATCAAGATGCGACACCTGCTGTGCGCCACCCTGGCCTTGGCCGCCGCGACGACCGCCGGCCCGGCGCTGGCCGGCGAGGCCTTCGTCGGCCTCTATGAGCACGACATCCGCGACCACATCGCCATCGGTGGCGTCGAGAGCGGCCAGCAGGTGGTGTTCGGCGTGCGGACCGCGGCGCTGGACGAGTTGTCGCTGATCTGGAAGCCGCATGTGCACCTGCTGGCCGGCGTCAACACTGCGGGGCACACCGACTATCTGGCCGCCGGCTTCGACTGGCGGTTCACCTTCGGCGACGGGCGGTTCTATGTGGAGCCGGGGATCGGCGCGGGTATCCACACCGGCGCGGTCAACCTGCCCTCGCCCTATGCGGCGGGCATCAGTTCGGCGGAGGCGGCGCGGCGGCTCAGGGACTGGAACACCAAGCTGGACCTCGGCTCGCGGGTGCTGTTCGAGCCGGAACTGTCGGTGGGCTGGAAGGCCACGCCACGGCTTTCGGTCGAGGTCTCCTGGATTCACCTGAGCCACGCCCAGCTCGCCGGCCGGCAGAACCCTGGGCTCAGCGACATCGGCGTGCGCGCCGTCTACCGCTACGGCGAAGACCGCTAGGTCAGCCTGAGAAAATCCAGCCGTCCTTCAGGCTGGTGAGCTGGACCCCCACCAGGATCATCTGGTTGGCGCCGCCCATGTCGATCACCGTGTCCGCGCCCACCTGTTTCAGGGTGTAGGTCGTGCCGGGATCGAGCTGGACGCGGTCGCCCTCGGCCTGGCTGAAGTCCAGCACGCGGTCGATGCCGGCGTCCTGGCTGCCATGGAAAAGGTCGGCGCCCGGGCCGCCGGACTCGGTATCGTTGCCGCGATCGCCCGAGATGAAGTCGTTGCCGGCGCCGCCCTGGAGCGAATCGTCGCCCTGGCCGCCGCGCACGATATCCGCGCCGGGACTGCCGATCAGCGTGTCGTCGCCGAGGTTGCCGTAGAGCAATCCGCCGCCGGCCTCGGCGGTGATCAGGTCGTTGCCCTGGCCGCCCACCAGCCAGTCGCCGCCACTCGGGCCGCCGTCGATGGTGTCGTTGCCCTTGTTGCCGTTGATATCGTCGAATCCCGTCCCGCCGAGGATGAAGTCATCGCCGTCATCGCCCCGCAGATAGTTGGTCCCGCTGGACACCACGATCACGTCGTCGCCCGTGCCGCCGTGGATGATGTTATTGCCGTCGCCGCCGTCGATGTAGTCGTTGCCGCCGCCCCCGTTGATGGTGTCGTCGCCGCCATAGCCGCGCAGGCGGTCGATGGTGTCGGACCCGGTGATCAGGTCGGCGCCGGCGAAGATCGTCAGCTTGGCGGCGGCATTGGCGTCGGTGGCGACGAAGTTGATGAACTGCGCGACGGGCAGGTTCGCGCCATTGATGTCGAACACCACGATGCCGGAGAAACTCTCATGGATATCGGTGATGGTCCCGGCGGTGGGGAAACCGTTAGCCCCGAAGGCGAAGCCCGTACCGGTGAACTGGTCGACCTCGGCGCCGACGCTGATGGTGAAAGTCGTTGTGGTCTGACTGCTCGCTGTACCGCTGTTCAGGACGCCGAGATCGATCTGATCGAAATCCGCGCCGAAAGCGCCCGCCGTGAAGGTCGGCATGCTTTGGCCCCATAAGAAGCGTCCCGAAGCGCATGGTAGACCAGCCGGCGCAGACGGCAACGCTCTTCCGGCGTCGGCGTCAGCGCTCCAATGCCGCATGTCAATTCTGAAACGATGGGTGGACAGGCGGAACAAACCTGCCAAGCTGCGGCTAGGGACTCGTGAGTGTGGGGGAATGAGGATGTCACAGCGGACGAGAGTCTGGCTGGGCGCCCTGGCCGCCTTGGTCCTGACAGCCTGCAACGGCGGCCACACCGGTGGCGGCCCGCAGCCCGCGCCCCAGCCTTCCGCACCCCCGACCGCCGTCGAAGCCGCGCGGTTCCTCACCCAGGCCAGCTTTGGGGCCACCGACGCGACCATCGCGACGGTGCGGTCCAGCGGCTATGCCGAATGGATCGCCCAGCAGATGGCCATGCCGGTTTCCGGCGGCCACGTAGCCTTCATGCAGGCCCGCCGCGCTCTGCCCGGCGCGCCGAACCCCAGCGTCAACGAGCTCTACGGCAGCTTCTGGCAACAGGCCGCCACCGGTCCCGATCAGCTGCGGCAGCGGGTGAAGCTGGCGCTTTCGGAAATCTTCGTGGTCTCCGTGGCCGACACCAATGTCGATGAGCTGTCCGCCGCCTCATTCTACGACATGCTGGGGGCCAACGCCTTCGGCAACTTCCGGAGCCTGTTGGAGCAGGTGAGCCTGCACCCGGCGATGGGGGTCTATCTGACCTGGCTGGCGAACCAGAAGGCCGACCCGGCGACCGGCCGCCATCCGGATCAGAACTACGCGCGCGAATCGATGCAGCTGATGACCGTCGGGCTTTATCAGCTGAACCTGGACGGCACGCAGAAGCTGGACGGCGCGGGCCATGCGATCCCGACCTACACCGGCGCCGACATCGCGGGTCTGGCGGACGTCTTCACCGGCTACAGCTGGTATTCGCCGGCGCCGTCGACCACGACGTTCCTGGGCGGCAAGCGCGACGCCACCGCGATCCTGAAGCCGATGATCCCCTACGCGGCCTTCCACGCGACCACCGCCAAGACCTTCCTGGGGACCACGATCCCCGCCTCGGCCGTGGCGGACCCGGCGGGCGACCTGAAGATCGGGCTGGACACCCTGTTCAACCACCCGAACGTCGGGCCGTTCATCTCCAAGCAGCTGATCCAGCGGCTGGTGACCAGCAACCCCTCGCCCGCCTACGTGGCCCGCGTGGCGACGGTGTTCAACAACAATGGCAAGGGGGTCCGCGGCGATCTGGGCGCCGTGGTCCAGGCGATCCTCCTCGACAGCGACGCGCGCAGCACGAGCGCGGCGGTCGCCGACCCCAACTTCGGCAAACTGCGCGAGCCGATCGTGCGGATGGCCAACTGGATGCGGGCCTTCAACACCACCTCGGCGTCCGGCGGCTGGCTGCTGGGCTCGACGTCGGCCAACACGTCGCTGGGCGAGTCACCTCTGAACTCGTCGTCGGTCTTCAACTTCTACCGGCCGGGCTATGTGCCGCCGGGCACCAAGCTGGGCGCCCAGGGCTACGCGGCTCCGGAGTTCCAGATCGCCGACGAGGTGTCGGTGGCGGGCTACATCAACACCATGCAGAACGCGATCACCTCCGGGGTCGGGAGCAACCGCGACATCACCACGGCCTACACGACCGAGATGGGGCTGGCCTCGGACGCGAACGCCCTGGTCGACCGGATGAACCTGCTGCTGCTGAACGGACAGATGTCGGCGGGGCTTCGGCAGAAGATCGTCGATTCGGTGAACGGTGTGGCGATCCCCGGCGGCACGGCCACCCAGGCGCAGATCAGCGCGGCGCTGCTCAACCGGGTGAAGCTCGCGAATTTCATGGCCATGGCTTCGGCCGAATATCTGACGCAGCGGTGAGGAGAGCCCCATGACCAGCTCTATCGACCGCCGCTATCTGCTCCGCGTCAGCGGCGCCCTCGGCATTCTCGGCACGGCCGCGCCCTTCGCCTTGCAGCTGGCCGCGGCGGGCTCGGCCGCCGGTGACAGCGCGCCAGACTACAAGGCGTTGGTCTGCGTCTTCCTCTACGGTGGCAACGACGGCCACAACACGGTGCTGGCCACGGACAGCGACAGCTTCGGGCGCTATTTCGCCGCGCGGAACACGGGCGCCGATCCCATCGCCCTGATGCCGGTCGGGACGGCCGCCACGCCGGTCGGCCAGACCAGCGGCGTCACCGGCCGGGTGGCGACCCAGCGGACACCCGAAGCCTGGGGCGGCGTTCTGCCGATCACGCCGGCGACCGCTCAGGCGGTTCCGGCCGGCACCAACGCCACGTCGCGGACCTTTGGCCTGCACCCGTTCCTGGCGCCGATGAAGACCCTGTTCGACCAGAAGCGGGTGGCGATCCTGGCCAATGTGGGAACGCTCATCCAGCCGACCACCAAGGCGCAGTATGTCGCCAAGTCGGTTTCAATCCCGGCCAATCTGTTCTCGCACAACGATCAGCAGTCGACCTGGCAGGCTGACGCCATCGAGGGCGCTCAGCTCGGCTGGGGCGGCCGGATGGGCGACATGCTGGCCAACATGAACGGGACCAGCACGTTGTTCACGGCGGTCTCGGTCTCTGGCAACGCCGTGTTCCTCTCGGGCCAGTCGGTGATCCAGTATCAGCTCTCTACCGGGGCGGCGCCGGCCGTCGCGATCACCGGGGCGCAAGGGGGCAGCCTGTTCGGCTCCAGCGTCGCGCCGTCGAAGGTGAAGGACCTGATCACCGACACCGCGCTCGCCAGCAACTTCGCCTCGGACTACGCCGGCATCGTCTCACGCTCCATCGGGGCCACATCGACGGTGAACGCGGCCTTCACCCAGCCGATCGTCACTGGCGTCGCGGCGCCCAGCACCTACACCAATCCGATCACCGGCAATGCGGAGACCAACACCCTGGCCCTGCAGATGCAGACGGTGGCCAGGATGATCGCCGCCGGCCAGACGCTTGGGGTCAAGCGGCAGGTGTTCTTCGTCAGCCTCGGCGGCTTCGACACCCACGACACGCAGAACACCACTCAGCCGAACCTGCTGGCCAAGCTGGCGCATGCCTTCGCCTATTTCGACACCGCGCTCTCCAACGTGGGCGGCCTGGACCGGCGCGCGCAGGTCACGACCTTCACCGCGTCGGACTTCTCGCGCAGCTTCACCACCAACGGCGATGGCACCGACCACGCCTGGGGCAGCCACCATTTCATCATGGGCGGCGCGGTGAAGGGCGGCGACATCTATGGCCAGTATCCGACCATCGGCGTCGATCTGGCCGGCTTCAGCAACCCCGACGCCACCGGCAACGCGACGATCCCGACCGTCTCGGTGGATCAGTATGCGGCGACCCTGGGAAACTGGTTCGGCGTGTCGCCCGCCGCGCTCGACCTGATCTTCCCGAACCTGAAGAACTTCGGCGTCAGGAACCTGGGATTCGTCTAGCGCCTCTGAAGAAGACCTCGGTCATCCGCCGCGCGCCTTGGGTGCGGTCGAGCTGGACCACGACATCGACCACGCGCTCGACGTAGGTGCGGACCTTGTCCCAGCCGAGATCGACGCCGGAGGTCATGGCCAGAAGCGCGATCTGATCGATGGCGCCGCTCGGGCTGTCGGCGTGGACCGTGGTGATCGAGCCCGGGTGGCCGGAGTTGACGGCGCGCAGGTAGGCGAACGCCTCGGGGCCCCGCAGTTCGCCCAGCAGGATGCGGTCGGGCCGCAGGCGAAGGGCCGCGGCCAGCAGGGCGTCGGCGCCCACCTGGGCCTCGCCGAGTTCGCCGCGCACAGCGACCAGACCCACCGCATTGGGATGGTCGAGGCGGACTTCCGGGGCGTCTTCGATGACCACCAGGCGCTCGGTGCGGGGAATCTCTTTCACCAGCGCGTTCAGCAGGGTGGTCTTGCCGCTGGCGGTGCCGCCGGAGATCACCATGGTCTTACGGCGACGCACGGCCGCCTTGAGGAAGGCCATCAGGTCGCCGGCGTCGAGCAGGGCGTCGAGATCGGCGTCGGCGGCCGCATCACGGGCCGGGTCGCTACGGGCCGCGGTCGCGAACAGGCCGTCGCGGGACAGCTCCTCCAGGCTCATGTCGGAAAGCAGATGCTTGCGGACCGCCATGGCGAGGCCGCCGCGGGTGGCGGGCGGCGAGATCACCTGCACCCGCGCGCCGTCCGGCAGGGTGGCGGAGAGCAGCGGTTGTTCACGGTTGACGCCCTGGTGACTGGCGGCGGCGATCTGGCGGGCGAGGCGCTGCAACGCGACCTCGGTTAGCTGGTCGGCGGGCTCGCGGCTCATGACGCCGCCGGTGGTCTCGATCCAGACCTCGCCCGGCCGGTTGATCAGGACATCGGTGACGTCCGGCCGCGACAGCCAGGGGGCCAGCGGCGCCAGATAGGCCTCGAGATAAACGCCGGCCGTCGCGCTCATCGCCCTACCGGGGCCACGCCGGAGAAGTCGAGGTCGCGGGCGACGGACACCTGCACCGCCTGGCCCTGGGCGACCTTGATGGTGGTCGGGATGTCGATCTGCTTCTGCAGGGCGATAGCGGCGACGTTCTGAGCCTGGGCCGGCGAGCCGATGATCAGGGCGTTGGTGTTGCTGCCGTTGCGGGCCAGCGCGTCGACGCCGCCGGAGACCACCGAGAGCAGGATCGCGGCGCCGAAGCGTTCGAAGAAGTGGCTGTCGGCCTTGCCCTCCAGGCCGCCGCGTCCCAGCCGGTCGGTGGCCGGCGAGCCCACGTCGATGGAGACGCCGGTGGGCGTGATGATCCGCGACCAGACCACGAAGGCGCGCGTCTGGCCGACGGCGGCGGCGGACTTGTACTGCCCGATCAGGTGCGAGCCGCGAGGGATCAGCACCTGGGTTCCGTCGAAGCCGCGGACGTCGCGGCTGACCACGGCGCGGACCGAGCCTGGCAGGTCCGAGTCGATGGCGGTTTCCAGCACGGCGGGGATCACAAAGCCCTGCGGGATGACCCGGGAGATGTCGCGCATCTGGCTGGCGCGGGCGGTGTCGCTGGCGGCGCCGGAGACGCGGGCGGCGAAGCGTTCGTCGGCCGAGGAACCGTCGGCGGGCGTCGCGCCGGGCGCCATCGGGGCTTGCGCCTGGGCGAGGCGGAAGGCGGGCGCGGAGACCGCCTGGGCTTCGCTGAGGTCGACGATGACGGCGGGCGCCTTCCAGTGGGCCTCGGCCGGGTCGAGCGGCGTGGCGGGCGCGGTCATGCTGGGCAGGCCCTGCGGCGCGGAGATCGGCGCGGTCGGCGACCCGACCGGGGCTGGCGGGCTCGCGGTCTGCTGGGCCATCAGGGTCTGCAGCGCCGGCTGCCAGGCAGGCGCGGAGGTGGTCGTGGTGGCCGTCTTGGCCTGCGTCGAGGCGTGGGCCTGACGGGCGCTGGAGAGCGAGGTGAAGACCAGGACGCCCAGCACACTGGCGCCGGCGACGCCGAGCACCACGGTCCAGGGCGAGGAGGGCTGGCTTACCTGTGGGCGCACCCAGTCGCTGCGCGCATAGACGGGGCTCAGGTCGCCAAGGTCGAGATTGCGAGGGTCTTTGTCGTCGGCGGTCATCGGCGCCACCAGGGGTCCTTGGGTCGAAGCTTGGGGCTGAGCGCGCTGGCCTGCTGGGCGTGCCATCCGTCGTTGAACACCTTGGTCACCTCGCTGCCGCGGCGCAGCACGAAGCCCGACGCGAGCCGGTCGACGACGATGTAGCCCGAGCGCATGTGCGAATTGACCACCGCCTCGCCGCCGTCCGGATCGACCGCGAAGATCGCCGGCAGGTCCTCCTCGCGCCCGAACGCGAAATAGGTGGCCTGGCCATCGTCGAACAGCTGGGTCGGGAGCGCCTTGGCTGAGCCCTGATAGCTGTAGGCATGGTTGCGGTCGACGGGCGGGGCAGGCGGCGCCGGCGGCACGGCAACGGCCGGGGCGGCCTGCGGATAGGTGAAGCGCACCGAATAGGCGATCGCCGCGGCCGGCGCCTTGGCCCGCACGTGGAGCTGGAAGTTGTAGCGGCGCAGGTTGGTGATCACCGTCATGTTGGTGTCGGGCCGCTGGGCCATCGGCTTGATGAACAGCAGGTTGGCCTTGCGGTTGGGCGTCACCTGCCAGCCGAGCGCATCGCCGATGGCGACGTTCTCGATCCGCTCGGCCGGGTCGAACTCCAGCGACAGCTGGTAGCCCAGCACGCCGTGCAGCTCGACGACCTCCTGCGGGTCGTAGAGCACCTCGAGGATGCGCGGGTCGCCGCCTCCGGGATGCGGTGTCACGGCGCCGGCCGGCGCGGCGGAGAGCCCGAGGAGGAGGGCCAGCAGGAGGGCGCGGGTCATGCGCGGCTCCCCATGCGGCGCGAGGCGACGGCCGGGCGGCGGTAGGCGTCGCCGAGCCGGGCCGGGCGGTCGGCGTAGTCGGAGCGCGTGGTCGCGACGGCCCCGCCAGGGCTGGCCCCGGTCGCGGTCAGATGCAGGGGGTGCAGGCGCGCGGCGGCCACCGCCTGGTCGCGCTGCAGGTCGAAAGCCAGGCGCTGGGCGCGGGAGGCGGCTTCGGGCGCGAGCTGGGCGGCCGTCTGTTGCGGGGCCGGCGGCTGGCGCTCGGCGGCGGCCGGGCGACGCAGGCGGAAGCCGAAGGCCACGACGCCCGCGGCGATCAGCAGCGCCGTCTGACCGGCGCCGAAGACGAAGATCAGGCTCGCTGCGCTCATGGCGGTCTGCGGGTCGAGGGTGGCCGTGGCCCGCTGCTGGGCGAGGCTGACCAGCCAGGGCTCCAGCACCGACAACATCAGGATCGCCACCAGCCAGCCCAGCATGGGCACGAGTGCGGCGGCCGCCAGCGCCCGGACCCAGCCCACGAAGAGGCCGCGCGTGGCGGGGATCAGGAACATGGCGATGAACACCGGGCCTACGGCGGTGAGCACCCCGATGGCCAGGGTCGCGGCGGCGATCACGCCGGCGGTGGTCATGAAGAGGACGCCCGAGGCGGCGGAGAGCGCCTCGGCGGCGGCCGCCTGCGGGCTGGAATAGCCCTTCACATTGGGGCCGGCCATCTTGCCGAAGGCGGCGGCGGCCTGGGTGAGCTGGTCGTAAGCGGTCTGCAGGCCGCCTATCGGATCGGCGGCGAGCGAGCCGCCGCTGGCCTGCAGGGGGGCGGCCACCGCGGCGGCGATCTCGCCCGGCGCATGGGCGGCGAGGTCGAACACCAGGGTCTGGAAGGTGGCCCAGCTGGTCACCAGCGCCAGGATCGCGCCGATCTTCAGCGCGATGCCGGGGGCGTCGGACAGGCGCGCGCCGCCGGCCGCGAACAGCATCCGGTAGCCCACCAGGGCGACGTAGATGGTCAGCAGCGCCGTGAGCGCGACCTGGAAGCCGGAGGACGCCGAGGTCAGCGACGAATAGCCGGCCTCGGCGAAAGCCCGGGTCTGGCAGTCGACAGCGCCCAGGACGCCGCGGATGACGCCATCGTTCACCAGATTGGCGCAGGCGCCTGTCATGCCGCGCTGACCATGAAGGGCTCGAGCCAGGCGTCGGGTTCGTCGCCGAGCTCGTCGCGCAGGGCTTCGAGGCGGCGCACGGTACGCTCGGTGCCGGCTAGGACCGCGAGCTCGCCGGATAGCCCGGACAGGTCGAGGCGGGCGACGACGGAATGGTCGCCGCGCTTGATCAGGAAGCAGCGCGAGGTATCGGGCAGGGTGCGCACCAGCTCGAACTCGTGCTCGGTGAGGCCGAAGCCCTTCACATAGTCCTCGGGCCGCGCGCGGCTGTTGGGGAAAAAGACCTGGGTCGCGGCCTGCTCGATGATCGCCGAGGCGATGCGGCTTTCCAGGGCGTCGGACGCGCTCTGGGTGCAGAAGCCGACCAGGCCGTTGCGCTTGCGGATGGTCTTTTCCCAGTCCTTGATCCGGCGGACGAAGACGGCGTCGTCCAGCGCCTTCCAGCCCTCATCCACCACGATGATCGCGGGCGAGCCGTCCAGCCGCTGCTCGATGCGATGGAACAGGTACATCATGGCCGGCGTGCGGATGGTGGGCGCGTCCAGGATCTTGGTCATGTCGAAGCCCAGGATGCGGGCGTCGATGTCGAGGCGGTCGGCGGCGTTGTCGAACAGCCAGGCGTGCTCGCCGCCCTCGCACCAGGCGCCGAGGCGGGCGGCCAGGTCGCCGGCGTGCGGACGCCGGGCGCCGCGGAACAGCTCACGCAGATACCGCAGGCGCCGGTGGCCGGGCGCCTGGGCGTAGTTGGCGTCCACCGCCTCGGCGATCATCGCCCGGTCTTCGGCGTCGAGGCCGCCGCCCTCGGCGGTGAGCAGGGTCCCGATCCAGTCGGCCAGGAAGGCGCGGTTGGCCGGCGTGTCGGCCAGCGCCAGTGGGTTGAAGCCGGTGGGCTCGCCCGGGCTGATCACGTCGTAGCGGCCGCCGATCGCGCGGATGAAGGGCTCGGCGCCGCGATCCTTGTCGAAATAGGCGATGCGCGGCTTCAGCCGCTCGGCCTGGGCCAGCAGGAAGGTAAGCAGCACCGTCTTACCGGACCCCGACGGGCCAATGACCGTGAAATTGCCCAGGTCGGCATTGTGGAAATTGAAGTGGTAGGGGCCGAAGGACGTGGTCTCCAGCACCGCGATGGCCGGGCCCCAGTGGTTGTTCTCGGCCTGGCCGGTCGGGTGGTTGTGGAAGCTGGCGAGGCTCGCGAAGTTGGCGGCCGAGACCAGGGCGCGGCGCGAGATGAACTTCAGGTTGCCCGGGAACTGCGCCCAGAAGGCGGGCTCCAGATTGGTGTCCTCGCGCACGGCGATGGCGCCGGCCTCGGAGAGCGCCGACTGCACGTCGGCCACGGCCCCGTCGAGCTCGCCCAGGGTCTCGGCCTTGGCCAGGATCGTCAGGTGGTGCTCGCCATAGGCCGCGCGGCCGGCGCCCACGTCGTCGCGGGCCTCGGCCAGTTCGGTGCGCAGGCTGTAGGCGTCGTCGTCGGCGGCGCGCAGCCGCCGCAGCGCCAGGCCCATCCGGTCGAGCGCCTGCTGGCGGTCGACGAAGGCGAAGCTCTCGGTCAGCACCATCTCCATCGGCAGGCGCAGGACGCCGTCCAACAGGCCGGGCGCCGTGCGGGCCGGATAGTCCTTCAGCGAGATCATCGCCCCGAAGCTGGCCTCCCCGGCATTGGGGCCGAACTCCATGGCGTCGAGACCGAAACTGAGCCGCCGCGTGGCGAGGCTGTTCCCCAGGTCGCCGGTGGGCGTCAGCACCGGCTTCAGCTCGCCGTTGAGGATCAGGCTGAGGAACTCGGCCGGCTCGGAGCGCTGGGCGCCGGCGGGGCCTTCATAGAGCGACAGCGTGCGCGGGCCATAGGGCGACAAGGCTGCGGAAAAGGCCTCGCGGGCGGCGTGCAGCGCGCGCAGCTCCCTGTCGAGGTCGGCGCGCCTGGCGCCCGGCTGGCGGACCAGGCGCTCGAGGAAGCCCGCGCCCCCCTGCAAGGGCCTGCGGACCAGGGTCAGGAAGATGTCGTTGACGTAGAGCCTTCGGCCCGCGAGCCGGTCGCGCCAGCCGGCGTCGAGGCGCGCGGCGAAGCCCTCGGTCGGCGCGTCTGGGAAGGCCGGCGTCACCCGGCGGCGGACCACGTGATGATAGAGCGCCAGGCGCGAGCTGGCCGCGCCGCGCAGCACCGTCTCGCGGATCGCCTTGCGGTAGTTGAGCTCGTCGTCCGGCGCGGTCTCCGACGGGAAGCCGGCGAGGTGCAGGGTCTGGACCAGCAGTCCGTCGCGGGTCTGCAGGGTCATGTCGTCCAGGTGGCCGCCATAGGGCAGTTTGTCGCCGACATTGGCCTCGCGGGGCGCCAGCACCCTGGCGGCGCCGGTGGTGACATAGCTGTGCGGGTTTGCGGTCCGGGTCATGGGCGGTAGGAATTCCCCCGCCAGAAGCCGAAATTCTTCACCCGGGGACAGGTGCGCAGCCGGGTGATCCAGATGTCGAAGAACCGCGGCTCGCGCAGGCAGCCCAGGTAGCCCGCGGCGTGCAGGATCGCCGCCAGGCCCAGCGCCCAGAACGAGCGGGTGATCAGGAAGGCCTCGACCGTGACGACGAGGTTGAACACCGCGAAGGCATAGGTGACGCCACCGATCATCTGGGGCCGGGTAAGGGCCGCGAAGACGGGATCGGAGGCCAGGCGCGCCACGGCTAGTGCAGCCCGCCGGCCATGGCGCGGATGCCGGCGACGATGGAGACCGCGCCGAAGACGATGAAGCAGCCGACCACCACCGTCAGGCCGCGGCGCCAGTCCATCCGGCCGGTCAGCATCATGAAGCCGACCACCGCGACGGCGATCACCGCGGCGCTGGTCGCGAGGTTGCCGAGCAGGGTGCCCTGCACCCAGTCCAGCGCAGCGATCAGTGGCGAGGAGCCGGCCGGATCGGCGACCTGAGCGTGGGCTGAACCGGCGACAGCCAGGGCCGCCAGGATGAATGGCGTGCGGGACGTCATGAGCTACTCCACGCGCACTGCGGCGCCGCTGGCGGTGGCGAGGTGACCGAGGATCGCGCGCACATAGGCCTTCGTCTCGGCGTAGGGCGGAACCCCGCCATAACGCTGCACGGCCTCGGGACCGGCGTTGTAGGCTGCCAGGGCCCGGGGCAAATCTCCCTCGAACCGGCGCAGCATAAGCGACAAATAGCCGACACCGCCATCTATGTTCGCATGCAGGTCATGAGCATCGACCCCCAGGCGCCTGGCGGTGGCCGGCATCAGCTGCATGACGCCCAGCGCGCCCTTGGGCGAGACGGCCTCCTGGCGGAAGCGCGATTCCTGCCAGGCGACGGCCTGGGCGAGGGCGGCGCTGACCGAATAGCGCTGGGCGGACTCGGCGATGGCCCTGCCTATTTCCGCAGGCGCCACTGCGGCGGGTGCGGCCTCGCGGATCAGCGACCGCGCGCCCTGGTCGGTGTAGATGGCCGGGCCGGCATAGCGGGTGACGGCGCCGTCGGCCGCGATGTCCAGGACCTGCGCGGCGGCGGGCGAGGCCAGGGCGACGGCCCCCAGGGCCAGGGCGGCTAACGCGATCGATGGCATCGTTCGTCTGCGGCCCATGACGTCGCCCCAACTCGAGGCCTCGACGTTAGCCCATCTTGGCGAAGCGGGGCCAGACTCGTTTGCCCGCGTGGCCTTAGGTCGCGAACTTGACGATCGCCAGGACCAGCCCCGCGATCCACAGGGTTTCCAGCACCATGGTCGCCACGGGGCGCCAGCCGGCGGCGATGAGGGCCTTGAACGAGGTCTTCATGCCCAGCGCCGCGATCGCCACCACCAGCAGCCAGCGCGAGACCTCGGTGGCGCCGCTGACCACAGGCTTCGGCAGGACGCCCAGGCTGTTGATCGCCACCAGCGCCGCGAAGCCGAACAGGAACCAGGGCAGGGGAACCTTGGCGCCCGAGGCCCCGCCGCGGCCGCGCGACAGCACAACGGCGATCGTCCCGACCACCGGCAGCAGCATGGCGACCCGCAGCAGCTTCACATAGGTGGCCACGTCACCGGTCTTCTGGGAGATGGTGTAGCCGGCGCCCACCACTTGGGCGACGTCGTGGATGGTGCCGCCGAGGAACAGGCCGGCGCGTTCGTTGTCGAGGCCGATGATCGGCACGAGCATCGGGTAGACGATCATCGCGATAGTCGACAGGCCGGTCACCACGACCACGGCGAGGATGACGTCGCGTTCGCTTTCCTTGGTCTTCGGCAGGACCGAGGCGATGGCCAGGGCGGCCGAGGCGCCGCAGATGCCGACGGAGCCGCCGGAGAGGATGCCGAAACTGCGGCTGAGGCCCAAGGCCCGGGCCAGCAGATAGCCCGCCAGGATCGTGGTGGTGACGCCGGCGACCACCATGGCGATCGGCACGGGGCCCAGCGCCACGATCTGCTCGACCGTGATCCGCGCGCCCAGCAGGGCCACGCCGGTCCGCAGGATGGCCTTCGAGGCGAACTCGATGCCGGGAATGCAGCGGCCTTCCTCGTGCAGGAAGTGGAAGGTCATGCCGAACAACAGGGCGAACAGCATCACCGGCGCCTTGTAGTGCGAGGCCAGCCAGTCGGCGGCCAGCGCGATGGTCACCGCCACCAGGATGCCCGGATAGACCCGCTCGGCGAGGGCCCGCACGCTGAGCTGCTTGCGCGGCGCCGCCGCCGTGACCGGCAGTCCCTCCATGAAGTCGAAGGATTGGAACATCTCGTGCGCCGCGTCGGCGTCCGTATCGATGTCCCGTATCGCCATCTCGCCTGCGCCCCGTCAGAGTCCCGCCATAGTCCCGGACCCCAAACTGGTCCGCTTCGCGCCTGCGCGCCACCGGCTTATGCCGGGCTGCGGCCGTCAAACCTTGGACCGGGGCGACAGGCTTCGGCCGGCGCCAGTGTCCCGATTCCGAAGTTCGCAAGCGCTTGTGGCGGGCTCTGGCGAACTTCAGATCCCGCACACTAGCGGCGCTGTAACCCATTCGTAGACTCCGACGAATAGGATGATGGGCCACGAGGGGTCCGTCAGAGGGACGGCGCGCGCCATGACCACGGTCAACTATCCGAGCCCGGTGACGGTGAACGGCTATGCTTGCAAGAACTGCACGGACGTCGACAACGCCAAGCGCAACATCGATCCGGCCCACCCCGCGGACGGCCCCTATGGCGTCAACGCCAAGGATCACGCGGCCTCGCCGTTCTCGGCGCAGAAGCCGGTCTTGGGGCAAAAGCCGGCGGTGACGTTTGGCGGGGTGCTGGCCGGCGTCGCCCAGACCTCCAGCTTCAACACGACGCCCGGCGCTACCCAGGGGCGCCGCGTCGACGTCTCAGCCTAGCGCGACAGGCTAACCGAACAGGGACGCCAGGCCGGCCGACGCCATCAGAGCGTCAACCTGACCGCGCGCCTGGTCCGGCAGATCAGCGTGGGCCTGGCGGAGCCACCCCAGGCACTTGGCCTGGTAGGGGAACGGCTGCTGGGTCCAGGCCTGGCCATCGACTTGCGCGGTGACCTCGGCGGCGCCGGACGCCACAGCGGCGGCGTTGGCCAGCATCACCGGCGGATAGACCCGGCCGATCTCGGCGAGCACCCCGCTCAGCGTGTCGGGCAGGCGGTCAAGGCACAGCCAGTCGGCGTCGGTGGGATCGAGACCCGACTGGTCTTCCATCATCCCGACCCAGGCGGTGACGCGCGGCGCGATCCGCAGCGTCAGGGATGCGGGCGTCGGATCGAACTCGGCGAGCTGGGTCAGCTGGCCATAGACCGCGAAGTCGCAGGCTCCCGGCCGCCCGCCCATCAGGTAGGGAAACCGCCGCAGGTGGTCCTCGAAGGCCGCCAGGAAGCGCCGGTAGCTGGCTTCGATCACTGGACCGGTCACGGCGTTGGAGCCCACATAGCGCAACCGGCCGATCTGGCGTTCGGCGAAGGCGGCGCCGGCCGCGGCGAGGTCCTCGTCAGGCACGCTGAATCCGCGCCAGCAGGGCAGGATCGCGGCGGCCTTGGCGATGTCGGCGGCGTAGGCCCAGCGGTAGTGGAACATCGCCTTGGTCAGCCATTCGTCGGCGTAGTCCTCGATCAGCGCGTCGAGGAAGGCCAGCCCCGGATCGGCCGGGATCAGGCTGCGGCCTTCGTGCTCGCGCTCGAATCGGCGGATCAGCGGCGTCGAATCGGTGACCGCCTGCAGGTCGCCGGCCTCGTCGGGCAGATAGAAGGTGGGCAGGAGCTGGACCTTGGGCCGGGGCAGGTCGCGCAGCGCCGGGTTGCTGGGCAGCATGAAGCGGTAGGCGATGCGCCGATAGCGCAGCACCGCCAGCATCTTGCGCGTGTAGGGCGAGCCCGGCGCGCCCGAAAGCGCGATAGCGTCGGTCATGGTGAAGCCTCCCGTTTGCCTGCAAATTGACGGACCGCGCCCCCGGTGGCCAGGGGGCCGATCGGCCGTTACCTTCGGCGTCCATGAGTTCGCCTGTCGCCTCCCCTCCATCCGCGCCCGCCGAGGTGCTGATCCGCTGTGATGACCTGGCGCCGAGCCTGGCCTTTTTCGTGGGCGAGCTGGGCTTTCGGGTGGAGACCATCTTCCCGGCCGACGATCCGCGGGTGGCGAGCCTGTCCGGCCATGGGCTGCGTCTGCGGCTGGAGCCAGGGCAGGGTGATCCGGGGACCTTGCGGATCGCGGGCGCGCCGCGGGTGCTGATCGCGCCCAACGGCACGCGGATCGAATATGTCGATGCCGACCCGCCGCTGGTCGTGCCGCCGCTGGCGGCGCAGTTTCTGATCACCCGCGCCGGCGAGGGGCCCGAAAGCGGGATCGGCCGCGCGGGCATGGTCTACCGCGACCTGATTCCCGGCCGGCTCGGCGGGCGGTTCATCGCCTCGCACATCGCCATTGAGGCGGGCGGGCCGGTGGCCGACTGGGTGCATTTTCACAAGATCCGCTTCCAGATGATCTTCTGCCGCCAGGGCTGGGCGCGGCTGGTATACGAGGACCAGGGGCCTGCGTTCCTGTTCCAGGCCGGCGACTGCGTGCTGCAGCCGCCACGTATCCGGCATCGGGTGTTGGAGAGCTCGCCAGGGTTCGAGGTGGTGGAGATCGGCTGCCCGGCGCTGCACGAGACGCTGGCCGATCACGCCATGGACCTGCCGACCGCGACGCTTCAGCCCGACCGCGATTTCGGTGGCCAGCGCTTCCTGCATCACGTGGCGGCGAAGACAGCCTGGACGCCGCATGGCGCGCCGGGCTGGGAGAAGCGCGAGACCGGCATGGCCGCGGCGACCGCGGGCCTCGCCGACGTCCGCGTGATCCGGCCGGCCGAGGCGAGCGGGTTTGACGCCGAGCCGCACAACGGGGAGTTCTTTTTCGGCTTCCTGCTGGCCGGCTCGGCGACCCTGCAGCATGCAGGCCCGCACCCGCTCGGCCCCGCCGACGCCTTCGTCATACCGGCCGGCGAGGCGTGGGGTTTGACTGGGGCTTCCGATGACCTGGAAGTGCTGGAAGTGATGCTGCCCGCGGGGGCCGCAACCTTCTAGCGCCCCGAATTCCCGCTCATATCCCCGCGAAGACGGGGACCCAAGTTGAGTCCGGTCCAGAAACCGCTGCGCCCCGACGATCCACCCGATGGGTCCCCGCCTTCGCGGGGATGAGCGGATGTCGGGACCTAAGGTGTGAACCGCCGCTTCTGGGGCCCGCCGGCCATCGGCAGTGCGGACTCATCGACGATCTGGCCGGCCTTCATGACGAAGGCGATGGCCTTGACGTTGTTGATGTCGGCGGTGGGGTCGGCGTTCAGCAGCAGCAGGTCGGCGAACTTGCCGGCCTCGACGGAGCCCAGGGTGTCAGCCTTGCCCAGCAGGACCGCGCCATTGTGGGTGGCGATGGTCAGGACGTCGAAGGGCTTGATCCCGGCGGCCACCAGCAGCTCCAGCTCGCGCTGCAGGGCCGGGCCGCTCGACTGGTCGGTGCCCGCCGCCACCACGCCGCCCGCCGCATGGACCTTGCGGATGTTTTCCTCGGCGGTCGGGGTCATCAGCTTCATCCAGCTGGTCCACATGCGGGCCTGATACTCGGCCCGGGTCTTGGTCTTCATCGTCTGCCGGTCGGCCGCGCTGAAGCTCGCGGCATAGAGCGGTTGATCCAGATACTCAGGGTGTTCGGCCAGCCGGCTGTAGTTGTCGCCGATGGTCAGGGTCGAGGCGAAGGGGATCTTTTTGGCGGCCATCAGACGAACGAAGCTGTCGCTGACCGGCCCCTGGATCACCGGATGGGCCAGGCTGTCGGCCCCGGCGAAGATCGCCTCTTCCGAGCGTAGCTCCGAGGAGACGTGCACCGTCGAGCGGATGCCGTGCAGATTGTAGTAGCGGATGATCTGCTCCATCAGCGCCACCGGCATCAGGGTGATCATCGGCCGCGCCCCCCAGCCCTCTTCCTCGAGGGTGAGCTTGACGACGTCCGGCTGCTGCTCGGCGATGTGCTTGTCGAGCTTGTCCTTGTCCTTTTCGAAGTCCTGGATGGTCACAGCCATGCCGGCGCCGTGGCTGCCGGGATAGGTGATCAGGTTGCCGGTGGCGAAGATGCGCGGGCTCAGGATCCGCCCCGCGCGCTCGTCGGCGCGCAGCGGCAGGATCAGCTCGGCCTGGTTGCCGGCGTCATAGACGGTGGTGACCCCAGAATAGAGGAAGCTCGCCAGCGCCTGGGTCGCGGCGGCCCTGGAGGAGGCCAGGTCAGGCTGTGGGCCCGCGCCGCCGTGCAGGTGGATGTGAACGTCCATCAGCCCGGGCATCAGGTATTTGCCGCGGGCGTCGACGATATGGACCCCAGAACCCTTGGCGGACGATTTCATCAGCGTGCTGGGCGAGACACTGGTGATCCTGTCGCCATCGACCGTGACGGTCATGTCGGGCTGCGGCGCGCGGCCGGTCCCGTCGATCAGGGTCACGTGCTCGATCGCCCAGGCTTCGGCCAGGGCCGCGTGCGGGATCGCCAGGGCCAGGGCGCAGGCCGCCAGAAGCGCCGGTGTCTTCATCTCGAAATCCATCAGACCCGTGGCGGCGCGGCGCCTCCACCCCGCCGCGCAGCTTAGCGACGCCGGCGGCTCAGGCCAGCAGTTCCCGGTGGGCCAGCAGGCCGTCCAACAGGGCGCCCACGTCCGAGGCGTCGTTGTAGGCGTGGAACATCGCCCGCACGTTGCCGTCTCGCGAGGAGACGATGACGCCACGCTCGATCAGCTTCGCCGTCAGCAGCGGCGCGTCGGTCGAGCGGACGGCGACCTGCGGCCCGCGCCGGGCGTCGTCGCGCGGCGTCGCCAGTTGGCAACCGGCGGCGGTCAGGCGGTCCATGGCCTCACCGGTCAGGTCGCGGATGCGGGTCTCGATGGCGGCGATCCCGGTGTCGCGGATCAGCGCGATGGCCGCCTCTGCAGCGTAGCTACCCACCACCGGCGGGGTGCCGGTCTGGAAGCGGCGCGCGCTCGTCGCCGGGGCGTTGGCGAAGATGTCCATGGCGTCGATGTCAGCCTGGGCGAACCAGCCGCTGGCGGTGGGCGTAAGGCCGAGGTGTTTGTGCGCCACGTAAAGCCAGCCGATCCCCGCCGTGCCCAGCAGGTACTTAAGCATGCCGCCAACCGCGAAATCGACGTCGAGGGCGGCCACGTCCACCGCCATCGCGCCCACCGACTGGAAGGCGTCGAGCAAGACCATCGCGCCGCGTTCGTGCGCCAGCCGGGTGATCGCCGCCACGTCCAGGCGCTGACCGTTGCGGTAGCAGACGTGGGTGATCTGGATGAGCTTGGTGGTCTCGTCGATGGCGGCGGCGAAATGCTCCAGCGGCACGCCGCCGTCCTGGGCTTCGGCCACATGCTGCACCACCGCGCCACGCGGCGCCTGGGCATGCCAGATCTGCGCGCCGGTCGGGAACTCCAGGTTGGAGAGCAGCACCTTGTTGCGGCGGCCCGCGAAGTCGATGGCGCTGGCCAGGGAATTGATCCCGTCGGAGGCCGAGGTGGTGATGGCGATCTCGTCGGGCTGCCCGTTCAGCAGGGCCGCCATGCCCTCGCGCACGGCCTCGGTGCGCGCGCCCCAGCCGCCCCAGTCGACACCGCGGTCCAGGCGGTCGTCGAGGTATTGCCGGAAGGCGGCCTCTACCGGTTTTGCGAGCAGGCCATAGGAGCCGCTGGCCAGGTAGGCCTTGCGCTCAAGGGTCGGAAACAGCGCCCGGAAGGCGGTCCAATCAGGCCCCATGGCAGCCGCCTCTTGTGCGGGCCCGGAAAACTTCGTTCATGAGGTGGGGTTCCGATAGTCGGGTCAGGGGCGGCGCGGTGGACGAAGACGCGATCATCGAGCGCGAGGCCGGGCTGAGCAAGGCCCTGACGCGGCGCCAGATCACGATGATCGGCCTGGGCAGCGCCATCGGCACGGGCCTGTTCATGGGCTCCGGCATCGCCATCGGCTACGCGGGCCCGGCGGTGATCGTCAGCTATGCCATCGCGGCTTTCATCGCCGTGGTCATGGTGCTGAGCCTGTCGGAAATGGCGGTGATGCACCCGGCCGCCGGCTCGTTCGGGGTCTATGCCGAGACCTACCTGAACCCCTGGGCCGGCTTCACGGTCCGCTACATGTACTGGTTCGCCCAGGTGATCGCGATCGGCGGCGAAGCGGTCGCAGCCGGCACCTACATGACCTACTGGTATCCGGGCGTGCAGGTCTGGATCTGGTCGCTGGCCTTCGCGGTGATCCTGGTCTTCGTCAACTCGCGCTCGGTGAAGAACTTCGGGACCTTCGAGTACTGGTTCGCCTTCATCAAGGTGACCGCCATCGTCGGCTTCATCGTGCTCGGTGGCGCGGCGATCTTCGGCGTCGGCCAGCCGGCGGTGGGCTTCCACAACCTCACCGGCCTGCCCGGCGGCTTCATGCCGCACGGACCCCGGGGCGTCTGGATGGGCGTGATCATGGGCATCTTTTCGTTCGCCGGGATCGAGCTGATCGCCGTGGCCGCCGCCGAGGCGAAGGACCCCAAGGGCGCGATCCCCGCCGCGCTGCGGTCCATGGCGCTGCGGCTCGGGCTCTTCTACCTGCTGGCGCTGACCGTGGTGGTGAGCTTCGTCCCCTGGATGGACACCGGCGCCAAGGTGGTGGCGCAGAGCCCGTTCGTCCGCGTCTTCGCCCATACCGGTGTGCCCTACGCCGCCGGGATCATGAACTTCGTGGTGCTGAGCGCCGCGCTCTCGAGCATGAACGCCAATGTCTACATGGCCGCCCGCATGCTGTTTTCCCTGTCGCGAGGGACCTATGCACCGAAGCTCCTGGGCAAGCTCAGCCCGGCCGGCGCGCCGACCGCCGCCGTGGTGACGTCGGGCGGTTTCATCGTGCTCGCCGCGGCCGTCTCGATGCTGACGCCCCTGGCCTACAACTACCTGTTCGGCGTGGCGCTGTTCGCGCTGATCTTCGTCTGGATGGTGATCCTGGTCAGCCACTTCGCGTTCCGCCGCCATCATGGCGCAGCCGAGCTGCCGGTGCGGATGCCGTTCTTCCCGGCGCCGCAGATCGTCGGCCTGGTGCTGCTGGCCGGCATCCTGGTGACGATGGGCCTCGACCCGGACTTTCGGCTCTCCTGGATCGTCGGCGTGCCGGTGCTGGCGCTGACCAGCGCGGCCTATCTGCTCTGGAAACGCCGCCACACTCAGTAATTCCGGCCTATGGAATTGGGCGAGTTTCCGTATGGGAGAGACGGCTTGCTCGGTTAGGCTCGGTGCTCCTGATGAGCGGACCATGCCGATGACATTCCCGACCCGCCGCGCCGTCCTCGCCGCCGGCGCCAGCTTCGTGGCCGTGCCCGCCTTCGGCGCCGCTGACCAAGGCTTCGAGACGGTCACCGCCTACCTGGACGCCGGCTACAGGAGCCTCGGCCTGCCGGGCGCAGGCCTGAGGGTCTGGCGGAACGGGACGGTGCTCTACGACCGCTACTTCGGGATCTATTCGGCGGAGACGACCGTGCCCATCGCCTCGTGCAGCAAGTGGCTCTCGGCTGCGGTTCTGATGACTCTCGTGGACGAGGGCAGGATCTCGCTGGACGCGCCGATCTCGACCTACCTGCCGCAGTTCACGGGCGACAAGGCTGGCCTGAAGATCCGCCAGATGTTTTCGCATTCCTCGGGCCTGATGGATCCGACCCCCGAGGGGCGATGGGACTATGCGATCACCATGGCAGACTACGCCGACCGGATGGCGGGCGACCTGGGCGTGATCCGCAATGCGCCGGGCGCTGAGGTCCGCTATGGCTCGGGCTCGATGCAGGTGGTGGGCGCCGCGATGGAGAAGGTCACCGGCAAGGCGTTCAACGACCTCTTCCTTGAGCGGATCGCGCGCCCCTGCGGCATGACCCTCACCACCTTCGCGCGCCAGGCGGCGAACCGGAACCCGTTGCTGGCGGGTGGCGCGGTCTCATCCCAACCCGACTATTCGCGCTTCCTGGAAATGATCGCGCGCAAGGGGATGGCGAATGGCAAGCGGGTGATCTCCGAGGCCTCGGTCCATGAGATGCAGCGCGACCAGACTGGGACCGCGCCACTGAAGGGTGCGTCGGCCGACCGGATGGGCCGGCTGTCGCACTACGGGCTCGGCGAATGGGTGGACAGCCAGGACGTCGCGGGACGCACCCGCCAGGTTTCGAGCCCGGGGGCGTTCGGTGCGCGACCTTGGATCAATCTCGACAGGGACCTCTATGGTGTCTTTCTCATGCGCCGGGCCAGCCAGACCGCGCCGGCCTCTAACGAAACCTTCGATCCCTGGAAGCTGATCGATCTGGTGCACGAGGCGGCCGACAAGACGGCTTGAGCCCGTCCGGCAGGCAATCGCTGAGAAAGATTGCAGCTTAGAGATCGACTCGCCGCGCGGGAGCGGTAGCTTCCGCCATCCAGCGGGTTTGGCGGTTTCGAGCCTCGCGTCGGGCATGGGGAAGTCTATGAAATCAGCGTTGTTCGCGGGCATGGCTCTGGCGCTCATTTGGCAAGGCGCGGGCGTGGCCCAAGCTGCGCCGCAGATCACCACGCCCAAGCAGGCGCTGAACGGCTCGGAGCCTGGCGACGACTACTTCCTGGCCAACTACGACCAGACCACCGCCTACTGGAAAAAGCTCGCCTCGGAGAGCGACCGGATGAAGCTGGTCAGCCTCGGCAAAAGCGTCGAGGGCCGCGACATCTGGATGGCGGTGGTTTCCTCGCCGGAGAACCTCAAGAAGCTCGACCGGCTGATCGAGATCGACAGGCGCCTGGCGCTCGCCAAGGGCCTGACCGACGCCGAGGCCCATGCGCTCGCCCGCGAAGGCAAGGCGACCGTCTGGATCGACGGAGGCCTGCACGCCAGCGAGGTCTCCAATGCCCAGACCCAGATTCAGATCGTCTACGAGATGGTCTCGAAGACCGATCCGGAGACGATGCGTCTGCTCAATGACGACATCACGCTTTTCGTCCTGCCGAACCCGGACGGCCACCAGCTGGTCGCTGATTGGTACATGCGCAAGGCCGACCCGAAGGCGCGGTCGCTGGCCGATCTGCCGGAGCTCTATCAGCGCTATGTCGGCCACGACAACAATCGCGAATACTACATGTCGAACATGCCCGAGACGACGGCGATCAACCGGGCGATGTTCAAGGACTGGCACCCGCAGATTGTCTACAACGAGCACCAGACCGGGCCGCTGGGCGCCGTCGTCTTCGTGCCGCCGTTCCGCAATCCGTCCAACTACCACTTCGACCCGTTGGTGCTGAGCGAGCTGGACGGGGTGGCCGCGGCCATGCACGGCCGGCTGATCGCCGAGGACAAGCCGGGCTCGGCCTCGCGCAGCGGCGCGCCCTATTCGACTTGGTTCAACGGCGGCTTGAGGACCACCGGCTATTTCCACAATGTGGTGGGCATCCTGACCGAGATCATCGGCAGCCCGACGCCGATGCAGCTGCCCTTCGTACCCGCGAAACAGCTCTCCAACCAGGACGAGCTCTACCCCGTTCCGCCGCAGACCTGGCACTTCAGGCAGACCATCGAATACATCAAGACCATGGACCGCGCGGTCATGGATTACGCGTCCAAGAACCGCGAGGACCTGCTCTACAACCGCTATCTGATGGGCCGCAATTCCCTGAAACGGGCGGCGCAGGACAGCTGGACGGTGACCCCCAAGCGGGTCGCCGCCGTGCAGGAGGCCGCCAAGGCAGCGGGGGCTCCGGCGCGGGGTCCGCGCGGCGACGGCCTGGCCGGCAACGGCGACTTCGCCGCGGTTGTCGATGCGAAACTCTACGACAGCGTCCTGCATGCGCCGGACCAGCGTGATCCGCGCGGCTACATCCTGCCGCTGGACCAGCCGGACATGCCGACGACGGTGAAGTTCCTGAACGCCCTGATCAAGTCCGGCGTCGAGGTGAAACGGGCGACGGCGGCGTTCACGGCGAACGGCAAGACCTATCCGGCCGGGACCTTCGTGGTGACCTGCGACCAGGCCTACCGTCCGCATATCCTCGACATGTTCGAACCGCAGGATCACCCGCAGGATTTCGAATTCCCCGGCGGCCCGCCGATCAAGCCCTATGACATCACCGGCTACACGCTGGCCTTCCAGATGGGGGTGAAGTTCGACCGCGTCCTCGACGATTTCTCCGGAGCGTTCCTGCCGTTCAATGAGGTCATGGCGCCGCCGCCCGGCAGGATCGTGGGCTCAGGCGCGGCGGGCTGGCTGCTCGACCACCGGACCAACAACAGCTTCACCCTGACCAACCGGCTGCAGAAGGCCGGTGCGCCGGTCTATTGGATCAAGACGGCGAGCCAAGCCGGCGGCAAGGAGTTCGGCCCGGGCGCGGTCTGGGTCCCGGCGTCGGGCGCGGCCAAGGCGGTGATCGCCAGGAGCGTCGGCGAGCTCGGCATCGACGCCTACGCGCAAGGCTCCGCGCCGAAGGGCGAGAAAATGCCCCTGAAGACTCCGCGCATCGGCATCGTCGACACCTACGGCGGCCTGATCACCTCGGGCTGGATGCAGTGGGTCGTGGAGCAGTTCGAGTTTCCCTACGCGCTGGTCTACGGACCGGAACTCGACGCCGGCAACCTCAACGCCAGGTACGACGCCCTGCTGTTCGTCGATGGGGCGATTCCCGGCGCGGGCAGCCGCTACGGCGGCGGCGGGTTTGGAAGCCTGCCGAAGCCCGATGAGGCGCCGGAGAAATACCGCAAGCGGCTGGGCCGGATCACCGAGGAGAAGACGCTGCCGCAGGTGAAGGCTTTCATCGAGAACGGCGGCACAGCCATCGCCATCGGCGGCTCGACGCGGCTCGGCGAATATCTGAAGCTGACCGAGAACCCGCTCGTGCAGATGGGCAAGAACGGCAAGCCCGAGCCGTTGCCGTCATCGAAATACTACATCCCCGGGTCGGTGCTATCGGCCCGGGTCGACAACAAGGACCCGCTGGGCTTCGGCTTCGCGGACAAGGTCGACATCTTCTTCGACTCCAGCCCGGTCTTCAAAATAACCGCGCCGGATCAGGCGAAGCCCGTGTCTTGGTTCGATGGGCCCGATCCGCTGCTCAGTGGCTGGGCCTGGGGCCAGAAGGCGCTGGACGGCACGGTGGGCGTCGTCGACGCCAGCTACGGCAAGGGGAAGGTCTTCCTGCTGGGCCCGGAGGTCGCCATGCGCGGCCAGGCCTATGGCACCTTCAAGTTCGTCTTCAACGGCCTGATGTACGGACCGGCGGTCGGCGGCAAACATTAGCGAAGGGGATCCAGGACATGGCGCTCACGCCCTTGCCGCCGGTGCGGCGCATCCTGACCGGGATCAACGCCGAGGGCCGGTCCTATATCGCCGAGGACGGGGTCTCGCCAGCCATGCTGACCATGGCGGCTCGCGATGGCTACCGGAATAACAACCTGTGGCGGACGCTGGGCGCCGACGCTCCGGTCGATGCGCCAGACACCGTCACCGAGCATACCGGCGTCCTGCCGCCGCCCGGCGGGACGGTGATCCGGGTGATCGACATTCCGCCAGAGTCCAACGATCCGGAAGAGCGCCGCCGCCAGACCGATGCGGTCTTTGCCGCCATGTTCGCCGACGCCGACCATCACGAGGGCCACACGCGCCATCCGGGCATGCACACCACCGACACCATCGACTACGCCATCCTGCTGCAGGGCGAGCTGGTGGCGATCCTGGACGAAGACGAGACGGTGATGCGAGCCGGCGACATCCTGATCCAGCGCGGGACCAGCCACGCCTGGGCCAACCGCTCCGGCGAGATCGCGCGCATCTGCTTCGTGCTGACCGACGCCGCGCCGGCAGCCAACCTCACGCCGGAGTAGGCGCTCGGCACGCGCCCTCGTCGGTGAGACGGCTAGCGGGTGGCTATCGGATAGAGTCCGTCCCGTTACACACAGTCCGCTCAGTCCTTGCTATCGGCGTTTCCACAGGCGCCTTCGGCCCGATCATGGATTGGCCTCGACCGAGGCCGCCGCCGCCGCGGGCGGGCTGCGATTCAGGAGCAGATTCAGAAGCACAGCGGTGACAATGCCCAGCATCACCCCGTTGTGCAGGAAGCTCGCCGCAGCGGGTGGAAATCTGTCGAAGAACCGCTCGTCGGCCACGGGGATAAGTCCGACGCCCAGGCCCAAGGCGACCACGTAGAGGTTCTTCTTATGGCTCAGATTGGCCTGGCCCAGGGTCTGGACCCCGTTGGCGGCGACCATGCCGAACATCACCAGCGCCGCGCCGCCGAGCACCGGGGAAGGAATGGCGGTGACGAGATAGGACAGCTTGGGAAGGGTCCCCAGCAGGAGAAGCATCACGCCGGCCGCCGCGCAAACGAACCGGCTGCGGACGCCGGTCATGGCCACGATGGCCACGTTCTGGGAATAGGAGGTGTAGGGCAGGCTGTTGAGGAAGCCGCCGACCAGGGCTCCGACGGCGTCGGCGCGCAGGCCTCGCGCCAGATCGTCCGCGGTCAGCGGCTTGTCGACGATGCGGCCCAGGGCGAACAGCATGCCGCTGGACTCGACCATGGTGATCAACATGACCACGGTCATAGACGCCGCGGCCAGCAGGTCGAATCTCGGCAAGCCGAAATGCAGTGGCGAAACCAGGCTGAACCAACCGGCGTTCGCCACGGCGGTCAGGTCGACGCGGCCCGATGCCCAGGCGGCGGCGAAGCCGGCGCCGATACCGATGAGGACGGCGGTGTTCGCCAGGAAGCCGCCGGCGAAGCGGGTGACGCCCAGGATGATCAGGATCACCACGACCGCTATGGCAACGCCCCAGAGCTCGCCCGGCGCACCACCCGCGCCGCCGCCGGCGATCCAGTTGATCGCCACCCCCATCAGCGATACCCCGATCAGTAGCATGGCGGTGCCGGTGACCACGGGCGCGAACAGGCGTGAGAGGCGGCTGAACCAGGGCGCGATCAGCACGCCGATCAGCCCCGACACCATGGTGGCGCCGAAGACCCCGGGCAGTCCGAGAGCCGGGTTGGAGGCGATGGCGATGCTGGGACCAACGGACACGAAGGTTACGCCCATCATGACCGGCAGACGCACGCCGATGAAGCCTATCCCGATGCACTGAATCAGCGTGACGATCCCGCAGGCCACGAGGTCCGAACTCACCAGATAGGCCGTCTGATCGGTGGCGAGGTGCAGGGCCCCGGCGATCACCAGCGGCACCGTGACCGCGCCGGCATACATGGTCAGCACATGCTGAAGCGCCAGGACCAGCAGGCGGCCCGGCGGCAGGACGTCGTCCACGGGATGGGTCATCAGGGCCTGCTCGTCACCGTCGGGCGTTTCCGCCTGGACACCACCTCGAGGCTATTCGCGCCAGGGCGCGCGCCGCGCATAGGGGAGGCCCCGGACGCGACGGGTCGAGGCGGATGCTGAATCTTTACGCAGAAAGACCCGGAATTCGGAGCGGCCGGGTCGCACCACATCAGCCGTCGATGAGCTGGGCGGCGAGGCTGTTGTGCCTCCGTATCAGGGCTGGAAGATCGGCCGTGGTCAGCCGGCCCTGCCGGACAATCACTCGCCCGTTGACGATCGTGTAGGCCGCCGAGACCGGTCCGCAGAAGGCGAGCGCCGCGACGGGGTCACGCCCGGCGCCGGCGAAGGTAATGGCGTTGAGGTCAAAGACCGCCAGGTCGGCGGCCATGCCCACCGACAACGCGCCGATATCGTCGCGCCCCAGCACCTGTGCGCCACCAAGGGTTCCGATCTCCAGGGCCTCGCGGCCGGTCATGGCGTCGGGCCCAAAACCGACCCGTTGCAGCAGCATGGCCTGGCGCACCTCGCTCAGTAGATGGGCGGCATCGTTGGACGCGGAGCCGTCGACGCCGATGCCGACCGGCACGCCGGCGCGGCGCATGCGCCCGATCGGCGCGATCCCCGATCCCAGCCGCATGTTCGAGCAGGGGCAGTGGGCGACGCCAGTCCCCGACGCGCCGAACAGGCCGATCCCCTCCGCATCGAGTTGGACGCAGTGGGCGTGCCACACGTCGGGCCCCAGCCAGCCCACATCTTCGGCGTAGCGGGCGGGCGTGCAGCCGTAGCGCTCAAGGCTGTAGGCCACGTCGTCGCGGTTCTCGGCGAGGTGGGTGTGCAGACGGACCCCGTGCTGGCGGGCGAGGATGGCGGTGTCCCGCATCAGTTCGCGGCTGACGGAGAACGGCGAGCAGGGCGCGGCCACGATGCGCAGCATCGCCCTGGGGGCAGGGTCGTGAAAGGTCTCGATCAGCCGGGCGGTGTCGCGCAGGATCTTGGCTTCGGGTTCGATCAGGGCGTCCGGCGGCAGGCCGCCCAGGCTTTCGCCGATGCTCATGGCGCCCCGCGCCGCATGAAACCGCATGCCGATCTCAGCCGCGCCTTCGATGCTGTCGTCCAGCCGCGCGCCGTTGGGGAACAGGTAGAGGTGATCGGACGAGGTGGTGCAGCCGCTGAGCAGCAGTTCGGCCATGGCCGTCTGGGTGGAAACGCGGATCATCTCCGGGGTCAATCGCGCCCAGATCGGATAGAGGGCCTTCAGCCAGCCAAACAGGCTCGCGTTCTGAGCCGCGGGCAAAGCCCGGGTGAGGCTCTGGAACATGTGATGATGGGTGTTGATCAGGCCGGGGCAGACGATGTGGCCGGTCAGGTCGAGCACCTCATCGACATCGCCTGGCTGGGCCAGGTCTGCACCGATCGCCGCGATCCGGTCGCCGACCACATGGATAGCGCCGCCGCGGATTTCCCGGCGCTCGGCGTCCATGGTGACGATCACATCGCAATTCTTGAGGAAGAGGCTCTTGGCCAAAGAGAGTCCTGCTCGGCAGCATGCGGGGCGGCGGAAAGCCGCCACCCCGCATCACGTCAGAAGTTGTAGGCGATCGTGGCCTGGAAGCTCCGGGGCTTTTCCGGCAACACGATGGTGCTGCCGAACAGCTCCGTGAAGTTGGCCCGGAAATAGGTGGCGTCGGTGGCGTTCTTCACGACCGCGCGGAACAGCCACTTATCCTTCCGATAGGACGCGCTCAGATCGACCAGCGTATAGGCCGGCAGGCGCACGACCTGGGACTGGCCCGACCACACCGACTGCACATGCGAGGCGCTGGCGGCGAAGGCCAGGCCGTTGTCGAAGGCGTAGGTGGCCGTTCCAGAAATCACGTTTTCAGGAATGCCCGCACGCCGCGCGGCCTCTCGCGTGAACACCGGCACCAGGCCGAGCGGCTGGCCCCCCAGATAAAGCGCGGGATTGGTGACATTCTTCAGGTCCTGGATGCCGAAGAAGCTGAAGGCCGTGCCGGCATCCAGATAGGAGAGGTTATAGACCCGCGTATTCGTATAGGCGCCGGTGAGCAGCAGGTGCTCGTCAACGGCCCAGCGGACTTCCGCCTCCAGACCCTTGGTTTCCACCGACTGATTGGTCACCGAGGACTGAACATTGTGGTCCGTTCGGTCCTGTTTGTAGACCGACACCGCGCCATAGAGCTTGCCGCCAAGCCAGCTGCCCTTGATGCCGCCCTCATAGAGATTTGACGCGGCGATAAACGAATTGCCGGACACGTCGGACACCAGAACTTCGGCGCCTTCGCCCACCACCATCGTCGATTGCTTGGAAACCGTCACGTACGGGATCAGACCCAGCGGCGCCTTGTAGTTGGCGCTGGCCGTCCAGGACCAGGCGCCCTTGCTGTTCGACGCCGAAAGCTGCGTCCCGGCGGCCACGGGCTGCCGCTTGGGATCGATGGTCGAAACGACGTCGGTCTTGTCGTACCGCGCGCCCAGCGTGACATCGAGGCCGAAGTCGAACGCCAGATCAGCGAGGCCGGCCAGGCCATAGTCGGTATAGTGACCGGTCAAATAATCCGAATACGAGCAATCGCATTGCGTGGACAGAAGTCGCGTAGAGAGCGGCGTGTAGCCCTGTATCAGATCAACCCGATGGAAATATTCGTAGGTGAAATCATCGCCGAAATGGAAATTTGTGTAACGGATTGACGGCGAGAGTTGATACGAGAACTTTCCGGTCGAATTGGTGAATATCTTGGACGCGACAATCTTGTCTTCGATAACATAGGAATCAACAAACTGGGAAAATCCATAGGCATTCTCGTTCAGATTTTCCGTCTTGTCGTAGAATAGTTGATTCTTGATCTCGAGATCGTTCTGGCCCGTGTAGATGAGGTCAAAATAGCCGGTCGACTGCTTGTTCTTCAGGACGTCGTTGGGGCCGGTCAGCGTATCCCTTCGGCTGAGTTTTGCCGTTCCGGAATTCGTCAGGGCCAGGGGTCCGCCAGCCGGAAAACAGGCGTTCGTGATCGACGATGCGAAAACGCCTCCGCCGCACGCGAAGCCGCCGAAGGGGCCCAGGCCCCCGATCGCGGCCAGCTCGGCAAAGGAGATCTTGCCATCGGGCGGACCGATGTCCGGCACGGGCTTGGCGGTCCCGGTGATATAGGTCCCGTTATCCACCAGGGCCTGGGTCAGGCGGTTCCAGCCGCCATTCTGCTGGCCATCGTACTTGTGGTACATGCCGCCGAATTCGGCCCGCAGATTGTCGGTGATATTGCTGTCGAACGAGGCCTGCAGGATCGTCTGCTTGGTGGACATGTTGCGGTAGTAGCTGCCGGAGTCCTCGACTTCGCCGTAGAGGCTGTAGCCGAATTCCTTGTCCCCGATCTTGGCGGGGCCACGAATTTGGGCCGTCAGAACACCCTTGTCCCAGCTGCCCGTGGTGTAGCTGATTTCACCCTGCGGCGCGGACAGCAGCGTGCCGTTGACCCGCGCCGACTTCGGAACGAAATTCATATAGCCGCCGGTCTTCGACGGGCCGTAGATCGGCGAGGCCGGACCCCGGACGATGTCGATCCGATCGGATGCGCCAATGGGGGTCGGATAGTTGCCTGCGTTGTCCAGGCGACGGATTCCGCGGAAATAGACCTCGCCAGGCGTGCCGCGAATATCGAGCGCGCCGCCGACGCCGAAGAAGGAGTTCGTGAACGTTCCGGGAGCCTGGGCGACGAGGTCGTAGATCTCGGTCACGCCAAAGCGTTCAATCTGTTCCTTGCTGATGGTCGACGCGGAGCGCGGGGTTTCAACAAGCGTCTTGTCAAAGCCGAAAATTGACCCGACGTTTTTGAGAGGCAGGGCGTCAAGTGATCCCGTGACGACAATCTCATCGACGGTGGCGGCGGCCTGGCTTGCTGGCGCGGGCGGCGCCTTGACTTGGGCCCATACCGTAGACGTCATCGCCGTGCTTGCCAGCAAGCCCGCGGCGACCGTCATGAGAGACTTGCGAATTTGGTGAGATCGCCGCGCGACGTTCATGATCTCGTCTGCGGCTTTGATATTCTTCATCTAGACTTGCCCCTCGTCGCTCCGCGTTCGCGGATTTAGCTGCGTTTTTTCGCCGATGCCGACTTGGCGCCGACCGCGTATTGCTGGACTTGGTGCATGTTGCGCCGCACCCTGACGAATAGGCGCGTTCTGAAGCGGTCAAACGCCACAACCTTGACCGTCTGCTGCGAGAATTAGAGCGGGTATGCTGGCCGTTTCACGCTTCCTGCGTGATTTCGCTGAGGTGGCGCCCGAAATTCGGACAGTTGGCTAGCCTGCGGCCCAGAAGCCCCTGCTGGCGCCGGCGGGCCAGTCCACGCTGCTCTCCCTGGCCCCCGCCTCGTCCGTCAGGCAGATGAGCTTGTTACTGGGCGATGACCTGCGGGGGCGTTGGCTGTCTCCTGGGGGATCACATCGACCTCGACTTTCAGGGTCTGTGCGCCGGGCGCCAGGATGATGCCGTCGATTGGGGCGACGTCGGAATAGTCGCGGCCCACGGCCAGGACGATGTGGTCGTTCTGAACGACAATTGCGTTGGTCGGGTCGAAACCGATCCAGCCTTGGTTTCGACCGCACCAGAGCGACACCCAGGCATGGGTGGCGTCGGCGCCTTCGAGGCGTGGCTTTCCGGGGGGCGGTATGGTCCGCAGGTATCCGCTCACGTAGGCGGCGGGGAGGCCAAGGCCTTTCAGACCGGAGATCATCACATGCGCGAAGTCCTGGCACACGCCGTGGCGGGCGGTGAAGGCGTCCAGCGCCGGGGTAGAGACGGAGGTCGCCTCCGGGTCGTAGGTGAAATCCTCGCGGATGCGGGTCATCAGCTCGGCGGCGGCCTCAACGATCGGCCGGCCGGCGACAAGGCTCTGGCGGGCGTACTCGGTGATCGGCGAGGCGGCCGGGGTGCGCCGTGTCGGATAGAGATAGGCGGCGGCGCCGTCGGGGCCCAGGTCGCGGCTCTGGAAACTCTCCGCGCGCACGGCCTCCCAAGGGAGGCTCGCTTTGGGGTCGGGCGGCGCCGGCGCATGGACATCCACCTGCGAGGTGGCTTCGATGACCAGCGAGGTGTGTGGCGTGTCGATGACCACCGTGCGGGTCTTTTCACCGAACGGCCCCGTTCTGTCCCGGGTGTCGGTGGGCCGCGGCGTGACCTTTACCGTGTTGGCTAGCACAGTCTGGGTGGCGGAGGTTCGCGGGGTCAGCCGGAGCACGCAGCGCGCGAAACTCACCGGTTCCTCGTAGCTGTAGGTCGTGCGGTGGCGGACCGCGTAGATCACGCGAGTCCGCCGAGCTTCACCGTCGGTACAGCGTGGGCGCCCTGCAGGAAATAGCGGTCGGCGATGGCGCCGGAGAGCTTCAGCAAGGTGCGCTCGAAGGTCTGCATCTTGTCCGGGGTCAGGTTCTGGGCGTCGGCGGTCTCGACGTCGGTGGCCAGTGGCAGGAGGATCTTGCTAGGTTCCTCCAGCATGCCGTCAGCCAGCAATGAGGGCAGCACCGCGAGGTGATCTTTCAGGGTTTGCACCTGAAAGGCCAGTGATCGGGTGTTGAATGGATCCAGCATGACCATGTCGCGCACCGGCGTCAGCGCCAGGCCCACCAGATAGCGGGCGCGGTAGGTGATCTGGCTGTCGGCAAGATCGAGGAGCAGGTCGAGGTCGTCAGGCGTGGCGGCGTCATGAGCGAAGGTGCGGGTGATGCGGCAGGTGTTGATGCCGCGTTCGATACGCCGGCCCATGTCGAGGAAACGCCAGCCGGCTACCCGGTTCATGTTCTCTTGGGCTAACCCCGCCAGGGCAGCGAGAATCTGGAGAGCGCTTTCCACCTGCTGCAACACCTCGGCTTCCGAGAGTGGTGACTGGGCGCCTTCGGTGAGTTCGGTCTCCAGGTTGACCAGGAGCGTCCAGAAGTCGGCTGAAAGCCGTTCGCGCATGCTGGCGGCGGTGCGGCGTGCGCCCCGCACCAGGTAGATCACCGACCCGTAGGCCGCCTGATCGTGCAAGGTGTCGCGGGCGGACTCCAGAGCGCCAGCCCCGACGTGCTCTTCGTCCAGCGCGCCCCAGTCGATGAGCAATTGCTGCAGGCTGGTCAGGGTCTCGCCGCTGGCGTGGGCCGCGGATTCGGAATCCATCAGGCTGGTGCAGAGGCTTCGGGCCAACCGCAAGGTCGCCTCGGCGCGCTCAATATAGCGGCCGAGCCAGAACAGGTTGTCGGCTGCGCGACTGGGCAGGTGGCCCATGATCCGGCGGACCTTCACATCCTCCTGACTGGCCAGCAGGCTGACCCGCTCCACCGGCTTGTCGTCGATCACCCAGACGTCGGCGGTGCGCGCGTCGCCGCCCATCGAGATCGCGCGCACGTCCAGGCGCTCGGAGGTCCGGCAGAAGCCCCCCGGCATGATCTTCATCCCATCCGGCGTCCAGGCGGCGTAGACCCGCAGCACAAAGGGCGCGGGCTCCAGCCGGCCATCGCGCAGGACGGGCATGGTCGAGAGTCGGACCACCTCCTGACCGACGAAATCCCCAGGCCGGTCCGTGAGGCGCCGCCTGAGATCAGCCTTCTCCTGGGGCGAGAGATCGGCCATCAGCCGCGGCCCGCTGAGCGCGCCATCTTCGCCCGGAGCATTGAACGCCGGTGCGATCGCCAGATTGTCCAGATGGCGCTCGACCACGTCGCGCTCGAGAGGCTGGCCGCACCACCAGGTGGCGATGTTGGGCATGATCAGGTCCTCGCCCAGCAGGCGGCGGCAAAGCTTTGGCAGGAAACCCAGCAAGGCCTTGGACTCCACCACCCCGGAGCCGGGCATGTTGAGCATGGCGACGCCGCCAGCCCGGATGGCCTCCAGCAGGCCCGGCGTGCCGAGACGAGAGCTGCTGTTCAGCTCCAGGGGGTCGGTGAAATCCGCATCGACACGGCGCAGGATGACATCAGCGCGTTTCAGGCCGGCGATCGTGCGGACGTAGACCTTGCCGTCGTGGGCGACCAGATCGTCGCCCTCGACCAGCAGGAAGCCCAGGTAGCGGGCCAGGTGGGCCTGCTCGAAATAGGTGTCGCTGAACGGGCCGGGCGTCAGCAGGCAGATGCGTGGGTCGGTGCGGTCGGCGGCGCTGGCCAGGCCCTTGCGGAAGCCATCGAAGAACGGCGCCAGGCGCTCGACGTTCATGCCGTTGTAGAGGTTCGGATAGGCGCGGCTGAGCACCAGCCGGTTCTCCAGCGCGTAGCCTGCGCCGGAGGGCGCCTGGGTACGGTCGTCGAGGACCCACCAGCGGCCGTCGGGACCTCGGCCGAGGTCGGCGGCGTAGAGCTGAAGGTAGCGGCCGCCGGGCGGCTGGACCCCACGCAGTTGCGGCAGGAAATCGATGCTGCCGGTCAGCGCCGCCGCGGGGAGATGACCCTCCTCCACCAGGGAGGCGTCGCCGTAGATGTCCCGCAGCAGGGCTTCCATGAGGTTGGCGCGCTGCTCGACGCCCCGGGCGATCTGCAGCCACTCGCTCTGGCCGAGGATGAGCGGCAGGGGATTGAGCGGCCAGCTCTGCTCGGTTTCCTCGCCATAGACCCGGTAGGACACGCCGGTGTCACGGATGTGCCGGGTCGCCACCTCGAAGCGGCTCTTGAACTCGCCTTCGGGATACTCGGCGAAGTCACCGAGGAAGCTCAGCCAGTCTCCGCGAGGACGGCCCGTCGCGTCGAACAGCTCGTCCGGAATGCCCTGAATGGGCCGGTAACCGCGCAGCCACGCCGACAGCCGCTTGGCGGCGGACGGCTCGAGGTCTTCGCCCCGGCGTCGGGTGGCGGTCTCAGCGGCCACCGGGTGTTCTCAGGTCCAGCGTCATCGGAAACTCGTCGGTCGGTTCAGGGTGCGGGACCTTGAGGGGCCCGGGGCTATGGCCCTGCTCCTCGAAACGCGCCTTGCGCCTCGCCTGTGCCTCGTAGGAGTTGACCGGGAAGGTATCATAGCTGCGGCCGCCGGGGTGGGTCACGTGGTAGACGCAGCCACCCAGCGAGCGGCCGTTGGCCCGGTCGACGATATCGAAGGTCAGCGGCGCGTTGACCGGCAGGGTCGGATGCAGCCCGCTGTGCAGCTTCCAGGCCTTGTAGCGCACCCCGGCGACGGCCTCCATGGACACCCCGGTCGGCGTCATCGGCAGCGCGCGACCGTTGCAGGCGATCACGTGGCGCTCGGAATTGAAACCCTCCGCCAGCACCTGCAGACGCTCCACGGAAGAGTCGACGAAGCGGACAGTTCCCGACCCCGACGTCTCCTCGCCCATGACATGCCAGGGCTCCAGGGCGTGGCGCAGCTCCAACGCGACACCGCCGTATTCGACCCGGCCGTGGACCGGGAATCGGAACGCGCGCTGCGCCTCGTACCAGTGCGGGTCAAAGTCGTAGCCGGCCCGGTTGAGGTCTTCGATCACCTCCAGGAAGTCGCGCCAGACGAACTGCGGCAGCATGAAGCGGTCGTGCAAGGCCGTGCCCCAGCGGACCATCCGACCCTGTTGCGGCTCTTTCCAGAACCAGGCGACGAGCGCGCGAATGATCAGTTGCTGCGCCAGGCTCATGCGCGCGTCCGGCGGCATCTCGAAGCCGCGGAACTCCAGCAGGCCCAGACGACCGGTGGGGCCATCCGGCGAATAGAGCTTGTCGATGCAGATCTCGGTCCGGTGGGTGTTCCCAGCGACATCGGTCAGCAGGTTGCGCAGCAGGCGGTCGACCAGCCACGGCGCCGGCGGTTTCGTGCGGCTGGGCGGCGGTATCAGGCCCAGGGCGATGTCGAGTTCGTATAACGCGTCGTGCCGCGCCTCATCGATGCGCGGCGCCTGGCTGGTCGGTCCGACAAATAGGCCGGAGAACAGATAGGATAGCGCCGGATGGCGCTGCCAATAGAGCAGCAGGCTTTTCAGCACGTCGGGCCGGCGCAGGAACGGCGAATCCCCTGGGCTCGACCCGCCGATCACCACGTGGGCGCCGCCGCCGGTGCCGGTGTGGCGCCCGTCGGTCATGAACTTGTCGGCGCCCAGGCGACAGGCGCGTGCGTCGGCATAGACGCCAGTGGTGATGTCCACCGTCTCGCGCCAGGTCGAGGCCGGCTGGACGTTGACCTCGATAACGCCAGGATCGGGGGTGACCTTCAGGACGCCCAAGCGCGGATCGGCGGGCGGGGCATAGCCCTCCAGTCGGATCGGCAGGTCGTCGGCGGCGGCCTGAAGTTGGGCGATCAGTTCGAGATAGTCCTCCAGCCGGGCCACCGGCGGCATGAAAACGTAGAGGTAGCCCTCGCGAGGTTCGACGCTGAGCGCTGTTCGCACGGCCACCGGCTTGCGCCGGCTGACGCCTGAGACGCCGGGTCCGCCTGCCGCAAGTCGTGCGTAGTCCGGCAGGGGCCCACGGTCCTCGTAGGGGTCCAGCGGGACGATGTGCGGGTAGTCTTCGGGCTTCAGCTCCGGCAAGGCGTCGAGGGGCAGGCGCAGGCCGAGTGGCGAGTCCCCTGGAATCGCGTAGAGCCGGCCGCGCCTGAAGCGCCATTCTTCACTGAGCCAGCCCAGGCCTTCGGCCTTGGTCGCTGCGCGCCGCAGAGGCAGCACGTAGCCGAGGGTCTTGGAAAGCCCGCCCTGCATGACCCGCCGCAGCCGGGTGCGTCCCGCCGAATTGTCCAGCGCCTCGTCCGTCAATTCGACCTCTGGCGGCAGGTCATTCTCGGCCTTCATCGCCGGCAGCGGATCTTCGCGCGCCGGCAGAATGAACATGGGATCGACGCCCAGCTGATCCGCCAGCCGTTGAATCATCCCATGCGCGTCGGCGATGGTCGCCTTGGGTCCGCGCTCGTCGGCCAGATCTGAGGGTTGGTCCAACCAGACCGGCTGACCATCGCGCCGCCAGTGGAGGCCGAGCGCCCAGCGGGGTAGGGGCTCTCCCGGATACCATTTGCCCTGGCCGAAGTGGAGCATGCCGCCGGGGCCGAAGCGGTCCTTCAGGCGGCGCAGCAGCTGTTCGCTGAGGATCGGTTTGGTCGGACCCGAAGCGTCTATGTTCCACTCGGCGGCTTCGAAGTCGTCGATCGAGACAAAGGTCGGCTCGCCGCCCATGGTCAGCCGCACGTCCTGGCTTTGCAGATCGGCCTCCACCGCGTCGCCCACGGCCACGAGGGCGGTCCAGTCGGCCTCCTCGAACGGGCGGGTGATACGGATGGGTTCGACCAGGCGGGTGACCGTCATCGAGAAGTCGAAGTCGTCGGCCGGCCGGCTCGCGCCGCCGCTGATCGCCGCCGCGGTCCGATAGTGGGGCGAGGCGGCCAACGGAATGTGGCCTTCGCCGCAAAGCAGTCCCGAGGTGGCGTCGAGGCCGATCCAGCCGGCGCCGGGAATATAAACCTCTGCCCAGGCGTGCAGGTCGGTGAAGTCGGTCTGGGTCCCCATCGGCCCGGCGACCGGATCGATATCGGCCTTCAACTGCAGCAGATAGCCGGACACGAAACGCGCCGCGAGGCCGAGGCGCCGCAGGATCTGCACCAGCAGCCAGGCGCTGTCGCGGCAGGAGCCGGACCCAAGCTGCAGAGTGGCGTCCGGCGTCTGAACACCGGGCTCCAGGCGCACCACATAGTTCACGGCATCGCGGATCTTGGCGTTCAGGCCGACGACAAAATTGACGGTCCCCTGGCCGGCGGGCTCAAGCGCCGCCACGGCGGCATCGAGGCCAGGGCCGGGATCGTCGAGCGCCATGTAGGGCGCGAGATCATGCGCCATAGCCTCGGGATAGGCGAACGGCAGGGCCTCGGCGTAGGGCTCGACGAAGAAGTCGAAGGGATTGATCACCACCATCTCGGCGGTGAGGTCGACAGTGATGCTGAACTCGCGGGTCGGCTCCGGAAAGACGATGCGCGCCAGCCAGTTGCCGTGCGGGTCCTGCTGCCAGTTGATGAAGTGTTCGGCCGGCGTGACCTTTAGCGAATAGGACGCGATCCGCGTGCGGGTATGCGGCGCGGGCCGAAGCCGCACGACGTGGGGGCCAAGTTCCACCGGCTCGTCATAGCGATAGCGAGTGACGTGGTTGAGGGCTGCGATGACCGACAGGAAGCACTCTGGGTTCGGGGTTACGGTTTTGACCCTACGCTTTTCCGATGCCGGAGTGGCCCGAAATCCGGCGCGATCGGCGTCGGGGAGGTTTTTGCCGCAAATGCGGCCAGCCGTTCCCCCTTTTGGACGCGCCCCTCCCGCACGACGGCGATAGCGACGTCAGCGTGGCGGTGTGGTCAGTCCGCCGCGCTGGCGCATCGGTGGGCGCAGTCGGAGGTCGCGTTGTCTCCGCTCTAAGGCCAGCGGGGTGATGATCGACTGCCGCTTCGACGCCGCTTGGGTGCGAGCGCATTGCGGCCAGGGACGCGGCGGCTGAAATCACCTTATCGGCCGCCGGAAGGATGTTGGCCCCTTGCGCCAGGATGCGATCGGCGAGCGCTCTGGCCACACCCCGGTCAATCCTCCAGGATCCGGCTTCTGTTGCGGGTCTCGGGCATGCGCAGGTAGACCACCAGCGAAGCGCCGATCATGGCGGTGACGTAGATATAGAAGCCGCTCTCCATCCCGCGGCTCTTGAACCACAACGCCACATATTCCGCCGTACCTCCGAACAGCGCATTGGCGATCGCATAGGGCAGGGCGACGCCGAGGGCGCGTATGTGGGCGGGGAAAAGCTCGGCTTTGACGACCGCGTTAATGGCCGTGTAGCCGGTCACGATCAACAGCCCGCCGAGCACCAGCAGGAAAGCCAGGAAACTGCTCGACACGGTCTCCAGCGACTTGAAGATCACCCAGGTCAGGGCGACCCCGCCGATCCCGAAACCAACCAGCAGGGGCTTTCGTCCCACCCGGTCGGAGAGCGCGCCGGCCGCCGGCTGCAGCAGCATATAGACCAGCAGCGCCGCTGTGGTGATCTCGGTGGCCGACTCCCGGCTGAAGCCCGAGGTGTTGACCAGGAATTTCTGCATGTAGGTCGAGTAGGCATAGAAGGCGAGCGTGCCGCCGGCGGTCATCGCCGCCACCGTTGCCGCCTCGCGCGGGTGCTCGCGCAGCAGGAGCCAGCCGCTGGAGGCCGGCCCGGCCCGCTTCTGGGCGGCCTTGAAACTCGTGGTCTCGGCCAGGCCGCGGCGCAGGTAGAAGACCGCGATCGCCAGCACCCCGCCGATGGCGAAGGGAATGCGCCATCCCCACGCTTCCAAGTCCTTGACCGGCAAGACGCCCTGCAGAAGCAGGAGCACGCTGAGCGCGATCAGCTGGCCGCTGATCAGCGTCACGTACTGAAAGCTCGAGTAAAATCCCCGGTGGCGGCGGCCCGCCATCTCGGAGAGGTAGGTGGCCGAAGCGCCGTATTCGCCGCCCACCGACAGCCCTTGCATCAACCGGGCGATCACCAGCAGGGCCGGCGCGGCGACGCCGATGCGGCTGTACCCTGGCGTGACGGCGATCAGCAGCGACCCGGCGCACATCAGCGACACCGACACCACGAGGCCCGCCTTGCGGCCCCGCCGGTCCGCATAGACGCCCATGATCCAGGCGCCGACCGGACGCATGATGAAGCCCACGGCGAATACCGCGGCCGCGCTCAGCAGCTGAGCGGTCGGATCGTCGGACGGGAAGAAGGCGGGCGCGAAATAGAGGGTGAAGGCCGAGTAGACGTACCAGTCGTACCACTCGACGAGATTGCCCGCGGACCCGCCGATGATCGACCTCAACCGCTGGCCGCGGCTAGGGCCGGCGTCGCCGTCAACCTGCTCCACGCTCAATTGCAATCCCGCATCCCCGCCCTGCTGCTTATTGGAAAACGATCCACGAACAAAAATCCGCCATGCGCCGGAGATCGGCGCTCGACCGCGGCCCGGTTGCTGGACAAGCGCCATGAACTATGGATCGCTCCGCGGCCGGAACAGGGGCTCGGCCCCTGAGCGAAAGGACCGCCATGGACGAGTTGGTCAGGCGTCTGGACTGGTTCAAGGCTGTGATTCTGCCGCAGGAAGGCGCCCTGAAGGCGCGCCTTCGGCGGCTTTGTCCTGCGGGCTTCGATGTCGAGAATCTGGTGGCTGAGAGCTTGGCGCGCGCCTACACGGCCGCTGACATCGACCGGATCACCCATGGCCGCGGCTACCTGTTCGCGATCGCCCGAAACCTGCTGATCGACGCGGCGCGCCGCGATACCATCGTCTCCCTCGACTTCGTCGCCGACCTCGATAATTTGCGCGCGGCCGACAACACAACGGAGGCGACGATCTCGGCGCGAGCCGAACTTCGCTGGCTGCAGACCTTCGTCGACACCCTGCCGCCCCAGTGCCGGCGCGTGTTCCTGCTGCGGCGAGTGCACGACCTTTCTCTCGCTGAGATAGCGGCTGAGATGGCTTTGTCCGTTTCTACGGTGGAGAAGCATCTCGCTAAGGCGGTGATGCTTCTGGCCAAAGCCTTGGCCGAACGCGAGGAAAGCGGACTTGAGCGGACGACCCGCGACTTCGGACGAGCGACAGGCGATCGACGCCGAGGCCTCGGCGTGCGTCGCTAGGCTGCAAGGCGAACTCAGCGCCGCCGACCGCCAAACCGTCTACGACTGGATCGCCGCGGACCCGCGCCATGCCGTGGCTTTCGCCCGCGCAGAAGCAGCCTGGGAGATGTCGCAGAGGCTGTGCGCCGATCCGCCGGCGATCGGCGAGATTCCACGTACAGGCGACGACGCGCTGGCCCTGCTTTTATCGCGGCGCGGATTGATGGGGGGTCTCCTGGCCGCCTCCACCGCCGGCGTCGTAGCCACCGCGGCCTGGCGGTACGAGAAGGATGTCCAGCTTTACCGCACTCAGATCGGCGAGCGGCGCACGGTGGTCCTGAGCGATGGCTCGCGGGTGCAGCTCAACACCGGCTCGACCATTGAGGTCGCGATGACGCGCGCGGCGCGGAAAATCCGCCTGGTGCGCGGCGAGGCGCTGTTCGAGGTGGCCCACAACAAGGCTCGGCCTTTCCTGGTCGACGCTGGAACCGCCCAGCTTCGCGCGGTGGGCACGGCGTTCAATGTCCGGATCCGCGATGAAGTGGTCGAACTCACGGTCACGGAGGGGGTTGTGGCCGTCACCTCCGGCGGCAAGGCCATCCGCGGGGTGGCCGCCGCGCCGCATATCGCTGCGGGTGGCGGCGCGGTGATCCGCCCGGGCGCCGTTGCCCCAACTCAGCTCGACCAGGCCGAAATGCGCCAGCGGGCGGCCTGGCGCGAAGGCGTCATCGAACTGGACGGCGAGACGCTCGCCCAGGCTGTGGAGGAGTTCAACCGCTACCGCGCCGCGCCGATCATCCTGGGCGACGCCCGGCTCGCCACCATCCGTGTGGGAGGCCGTTTTGAGGTGCACGAGGCCGACAAATTCATTCTGGCGCTGGAGACCGGTTTCCCGATCCGCGCCATGCCCGCGTCGGACGGCAGTCTGCTGCTGGTGGCCAGGCCATGATCCGCCGGCCGACAAAAATTTCCGTCGTGAGATAGCGGTCGCGGGCCGCCCGCCCGTTCATCAAACCGACACATGTCGACTCGGGGGCTTCCAGATATGACGACCCACTTCCGGCGTGGCGCCTGGCGCCACCACGCGCTCTCCAGCGCGATTGCGATCGCCGCGGCGGTCGCCACCGTTCCAGCCGCGGCCGCGGAGTCGGCCGACTTCCACATCCCCGCGCAGCCGGTGCAGGGCGCCTTGAAGGCCCTGTCGGAACAGTCGGGAGCCCGCCTGCTCTATCCCTTCGACGAGGTTGCGGGCTTGCGCTCCCAGGCCGTGAGCGGACGCATGCCTACGCGCGAGGCGCTGCAGAAGATCATTGCCGGTACGCCGCTGAAGATCGCCATGATCCAGGACGGGCTGATCGCGCTGACCGGGCCGGCGCAGAGCGGCGGTCTGATCAGGACCAGCGCCGCCACGGCTGCCTCGGCCACGGCAGCAGCGGCGCCCGCCGCCGCCATTGGTGACGCCGCGGCCAGCGCCCCGCCCAAGGCCGCCGAGGTGGGCGAGGTGGTTGTCACCGGCGTGCGCGGCGCACCCCGCTCGGTGCTCGACAGCCCGACCCCCATCGATGTAATCAGCTCAACCGAACTCGCCAGGACCGGCCGCATCGGCGCCTTCCAGGCCCTGCAGACCCTGGTGCCATCTTTCAATCTGCCGGCCCGGGCCGGCGGCGGAACCGCGACCGTGATCGCTACCGGCGGTCTGCGGGGACTTAATCCTGACCAGACCCTCGTGCTGGTGAACGGCAAGCGCCGTCACAAGACCGCGCTGATCAACTCGGTCTCGTCACTCTACAACGGCTCCGTCCCGGCCGACCTCGACATGATCCCGACCTCGGCGATCGGCCGCATCGAGGTGTTGCGCGACGGCGCGGCGGCGCAGTACGGCTCCGATGCCATCGCCGGGGTGATCAACATCATCTTGAAGGATACCGAGGGCGGCTTCCTCTCCGCCAGCTACGGCGAGAACATCGACCAGCACGACGGCCGCCTGATCCAACTGCAGGGCGACTACGGCCTGAAGTTCGGCGAGTCCGGCTTCGTCAACTTTTCCATCGCCACCAAGGAGCAGGACCTCTCCAACCGCGCTATCGCGGTGGCCCGGTCGATCCAAATCTATCCGAAACTCGTGCCCTCCGGCCTGCCCGACCCGCGCGAGGCGACCGTCGATCGCGTGGTGACCCGCAACTACGGCGCCCTGCCGCAGGAGGCGGTCAACTTCGGCTGGAACGCGCACTACGACTTGTCCGGCGGCGTGCAGCTCTATTCCTTCGGCACGATCAGCCGCCGGCTGACCGACCTTCCGTTCACCTTCCGCGCACCCAACAACGTCAATACCATCCCACAGATCTATCCTGAGGGGTTCCGCCCCGATCTGGTCATCCGCGAGAACGACTATGAGTTTGCGCTGGGCGCCAAGGGTGAGATTCAGGGCTGGTCGTGGGACATCTCCTCCACCTACGGCTCCGACCACGCCACGGAGAACACCTCCAACACGCTGAACGCCAGCCTCGGCCCGGCGAGCCCCACGGTCTTCTACGTGGGCGCACTGACCTCAACGGAGTGGGTGAACTCGCTCGACCTGACCCGGGCCTTCCCGTTGCGGGACGGCGGCAATCTGCAGGTCTCGGCGGGCGCGCAGCATCGACGCGAGACCTATGAGGTGTCGCAGGGCGATGCCAATAGCTACGCGGCGGGGACCTATGTCATCCCGGCCGGCCAGCCCTTCGCGGGCCAGCGCCCGGCCACCGGCGCCCAGGCCACGCCCGGATTCCAGCCCACCGACGCCTCGTCCTCCAGCCGCAACAGCTACGCTGCCTACGGAGAGGTCGACTGGACGCCGAGCAAGCGCTTGGATCTGGGCGCCGCGGTCCGTTACGAGAACTACGACGACAGCTCTGGCGACACCGTGGTCGGCAAGGTCAATGGCCGTTTCGCGCTCACCGACTGGCTGGCGATCCGCGCCGCCGCGTCCACCGGCTTCCGCGCGCCGGGCCTGGCCCAGGAGCACTACGCAGCCTCCTCCAGCCAGTTCCGCCTGGTGAACAACGTCCTCAACCTGCTCTCGATCAAGACCCTGCCGGTGGACTCGCCCTCGGCGATCGCACTGGGCGCCAAGCCTCTGCAGCCGGAAACCTCCAAGAACTACAGCATCGGACTGACCTTCGATCCGATCCCGGAGCTGGCGGTGACCATCGACGCCTACCGGATTGATGTAGACAAGCGGATCGCCATCACCAGCACGCTCACCGGCGCGGCGGTCTCCAACATCCTGATCGCTCATGGCCTCTCGGGCGACCTGTCGGCCCAGTATTACACCAACGCCATCAACACCCGGACCGACGGCTTCGACGTGGTGGCCACCTGGCGTCACGACTTCGGCGACTGGGGAAACCTGCATGCCAGCGCCGGCTACAACGCCAACAAGAGCACCATCACCGGGATCATCGCCAATCCGCCGGAGCTGAGCTCGCTCGGCCCGACGTTCGTGCTCTTCGACCGGCTCAGCCAGGGCAACCTGACCACCGCCTTCCCGAAGGACAAGATCGCGCTGGCCGCCAACTGGGCCTGGAACAACTGGTCGGTGAACGTGCGCGAGACGCGTTTCGGCAAGTACACGATCCTGCAGAACGCGACGGCCAACGACCGCAGCTTCGGCGCAGAGTGGATCGCCGACCTGGAGATCGCCTACAAGCTGCCCAACGACGTCACCTTCGCGGTCGGCTCCAACAACCTGTTCAACAAATATCCGGACGCCAACGGCATCTTCAACGCCACCACAGGCACCGGCCAGTATCCCGGGACCTCGCCGATCGGGTTCACGGGCGGGTCGTACTACGCGCGCATCCAGTGGGACTTCTGAGCCGGGCTAAGGAGGCCTAAGTGATGCGTAAGCGGACCTTCCTCGGCGCCTCGCTGGCTTTCGGGCTCGGCGGTCTGGCCGGGCTCGCGGCCCCGCCGACGCAGGCCAAGCCCGCCGGCTCGAAGAGCTTCCACGGCCGCGGCGAAATCCTCTGGGACACCTATGGCGTGCCGCACGTCTACGGGAAGGACGAGGCGGCGGTGTTCTACGGCTTCGGCTACGCCCAGGCCCAGAACCACGGCGACATTGTCGTCCACCTCTACGGCGAGGCCCGTGGACGCGCCGCCGAATACTGGGGTCCGCAGTTCGCCGGCAGTGACCGCTGGATGCTCTCCAACGACGTCCCGGCCCGGGCGCTGGCCTGGTACAAGGCCTCCACCCCGCAGTTCCGCGCCGACCTCGACGCTTTCGCCGAGGGGATCAACGCCTACGACGCCGCCAATCCCGGCAAGATCGATCCGAAGATCGCCGTGGTGCTACCGGTCTCAGGCGTCGACGTCATGGCCCATGCGCACCGGCTGATGAACTTCATCTACGTCGCCCCCATGGAACGGACCATGGGCGCACCTGTGCCCGGGGCTGGCAACAACGGCTCCAACGCCTGGGCCGTGGCGCCGTCGAAGTCGAAGAGCGGCCATACGATGCTGCTGGCCAACCCCCACCTGCCGTGGCCCACCAGCTACTTCACCTATTTCGAGGCCGACCTGAACGGCCCGGGCATCAAGATGTATGGCGCGACCCAGGTCGGCCTGCCCGTGCTGCGGTTCTGCTTCAACGACCAGATGGGGTTTACCAACACCGTCAACAGCATGCTGGGCGCCACCAACTACGAGCTGAAGCTCTCCGGCGACGGCTACCTGTTCGACGGCAAGGTGCTGCCGTTCAAGACGCGGACGACCAGCTTCAAGGTCAAGCAGGCCGACGGATCCCTGAAAACCGAAAGCCTGACCATCCGCGAGTCGGTCCATGGCCCGGCCTTCACCCGCGCCGACGGCAAGACCCTGGCCTTGCGGGTCGCCGGTCTCGACCGGCCCGACGGGCTGAAGCAGTACTGGGACATGGGGATGTCGAAGACCTTCGCGGAGTTCGAGACCATCCTGAAGCGGCTGCAGGTGCCGACCTTCAACATCGTCTACGCCGACAAGGCCGGCCACATTCAGTACATGGACAACGGCGTCCTGCCCAAGCACCCCAAGGGCGACATGGCCTTCTGGCGCGGCGACGTGCCAGGCGACACCTCGGCGACCCTGTGGACCGAGGTTCACAGCTACGAGGACCTGCCCAAGGTCATCGATCCGCCCACTGGCTGGATCCAGAACACCAACGATCCGCCCTGGGTGGCCACCTACCCGCAGGTTATCCACTACGAGGACTTCCCGCCCTACGTGGCGCCACCGGGCCCCGAATCCCTGCGCTCGCAGCAGTCGGCCCACCTGCTCGCCGACGACAAGAAGCTAAGCTACGACGACTTCGTCGCCCATAAGCTGTCGACCCACACGCTGATGGCCGACCGGGTGTTGCCGGACCTGATCGCCGCGGCGCAGGGCGATCCGGACCCCGAGGTCCAGGCCGCCGTGAACCTGCTCAAGGCCTGGGATCGCGAGACCGTCGCCGACAGCAAAGCCGCGCTGCTGTTCGAGACCTGGGCCAACCGCTTCTCCCCGAACAATTTCACCAGCCTTGCCAACTACAAGGTGAAGTGGCTGGCCGCCGACCCCATCGGCACCCCCAAGGGCATCGCCGAGCCGGCCAAGGCGCTGGATATGCTGAAGGCGGCCATCGGTGAGATGAAGACCAAGTACGGAGCCATCGACCGGCCGTTCGGCGAGGTCTCGCGCTTCGCTATCGACAAGATCGACCTGCCTGGCAACGGTGGCTTCGGCAACACCGGCATCTTCCGCACCATCACCTGGGGTCCTCTGAAGGACGGCAAGCGCATCCCTGTGCACGGCGAGACCTGGGTGTCGCTGGTGGAGTTCTCGACGCCGATCAAGGCCAAGGGCCTGATGAGCTACGGCAACGCCAGCCAGCCGGGCTCGCCGCACCGGTCCGACCAGCTCAAGCACCTCTCCGATAAGACCCTGCGCACCCTTTGGACCACCCGCGCACAGGTCGAACAGCACACCGAGGGCCGCACGCCCTTCTAATGGAGAAGACAATGATCCGCCGCACCGCGATCCTGAGCCTCGCCGCCGCCGCAGCAGCCGTGGCGTTCGCCGCCGCCCCGGCCCTGGCCGCCAGTCCGCACGACGGTGACTGGACGGCGGTGGTCTCCAAGGCGCCGGGCAACACCATCGAGCCGGGCTTCAAGCTGACCATCAATTTCAAGTTCAGCGACAACCACCTCGTCTACCACTCGGTCAACACCACCCAGCCGGACAAGCCCTACATCTCCGATCACGAAACGTCGCTGGACGGAAAGGTCTTCCCCTTCCCGAACCAGGTGCGGTTCAACCAGGTCTCGGTGACCCAGACCGCGCCTGACGAGCTGCAGATCCTGAAGATGAAGGACGGCGACGTGATCGCCGGCGAGTTCTGGAGCTTCAGCCCCGACGGCAAGACCGCCGTGCGCCGCGGCATCGCCAAAAACCCCGAGGGCAAATCGCACGCCTACCAGGAGCACTTCGTCCACAAATAGGCGACAGAGGTCGCCCGCCACCTACGAAGACAAGTCTACCTCAGACGACCCGCACCGGCCGCCGTCGCTCGGCAAGTCATCATTCATTCGGTGGCGATCTCGACACTCTATGATGACGGAGGGTTTTCGGGCGCATCGTTGGAGCGCCCTGGACTCAAGCATCTGCCGGGCGACATCGCCGCCGGCAAGGTCGATGTGGTCGTGGTCTACGAGGTCGATCGCCTGAAACGGTCACGCACGGACTTCGCCAAGATCGTCGAGGCCTTCGACGCGCGGGGCGTGGCCTTCGTATCGGTGACACGGTCGTTCAACACGACCACCAGCATGGGCCGCCTCACCCTCAACGTACTGCTGTCCTTCGCCCAGTTTGAGCGGGAGGTTAGCGGTCTCCCTCAAGAGATCCATAGCCGGTCAGCGTGGCGGCCTCGGAGGGACTCGAACCCCCGACCTTGGCTTTAGGAAAGCCCTGCTCTATCCGGCTGAGCTACGAGGCCACGCGGCGCGACGGATGCCACGCGCGGGAGCAGGCGCCAAGTCTTGGTGACCAAGGGTTGGGCGGCCCGGGCCCCGCGGCCATTCGGAATTCCCCTCAGGCGGGAACGAGCTTGGCCGGGGAACAGGGTTAAGGCAGAGCTTGTCCCAACAGTTGGGAATTTTAGAATCGTGTCTTTTGCCTTTTCGGCGCGCGCCGCGGCGCTCGTCTCGCTCGCCCTTTTCGCCGCCACGCCGGCGCTGGCCGCGGGCAACGCCGCCAACGGCCTGCTGACCCTCAAGGAGTTCAGCGTCCTGTCGCTGGGCAACGCCAAGCTGTCGCAGGAAGTGGGTGGCAAGACCTGGATCGGCGGCAATCTGACCGGCGCGGGCGGCCAGTTCGGGTTCGGGACCAACAACGCCCAGGGCTACGTCGCCCCGGCCGTGGGCGCCAAGCCGACGCTGAGCGTGGGCGGCGATGTGACGGTGAGCAATCTGAACATCCAGAACGGCGCGGCGCCCGGCGGCCCAGGCGGCAAGGTCGGGCCCGTGGGCCTGGTGGTCGGTGGCACGATCACCGGCGGCAACCTGAATTTCAACGCCCCGGGCGGTGTCAGCCAGGTGGGCGCGCTCTCCAACGTCAACACCAACCTGAACGGCGGGACCTTCACCTATGGGGCCAAGAGCGGTGGCAACCTCAACGCCAATGGCGGCGCGGTCGTCACCCAGAACGCCAACCTGAATCCGGGGTTGAAGACCAGCCTCGCCACGCAGACGGCGACCTACTCGGCCGACCTGAAGGCGCTCTCGACCAGCCTCTTCGGCATGGCGACGGACAGCGCGATCAACGCGGCGAACGCCAACGACGTGAAGTTCGTGGGCACGCCCGGCGCGGACGGGGTCTCGGTGTTCAACATCACCGACGCGGCGAGCTTTTTCAGCCAGGCCGCGGCCTTCAACTTCGACGGCGTGAGCAGCTCTACCGCCGTGATCGTCAACGTCTCCAGCCTGGCGAACATCACCCTGCTCAATATCCACCAGAACTGGGTGAGCGATAACGCGACGTCCGCCGACGCCTTCTCCCAGAAGGTGATCTGGAATTTCGCGTCCTCGATCCAGAACATCGACTTCGGCCAGTTCGACGGCTCGATCCTGGCGGTGAACAGCAACGTCTCATCGAGCGCCGGCTTCATCCAGGGCTCGGTCGCGGCCGCCGCCATGGTGCGCGACGGCGGCGCCGGGGGGCTCAACAGTGAGGTTCACCTGGGCACGTTCGGCGGGACGGGTATCCCGTTCGGGGTGCCGGAACCGGCGACCTGGACGATGCTGCTGATCGGCTTCGCGGGCCTCGGCGCCATGCTGCGCCGTCAGCGCCGCGCGCTCGCGGCCTGAGCACGATTGCCCGCGCGCGGCTTGCGCCCTAGCGTGAGCCCAGCGCGACCGCGCCCTGGGGGAGCAATCGGCGGATGGGGTTTCTGAGGCATTTTCGCCAGCTCTGGGTGCAGGTGCTGATCGGCACGGCGCTGGGCGCCGTCGTGGGCTGGCTGTGGCCGCACTTCGGGGCCGACCTGAAGCCGCTGGGCGACGCTTTCATCAAGCTGGTGAAGATGGCCATCGCGCCGGTGATCTTCTGCACCGTAGCCGCCGGCATCGCGCACATGGGCGACATGAAGGCCTTCGGGCGCCTGGGCCTGCGGACCCTGGTCTACTTCGAGGTGATGTCGACCTTCGCCCTGGTGATCGGACTGGTGGTCGGCGTCGTGCTGCACCCGGGCGCGGGGTTCAACATCGATCCGAAGACCCTCGATCCGAAGATCGGCAGCGAATACCTGGTCAAGGCCACGCACGGTCCTGGCCTGGTGGACTATCTGCTGCACCTGATCCCCAACACCTTCGTCAGCGCCTTTGCCGAGGGCGATCTGCTGCAGGTGCTGGTCATCGCGATCCTGACCGGCTTTGCCTGCACGCGGCTCGGTAAGTTCGGCGACCGCGCGGCGGGCGTCCTGGAAGACATCGCCCAGCTGTTCTTCGGCATCATCGGGGTGGTCGTCCAGCTGGCGCCGATCGGCGCGTTCGGGGCCATGGCCTTCACCATCGGCAAGTTCGGGGTAAGCTCGCTGGTCCAGCTGAGCGCCGTGGTCGGGACCTTCTACCTGACCAGTCTGCTGTTCGTGCTGATCGTGCTGGGCGCGGTCGCCTGGCTCTCAGGCTTCTCGATCCTGAAGTTCCTGGCCTATATCCGCGACGAGCTGCTGATTGTGCTGGGCGCCTCATCGTCGGAGGCGGCCCTGCCGCTGATCATGGCCAAGCTGCAGCGGCTGGGGGCCGGCAAGACCACCGTCGGCCTGGTCATCCCCACCGGCTACTCGTTCAATCTCGACGGCACCAATATCTACATGACGCTGGCGACGCTGTTCCTGGCCCAGGCGACCAACACGCCGCTCAGCCTGGGGCAGGAGGCGACCCTGCTGGGTGTCGCCATGCTCACCTCGAAGGGAGCCAGCGGCGTGGCCGGCGCCGGCTTCATCACGCTCGCCGCCACCCTGGCGGTGATCCCCGACCTGCCGATCGCCGCGCTGGCCCTGCTGGTCGGCGTCGACCGGTTCATGAGTGCGTGCCGGGCGCTCACCAACTTCATCGGCAACGGCGTCGGAACCCTGGTCATCGCCCGCTGGGAAGGCGACCTCGACCGCGACCGGCTCAAGGCCGAGCTGGACCGCGGGCCGGGCGACGAAGTCGCCCTCTTGGACAGCGTTGAGGCCGGCTAAGCCGGCCGATCGATGAGGTGGTAATGCTCGGCAGTGTGGAAAAGATCTAGGCCACGATCCGCACCGGTAGGGCCTCGTAGCCCTTCACGAAGTTCGACTTCAGCCGTTGCGGCTCGCCGACCACCTCGATGCGTTCGAAGCGCTTGAGGATCTCTTCCCAGACGACGCGCAGCTGCATTTCGGCCAGGCGGTTGCCGACGCAGCGGTGGATGCCGAACCCGAAACCCACGTGCTGGCGCGGCCGTTCGCGGTCGATGATGAAGCGGTCGGGGTCGGTAATGACCTCTTCGTCGCGGTTGCCCGAGACGTACCACATGACCACGCGGTCGCCCTTCCGGATGGTCTTGCCGCCCAGTTCGTGGTCCTGCGTCGCTGTGCGGCGCATGTGGGCCACCGGGCTCTGCCAGCGGACGATTTCCGGCACGGCTGATTCCAGCAGGGCTGGATTGGCGCGCAGCCGGTCATAGGCGTCGGGGTAGTCCTGGAAGGCCATCAGGGCGCCGGTGATCGAGTGGCGGGTGGTGTCGCTGCCGGCCACGGTCAGCAGTATGATGTTGCCGAAATAGCCCTCCGGCCGGTCGCCCTTGCGGGTCACCGGGTCTTGGGCCAGCAGCGAGATCAGGTCGTTGGCCGGCGGCCCATCCTTGCGCGCGTCCCACAGGCCCATGAACGGCATGACCAGCGGCATGAACGCCGCCTGCCGCTCCATGCGCTGTTCCAAGGTCATGTCGGCCGGCGGCGGGCCGGAGAGCGCCATGTCGGAGATCTTCGGCAGGTTGCGGCGCTGGTCGAACGGATAGTCGAAAAGCGTCGCCAGCATCTGGCTGGTGAGCTCGATCGAGACTTTATCGACGAAGTCGAAGGTCTCGCCGACCGGCAGTTCGTCGAGGATCGCGGCGGCGCGCTCACGGATCAGCGGCTCCATGGCGGCCATGCCGGCCGTGGAGAAGGTCGGCGTCACCACCCGGCGCTGGGCGTCGTGGTCGGGCGGGTCCAGGGCGATGAAGCTGGAATCGTCGCTGGGCTCGAAGGCGTCGGCGATCATGATGCCGCCGCGACTGGAGTCCGAGGAGAACACCTCGTGGTTGGAATCCACGGCCACGATGTCCTGGAACTTGGTCACCGACCAATAGGGACCGAAGGCGCTGGCCTTGCAGTAGTGAACCGGATCCTCAGCTCTCAGTCGCTCGAACCAGGGCCAGTGGGTGTCGCTGGTGAAGTGGCTCACGTCGGAGACGTCGAAGTCCTCGAGCGGCGTGGAATAGGCCCGTTCGCGGGCCTCCCGGCGGGCGTCTGTGGCCATGGTCCTGCCTCCCAAGGTTTGATCCTGGCTTGAGGCTTGGGCCGCGCGTCGCCAGGGCGCAAACGAAAACGCCCGGAGCAGGCTCCGGGCGATTCGCGAATCGGATCGTCGGACGGCTTAGGCGGCGACCGCCTTGATCAGCGATTTGTTGAGGATGCCGATGGCCGCGTCGCGGTCGATGCGCTCGATGGCGGCGACTTCGCGGGCCATGCGGTCCAGCGCCGATTCGTAGAGCTGGCGCTCGGAATAGGATTGTTCCGGCTGGTTCTCGGCGCGGTGCAGATCGCGGACCACCTCGGCGATGGAGATCAGGTCGCCGGAGTTGATCTTGGCCTCGTACTCCTGGGCGCGGCGCGACCACATGGTGCGCTTCACGCGGGCGCGGCCTTTCAGCGTCGTCAGCGCCTGGGTGACGACATTGGTCTCGGCCAGCGCCCGCAGGCCGGCGGTGCGGGCCTTGGCGGTGGGCACCCGCAGCGTCATCTTCTCGTGGTCGAAGGTGATCACATAGACTTCGAGCGACAGACCGGCGACTTCCTGATTTTCGACCCCCTGAACCTGACCCACGCCATGGGCCGGATAGACGACGTGATCGCCAACCGAGAAATCGTGACCGCTCTTGCTCATCGGGGAACCCTTCTCAAAAATCCTGGTCTGGACTTCCGCCAGACCCTAGACGCGCCGACCGCTGACGCCGGTCCGTTCATCGACAAAGCCACGCTCTCCGCGAAAGGGTCGCGGCGGCAACATCGGTTGGAACGGAATTTAACCTCTTAAGACACCCTTCGCCTGTCGCCGGAGCTATCCCTCATGGACCGCGCCGCAATGGCGTTTCTTCAAAACCGATGGGCAAGGCGCGGAGGCCTCAACCGCCACATCGGGTAAAACCCTATCATAAAATGAAGCGGAATGAAAGGGTTGCCCCTATGGAGCGCCTGCCTTGGCAAGCGGCGGCCTTTCGGCCTCAGGAACCGCGGCCGGGCTTCTCGGAGAAATATTTCTCAAGCTTGCCGGTCTCGCGTTCGAACGCTTCGGCGTCGGCCGGAGCCTCGCCCTTAACCGTGATATTCGGCCAGACTTTCGAATATTCGGAATTGATCCGCAGCCATTTGCCGTCGGCGTCGTCTTCCGTATCGGGCTTGATGGCGTCGACCGGGCATTCCGGCTCGCAGACGCCGCAGTCGATGCACTCGTCCGGATTGATCGCCAGGAAGTTTTCGCCCTCGTAGAAGCAATCGACCGGGCACACCTCCACGCAGTCCATGAACTTACATTTGATGCAGGCATCCATCACGATGTAGGTCATGGCGCGCGTGTGGCCTTCCGGGCAGCCGAGGTAGGGCGCGGGTTTTTCACGGTCCGGCGCCGCGTTGTCAATGGCGCCAGACCACGCCGTCTTGCCAGGAATTCTGCAAGCGCGGCTGGATGGTCGTCAGGCGTCCAACTTGGCGTAGAGCGTCCGCGCCTCTTTCGGATTTCCGCGGCGCTCGCCCAGCGAGACGATGGACACGGCGATCAGCTTGCCGCCAAGCGCGAAGACCAGGGCGTCGCCGACCTTCAGCGAGCGGGCGGGCTTGTCGATGCGGCTTTCGTGCCCGGCGCGGGTCAGCCGGATGCGGCCTTCCTCGATGAAGTCGGCGGCCAGCGTGCGGGTCTTGAAGAACCGGGCGCGCCACAGCCAGACGTCGGCGCGGGTGGCTTCGATGATGGTGTCTTCGCTCATGAGCGTGCGGTCCCGATCCGGCGGCGTCGACGGGGGCGGCGGGCAGGCGCGGGCTCGCCCTTCAGGGCGGCGAGGGCGGCGAACGGTGAGTTGGGGGCGATGATGGGACGATGCTCCAAGGCGAAATCGCGCTCCGCGCGACGGCGCCAGGCGGTGACGTCGCCGATGCGCTTGACCACAGCATAGCCCAGACCCTTGAGAATTTCGCGGGTCTCGTCAGGACTCCAGCCCAAGGACTCGCGAGCCTCCTCCGAAAACACAACGCCGCCGCCCTGTTTGACGCCTGCGCGGAACAGCTCGTCCAGGCGTTCCAGCTGTTCCACCGGGACCGCCAGGCCGCGAACGGCGCGCAGTCCGAAGGCCGAGAGTGCGCGGGGCGAGGGCATCTGCCCCGGCAGGCGACAGGGCTTGTCGGCGGCCGGGCGCCAGCCGGGGACGTCCCGGGCGGCCAAAGCCTGGGTCAGGGCGCGGGCCTCAGGGCGTAGCAGCGCCGGCATGTAGACGGAAAATGCGCCCAACCTCACGCCCAGGCCGCGCAGCATCCGCCGCTCGACCGGGCTCAGCGCGCGGGTCTCGGCGCGGACGGTGGCGCGGTCCAGGACGCCGCCGGCCTCGATCAGGCGGAAGGCGAGGCCGCGCGCCAGGCCCTTGATGTTGCCGTCGGCGACGGCGGCCTCGAGCTTGCGCAAAGCCCCCAGCCGGCGGCCCGCCTCACTGGCGACGAAGGCCTCCAGCCGCTGGGTCGCCCGCTGGCGCGCGGCGTCGTGGCCGATCTCGCCCAGCAGCCGCACGTGCGGCCGGAAGGGCTCGCCGCCGGTCAGCACGCCCGCCGCCTCGCCATGCCACACGACCACGCCATCGGGGTTGAGCGCGAAGGCCGCGTCAGGGTCGGCGGCCAGCTTGCCGAGACGGCGCGCGATCTCGGGCCCGACCGCGTGGGTCGCAGCCGCGCGCAACGCCTTTTCCTCCAGCACCGACGATCCATGCGCCGCCTCGAACCGCACGCCCGACAGCTTGCCGACATAGTGGCCCTCGACCGTCACCGCGCCATCCGCCGCGACGCCGGCCAGCATGTCCTCGCGCACCCGCAGGCCGCGCATCAGCGCGCTGGTGCGGCGGTCGACGAACCGGGCCATCAGCTTTTCGTGCAGGGTGTCGGAGAGGCGCTCTTCCAGCCCGCGCATCTGGGCCTGCCAGGTCCCCGGGTCGGCCAGCCAGTCGGGGCGGTTGGCGACATAGGCCAGCGTGCGCACGCTGGAGAGCCGCGCGGCCAGGGTGTCGATCTCGCCGTCAATGCGGTCGAGCTGAGCGTACTGCCGCGCGATCCAATCCTCCGGGATACGCTGGCGTCCCGCGGTCAGGTGCAGGAAGAAGTCCCTGGCCAGCCCCATGTGCTCGTCGACCGCCAGCTTGCGGAAATCCGGGGTCTGGCAGCACTCCCACAGGCGCTCGATGGCGTCGCGGCCGTGCGCCCGGTCGGCCACCTCCGGATCCTGCGCCAGGCGGCGAAGGGTGGTCTCATCCAGGGCCTCGGCGGACAGTTCCAGGCCCGCTCGATCGGGCGTCTTGGCCAGCGATTTAAGCAGGTTCGGCAAGGATCCGAAGTCGAGCCGTGAATTGCGCCACTCCGCCCCGACAACCGGATCGAAGCGATGGTCCTCGACCGCGCGGACCAGGTCCTCGTCCATCTCCTGGGCCTCGCCGGTGACGCCGAAGGTCCCGTCGCGCTGGTAGCGCCCGGCCCGGCCGGCGATCTGGCCCACCTCCTGCGGATAGAGCGAGCGCGTGCGCTTGCCGTCGAACTTGTGGAGACCGGCGAAGGCCACGTGGTCGACGTCCATGTTCAGGCCCATGCCGATGGCGTCGGTGGCCACCAGGAAGTCGACCTCGCCGGACTGGTAGAGCGCCACCTGAGCGTTACGGGTCCGCGGGCTGAGCGAACCCATGACCACGGCTGCGCCGCCGCGCTGGCGGCGGATCAGTTCGGCGATGGCGTAGACCTGGTCGGCGCTGAACGCCACGACGGCGGAGCGTCGGGGAAGGCGCGTCAGTTTCTTTGGACCCGCGTATGTCAGGGCCGAGAACCGTTCGCGCGTGACGATCTCGGCGTGCGGCAAGAGGCGACGCACCAGCGGCGCCATCGTGCCGGCGCCCAGCAGCATGGTCTCGGCGGTCCCGCGGGCATGCAGCAGGCGGTGGGTGAAGACGTGGCCGCGCTCCGGGTCGGCGCAGAGCTGGATCTCGTCCACCGCCAGGAACTCCACCTCGCGCGACAGCGGCATGGCCTCGACGGTGCACACCCAGTAGTGCGGCCGGGGCGGGACGATCTTCTCCTCGCCGGTGATCAGGGCGACGTTGCGCGGGCCCCGCAGCTTGACGATCCGGTCATAGATCTCGCGGGCCAGCAGGCGCAGCGGCAGGCCGATCATGCCCGACGCGTGCCCCAGCATCCGCTCAACGGCCAGATGGGTCTTGCCGGTATTGGTGGGGCCCAGCACCGCCACCAGCCTCGAAGGGGCCACGCCTGTGGAGCGGTCGCTCATGGTGCTTAGTTGGGGCGCCTCAGGGAGTCGGGCAAGCCTGACTAGGCGCGGCGAACTTGCGCAGGCTCCAAGCGGAAGCCCAGGGGCAGGAGCTGCTCGATTGTCTGGCGCCGCGCTTCGCCGTCAGCGCCCAGGCTGACCACCTCGCAGCCGTCGGCCGCCAGTTCGAAGATCTTCTGCCGGCACCCGCCGCAGGGCCAGATGAGGCCGGGCAGGGACGAGGCCACATAGACGCAGGCGATCGTGGTCGGGCCCTGCGTCACCGCCGCCCCGATGGCGCTCGCCTCGGCGCATTGGCCCAGCGGATAGGCGGCGTTCTCGACGTTCACCCCAAAGGTCACCCGCCCGTCAGCGCTCTCGACGGCGGCGGCCACATGCACCCCGGAATAGGGTGCGTGCGCGTTCGGCAACAGCCGTCGCAGTTCGGCGGCGATCTCGGCGGCGTCGGTCATGAGGGCGGCGTCCCGCAGGGCAACTCAAGGAAGGCAACTCAAGGGACGGACCACTTTATGGAGCGAGGGCCTGCGCGTCCACCTCAGTCCAGCGTCTGCCATTTCCCTGTCTCATGTCAGGGGGCCACTCCAGTCTCGTGTCCCCGTATCTCCCGCTATCTCCCCTGCTATGCAATTCGTGTTAGCCAAGCTGCCAACCGTTGAACTGGTGGGGGCGGCATGGACATCCACAAACCAAAGCCCTGGCACGGCTGGCGAGAGTTCGCGAAAGAGGTCGCCACCATTGTCCTGGGCGTGCTGATCGCCATCGGCGCCGAACAGGCCGTCGAGCAGGCGCACTGGCGCCATGAAGTCGCGGCGGAGCGCGCCGCGCTTCACGATGAGGCGAAGGAAAATGTCTCCTCCGCGGCCTATCGGGTGGCCGAGGATCCCTGCATCACCCGCCGCCTGGCGGAGATCGAAGAGGGGTTCCGTCGCCAGGCCAGGGGGCTCCCCACCGGGTTTCACCAGGCCATCACCAAGCCCCCGTCGTGGACGGCGAGCTCCGGCAGCTGGGATATCGCCGTCAGCGGGCAGGCGCTCGGGCACATGCCCCACAAGGAAAAGCTGGCGTTCAGCGATGCCTTCTACACCTACAAATCCTTCGCCCAGCTGCGGCGCGAAGAGGACACGATCTGGCGGCAGCTCAGCCTGTTGAACCACCCCGAAATCCTCTCGCCTGGCGATTGGGTCGAACTGCACCAAGGGTATGGTCAGGCGGTCGGCATGAACGAGCGGATGAAGACCATGACCAAATATATCCTCGAAATCGCGACCATGGGGCAGCGCCCCACGAAGGGCGACGCGCTCGATGCAGAGCGTCTGAAGGCGTTCTGCTCCTCAATCTTCTGATGGATTCAATCCAGGAATACAGCGGCATCGGAAGCTCGGCGCGGACCCTTTAAGAAGGGGCGCGACTCTGTTGCGACGGAACCAACTTTGAAGGGCGGTTCGTGGCCCCCGATCGCGCGACGGCGCCGCTCTACCGGCTCGCGGAACACGGCCGCAACGAATCAGGACCGAATCAGCGACCTCGCGTGATTCGGCATTTGTTCACCGCAACATATTGTATCTCCAGAGCCTTCGGACACAAGTCGGGCTTAGCCGCGCAGGCGCTTAGCGAGGGCCGCGTAGTCCGCGGCCTCCGACGCCCGGCCGAGGGTCTCGCACAGCACGGCGAGGTTGTGGGCGGCCATGAAGCCGCCTCGGCCGGCGACGGCCCCGTCGAGGTCCGGCCGCTCGCCGATCTCCAGGCACCGCTTCCAGGCGGATTCGGCCACGGGCAGGAAGTGGTCGAGCGCGCGGTCCGGCTCCTGGCTGGCGGCGTCCAGATAGAGGTCGCCGATCACGAAATAGAAGTCCGGCGAGGCCGGCCAGTGGGCGACCTCGGCGTCGGCCAGGGCGAGCGCGTCGGCGAGCTGGCCGTTGGCCTTCAGCGCGATCAGGGCCCGGACCACCAGGGCGTGGCGCCAGGCCACGTCGCCGGGGGCGAGCCGCAGGGCTTCGGTGAAACAGAACGCCGCCTGGGGCGCGCGGCCCCGGGCCTGGTGCTCCTTGGCCAGTTGGAACCATAGATAAGGCTCGCCCGGCGCGTCCTGCAGTTCGGCCATCAGCAGGGTCTCGTTGCGCGAGCCTTTGCGGGCCAGCTGCTCGGCGGTGTAGCCGTCGTGCCCGACGGTCAGCGCCAGCCGACGCCGAGGCAGGTCGCTTACCGGCTGCTCGTGGATGCGGCCATCATAGACGACGCCGCGTGGCAGGACGCGAGCCAGCCAGGATTGCCCGACGCCCTCGGAGCCGCGCTCGTCCATGCGGCTTTCGATGCGGATTTCGCCCAGGAACCCGCCGCCGCCGGCCGGCAGGGTGTCCGGGCCAAGCGACCCGGCCCCGGCCTCGATCCACTCATCGGCGTCGAGGATCAGGTTCCAGGCGGCGTCGGACCGGGCCAGCGCGGCGTTGCGGGCGGCCGCGAAGTCGTCGCACCAGGCGAAGGCGTGGACCTCCGCGCCGGCGGCCCGTGCGATCTCGCCGGTGGCGTCGGCCGACCCCGTGTCGAGCACGATCATCCGGTCGACGTGAGGCCGGGCGCTTTCCAGCGTGCGCGCGATCGCGCGAGCCTCGTCCCTGGCGATCATCACGAGCGCGAGCCGAGAGGGAGCCGGCCGTGTCACCGCCAACGCCTTTGCCGCCCTTGGGTCATGGTTTCTCCATAGAGAGCGTCGCGGGCGGAGGGAAACTTCGTCGCCCAGACACCAGATTGCCTGCCTCACCTTGACGGGGAGCCCGCCCTTCCTCTATATCGCCGGCTCTCGCGCGGGCTGGCCCGCCGCGTCCCTGTTCTCGCGAAGGTTTTCGTCCCATGTCGCGTCGTTGCGAACTCACCGGTGTCGGCCCCATGGTCGGCAACAATGTGAGCCACTCGAACACCAAGACCAAGCGCCGGTTCCTGCCCGCGCTATCACCGGCCACGCTCCAGTCGGACGCGATGGGCCAGTCCTACCGTCTGCGCATCACCAATGCCGCGCTGCGCACGCTCGACTTCCGCGGCGGCCTGGACACCTTCCTGCTGAAGGCCAGCGACGACGACCTGTCGCCCAAAGCCTTGAAGCTGAAGCGCCAGGTGAAGGCCAAGCTCGCCGAGCAAGCCGCCGCCGCCTAAGCGCGACGTCTCAAGTGTCGTTCCGAAGGGGCCGCTGGAAACAGCGGCCCTTTTGCTACGTCAGCGTCCCGTCGAAGAGCGCGATCAGCTCGACCCAGTGCCGCTCGGCGGCGTCCCTGTTGTAGACCGGCATGTCGGTCGGCACCCAGCCGTGCTTGGCGCCCTTCCAGATCGAGACATCGGCGTCGAGGCCGGCCTCCTTGAGCGCGCCGGCCAGCCGCTCGCACTGGGCCTCGTCGAAGCTGCGGTCCTCGTCGGCGCCGGCCACCAGGATCTTGGCTTTCATCTTCGGCGCCAGCTTGTGCGGGCTGTCCTCGGCGTCCGTGGCCATGCCGCCGCCGTGGAAGGAGCCGACCGCCGCGATCTGGCCCGGGAAGGTCCCGGCGGCGCGCAGGGCGATGCCGCCTCCCATGCAGTAGCCGGTGATCCCGACCTTGCCGGCCTTAGCCTGCGGTTGGGTGGCGATCCAGTCGAGGCAGCCCTCGATGTCGATCATCTGCTTGGTGACGTCAGTCGAGCCGCGCAGCTTGGCGAACAGCGCGCCCATCTCCGGATCGCCGGCGCGGGCCTTGACGATGTCCAGCGGCGGATAGGGCCCGGCGCGCCAAAACATATCCGGCAAGACCACGAAATAGCCGGCCTGGGCCAGCCGCTCGCCCATTTCGAACATCGCTGGCCGGATCGCAGGCGCATCCATCACCAGAATCGCTGCGGGCCAGGGGCCGTCGCCGACATTTGGGGTGAATGCGAAGGCCCGAGCGGCTCCATCGGCCATCGGAATGGTCACGTCGGTCTTCATCAAATCACCTCCCGGCAGGCGACTTCCAGTCGAACGCGAGCAGGAGCGTGCGCTGAGAGCTTGAAAAATTGTCGTCGGAAATCAGGTAGAAGCGAATAGCGCCGTCCTTCTGAGGGACTGCAGCCAGGCCTTCGAAATTGTCCACCGTCAGCGGCTGACGCAGCTCCATCCGGTCGATGGTCTTGCCGGCGGCGTCGGTGATCCGCAGGTCGATAACGCTGCGGGTGATCGGGTTGAAGGCGCGTAGCAGCCAGGCGGTGCGGCCCATCGGCAGGCGCCGCGCGGCCACCAGGCCGAAGCCCAGGGGCAAGCCGACCGTCGGGCCATCGACGCAAGCCGTGGTCAGGGTGCAGGACCAGGTCCGCCCCGTCGTCTCGCCGCCGGTGAAATAGGCGTCCGGGCCGCGGGCCGGATCGGGCGCCAGCGCCTCCATGCCCTCGTTGTAGGGGAACTTCACCGCCGGTGAGGGGACCGCGCGCGGCGGGCCGCCATCCGCCGGATAGAGCCAGATGCGGTCGTGGCGTTCGAAGCTGATCAGGAGGTCGCCATTGGCCATCAGGGCCAGGCCCTCGGAGTCGCGGTTGTCCTTGCCCTGCAGCGGCTTGCCGTCGAGGTCGGTCAGCGCGGTGAGCCTGGCGTCGGCGAGGCCGGTGAGCCTGCTGTCGGCGCTGAGCACGAGCCTGGCCTTCAGCAGGTCCCCCTCGTCGCCGACCGAGATCAGTGAGCCGTCCGGCTGTACGTCCAGATCGGACAGGCCGTGCAGGCGCGAAGTCTGGGCCGAGGTGAGAACCAGCCCGCCGGCGTAGGCGAAGGCGCCGATCCGGTCCTGCTTCGCATCCGTGGCGTTGAGCGGCACGGCTTCGGCCCTGATCGTGATGCCCGGCCCGGCCGCGACCGGCGTCTTGGGCAGATCGGCCGCCGGTCCGCCGCACGCCGCCAGCCCCGACACCGCGAGCGCCGCGGCCAGCGCTGCGGCGAGGCGCCTCAAGCCACCGCCCTCCGCACTTCCTTGAAGGTGGAGCGCTTTGGCGGTCCGGAGGGGCCTTGCGTGTTCGGCGGTGGCTGCAGCAAGCCCGCGTTGCGGCGCGTCATCTTGCGCGGCTCCTCCTCGAAGAGCTCGGCCAGCTGGTCGGTGATCGCCCCGGCCAGCTGCTCCACGTCGACGATGGTCACCGCGCGGCGATAGTAGCGGGTGACGTCGTGGCCGATGCCGATGGCGATCAGCTGCACCGGGCTCTTGCCCTCGATCTCGCCGATCACCTCGCGCAGGTGCCGTTCCAGATAGTGGCCGGAGTTCACGGACAGCGTCGAGTCGTCCACCGGCGCGCCATCGGAGATCACCATCAGGATGCGGCGGGACTCCGGGCGGCCGATCAGCCGCTGGTGGGCCCACATCAGGGCCTCGCCGTCGATGTTCTCCTTCAGCAGCCCCTCGCGCATCATCAGGCCGAGATTGCGCCGCGCGCGCCGCCAGGGTGCGTCAGCGGCCTTGTAGATGATGTGGCGCAGGTCGTTGAGGCGGCCAGGCTGCGGCGGCTTGCCCGCCTTAAGCCAGTCCTCGCGCGCCGAGCCGCCCTTCCAGGCCCGCGTGGTGAACCCGAGAATCTCGGTCTTGACGCCGCAGCGTTCAAGCGTCCGGGCCAGGATGTCGGCGCAGACGGCGGCCACCATGATCGGGCGCCCGCGCATCGAGCCGGAGTTGTCGATCAGGATCGAGACCACGGTGTCCCGAAACTCGGTGTCTTTCTCCTCCTTGAAGGAGAGCGGCGCGGTGGGGTCGACGATCACCCGGGTCAGGCGCGCCACGTCGAGGATGCCTTCCTCAAGGTCGAAGGACCACGAGCGGTTCTGCTGCGCCAGAAGCTTGCGCTGCAACCGGTTGGCCAGCCGCGAGACCACGTTCGACAGACTGGCGAGCTGCTGGTCGAGATAAGCCCGCAGCCGGGTCAGCTCCTCGCCGTCGCACAGCTCCTCGGCCGAGACGATCTCGTCGTGGGCGGTGGTGAACACCTTGTAGGTCACGACCTTGCCTTCGCCCTTCAGGTCGGGGCGCGCCGGCTGATCGCCTTCACCCATCTCGGGCGGCTCGTCACTGTCCTCGGAGTCGGCATCGTCCTGCGCCTGCATCATCTGAGAGTCGGCGTCTTCGCTCTCGCGGTGCGTGGCGTCGTTCTCATCCATGGAAGACTGCTGTGGAGACTTGCCCTCGCCGTCGCCCTCGTCGTTCTCCTCGCTGGAGTCCGGTTCGCCGTCCTCGCTGTCGCCCTCGTTCTCGTCGGCCTGATCCTGCGCATCGGAAAGGTCGTCGCCCATCTTCAGGTCTCGGATGATGGCGCGCGCGATGCGGGCAAAGGCCTTCTGGTCGGCGACCGCCACGGTCAGGCGGTCGAGGTAGAAGTAGTTGCCGCCGTTGCTTTGCAGCACGAGGCGGACCTGGAGGTGGCTGGTCAGGTAGTTGGCCGGGATGTCTACCCGCAGGCCTTTCCATTCCGAGACGGCCAGTGGCGTGTAGCCATAGGTGCGCAGCGTGTCGCGGGTATTGAATGGCGGCACCTACGTCAGCGCCGACCTGGAATCGCGGGTGCTGGCGGCCGTCGATGTACGCGGCGGTTCGCCCGGGACGGTCAACACCGACATCCTGCGGTTGGGCTATGAGGCCGCCGACATCGATGCGGTGGTG
>JANYET010000013.1 GCA_025359785.1 Alphaproteobacteria bacterium | reverse complement strand
CCACAGGCCGTCAACGACCTGCAACCATTCGCGGGTGCGGCCATAGCGATCGTCGTGCTGGTCGAACTGCAGGCCATAGCTCTCGGCTTCCTGCGCCCACCATGAGGAGACCACGTTGAGGGCGAGACGTCCGTTGCTGATCTGGTCGATGTTGGCGGCCTGCTTGGCGAAGAGGGCGGGCTGATGAAAGTTGGGGCGGACCGCGACCATCAACTCGAGCCGCTCGGTGACGGCGGCCAGGGCGGCGGCGGTGGACCAGGCGTCGAGCGCCGGCTGGTCGACCCCCTTGATGTCATTAAGGTTCAGTTCGGCCACCAGGGTCAGGTCGTAGCCGATCTGTTCGGCCCGTTGGCAGAGCGTCTTCGTATAGGCCCAGGTCGCCGCCATGCCCTCGTCGGGAACGTTGCGCAGCCAGCCGCCGAAGACGGGTGTCCAGAAACCGTACCTCATGCGGCCGCCTTCTCCCGCGCCGCGATCTGCCTGATCAGGTAGTCCACCAGGCGATCGTGGGGGTCGTAGCCCAAGACCTCCATCGGCCGCGCGACGAAGTTGGACAGGGCGTTGAGGTCGTAGAACCTGGGCCGGCCGTCGCGATCGTCGATCATGTATTCGATGCCGCCCACGTCGAGGCCGCTCATCACCGCGACCCGTTCGACGGCCCGGACGATCTCGGCGGAGGGCTTGAATTGGCTGATCGTGATGGTGGGCTTGTCGACCATGCAGACGTCGGCCGGGCAGAGGTCGAAGGTCGAGCCCGCGCCGTCCAGCGCGAGCGCGTAGAGCAGCTTGCCGTCCAGCACCTCGCAGCGGATCACGCGGGCGTCGCGGGCGGTGACGTATTCCTGGACCAGGGCCACGCCATCGACGCCCATGGGGGTCAGGTTTTCGGCGACGGCGGCTTGCAGTTCGGCGGGCGTATCGTAGCGGACCATGCCCGTGCCGGAGCCACCGACATTGACCTTGACCATCACCGGAAAGCCGACCTCGGCGGCCAGGCGGGCGATGTCTTCGCGGCGGTGGGCGACGCGGGTCGCCGGGATGTCGAGGCCGGCGTTGCGGAAGAGGCTGAGCTGGCGGGCCTTGTTGGTGTCGTAGGCGAGCACGCCCGGCCCGTTGATGACGCGCGCGCCGAGGCCCTGCCAGTGGTCCAGCGCGGCCATCGAGTAGAAGAGGGCGTGTTCTTCCTGGCGCAGGAACGAGGACATCGCGAGCCGGTTGAGGATCACCGGCGCGGGCAGGCGGGTGTCGGCTGGATCGAAGGTATGGTCCTGGATCGCGATGGGCGTCCAGTTCAACCCCCGGCGGTCCAGGGTGTCGAACAGCGCCTCGAACCACTGTGGATGCTCGTAGAACACGGCGAGGTCGGCCAAGGGGAACTCCGGCGTTTTGAACCCGCGGCCGCCGCCGCGTCAGCGATCAGATAGATCAAGCGATCGGGTTTGGCATCCCCGGTGGCGCCCGATGTGTATGGCGCCCGATGTGTATGGCGTCCGATGTATCTGGCGCTCGCTGCGCGGCTGAGCCCACAGTGGCGTCAGACCTCCTAAGCGAAAGACCTGCGCATGCGCCAAGCCGCTTTGCCCGCCGCCGTCGGCACAATCCTGCTGGTCGGAGCCTCGCGAGGCCTCGGGCTCGCCATGGCCGCTGAATTCCTGACCCGGGGCTGGAACGTGGTCGGGACCGTTCGAGACAGCGCCGGAAGCGACCTGCACGCTCTGGCGGACAAGCATCCCGGCCGCGTTGAGATAGAGGTCCTCGACGTTGTTGAACCGGATCAGATCACCGCGCTGCGCGACCGCCTGTCTGGCCGCCGGTTCGAGATGCTGTTCCACAACGCCGGGATCGCCAACGCCAACGCTCGCCAGTCCGTCGCCCAGGTGTCCACGGAGGCGTTCGTTCGCCTGATGGTCACCAATGCCCTGAGCCCGATGCGGGTCATCGAGGGACTCCAGGACCTGGTTTCCACGGACGGGCTGATCGGCGTCATGTCGTCAGGACAGGGGAGCATCGGCAACAACGAAAAGGGCGGGGCGGAAGCCTATCGCGGCAGCAAGGCGGCCTTGAACCAGTTGATGCGGTGCTACGCCGCGCGGCATGCGGCGGAGCAACGCGCCTTGGTATTGATGGCTCCGGGCTGGATTCGCACCGCGCTTGGCGGGCCGGACGCCCCGTTCGGTATCGAGGACGCCATCCCCAAAGTCGTGGACGTGCTGCTCGCGCAGCAGGGCAAACCCGGTCTGAAGTTTCTCGACCGCGAGGGGCGCACGGTTCCGTGGTGAACGCTGATCAGAGCCGCGCCCATCGACACGATCCGCCAAGCTGACGGACGAGATTTGTCGGGCCTGGCGCGCCGCCGACCAAAATAGCGCTTGCATTGGCTATGGTGTTATAGTTCACTACATCACCGTTTCAGCGTGTCACCTCGGTCGTGGATCGGGACGGCATCAACGCCAAACCCAGGGCCACGGCCTCCGGAACAGACGATGGATCATGAGTGGAATGACAATCAGCCGATCTACCGCCAGCTGCGCGACCGGGTGGTCGCGATGATCCTCGATGGCGTCCTGAAAGAGGGCGACCCCTTGCCGTCCGTGCGCAATGTCGCCGCCGAGTCGCGGATCAATCCGCTGACCGTGCTGAAGGCCTATGAGCAGCTGGTCGACGAAGGCCTGGTGGAAAAGCGCCGGGGCCTGGGCCTGTTCATCAACACCGGCGCGCCGGACCAGCTGTTGCGGGCCGAGCGCGAGCGGTTCCTGACCGAGCAGTGGCCCGCGGTTGTCGCCACCATCCAGCGTCTGGGGCTGAAGCCGCAGGACCTGCTGGCCAAGGCCGGCGCCAAAACTGTTGGGGAGGGCTGAGCGATGGCCTGCATCGAAGCCCGCGGCCTGCGCAAGGTCTACGGAAAGACAGTGGCCCTGGAGCGCGTGAACCTGCGCGTCGAGGAGGGCCGCATCCTGGGCCTGATCGGTCCGAACGGGGCCGGCAAGAGCACGACGCTCGGCGCGATCCTGGGCCTGCTGCCCTACGAGGGCGACCTGAAGGTGCTGGGGCGCGATCCCTGGACTCAGCGCGACCTTTTGATGAACGACGTCTGCTTCATCGCCGATGTGGCGGTGCTGCCGCGCTGGATGCGGGTCAGCCAGGCGCTGGACTATGTGGCCGGCGTCCATCCGAGGTTCGACCGCGCTAAGGCCGAGGCCTTCCTGGCCAAGACCGACATCAAGCGGACCAGCCGGGTGCGCGAGCTTTCCAAGGGCATGGTGACCCAGCTGCACCTGGCCCTGGTGATGGCCATCGACGCCAAGCTGCTGGTGCTGGACGAGCCGACGCTCGGCCTCGACATCCTCTATCGCAAGGCCTTCTACGACACCCTGCTGAACGACTACTTCGACAAGACCCGGACCATCCTGGTCACGACCCACCAGGTCGAAGAGATCCAGCACATCCTGACCGACGTGATGTTCATCGACCGCGGCCAGGTGGTGCTGGAAACCAGCATGGAAGACTTCGAGGACCGCTACGCCGAGGTGATGGTCAGTCCCGACCAGCTCGACGCGGCCCGCGCGCTGAAGCCGATCTACGAGCGGCAGGTGTTTGGCCGCACGATCCTGTTGTTCGACGGCGTCGAGCGCGGCCGGCTGACCCCGCTGGGCGAGGTCCGCTCACCGAGCATCGCCGATCTGTTCGTCGCCGTGATCGGCGGCCAGCCCGCCGAAACCCATGGGGTGGCCGCATGAGCGCCGTATCCGACATGACGCCCGACGCCGCGCCGGCCTCGGCGTCCCGCGCGCGGCCCAGGCCGCTGTTGTGGTCGGTTCGCCGCGAGCTGTGGGAGAACCAGGCAATCTGGATCGCGCCGCTGTGCGTTGCCGCCGTGATCATCTTCGGCCTGACGGTCGCGGTCTTCGCGCCGCACCGCACGAGCCTGAGCACGGTGCACCGCACCAGCGTCATCGTGGCTCAGAGCGTTGCGAAAAACCCTTCGGCGGGTTCAACGCCAGCTGTCGCCGCGCCGCCAAACGGCGCCCCGACCGTCGCCACCGAGACGGTTTCAAAGACGCCGCTGACCCCGGCCCAGCGACGGGCCCTGACCATCATGCCCTTCAACATCGTCGCCGTGGCGATGATCGTCACCATGTTCCTGGTGTCGATTTTCTACTGCCTGGGCGCCATGTTCAACGAGCGCCGCGACCGCAGCATCCTGTTCTGGAAGTCGCTGCCGGTGCCCGACCTGACCGCGGTGCTCGCCAAGCTGATCGTGCCGATGGCGATCCTGCCGCTGGTCACCGTCGTCGTCACCGTGGGCACCCAGCTGACCATGCTGCTGATCGGCCTGGCGACGCATGGCCGCGACCCCGACGTCGCCGTCTCGATCCCGCTGGGCGAGATGACGCTGGTGCTGCTCTACGGCCTGGCGACGCTGACGCTGTGGTGGGCGCCGGTCTATGCGTGGCTGCTGCTGGTGTCCGGCTGGGCGAAACGCGCGCCGTTCCTGTGGGCCGTGCTGCCGCCGATCGCCGTGGCGGTCGCCGAGAAGCTGGCCTTCAACACGACCTACGTCGGCGCGGTGATCCAGTCGCGACTGACGGGCAGCTTTACGGAGGCCTTCGCGCCCTTCGACAAGGCCGGCGTGCGGGCCGGCGCCTTGCCGACCATCAGCCTGGCCCAGATCGATGCCGGCAAGTTCCTCAGCGCGCCCGGTCTGTGGGTCGGCCTGATCGTCGCGGCCGCCCTCCTGGCCCTGACCGTCTGGCTGCGTCGCGAGCGCGAACCGATCTAGCCGGTAAAACCCGCAGCGCGAGTTGATCCCATGTCGCATCTCCAGATCAGCCCTGAAGCGCCGGCCATCGCCCGCGCCGCCGTGACCGCGATCCTGGTGCTGCACATCGGCGCCGGGCTCACCGGCATCACCTCCGGCGCCGCGACCCTGGCCTTTCGCAAGGGCGGGCGCGCCCACCGGCTGGCCGGCAACGTGTTCTTCGGAGCCATGCTGATCATGTCGGGGATCGGGGCGATCGTGTCGCCGATGCTGGATGATCCGATCTCGGCGAGCATGGGGGCCTTCACCTTCTACCTGGTGGCGACCGGCTGGATGACGGTCATCCGGGGGCCTGGTCAGGTCGGCCGTCTTGAGGTCTGCGCGCTTTTGTTGGGCCTGGGGGCCACGGCGAGCCTGCTGACGATCGGCCGCATGGGCGCCATGCTGCCCGGCGGCATGATCGGCGGCCAGCCCTATGCGATCGGTTTCGTGTTCGGCGGTCTGGCGGCCTTCGCCGTGGCCCTGGACGCCCGGGTGATCCTGCGCGGCGGCCTCTCCGGCGTGGCCCGTATCGCGCGGCATCTGTGGCGGCTGTGCTTTGGGCTGTTCATCGCCGCCGGCTCGTTCTTCCTGGGTCAGCCGCAGGTCTTCCCGGCGCCGCTGCGCGGATCGCCGCTGCTGATCATCCTGTCCCTCGCCCCGCTGGGCTTCATGCTGTTCTGGCTGATCCGCGTGCGGTTCCGCTCGTTCGCCCGGTCCCATGCCACCGCGTCGTTCACAACCAAGCCCGACGCGTCGCCCGCCACCCTGGAGACCGCATCATGAGACCGCTGGTCAAGCTCTGCATCGCCGTCGCCTCGATCGCGACGCTTGGCGCGCAAGCCGCCACCGCCGCCGCGCCGGCCAAGCCGCCCGTGGCCTATCGCGCGCCGCGGACGGCGACCGGGGCGCCGGACCTGCAAGGCCTTTGGACCAACACCGCGCTGACCTTCCTGCAGCGGCCGCCGATCTTCAAGGCCCTGATCGCCACCGACAAGGAGGAGGCGATGATGATCGGCCTGTTCAAGTCGATGACCGGCAACCTGACCAACCCCGCGCCGATCGATCCGAAGCTGCCGGCCCCGCCTGTGGTCAAGGAGGCGCCGCAGGCCGACTATCTGGAGATGGACCTGCACCTGGCGCGCATCGACGGCCAGCCCCGGACGTCATGGCTGGTCGAGCCGGCGGATGGCCGGCTGCCCTTCACTGACGCGGAAAAGAAGGCTCGGGCGGCCGCTGAAAAGGCCCCGGAGGTGTTCGACAATGTCGAGGACCGCGACACCCAGGAGCGCTGCCTGACGGCCATCGGCTCACCGGAAGGTCCGCCGATGATGAACACCGGCTTCAACGGCCACTACCAGATCCTGCAGACGCGCGACTACGTCGCCATCCAGGTGGAGATGAACCACGACGTGCGGATCATCCGCATGGCCGACCGCACCCATCTGCCGGCCGCCATCGATCCCTGGCTGGGCGATTCTGTCGGCTGGTGGGAGGGCGACACCCTGGTCGTGGAAACCACCAACCTGAACGTCAAGGGCCACGTCTATTCGCTGGGCGGCGGCTTCCGCTATTCGCCGAAGACGAAGATCACCGAACGTTTCACGCGAACCGCCAAGGACCAGATTCTCTACGAATTCTCGGTCGACGATCCGCAGGTCTTCACCAAAGTCTGGAAGGCGCAGATGCCAATGCGCGCCGCCAAGGGGCCGATCTACGAATACGCCTGCCACGAGGGCAACTACTCGCTGCCCAACATCCTGGCCGGCGGCCGGATGGCGGACAAGGCGGCGAAGTAGGGCGCCTGAGCGAAGTAGGCCGCCGCGCGCGGCCGGCCTCGCCACCCGGGCGGTTCCGTCGTATCTGACCGCGGCAGGACGAGGGCGGAGGCTCGGAGATGGCGGCGGAAATCTTCCGGTCGGGTGTGCGTGAGCCGTCATGAGCGCCGCGGGTCTCGGCGTGACGGCGCTTGGTCTGCTGGCGTTCTGCATATCGGCTGAGACGGTCCAGCAGGTGAGCTTCAAGATGGCCGCCAATGCGGCGCGGGTGGCCGGCGGCTCGGCGCTGCGCCTGGCGCGCCACCCGCTGGTCTGGCTAGGCGCCGCGATCTGGGCGGTGGAAAGCATCGCCTGGGTGCAGGTGCTGCAGCGCGCGCCGCTCAGCCTGGCCTTCCCCATCATGACCCTGTCCTATGCCGCCGTGCCGGTGGCGGGCGTGCTTCTGCTGGGCGAGCGGATGTCCCGGCGGCAAGTGCTGGGCGCCAGCCTGATTTTTCTGGGCGTGGCCTGCGTCGGGATCGCGGGCTCATGACCGGGACGGTGGGAGCAGTCGGCGATGGCCCGCGCGGTTTCGCACGGCCGCTATTGTGGTTGGCGATGCCGCTGCTCGGTTTGGCGAACCAGTACCTGGCCGTGCGGACGGCACGCGCGCTGGCGCATGACCCCTTTGGGCCAGCCTGGTTCACCCATGCCGCGCACACGCCCTGGGTCCCGGCCTGGATCGGCCTCGAACTGATTACCCTGGCCATCTGGATGACCGTGCTGGCCGAGCTTTCCCTCAGCGCCGCCTTCCCGGTGACGGCGCTGGGCTATGTGCTGGTGGTGGGTTTGGGCTGGACCGTCCTGGGCGAGCCGGTCAATATCCTGGAGATCCTGGGCGGGGCGGCCATCTTGATCGGCGTGTGGCTTGTCGGCGATGCACCAAAACAACCGTAAGGCCCCGGACCGGCGCGGAGGCGCGCTCTTCCGGCATAGCGTCTGGGACGCCGTACCGGCCGCCCTGGTGTTCCTGCACCTGGGCCTGCTGGCGGCATTCTTCATCGCCTGGCCGTCGCTGGGCTGGGCGGCGCGGTTGGCGGGCGCGGCGCTCTATGCCGCGGCGATCGGCTGGAACCAGGACTCGGTCTCGCACAATTTCATCCACAACCCGTTCTTCACCTCGAAGCGGCTCAACCGCATCATCGACTTCGCGCTGACGCTGGAGAACGGGACGCCGCAGACCATGTACCGCTTCGTGCACATGCGGCACCACGCGGGCAATTCCGACCGGCCGGACGCGCAGGGCGTCACGCTCGATCCGATCTCGGTCTACCGGCACGGGCGCGACGGTAAGGCCGAGGGTGCGTGGTCCTATGTGCTGAAGGGGTTCTGGCGCGACGATGGGCCCTTCGCGGTCGCCCGCCAGATCCGCGCCAAGCGGCCGGACGAGGCGCGGCGCGCCTTACAGGAGTTCTGGGTGCTGGTGGCCGTCTACGCGGGCGCGGCGATGATCCACTGGGACTTCGTGCTGGTGCTGGCGCCCTTCTATTATCTCGGCCAGAGCCTCTCGTTCCTGATCGCCTACTATGAGCATTTCGGGGCTCGGCCCGAGGCCCCGATCGCCACCGGCGTTTCGACCTACGAGCCCATCTACAATCTGGTGTTCCTCAACAACGGCTATCACGCCGAGCACCACTACCGGCCAAAGCAGCACTGGACGCGGATGCGCGCGCTCCGGGCGGAGATCCTGACCGAGCAGCGGGCGGCTGGGGTGCGGGTGATCGGCCCCGCGCATTTCCTCGGCTTCCTGGCCCGCCGCCCGGTCGCTTGAAGCTGGCTGTCTAAGACTGGCTGTCTAAGACTGGCCGTCTAAGACTGGCTGCCCGGCGCCGCGAACATCAGGGTGACATTCAGGCCGCCGAACGCGAAGGCGTTCTGCAGCAGCAGCCCGCAGGCGATCGGCCGCGCCGCGCCCAGCACCAGATCGAGGTCGCAGGCCGGGTCGCGGCTGGTGAAATTGAGGATCGGCGGGGCGAGGCCCTCGCTCAGCGCCCGGAGGCCCAGGGCAGCCTGCAAGGCCGCTGAGCCGCCGATCAGGTGGCCGTGGGCGCTCTTGGTGGCGATCACCGGCATGGCGCGCGCCCGCTCGCCGAAGACCTCGACGAGAGACTGGGTTTCGGCCGCGTCGTTGAGCGGTGTTCCGGTTCCGTGAGCGGAGATCAGGATGTCCTCCCGATCCAGCACGCCGGCGTTGCGGGCCGCCTGGCGCATGGCGCGCGCCTGGCCCTCGGGCGAGGGCTGGGTGATGTGAAAGGCGTCGGAAGACATGCCCCAGCCGACCAGCTCGCCCAGAACGGTGGCGCCGCGCGCCTGGGCGTGGTCGAGCGCCTCCAGCATCAGGACGGCGCCGCCTTCGCCCAGCACCATGCCGTCGCGGTCGGCCGAGAACGGTCGGCAGGTGACCGGCGACATGGCGCGAATAGCCTCCCAGGCGCGCACCGAGCCTCCGGTGGACACCGCCTCGCTGCCGCCGACCAGGGCGGCGTCGACCTGGCCGGTGGCGATCAGGGCGGCGCCTTGCGCGATGGCGTGGGCTGACGAGGCGCAGGCGCTGGAGACGGCGAACACCGGCCCGTGGATGTCGAAGGCCATGGCCGCGGCGCTGACCCCGGCGCTGACCATCACCTTGGGCACCGTGGAGGGATGCATGCGCGGCGATTTCTGGCCGAACAGGCGCTCATAGCCGGCCTCCAGGGTCGCCAGACCGCCGAGACCGTGGCCGAAGATGATCGCCGTGCGCTCGTGGAGCACGGCATGGCCGCGCAGGCCGGATTGTTGCAGCGCCTCAAGCGCCGGGGCGAGCACGAAGCGGGCGAAGGGATCGAGGCCCGCGGCGACCGGGCGGCCCAGGGCCGCGTCCAGCGCGGTCTCGAACCCGTCGGCGACCCTGGCCATGGGCAGCTCAAGTCCGCCCGGACCATGCGGCGAAACGCCGACGACGCATCGCGCGATCCCACAGCGGCCGGCCGCGACGGCCTGCCAGTTTTCCTCGAACGAGGCTCCCAGCGCCGATAGGGCGCCCAGGCCCGTGACCGCGATGCGTTTCACGCGATGCCCTGCGTCAGGCCGTGGTTTCGGCCCGGGCCTTCAGCTTGTCCATCAGCTGGCCCAGGGTTTTGCAATCGCCCAATTCGCTCTCTTCGATGACGATGCCGAAGCGCTCCTCGACCTCGAAAAGGATGCTGATGACGTCAAGCGAGGCGATGCCGAGGTCCTCCAGCGCCGCCTCGCGGTTGAGGATCGCCCGATCGACCAGCGCCTCCTTGGCGATCACGTCGAAGAGTTCGTCGTCGCTGGGTACTCTGAGGGCCATCGCGCCTGGTTCCGAAAACTGGCCGCCAGAACGCGACCATAAAGGCGAGGACGCCACGGGAGGCCCTCGGCCTCAAGCCCGAAAGCTAGGTCGCGACAACAGAACCGTCTTCCATGCGCAGAACGCGGCTCGCGTGCTCGATCAGGCGGGGGTCGTGGGTGACACAGATCACCGTCGCGCCGTCGTCGTCGACGGCGGTGCGCAGCAGGCGGGTGACCTGCCGACCGTTCTCCGAATCCAGCGCCGAGGTGGGTTCGTCAGCGAACAGGATCTGCGGCCGCTTGGCCATGGCCCGGGCGATGGCCACCCGCTGTTTCTCGCCGCCGGACAGCTCAGCGGGCCGATTGGCGAGCCGGCCGCCGAGGCCCATCTGCTGCAGCGACGCCGTCGCGCGGGCCTCGGCGGTCTCGCGGCGCAGCCCCTGCCGCTCCAGGACGATGCTGACCTGCTCCAGGGCGGTCAGCGCCGGCAGCAGGTGAAAGCCCTGGAAGATGAAGCCGAAATTCTCCAGCCGGAACCGATCGAAGGCGTCACGCGACAGCGAGGCCAGATCATGGCCGAGCACACGTACAGACCCCTGGGTCGGCGTCAGCAGGCCGGAGACGATCGCCAGCAGCGTCGATTTGCCTGAGCCGGATGGACCGGCGACCATCACGAACTCGCCGCGCCGCACCGAAAAATCCATCGGCCGCAGAGCCTCGACCCGCTGGGCCCCCTCGCCATAGGCCTTGGCGATGCCGCGGGCTTCGAGGATCGGCGCGTCCGAGATGGGCGTTTCGGGGATCGACGCTTGCGGGATCGGCGCGTCGCGCGCGGGCCCGCTCATCGGCCACCGTCGGCCAGAGCCAGCTGGATGCGCGCGCCGGCCGCCTGGGCGAGGGCCTGGAGCAGCCCGTCGCGGGCGTCATCGAGCCCGCTTTCGGCCGCCGCCAGGGCCATGCCGTCGGCGGCGCCTTCACGGCGGCGGACGCGCACCATGCCGAGGGTGGCCTCGGCGCGCCTGACCTCATCGCGCGCCGTCGCCAGTCGATCTGTCGCGGCGCGGGCGCCCAGGGCGGCGGTCTGCAGCTCCGACCAGCCCTGCAGGACGGCCTTGCGATAATTCAGGTCGGCAAGATCGGCCTCGGCGCTCGCCGCCGCGATGCGGCCGCGCCCCGCGCCGCCGTCAAAGACCGCCTCGCCGATCCGGCCGGCCAGAGCCCAGGCCAGGCCGCGGGTGTCGAGCAAGGTGGCGATCGCCGCGTCCGGCGCGCCCAGGACCGCCGAAATCTGGAACTGCGGCCGGGCGGCGGCGACCGCCGCGGCGCGCCGGAAGTCCGCGGCCTGTAAACGGCTGAACGCCGCGGTCACGTCGGGCCGCCGGTCCACCACGTCGGCGGGCAGGTCGCCGGTCGGCGGCGGGCTCTCCGGCAGGGCGCAGATCAGGGGCGTGGGAAGGTCGCCGCCGCCGAGCAGGGTTCTGAGGCGGAGCGCGGCGGTCTGGGCGGCGAGCTGGGCGGTGCGGCCGGCCGCGGTCGCCGCCCGTGCGGCGGCGGCGTAGGTCTCGATATCCTGCCCCGTGGCGACACCCTCCGACCGCCGCAGGCCGCCCAGCGCCTGGACGCGCGCGGCGGCGGCCTGGCGGCGGGCCGCGACGGCCGCGCTATCGCGGGCCGCGCAGAGCGCTACATAGGACCGAGCGGTCTCCGCGGCGACCACCAGGCGGGCGCCGGTCACCTCGTCCGCGGCGGCCTGGCGCTCCGAAGCCGCGGCCTTGACCAGCTGCGCGATGCGCCCGGAAAGGTCGATCTCGTAGGTCGCCTCCAGCGTCGGAACGCCCGCCGAGCGCTGCGACGAGAAATTCCGCGCGCCCAGGGCTCCAGCCGCGCCCAGCACGGCCTGTGGTCGGCCCCCGGCGACCGCCAGATCGGCCTCGGCCCGCGCCAGCTCAAGCCGGGCGAGCGCGACCTTGATGTCCAAGGCCCCCTGGTCGGCGCGCCGCAGCAGATCGCGCAGGGCCGGATCGCCGAGATCCTCGCGCCAGGGCGCCGCGCCGGCCGGAGCCAGGCGGGCGACGGGATCAACCCGCGGCGCCCGGTCGGCGGCGGTCTCATGGACGCAGCCCCCGAGCAGCGCCGCCAACGTCAGGGCCAGGCCCGCGCGGCGGCGGCTCACGGCGCGAAGCGCACCAGCACCCGCTGGCCGATCCTGAGGTCCGTGGGTCCATCCAGGGCGAGCAGGACGGTGACCACCCGGGTGTCGGTCTTGCCGCCAGCCTCTTCGCCCAGCGAGGCGCCGCTCAGCACGTCGGACACCCGCAGCACATGGGCGCGGTAGGCCTGGCCTTCGCGGAACTCCGGCGAGACGACGGCCGCAGCGCCCGGCTTCACCCGGTCGGCGAACGCCTCGTCAAGCTCCGCCCGCACCACCCGGCGACCGTCAGGCTCCAGCAGATAGAGCGGCGCCGCGGCGGTCAGATAGGCGCCGGCCACGGCGTCGCGGCGGACGATCTTGCCGGCCAGCGGCGCGCGCACGGTGCGCACGTCCACCTCGTAGGCGTCGAGCCGGCGCCGCGCCTGAGCGACGCGCAGGCCCGCGCTGACCTGCCGCTGTTCGCCACGGGCGACCGCCGCGGCGGTGGCGGCCTGCTCGGCCTCCTGGCGGGGCAGGGCGTCCTGAGCCGCCAGCCGCGACAGCCGGCCGGCGTCGCGTTCGGCGCCCTCGGCGCGCGCCGCCGCCACCTGGGCCTGGACGTTGCGGTCGGCCAATTCTGCGGTGGCGGCCGCCATGGCCAGGCTGGCCTGACGCGCGTCGAGCGCCGCCAGCGGCTGCCCCGCGGCGACGTGGTCGCCGACCTCGGCCATCAGCTGGGTGACGACGCCCTCGCGGGGGACGCGCACCCCGATCAGGCCGCCCTCGGCGTCGACGACCCCCTTTGCAACGGCGGCGGCGGGCGCAGCGCCGGTATTCGCGCCCGGATGCGCGTCGGGCCGTTGCGACGGCTTTGGGGTGCAGGCGGCGCAGAGCAGCGCCAGCAGGAGGATCAGCTTACGGGTCATAACAGCAGGGTCGCGGGATCGGCCTGGCCGACCCGGCGCAGGGCATAGGCGCCGGAGCCCAAGGCGGTGACCAGGACCAGCGCGGCGGCGGCGGCGACCATCGGCGCGGAGAGCACCATCGGCACATCGCCGAGCCGGGCGACCGCCGCCAGGACACCGGTCAGCAGCCCAGCCAGCGCCAAGCCCGCCACGCCGACCCAGAAGCTCTGTTGCAGGACGATGTCGTTCAGCGCGCGCATCGAGAAACCCAGGGCGCGCAGGGCGGCGAATTCCTTCAGGGAGCCGGCCACCGCCGCGGCCAGAGTCTGACTGGTGATGATCACCGCGGCCGACATGGCGACCAGGCTGCCGAACACGAAGGCGACGCCCGCGCCGGACTCGGTAAGCCAGTAGCGAGTGGTGCGGCCGGCGAAGGCGCGGCCGGTGAGCGCCTCGAAGCCGCGCCCCTTGCCCTGGCCGCTGAGCGCGCGCGCCACGCTGTCCGAGGCCGCCGGGTCATCCAGCTGGGCCAACAGATAGGCCACCTTGCCGGCGGGACCGGCCGCGGGATCCAGGCGCCGCGTGGTGCTCAGCGACGCGATCACATTGACCCCGCCCAGGCCGCGCAGCCCGTGGGTCAGCCCCACCACCCGGACGCGGCGGCCGTTGATTTCGGCGACGCCGCCAACCGCCGTCTCAAGCTTGTGCAGGTCGGCCTCGTCGATCAGCACCGCGTCGGGCTGGGCGAGCGCGGCGCGCTGCTGCGCCGACAGCGCCTGGGACAGTCCCATCGCGCCGGGCGCGGTGGCGACACCGACGATGAAGATATTGACCATGCCACGGGTGTCCGTGCGCCATTCGCCGGACCCCCACAGAAACGGCTCCAGCCGCCGAACGTGGGGATTCATCCAGACGAACAGGTCGGCCTTGGCGGTCATCGGCCGGCCGAGGTCGATGCTCTGAACCCCCGGAAATCCGATCCAGAGGTCCGCGTCGGAGCGGGTGACATAGAGGCTGGAGAGCGAAAAGATACCCAGGATCACGGCGGCCTGCAGCAGGACCAGCAAGCCAGAAAAGGCCACCGCCACGACAGCCGGCAGGAACCGGCGCCAATCGTAGATCAGGGTCTTCAGCGCCAGCGGCATCCTGGGCCCCGATACCCGTCGTGCGGGTCCGGCCAGCGCGGCGGCTTGGAGCGGATGGCTCATGCCGCGCGCTTCACGGTGGGGTCGGCGGCGAACAGCGGGGCGAATACCTGCATCGCCCCGTTCACCAGGGCGTTGCGGTGGCGAAAATAGATCGACGTGCGGATCAGCCGGCTGCCAAGCCGCAGCTTGTTTTCATAGGCCGCCTGGCCCGACTGGTAACAGCTCAGCCCGCGTTCCAGGCACAGGCCGACATTGGTGAACCAGCTCAGGAAATACAGGTTCAGCGGCCGGCCGCGCTCAGCATCCATCAGGAAATACTTGTCCACCAGCGTGGTCCGATCCTGCAGCAGGAGGTTGGCGGCCAACAGGTCCTCGCCCTGGAAGTAGAGCACGTAGAAGGCGCGCGCGCCCATATGTTGCGGCACACCGCGAAAATAGTCGGCGGTCAGGTGTTCGAAGCTCATGTCGGCGCGTTCGCGGGTCTGGGCGTAGAGGGCCATCAGGCGGTCGGCCAGCCCGTCAATCGAGGTGGTGACCTCTATGCGCACATCCCGCCGCGCGCGGAGCTTGCGCCGCATGTCCTTCCGCGCGCTGGCGGTGAGGCGGCCGAGGTACTCGTCGAGGCTGGCGAAGTCGATGTCGAGCCGGGCGATCGGCAGGCTGGGCATCGGCCGATAGCCCCTGCGACCCGCCGCCGCGTCCCAGAGCGGACGGTCGGTCTCGGTCACGTCCTTGAGCGCCAGCAGGCCGCAACGCTCGGCGCTCGCGGCGTCTTCGAAGGCGCTCAGCAGCCGGCTTAGCACGGGCCGTCGCTCGGCCTCGCTGAGGCCCGGCGCGAACCCGACGCCGGCCGTGGTGATGCAGGGCGAACCGATGCAGGCGAGCCTCAGGGTCAAGGCGCCGGGCACGATGCGCCGCAACCCTTCGAAGAGCGGCTTGCCGGACCCGATCAGCGTGGTCTCTAGCGGATAGTCGGTGAGGAAGGCCGGCGCCGCGGCGACGAGGGCGCCGCCGTCCCGCACCAGGACGTAGCGCCAGCGAAACCCCTCGATCCCAGCCTGTTCGACAGCGGTCAGATAGTCGTAGCCCTCGGGCTCGTCGCCGAAGATCGCATCCCACTCGGCGCGGTCGATGTCGGCGAGGGTTTCGACGACCTCGGCCTCAAGCATCGATCGCCTCTCGCCGCGGCGCGGCGCTGAGCGTCCGCCGGGCGTCGAAGAAGGCGGCCGTCAGGTCGCCCACCCGGACATGCTCCTTGTCGACATGGACCATGTGGTAGCTGTCCTCCAGCACCACGAGCTCGCTCGGGCCGCCTAGCGCCGCGCGCAGGCGATGGGCGTTGCGCAGGTCGGCGAGGTCATCTTCCCGGGCGTGGACGATGAGCGTTGGCGTGTGGATCCGCGGGGCGATCTGCTCCAGGCGCCGCGCCATCCGGTAGAGCTGGTGCATGGCCCCCAGCGGCATCCGGTCGAGCGCGCCCGGGATCATCGCCTGCAACTGCTGGGCGGCCAGGGTCTGCAGGCGCAGGTCCTTCAGCCCATAGGGGTGCGGCTGCACGAAGCTCAACCGACGGATCAACGGCAGGTTGGCGACCGCCTGGATCAACGGCGCGCCCAGCGTGATCTTGGGCATGTTCCAGCCGTCGTATTCGAACAGCGGCGAATAGGCCGCCGCGCCGCGGATCTGCGGGAACTCGGCGCACAGCGCCAGGCCGATCACGCCGCCGGCGCAGATGCCGGCCACATAGACCTCGTCTACTTCGGCCGCGAGCCTGAGATAGGCCTCGCGCGCCGAGCCGACCCAGTCGCGCCAGCCGGTCTTCAGCAGGTCGGCCTCGGTCCCGCCGTGGCCGGCGAGCATCGGCGCATAGAGCCCGAATCCCTGGCGGTGCAGCCTGCGCCCCACGGCCTTCATCTCCGCGGGCGCGCCGGTCAGGCCGTGAATCAGCAGCACGGCCCGGCGGCCGTCTCCCCGGATCTGGAAACTGCGGTCCTTCACGCCACGGCCTCCAGGCGACTTGGGGTTTCGAGCAAGAGGTCGAGCAACTGCAGGTTCACACCTTCGTTGGCCGCGAGCGCGGCGCCGTCGGGGGATGTCCTCGGCTGATCGAGCCAGGCTTCGCCGCGTTTCAGCAGACGCGCCACCGGCCCTCCGCCATAGACCGGCGCCGACCAGTCGCCGACCACATCGGCGCCGATCAGCCGGCGGCCCCGCAGCGCCGCGGCCAACAGGGTCTTCAGCAGGCCCAGGCTGGTCCGGCCCTGATCCCAGTTGGTCGCTGCGTCGCCAGGGCTCAGGACGTCCTTGTCGATGGTGATGTAGATCGCCTCGCCGCCGATGCGGCTGCACAGGAAGGCGGCGAAGGCGGCCTCGCCCATACCCTCGATCGTCGGCCAGGCCCGGCCGCCGAGTTCGACGGAGCGTCCGCCGTCGGGGTCCCGGTAGGCGTAGAGTTCCAGCCGTTGCTCGGCCAGCAGAGCTAGATCCGCGCGCCGCGGGTCAGGCTTGCGGATGTCCGGGCTGCAAACGCCCACCGTGATCACCTTCGCCACGCCCGGCAGGCGCGCGGCCTGGCCCACCCAGGAGCCGCAGTGGGCCCCGTTGGAGAACCGCACCCAGTCGGGATGATTGTCGAAATGCAGGACGGTCACCGCCTCGCGCCCGCCGATCTCGCTCTCGGCGGCCTCCATGGCCCGCTGCAACAGGATCGGGGTGATGTGGTGGAAGTCGCCCGAGCCGCAGAACACCAGCATCGGCCCGGCGTCCGCGGGCAGGGCCGTGCGCAGTCTCGCGCGCAGGTCGGCCAGCGCCGCCGGCCGGCTCCAGAGCCGCAGCTTCGGGCCGAGGTCGCGCAGGTCGAGACTTCGGCCATCGCTGGCGAGCACGCTGGCCAGCAGGGCGTCCTGGCCGATCAGGGCCTCGTCGAGATGGAGCAGCGAGGCGCGCACGGCCGCGGCCTCCTAGCTTGCGACGCAGCGCCGCAGGAGGGATTCCAGGAGCGTCAGCGCCAGGTCGATCTCGCTGTGGGTGATGTCCAGCGAGGGCGCGAGGGTGATGACGTTCTTGTGGTAGCCGCCGACGTTGAGGATCAAGCCCATCAGCTTGCCGCCGACCTCGAGGTCTCCCTTCAGTCCCTCGACCACCATGCGGTCCATCAGGGCCTTGTTGGGCGTGAAGCCGTCGGCCTCGCAAAGCTCGCACCGCAGGGCCAGGCCCAGGCCGTCGACGTCGCCGATCTGCGGCCAGCGGGTCTGCAGGTCCCTCAGGCCCTCCAGGAAATAGGCGCCCTTGGCCGGCACCGTCGTCTCGTAGTCGCCCTCGGCGGCCATCCGCAGGGTTTCCAGCGCGACGGCGGTGCCCATGGGGTTCGCGTTGAAGGTCGAGTGGGTCGAACCCGGCGGGAAGACGGTCGGGTTGATCAAGGCCTCCTTCGCCCAGACGCCCGACAGCGGGTTCAGACCGTTGGTCACCGACTTGCCGAACACCAGAACGTCTGGCTGCACGCCGAAGTGCTCGATCGCCCAGAGCTTTCCGGTCCGGTAGATGCCCATCTGCACCTCGTCGACCACCAGCATGATGCCGTACTGGTCGAGAACCTTCTTGAGTTCGATGAAGAAATTCAGCGGCGGGATCACATAGCCGCCGGTGCCCTGGATCGGCTCGACGTAGAAGGCCGCGAACTCGGCCTCCTCGGCCTTGAAGTCATAGACGCCCTGGAACTCGCTCTCGAACAGTCGCGCGAAGTCGCGCACGCACTTGTCGCCGTACTCCTCCTTGGTCATGCCCTTGGGGCCGCGGAAGGCGTAGGGGAATTCGACAAAGTGCGCCCGGTCGCCGAAGTGTCCGAAGCGGCGGCGGTAGCGGTAGGACGAGGTGATCGCCGACGCGCCGAGGGTGCGGCCGTGATAGCCGCCCTGGAAGGCGAACATCCGGCTTTTGCCTCCGGCGGCGTTGCGGACAAGCTTCAGGCTGTCCTCTACGGCCTGCGCTCCGCCGACGTTGAAGTGCACCCGGCCCTTGGCGCCGAACCTCGCCTCCGCGCCGCGGGCGATGAAGGCGGCCAGCTCGACTTTTTCCCGGTGCAGATGCTGCGAGGCCGCTTGCGGCAGATGGTCAAGCTGGCGATGGGCGACCGCATTCAGCCGCGGATTGCGGTAGCCGAAGTTGACCGTCGAGTACCACATCTGCAGGTCGAAGTAGGCCCGGCCCTCGGCGTCGAACATGTATGACCCGTCGCAGGTCTCGAAAAATTTGGGCCGATCCACATAGTGAACCGTGTCGCCCCAGGAGCAATATTGCGCATCGAGTTCGCGAAGCTCGGCTTCGCTGAGGGCGGCGGGTGCGTCATACATCTCGGGACTCCGGGCGACTTAGTTTCGTGGTGTTATCGTCAGGGGCGGCATCGTTCAGGGCGGCGGGGTCGTGACCGAGCAGGACCTGAAGCGAGCGGCGCACATCGTGGAAGGTGTCAAACGGCAGGAACGGCTGATTCTGGGCACTTGAACGGTCAGCGAGCGCACCCCTGGCAAACACCACATCGGCGCGTTCGGCAATGCAGAAGTCGGAGCGGCCGTCGCCCACGAAGATCGCTGTGTCGCCGGGTTGCCGGCCCTCTAGCGCGACGGCGCATTTGCAGACGCCAGATCCATTCGCGCAGTCGGGATGACGCCAGGGTTGCTCCAGGCGCCGCGCGCCGGCTTCGCCCGCCAGCCGATTGGCGGTGCTGGTCAACCTCTGCAGGCCGTGGCGCGCGAGAATCCGATGGACGAAGTAGTCCACCCCGTCGCTGACGATGCTGAGCGGCAGGCCAACGGCCTCGCTCCAATCGACGAAGGCCTCGAAGCCCGGGTCCAGCTCCACGGTGTCGAGCACGGCGTCCAGGTCGGCGTCAGATCCGCCGATCAAGGCCACCTGGCCGCGCATGCAGGCCTCCGCGGACAGTCTCCCGGCGACCCAGTCGTCCTGCAATATCCGCCATTCCGGGGCGGCCAACGCCTCGAGCACCAGGTCAGTCGAATCCTGCCGCGTCACCGTGCCGTCGAAATCGCAGATGATCCGCATAGCTGTCTGTAGACCCGCGATCGCGCCCATCCCTGTGGCTTTGACGACGCGGGTCGCGGGTCGCCTCAAAGATGGTGGATCGGGCGCGGCGTTCGGCGGTCCGGAACCGCCCGTCGCCGGTCATTCTCCCGTCGTTCGCCCATCATTCTCGGGGCAGGAGATCGGCCAGCAGGGACCGCTTCGGGCGCGCCTGATAGGCGGCCTTGATCGCCGCGGGATCGTAGGCGGGGCTTTCGACCCACTCGGTAAAGGTGGAGCCACCCGCCGGATTGTCCGTCAGATAGCGCTCGAACACATAGTCTAGGATGCCCGTGCGGCCATGTTTCAGGTGCAGGTAGCGCAGGTCTAGCTGCCGCATGGCGGTGGGGATATCGCCGCCCTGGCGGAAATGTACATAGAGCGCGCTCATCAGGCTCGCCCGATCAGCGCCGGACTTGCAATGCACCAGCACCGGATAGTCCAGCGTCTCGAAGAGCGCTTTCGCGGCGGCGACCTGAACGCGATCCGGCGCATCCCGCGACGTCAGCGTGAAATTGACCAGCTTGAGCCCGAGCCTGGCGCAGGCGTCCTTCTCCAGGGCGTGAAAACTGGCGTCGAACCCCCCGCGCAGATTGATCACCGTGCGAATCCCACGGGCCTTCCAGGCGCGTAGCTGATGGGGCCAGGGTTGGTTGCTGCGCACGAATTCGTCCGAGATCCAGTGCGCGTTCTGGAATGCGAGCCGCAGGTAGGCGTGATCGCGCCACAGGTAATCCAGGTAGGCCGCCCATTTCCCGCGCCTGGTGGTCAGCTCAAAATCGGTCACGGGCGCCTCACTCTCGCGTTCGGCCGGACCTCTAGCACGGGGCCCGCGAGGCGATAGGGCGCCGCCGGTTTTCGCGAGGCTTGAGGTGGAGCGGTCTCGTCGTCGTCTTGCTTAGCGAGGGCGGCCAGGGGGCGGAAGGCCCAAGGAGTCAGCACATGCCGGGTCTGGATTGGGGCGCGATCGAATGCGCCCGGTTGGTCCGCTTTCCGTTCGACCACGTCGCCATCCCCCAGATGCTGTTGCCCGCCTGCGCGAACGCGATCCCGCGGGAGTTTCCGACCATCCGCAACTCGGGATCCTACTCGCTGGCCGACGCGCCACCGGGGCCTGCGCTGGGGGGTCTGATCGACGACCTGATGTCGGACCGGTTCCGGGCGCACATGGCCGATATCTTCGCGGTGGATCTGGAAGGGCGGCCGGCCGTCGTCACCCTGCGCGGGCAGTGTTCGAGGCGCGATGGCCGCATCCATATCGACTCGGCGTCGAAGGTGCTGTCGCTGCTGATCTACCTGAACGATGACTGGTCCGGCGGCGAAGGCCAGCTGCGGCTCCTGGCGAACCGCGACAGCCTCGCCGACGCGCCGGTGGAGATCCCCGCCAGCCTGGGATCGATGGTGGCGTTCCGGCGCAGCGATACATCCTGGCACGGGCACTCGCCGTTCGTCGGTCAGCGGCGCGCGTTGCAGTTCAACTATCTGCGAGACAGCCGGGCTTCGGTCGTCGGCCTCGTGCGTCATCGGCTCTCGGCCTTCAGCAAGCAGTTCGCGGCCTAGGTTGGCAGCCGCGAGCGCCGCGGCGGGCGATCTTCGGGTCTGGCACCTGACCACGGGCGAAGCTGGCATGCGTGAACAGGCCCGGGGACTGGCGACAGCTCTGGCGGCGGATGCCGAGGCGCGCGTCGTCCAGGTCAGTCGCTATTGGGGCCTGGGGTTGCCCGCCCTTGTCGGTCTCGGGCCGCCCGCCGTCACCGCCGTGGTCGGCCGGCTGGAGCCGCCATGGCCGGATGTGCTGGTCAGCTGCGGCCGCCGAAGCGCCCTGGTCGCCATGGCCATCCGCAGACACAACCGCGCCCCGATGGTGATGGTCCATATCCAGCCCCCGACCTACCCGAAGGCGTTCGACCTTGTGGTGGCGATGGCCCACGACGGTCTGCGGGGCGCGAACGTCATGCAGATCGACACGGCGCTTCACGGTGTGCGTGGGCCGGCGCTCTCGGCCGCGGCGGCGCGCGGCGACCCCCGCTTCGCCGGCCTGCCGAGGCCCTGGACCGGCGTGCTGCTGGGCGGGGCCACGCACCGCGCCCCGTTCGAGCCGGCCGACGCCCAGCGCCTAGCCGATCAGCTCGAGGCCTTGCGCCGACGGATCGGCGGATCGCTGCTGATCACGCCGTCGCGGCGGACGCCGGCCAAGGTGGTCGCGGCCCTGGAAGCCCGCTACCGCGCCGATCGGACGGTCTGCATCTGGGACGGCGAACTCCCGAACCCCTATCTTCCGATCCTGGCGCTGTCCGACCGGCTGGTGGTCACGAGCGATAGCGTGTCGATGATTTCAGAGGCCCTGGCCACCACCGCGCCGGTGTCGATTTTTCGCCTGTCGGGCAGCCCGCGCCACGCGCGGTTCGTGGACAATCTGCTGGCCAACAACCTTGCGGTCACGCTCGAAGACCCCCGGCCGCCACCCGCGCGCGCCGCCATCGACGCCACGCCGCGCGTGGTCGCGACCGTGCGCCGGTTACTGTCGGAGGCGAGCCGCTGAGCGGTCGGCGATATCTGGATTGCCGGGCGGTCGAGATCAGGGTCCTGACGCCACGGCCCACGGCCCAAAGGCCATGGCGTCCCGCGACAAGCGCACGGCACCTTGCGACAATAAGCCTCGCCCCGAAAACCCGGGTTCATAGGCTGGCTTAATATGATCCGCCGAACGCGGATGGTAGGCGTGCCCGGCGTGATTCAGAGAACGATGCGGTTCCCCGCGCACAGAGTTTAGCTTCAGGACGCCAATGCCGGGGGGCATCCAGACCCATCGCCGACGTCTGAATCGCGCGCTCGCCGGCGTGCTGCTGACGGCGCTTGCCTGGTGCTTCGCCGCGCCCGCTTTCGCCGCGCTGGGCGTGTCGATGAGCATCGCGCCGACCTATGCAAACCCGATCTTCCCGGGCGACGTCACCGCCTTCCGTATCACCCTGACCAACAGCAACGCGCTGGCGACGGTCACCTCGACGGCGTTCACGGACAACCTGCCGGCCGGCCTGCAGGTCGCGGGCGGCGGCGCCGTCGCCTACAACTGCGTGGCCGGGAACGGGACGACGACCGCGGGTGTCGGCACGGTCACCGCCGTGGTCGGCACAACCTCGATCTCACTGTCGGGCGGCGTAATCCCCTTGGCGGTCGGTGGTGGCGCGAGCGGGCGATGCGACATCGACGTCGAGGTCACCTCTCTCGCCGGCGGCACATCGCCGGTCAACACCATCGCGGTCGGCGCGGTCACCGGCAATGACGGCGCAGCGGTCCAAAACGCCACCCAGGCCCAGCAATCGATCACCACCAACACGCTGAATCTGCCGACGATCACCAAGACCTTCTCGGCCGCCAGCGTGGTCCGCAACGACCAGGTCGTCACCCTGACCCTGAAGATCGACAACGCCGCCAACGCCACCAAGAATCTGCCGCTGAACGGCGCCGGCGACACCCCGGCCTTCGCGCTGCGCGACATCCTGCCGGTCGGGCTGCAGGTGGCCGCCATTCCCAATGCCGTCACCCAGTGCGGTATCGCCTTCGCGCCGGCGGCGGGCGCCACGACCCTGCTTGCCACCGGCGGCGTCGTGCCGGCGGCGGGCTCGTGCACCATCTCCGTCGACGTGGTCGGCACCACCACCGCCGGCGGCTATTCCAACGGCGTCACCAATACCGTCCATGCCGCGACGGACGTCGGCAACAAGCGCGGCCTGGTCCCCGGCGCCGACGCATCCGCCTCGCTGGCGATCACCTCGGCGCTGCGGGTGCAGAAGGTGTTCACGCCGGGCACCGTCGCCGCCGGCCAGACCGCGACGCTGACAGTCACCCTGACCAACGCCGGCGGCAGTACGATCACCCTGGACGGCGCCCAGCCGTTCACCGACGACCCGATCGATGGGATCGGCAACGCGGGCTTCGGCCTGAAGCTGACGGCCGCTCCGTCGCTGACCGGCTGCGGCGCGGGCGTGGCGACCGCCACGGCAGGCAATACCGGCTTCAGGCTGACCGGCGGCTCGATCGCGGCTGGCGCCGCCTGCGTGATCACCGTCACCTATCAGGGCACGACCCAGACCCCGGGCACGCCGCAGGCCTTCACCAACACCATCGCCGAAGGGGCCGTGAAGACCACGGACCCGACGATCATCAGCCAGCTGGCCGTGGCCAGCGTCAACGTGGTCGATCAGCTGACGGTCGCCAAGAGCGTGTCGCCGGCCAGCGGCGCGGTCGGGGCCGGCAATCCGATCCAGTACACCATCACCGTCAACAACTTCGCCTCGGCGGCGCTCACCAACGTCAAGGTGACCGACACCCTGCCGGCCGGCATGACGCTGCTGACCACTCTGCCGGCGCCGCCGGCGCTGAGCGGCGCGCCCTGCGCCGGGCTCAGCATGGACGGCGCCAGCACGCCGGCCGTGCCGGTGTTCGTGATCGCCAGCTTCGGCGCCGGCGCGGGGCCCAACGCCGCCATCTGCAGCATCACCTTCTGGGCTCAGACCCCGCAGAACGCCGCGCCCGGCCTGACGCTGACCAACGCCATCGGCCCCGGCGGCGTGACCGGAACCAGCCCCGGCGGGCCGGTGACCAACCACGGCGGATCGGGCAATGCCAACGTCACGGTCGGCAACACCCTGACCAACAACAAGGCTTTCAACCCATCGAGCGCCTTCGAAGGCACGGTGTCGCAACTGACCGTCACCTTCACCAACCTGTCAGCCAAGCCGATCACCGCGACGGCGTTCACCGACGCCCTACCGATCGGCACGGCGGGCGCGCAGCTGCTGGTGGCCAATCCGGCGACCGCGTCCACGACCTGCGTCGGCGCGACGGTGACAGCGGTCCCCGGCGCCGCGACGGTATCGGTCGCCGGCGCCACCATCCCGGCCAAGGCCGGCAACGGCACCGGGGCGGACGGAACCTGCACGCTCACCGTGTCGGTGATCGGGGCGGCGGGCTCCTATGTGAACAGCCTGCCGGCGGCGGCGACGCATGGCATCGAAACCTATGCTGATAACAACACCCACACGGCCAACAGTCCCGGTCCGATCTCAGCCAGCCTGACCTATTCCTCGGCGCTGACGGCGGCCAAGTCGTTCTCGCCCACGACGGTGGCCTCGGGTGGCATGTCGACAGTGACGATCACGCTCGGCAATGTCGGCACCGGCACCCTGAACGGCATCGGCGTCGTCGACCCGCTGCCGGCCGGCATGGTCGTGGCGCCCACGCCCGCCGGTCAGACCACCTGTGGCGGCGCGCCGGTGGTGAGCGCTGTCGCTGGCGCGTCGAGCGCCAGCCTGTCCGGCGCGGTGATCCCCGCCAGTGGTCAGTGCACCTTGCAGTTCAACGTCGTGGCCACGGGCGCCGGCAACTGGATCAATACCATCCCGATCGGCAACGTCAGCGCGGCGGGCGGCGTGCGCAACGTGGCGCCGGTGACCGCGACCCTGACCAACTCGACGGCCGGCGGCGTCTCGGTGACCAACAACGCCAGCCCCAACAGCCTGACCTCGCCGGGCCAGGTTTCGGTGCTGACGCTAACTCTGACCAACGGCGGGACGGTCGATCTCTCCGGGCTGAACCTGACCGACTACTACACCCTCGACGGCACGGTCGGCGGCGCTCAGACCGGCATGATCAACGGGACCACGCCGCAGGCGGCGACCACCTGCCCAGGCGGGATCGTCACGGCCTCGCCCAGCGGGACCAGCATCACTCTGACGGGCGCCAGCCTGGCGCATGGCGCGAGCTGCACGGTCACGCTCAATGTCACCCTGATCACCACCGGCACGGTTCAGAACAAGATCCCGGTGGGCGCGGTGACCAACGCGCAGGGGATCAGCAACACGCTGGCCACGACCACCAGCCTCTCGGCCAGCGCCAATGTCGGCGTCACCAAGCGGTTCACCCCGGCGGTGATCCGGCCCGGCGACCGCTCGCGGCTGCAGATTACCCTGATCAACCCGAGCGCCCAGGCGCTGACCGCCGTCTCGGCCACCGACAACCTGCCCGCGGGCCTGGTCGTTCCGGCTGGCGCCAACCCGACCACCACCTGCACCGGGGCCACGGTCTCCGCGCCGACCCCCAGCCAGGTGAGCGTGACCGGCGGCTCGCTGCCGGGGGCCGTGGGTGGCGTCTCGGCCATCTGTATCGCGGAGATCGACGTCACGGCCGCCGCCGCCGGGACCTACAACAACACCATCGCCGTGGGCCAGGTCACCGCGATCCTGGGCGGCGCGCCGGTCAGCAACCCGGAACCCGCGCCCGCGCCGCTGGAAGTCCGCAGCCCGGTCGCCGTCGGCAAGGCCTTCAGCCCTAACGCCGTGGGCCTGGGCGTCGCCTCGACGCTCACCATCACCTTGACCAATCCCAACACCGTGCCGCTGACCGCCGCGGCGCTGATCGACAACCTGCCGGCCAATGTGACGGTGGCGCTGACGCCCAACAGCTCGACGACCTGCATCGGGGGCGTGGTCACCGCGGCGGTCTCGGCGACCTCGGTGAGGCTGACCGGCGGCACGATCCCGGCCAGTGGCGCCTGCAACGTCAAGGTCGACGTGGTGAGCAACGTCGCCGGGACCTACCTCAACACCATCCCGGCGGGCGCGCTGGCGACGGCGCAGGGCGTGACCAACGAGACCCCGACCTCCGACACCCTGAAGATCATCGATCCTCCGAGCATCTCCAAGCAGTTCAGCCCGACCTCGATTCCTTCGGGCGGGACCTCGGCCCTGACCATCGTGCTCGGCAACCCCAACGCGACGCCGGCGACGCTCACCGCTGACCTGATCGACACCCTGCCAACCTCGCCGGCCAACATCGTGGTGGCGACCCCCAACGGGCTTGCCGGCACCTGCGCGCTCGGCAGCGTCACCGCCACGGCGGGCGGCGGGACGGTAAAATACGCCAGCGGCGCGGCCATCCCGGCCGGCGGCTGCACTATCGTCGTCAACGTCACCGGCGTGACCAACGGGGTCTACACCAACACCATCCCGGTCGGCGGCCTGCAGACCAACCAGGGCAATAACGTCCAGCCGACCAACGCCGACCTGACGATCAGCCCGCTGGGCTTCATCTCCGGCAAGGTCTTCAAGGACAACAACGTCACCCCGAACGGCACGTTCGAACTCGGCGTCGATGCGCCGATCGCCGGCGTCACCCTGACCCTCACCGGCACGGACTACGGCGCGGACGGCGTGGCGGGCGGCGGCGACGACACGCCGATCAACCGCAACACCACCACCGATGCGCTGGGCAACTATGCCTTCACGGGCCTGAACCCCGGCAGTTACACGGTGAGCGAGCCGACCCAGCCGGCCGGCACGACCAACGGGGTCACCACGGCGGGCAGCGTCACCGGCGGCGGCGGCGGGACGTCGGGGATCGCGACGGCGGTCGCCACGACGCCCAGCGTGATCGGCAACGTCATCCTGCTGCGGGCAGGCGGCGCCGTAGCCTCGTCGGCCAACAACAATTTCGCCGAGATCGCGCCCTCCAGCATCGCCGGCGCGGTGTTCCTGGACCAGGATGACAACGGGGTCCGCAACGCCGCCGACACGGCGATCGCCGGCGTCACGGTCCAGCTGTTCAACGGGGCGACGCTGGTCGCCTCGACGGTGACCGACGGCAGCGGGGCCTATCTGTTCTCGGGCCTCGCGCCTGGAACCTACACGGTCCGCGAGCCGACCCAGCCCGCTGGCACGGCGAACGGCAAGACCCTGGCCGGCACGGTCGGCAATGGTGGCGCGGCCGGGACCGCCACGGCGCAGAACGTGGTCCCCAGCCAGATCGCCGGCCTGATCCTGCCGCCGGGCACGGCGTCGATCTCCAACGACTTCGCCGAGGTCCCGGCGGGCCGGCAGATTTCCGGGCGGGTGTTCGGCGACGCCAACAATGACGGGGTGTTTAACGGCGCCGACACCGGCCTCGGCGGGGTTCCGCTGGTGCTGACCGGCACGGACTTCAACGGCCTGCCGGTGAATGCGGCGACCAACAGCACCGCCGACGGCCGCTATGTGTTCACCGGCCTGGCCGCCGGGACCTACACGGTGACCGAGCCGGGCCAGCCGGGCGGCACCAGCAACGGCATCACCACGGCGGGCAGCACCGGGGGCCTGGCGACCCTGGTGGCGGTGACGCCCTCGGCGATCTCCAGCATCAACCTGACTGGCGTCAACACCATCTCGTCCAACAACAATTTCGCCGAGATCATCCTGCCCGCGCCACCGCCGGTGACCAGCTCGATCTCGGGCCGCGTCTATGTGGACACCAACAACAACGGGACGATCGATGCGGGCGAGGCCGGGTTGCCGGGTGTCACCATCACCCTGACCGGCACGAGTTCGACGGGCGCGCCGGTCAGCCTGTCGACCACCACGCTGGGCGATGGGAGCTACGTCTTCAGCAACATCCCGGCCTCGAACCCGTCCGGCTATGTCATCACCGAGACCCAGCCGGCCGCCTTCTCCGACGGCAAGACCACCCTGGCGGGCGGCGGGCCGGGGTCGGGCACGGCGGTGAAGCCGGTGGCCGCGGGTGGGTCGGACACCATCGGTGGCGTGGTGCTGACCGCCGGCGGTGTGCTCACCGGCTACAACTTCGGAGAACTGCCGGCCGGGGCGAGCGTCGCGGGCTTCGTCTACGTCGATGGCAATAACAACGGCTCGAAGGACGCGGGCGAGGCGGGGATCGCTGGGGTCTCGGTGCGTCTGACCGGAACCGACAGCGTGGGCAATGCGGTGGATCGCACCACGACGACCGGTGCGGACGGCGCCTACGCCTTCGCCGGCGTCGCGGCCAGCAACGCGGCCGGCTATGCGATCACCGAGACCCAGCCGTCAGGGTTTGTCGACGGCAAGACGACCGTGGCCGGCGGTGGGCCGGGCGCGCCCGCCGGCGCCAAGCCGGTCTCCGTGGGCGGCGCCGACGCGATCAGCGGCGTCGTGGTCAAGCCCAATGACAACCTCAAGGACTATGACTTCGGCGAACTGCGGACCACCGCCAGCGTCGCGGGCTATGTCTATGTTGACGCCAACAACAACGGCCTGCGCGACGCGGGCGAGGCGCCGATCGCCGGGGTCACGATCCGGCTGACCGGGACCGATACCAACGGCGTGGCGGTCTCCCTGATTCAGGTAACCGACGCCGGGGGGGCGTTCGCCTTCAACGTCGCGGCCAGCGGCCCGGGGGGCTACACCCTGACCGAAGTTCAGCCCGCCGGCTTCACTGACGGTAAAACCACGATCCTGGCGGGAGAGCCCGGCGCGGCCGCGGCCCGTAAGCCGGTCGGCGTCGGCGACGGCGACACGATCAGCGGTATCGTCGTGCCGGTCGGCGCGGCCTTCACCGACTACCGCTTTGGCGAGCTGGGCGTGCCGCAGCTGAAGCCGCCGATCGTTAACGGCTACGTCTATCTCGACCGCAACCACACGCGGGTCCGACCGACCGATGGCTCGGAAGCCGGCCAGGCCGGCTGGACCGTGGTGCTGAAGCAGAACGGGACCACGATCTGCACGACGACGACCGACGCCACCGGCTTCTACCAGTTCGATAACCTGCACTGCGTCGGCTACGAGGTGAGCGGCCTGCCGACCGGCGCGGGCTATTCGATCGCCTTCTCGAAGGACGGCAACAACCTGCCGAACATCCCGACGTCCGGCGACAATCGCGGCCAGGTGCCGCCGACCGGCGGGCAGATCCTGAACATCACGCTCAGCCCGGCCGACAAGGTGGTGGAGCAGAACCTGCCGCTGGACCCCGCCGGCGTGGTCTACAATTCGGTGACCCGCCAGCCGGTCCCGGGCGCGATGGTCCACATCACCGGGCCCGCGGGCTTCGATCCGGCGACCCAGCTGGTCGGCGGCCTGCCGGCGGTCACCCAGACCGTGGGCGCCGACGGCCTCTATCAGTTCCTGCTGCAGAACAACTTCCCGAGCGGGATCTACACCCTGACGGTCACCGCCCCAGCTGGCTTCATGCCCGCGCCGTCCACCAGCCTGCCGCCCTGCGCCAACACGCTGAACGTGGGTCTCGCGGTCAATCCGGCGCTGATCCAGGCCAGCGACTTCGCGCCCGGCGGCGGGGTCACGCCGCAGATCAATCCGGCGACCTGTCCAGGCCTGGTGATCGGCGGGGCGACCACGACCCAGTACTTCCTGACGTTCGTGATCACCAACGGCGGTTCGGCGCCGATCCTCAACAACCACATACCGCTGGACCCGATCCTGGGCGGCGCGCTGCAGGTGACCAAGACCACCCCGATGGTGACGGTCTCGCGCGGCGGCCTCGTGCCCTACACGATCACCGCGACCAACGGCCTGACGACGCCGCTGGCGGCCGTCACCCTGCGCGACCAGCTGCCGCCAGGCTTCAAGTTCCGCGAGGGGACAGCCACGGAAAACGGCAAGGCTGTGGTCCCGATCGTCACCGGCCAGTTCGTGACCTGGCCCACCGAGACCTTCGCGCCCAAACAGAAGAATACCTATACCCTGATGCTGGTGGTCGGCGCGGGGGTCGGCGACGGCGACTATGTGAACCACGCCTTCGTGGCGGGCGTCGCTGGGACGCCAGTCTCCAACGTCGCGGCGGCGACCGTCAGGATCACGCCCGACCCGACGTTCGATTGCCCGGACATCATCGGCAAGGTGTTCGACGACAAGAACGCCAACGGCTACCAGGACGATGGCGAGCCCGGCATCCCGGGCGTGCGGATGGCGACGCCCAACGGCCTGCTGATCACCAGCGACGCGGACGGGCGCTTCCACGTGCCCTGCCCGGTGCTACCGAACGCCGACCGCGGCTCGAACTTCGTGATGAAACTGGACGAGCGCTCGCTGCCCAGTGGCTTCCGTCTGACCACCGAGAATCCGCGCGACGTCCGCGTCACCCGCGGCAAGCTCACCAAGCTGAACTTCGGCGCGACCGTCCACCGGGTGATCCGCATCGAGCTGAACGGAGAGGCCTTCACGGCGGGCGGAACCGATCTGCTGCCGGCCTGGAAGACCCAGATCGACGCCTTGCCGGCCAGGCTCGCCGAGCGGCCTTCGGTGGTGCGGATCGCCTACGCTCAGGGCCAGGACGGGCCGACGCTCGCAGGGCGTCGGGCCGAGGCGGTCCGTCGGCTGATCGATCACGCCTGGAAGGCCGCCAAGGGCCGCTACACCCTGGTCGTCGAGATCGAGGCGGCCAGGCCATGACCCGGATGCCCTCGCGCCTCGCCCGACTGTTGGCCGCGACCAGCGCGCTCGCGCTGATCTTGGCCGCGCCGTCGCAGGCCCAGACCACGGCGCCGGCGCCAGCGTCGGACGACGGGACCGGCAAGCGTATCGATCACAGCCGGGTGCGCGACCTGCCAACCGGTCCGAGCACCGAGCGGGAAGGCGGCGATTTCGCGCCCCTCAGCCCGTCGGCCGTGACGCGGCAGATCACCGTGATGATGGCGCCGCCGGCTCCACCCGCGCCGGCGCCCACCGAGACCCGCACGGCGGTGGTCGAAGACCGTCTGGACGGCGCGACCTTCGAGTCCGGCCGCGCCGAGTTGCTGCCCCCGGCGCGTGAGATGCTGATCGCGCTCGCCGAGCGGCTGCGCGGCAAGCCCGGCCTGCGTTTCGAGATCGTCGGCCACACTGACAACCAGCGCCTCTCGGCCAACCTCAAGAAGACCTATCCCGACAATCCGGCGCTTTCCGAAGCCCGGGCTCGCGCGGTCGCCGCGTTCCTGGCCGAACGCCTTGGTCTGCCGGCCGCGCAATTCACCGCGAGCGGGATGGGCGAGAGCCAGCCCATCGCCTCGAACGCCACCCCGGAAGGCATGGCCGCCAATCGGCGCACGGTGATCCGCGCCGCCTATGAGGACGTGGTCGTTGTGCCGCCGCCGGCGCAGGCGCCGCCCCAGCCGGTCGCGACCCTGATCACCCGCGACGCCTGCGAGGCGCCGAAGCCCACACAGGCGCTGCCGTTCTCGATCAGCGTCGATGGCCACCCGATCGATGCGGATTCCAGGCAGGTTGAGGCCGACCGCCAGCGCTGCGTCGACGTGGCCCTCGAGCGGGCCGACATCCAGATCAAATACGACCCGCTGAACGTCGCGCCGGCGCTGAACGTCTGGGCCCTGCCGGCCGCAGTGGGACGCGTTCACGCCATCACCTGGCGGACCTATTCGAACTACGCCTGGTGGCTGAAGAAGGCCGAGATCCGGGTCTTCGTGCGCGGCCAGTCGGTCAACGAACGGCCTGTGGCCATCGTGCCGGTGACGGTGGGTGGCGAGGCCACATGGACACCGCCGGCGGAGTCCTCGCAGGACCTGGGCTATGTGCTGCGGGTCTATGACGCCGCGGGCCGTTTCGACGAGACGGCGGTCAAGACCATCAGCCTGTTCGACATCCCCGACCACGACGCCGACGCCGAGCGCGCCGACCGCGATGCGCGCAGCGGCTATGGCCAATCCAGCCTGAAGGTCCACAACATCGCGGCCTCGGGCGGCGCGGTGACCATCAGCGGCGACCGCGTGAAGCCCGGCGAGACGGTGAGCGCGCTCGGCGCGCCGATCCCGGTGGATGAGTACGGCCACTTCGTCACCCGCCAGATCCTGCCGTCCGGCCCGCACCAGGTGGAGGTGGCGGTGACCGGCGCCGATGGCCGCACGGCGCGGTTCCAGCGCAACCTCTCCATCGCCGACAAGGACTGGTTCTATGTGGCGGTGGCGGACCTGACCGCGGCGGCGGGCCGCACGACCGGGCCTGCGCCGATCGTCACCGGCGATACGACCCACTACGACAAACAGACCTCGGTGGACGGCCGCGCGGCCTTCTATCTGAAGGGCAAGATTCTCGGGAAATACCTGCTGACGGCCAGCGCCGACACCCAGGAGCAGCCTTTCAAGGACCTGTTCTCTAACTTCGCCAGCAAGGACCCGAACTACCTGCTCAGGCGGATCGATCCGAACCGCTACTATCCGGTCTATGGCGACGACTCGACGATCGTCGCCGACGCGCCGACGCAGGGCAAATTCTACGTCCGCCTGGAGCGGGACGCCTCCTTCGTCATGTGGGGCAATTTCCAGACCTCGTGGAGCGGAACGGAGCTGACCCAGTACAGCCGCGGCCTCTACGGCGGCGACCTGTTGTGGAAGTCGCAGGGGACGACGGTGTCCGGCGAGCGGCGCACGACGCTGAACGCCTTCGCCGCCGAGCCCGGCACACTGCAGAGCCGCGAAGAGTTCCGGGGCACCGGCGGGTCGCTCTACTATTTCCACCGCCAGGACCTGACCGAGGGCTCCGAACGCCTGTGGGTCGAGGTGCGCGACAAGGACTCAGGCATCGTCCTGCAGCGCACGCTGCTGGCGCCCAGCCAGGACTATCAGGTCGACTATCTGCAGGGCCGCCTTACGCTGCGCGCGCCGTTGCCGGTGGTGGCGGACTCCGGATCGCTGATCGACGCCACCGGGCTCTCCGGCAACCCGGTCTATCTGGTGGCGACCTATGAATATGTGCCGGGTCTGACGGCGCTGCACGGCTCGACGGTCGGCGTGCGCGCCAGCCACTGGCTGACCGACTGGCTCAGGGTCGGCGGCAGCTACTACGATCAGGGCGACGGCGGCATCGACCAGAAGCTGAGCGGCCTGGACGCGACGCTGCGCTACAAGCCCGGCACCTGGCTCTCCGGCGAGGCGGCGCGGTCGAAGGGCGTGGGCGTCCAGCAGCTCAGCTCACTCAGCGGCGGCTTCGACTTCACGCAGAACACCTCGCCCAACGTCAGCGCCAAGGCCTTCCGCCTGGACGGCGCGGTGGACCTGTCGGACCTGTCGGCAGCGCTCCGGGGACGGCTGACCGCCTATTGGCAGCAGCGCGACCGCGGCTTCACCGGTCCGGGCCTGATCACCCCCAACGGCGAGGCAATGCATCAGGCGGGCTTTGCCGCCGTGGTTCCGTTGGCCGGCCGCGCCGAGATCGCCCTGAAGGTCGACGACCGGCATCTCGACAGCCAGACCCAGAGCTCCGCCGAGGCCGCTGTCCGCGTCAAGCTCAGCCCGCAGTGGGGCGTCTCGCTCGGGGTGCGCGTCGATGACCGCAAGACCGGTCCAGCGCTGGCGGGCGCGATCGCCTCCGCCAGCCCGACCCTGATCCGCAACGGCCAGCGCACCGACGCGGTCGTGCGCCTCGACTACCGCCCGCTGAAGGCCGGCCAGGCCGACGCCGCCGCCGATGCGCCCATCGAACATATCGCCCGCTCGCCGATCTATAGCGCCGCGCCGGGCGCCTCGAGCGTCACCGCCGACGCCGGCGGTCCGGCCGGCAGTCTGCTGCCCAACGCCATCGGCCGCACGCCGGGCGCCGTGGCTCCGATCAGCGATCCGACAGCGGCCGCCGGGATCGCCGCGGCGCGGATCGAGGGGCTGCAGTACCGCGACTGGAGCGCCTACGGCTTCGTGCAGGACACCCTGTCGCGCAGCGGTAACCGTCCGCAGAATGATCGGGCCGGAGTCGGCGCCAGCTGGCAGGTCAGCCGCAAGATCCGGCTCGGCGGCGAGGTCTCGGGCGGCGACGGCGGGGCGGGCGGCAAGATCAGCGCCGACTACAGCCCCGACGACCGCTCGACGCTCTATCTGTCCTACGCCCGCGAGACCGAGGTTCCGGACCAGAACTACGCCGGCCGCCAGGGCCTGTTGACGGTTGGCGGGCGGATGAAGCTGAACGACCAGCTGGGCGTCTTCGCCGAGACCCGCGAGGCCTCTGGCGAAGGCCCGCACAGCCTGACCAACGGCTTTGGCGTGGACTTCGCGCCGGCCAAGAACTGGACGAGCGGCGTGCGCCTGGATGTGGGCCGCCTCAGCGACCCGCTGGCCGGCGACCTGACGCGCCGCGCGATCAGCCTGAACCTCGGCTATCGCAACCCGCGGCTGAAGGCCTCGGGCACGCTGGAGTACCGCGACGACCGCAGCTCGAGCCTGGGCTCGGTGGCCGGGACCTGCTCGACCGGCGACCTGACGCCGACCGCCACGCCCTGCATCTCCACCGCCGGGGCCGACAAGCGTCAGACGTTGCTGCTCAAGAGCGCGCTCAGCTACCAGGCCGATCCGGCCTGGCGGATGCTGGGCAGCCTGAACCTGTCGCGCAGCACCTCCAGCCAGGGCGCCTTCTACGACGGCGACTACACCGAGGTGATCCTGGGCGCCGCCTATCGGCCGGTCGACAACGACCGCTGGAACACGCTGTTCAAATACACCTATTTCTACAACCTGCCCTCCAGTGGCCAGGTGGGCAGCGTCTCCAACGCCATTCTCGACTACACCCAGCGCAGCCACGTGCTGGACATCGACACCATCTACGACCTGAAACCCTGGCTCTCGATCGGCGCCAAGCTGGGCGTGCGGATCGGCGAGCTGAAGGCCTCGCGGATCGCGGGGCCCTGGGTCTCCAGCCAGGCGGAACTGGGCGTGCTGCGCGCCGACCTGCACTTCGTGAAAGAGTGGGACGGCCTGCTGGAATTCCGCGGCCTGAAGGTCAACGACGCCCGCGATATGCGTACCGGCGCCCTGGTCGGCCTCTACCGGCATGTGGGCGAGCACGCCAAGATCGGCGCCGGCTACAACTTCACCGACTTCTCCGACGACCTGACCGACCAGAGCTACCGCAGCCGCGGCGTGTTCATCAACGCGATCACGACCTTCTAAAGCCGTTCCCGCCCGAGCAGCGATGCACGGCGACATTGGAGATCGGTAAGGCCCCCGTCGGGATCCGGCAATGTTGGAGGGCGCAGGGTGGCCGGCGATGGACAGGCGGCGAAAGACATCCCGGTCAGTGCGGGCAGGCACGATCGCCGTGACCCTGCTGGCGGTCACCCTTGGCGGTTGCGTCAGCTATCGGCCGAGCCCGCTGCCGGCCGGGCCCGACCTTGCCGTCAGCCCGCGGCGATTGACGGTGGACGCCGCGCGGCTGCGGGTTCAGCCGCTGAAATCCATCACCGTCGACGTGTCGGATGGCCTCGACCCGCTTGAGGTCGCGGTGCTGGCGGTGTTGAACAGCCCCGATCTGGTCGCCAAGCGCCGCGCCGCCAAGGTCAGCGACGCGCAGGTGTTCTCCGCCGGCCTGCTGCCCGACCCGCAACTATCCCTATCGATCGACAGGCCGGTCGCGGGGCCGGATACCCAGACGGCCTACGCCGCCAACCTGGGGCTCGATCTCGCGGGGCTTCTGGCGCGTAACTACGCCCATCGCGCCGCCCGGCAGAGCGCGCGGCAAACCGACCTGGATCTGCTGTGGTCGGAGTGGAACACGGCGCAGCAGGCCCGTCAGCTGGCCGAGACCGCGATGGCCGGCGAGGCGCGCGCCGTTGTGCTGCGCAAGGTCCTGGCGCTGGCCGCCGAGCGTTATGTCGGGTCCGCCCGCGCCTTACAGAACCGCGATGTGACGCTGCAAACCAATGCCGCCGACCTCGCCGCCAAGCTCGACGCCCGGACTCAACTCACCACCGCTGAGCACGACGCTGCGAAGGCGCGGGGCGACCTCAACGCGCTTTTGGGCCTGCGCGCGGAGGTGGTCCTGCCGCTTGTCGCCGCGCCGCCGTCGGCCGGCTATGACGCCGCCGCGGTCGCTCAGGCGCTCGCCAGCCTGCCCGACCGGCGACCGGACCTGCTCGCGCTGAAGGCCGGCTATGGCGCGCAGGACGCCAGTCTGCGCAAGGCGATCCTGGCCCAGTTTCCGCTGAATAATCTCGCGGCGGCCTATGCCAGAGACCCGGCGGGAACGACCACGAAGGGCCTGGCCCTCACCCTGGCGTTGCCGATCTTCAATGGTGGCCGCGGCGAGGCCAGGGTGCAGCTCGCCACGCGCGAACAGCTTCGCGCCGAATATCTCGCGCGCCTCGACCAGACAGATGCCGAGGTCCGAGGCGCCGAGCGCGAGCGTAGCACCGCCCGCGCGGCGGTGACGGCGCTGAGCGTCGACGTACCGCGCCTGGAGAGCCTTTGGCGCCCGGCGATGGCCGCCTACGACCGTCGTGATATCGACAGTCAGACCTACCTGATCCTGTCGCAAAACGTGCTCGCCAAGCGCGCCGAGCTTGACGACAAGGCGTTGGCCGCCCGTCTCGCCGAGATCGCGCTGGAAACGGCGCTCTTCCTGCCACCCGCCGAATCGAGGGCTGCGCCATGAACCGCGGACTGTTGCTCTACGTCGGACTGGCGGTGGTGGTGATCGCGGCGGTGGCCGGTCTGATCCTGTGGCCGCACGGCGGTGGCGAGGCGGACGCCGAGCCGCATCCGACCGCCCAGGTGACGGTCGCCACGTTGCAGTCCGAGACGCTTCAGGACGTGGTGTCGGTGTTCGGCGTGGTGCAGGCCGATGCGGCCTCCAGCATCACCGTCGCTGCCCCGAAGGCGGCGATCGTCTCGCGGGTGTTCGTGCGGTCGGGCCAGACGGTGGCGAGCGGTGAAGCCCTCGTCGAACTCGCCAACGCGCCCGGTTCGGAGCAGGCCTATCGGCAGGCGGCGGACGCCGTGGGCTTCGCGCAGGGCGACCTCGCCCGCGTTCAGCGTCTCTACGAGGAGAGGCTCGCCGCCTCCGACCAGCTGGCCACGGCGAAGAAGACCCTGGCCGACGCCCAGGCGGCCCTGACGACGCAGCAGAAGCAGGGCGCGGGCCAAAAACTGCAGGTTCTCAGGGCGCCGCGCGCCGGCATCGTCACCACGATCTCCTCGGCGGTCGGCGATCACGTCGCGCAGGACGCGCCGATGCTGGTGCTGGCCAGGGCCGATGGCGCGGCGGTCAAGCTCGGCCTGGAGCCGGGTGGCCACTTCGCGGTCGGCCAGGCGGTGACCCTGAAGCCGGTGTTTGGCGGCCCGCCCATCGCCTCGCGCATCGCCATGGTCGGGCGCGCGGCGGACCAGACTACCAAGACCCTGGACGCCATCGTGCCCCTGAACGGCGCGACCCTGCCGATCGGGGCGTCGGTGCAGGGTGAGGTGGTGACCGCCTCGCACCAGGGCCTGGTCGCCCCTCGCGGCGCGGTGGTGTTCGACGAGACCGGGGCGCACGTCTTCGTTGTCGTCGGCGACAAGGCCCAGAGGGTCTTTGTCAGCGTCGGTCTCGACCACGGCGACGCCATTGAGATCAAGGGTCCGCTGTCCGCCGGCGCGCGCGTCGCTGTCGATGGCGCCTATGAGTTGCAGGACGGCATGCCGGTGAAGGTCCGCGCCAAATGAGCCTCTCGGCCTTCGTGTCCCGGCGGCGTCGTTCGCTGCTGACCCTGCTGGGCATCCTGGTGGCCGGCGGTGTCGCGGCGGGCTTCCTGATGCCAGTGGGTCTGTTCCCTACCGTGCTCTTCCCCCGCATCGCGGTGACCATCGACGCCGGCGACCGACCGCCGGCTCAGATGGAGATCGCCATCACCCGGCCGGTCGAGCAGGCGGTGCGGGCGATCCCGGGGGTGCGGAACCTGAGGTCGACCACCAGCCGCGGCTCGGCTGAGATGTCGGTGAACTTCGCCTGGGGCTCGGACATGGACCTGGCGCTGCAGCGCGTCGAGGCGGCGGTGGCGCGCAGCCAGGCGACCCTGCCACAGGGCGTGGTCTTCGACGTGCGCCGGATGGACCCCACGGTGTTCCCGGTGGCGGCCTATAGCCTCACGTCGGCGCGGGCGACGCCGGTGGAGCTGCGCCGGTTCGCCGAGCGGGTGCTGGCGCCGCAGCTCAGCACGATCGATGGCGTGGCGCGGGTGATGTCGCAGGGCGGAGCGGCTGGCGAATACCGCATTGAGGCCGATCCGGCCAAGCTGTGGACCTATGGGCTATCGGTGGATGACGTCGCGACCGCGGTGACCGGGGCCAACGTCCTGGCCGCCTCCGGCCGTATCGAAGATCAGGGCAAGCTGCTGTTGGTCCTCACCGATTCCCGGCTCAGTGATCCACGTCAGATCGAAAACGTCGTGGTCAAGACGGTAGGCGGAACGGTCGTGCGCGTCCGCGACGTGGCCCAGGTCAAGGCGGCCGCCGCGCCGCAGTGGCTCCGGGTCACCGCCGATGGCCGCGACGCGGTGCTGGTCAATGTCTATCAGCAGCCGGGCGGCAATACCGTCCAGATCGCTCGGGCCGTGCAGGCCGCTTTCCAGAACGCCAGGGCGCAGGGCCCAGCCGATATGCAGGTCAAGGCCTGGTACGACCAGAGCGACCTGATCCTGGATTCCGCGTCGTCGCTGCGCAACGCGATCGTCATCGGCGTGATCCTGGCGGCCCTGGTGCTGCTGGTCTTCCTGCGCGACTGGAAGGTGACCCTGGCCGCGGTCATCGCCGTGCCGGTGGTGCTGGCGGCGACAACGCTGGTCCTCAAGATCGTCGGCCAGAGCTTCAATATCATGACGCTGGGCGGGATGGCCGCGGCCATCGGCCTGATCATCGACGATGCGATCGTGATGATCGAGCACATCGAGCGGCGTCTCGGCGAGGACCCGGGACAAGCCCGGCTGACCATTCAGCGCGCGGTCGGTGAGTTCATGCGGCCGCTGATCAGCTCGTCGGCGGCGACAATCGTGATTTTCGTGCCGCTGGCGTTTCTCAGCGGGGTGACCGGCGCCTTCTTCAAGGCTCTGTCGATCACCATGACGGTGGCCCTGGTGCTGTCGTTCCTGGTCGCCTGGTGGCTGGTGCCGGTTCTGGTGGAGCTGCTGATCAAGCGGCGCGGCAAGACCGCCGGGATCGATCCGAATGGCCGCATCATGCGTCGCTACCGCACCGCGCTCGAGGGCGCGATAGGCCGGCCGTGGCTCGCGCTCGCCGCCGTGGTCGCCGTGGCGGCGCTGGGCGGGCTCAGCTTCGCCAAGGTCGGCTCGGGTTTCATTCCGAAGATCGACGAAGGCGGCTTCATCCTCGACTACATCGCCCCGTCCGGCATGTCGCTGAGCGAGACCGACCGCCTGATGCGTCAGATCGAGGAGGTCATCCGCGCGACGCCGGACATCGACACCTATTCGCGTCGCACCGGCGCACAGCTGGGCGGCGGCCTGACGGAGCCCAATACCGGGGACTTTTTCATCCGGCTGAAGCGCAAGGGCCGGCGGCCCCTCGAGACCGTGATGGAGGAGGTCCGCGGCAAGGTTCAGGACAGCATCCCTGGCGTCGAGATCGAGACCGCGCAGCTGATGGAAGACCTGATCGGCGACCTGACCGCGGTGCCGCAGCCGATCGAGGTGAAGCTGTTCGGCGACGATGCGGCCCTACTGCAGAAGACCGGCCCGGTGGTGGCGGATGCTATCGGTAAGGTGCGCGGCGTCACCGAGGTGAAGTCGGGCGTGGTGATCGCCGGTGACGGGTTGCAGATCGACGTCGATCCGGTCCGCGCCGAGCTGGAGGGCATCGACGCCGGCGAGGTCAGCAAACAGCTGGCCGGCCTGCTCGGCGGCACGGTCGCCACCCAGATTCAGTCCGGCGCCACCCTGGCCGATGTTCGGGTCTGGACCCCGCCGGCGGCGCGCGCGCGGATCGGGCAGATCTCCGGCCTGATGTTGAAGTCCCCGGGGGACGGCCACCTGTTCCCGGTGTCACGGGTCGCCAGCCTGCGGCTCGTCACCGGACAGGCGGAAATCGGACGCGAGAACATGCAGCGCATGGACGCCGTTACCGCGCGCGTCACCGGCCGCGATACCGGCTCGGCCGCCAAGGACGTCCAGCGGGCGGTGAACAAGCCGGGCCTGTTGCCGGCCGGGGTGCGGTTCGAGATGGGCGGCCTGTTCGCCGAGCAGCAGTCGGCGTTCCGGGGCATGGCGCTGGTCTTCGCCGCGGCCGTCGCGGCGGTCTTCGTCCTGCTGCTGGTGATCTACGAAAGCTTCCGCACCGCCTTCACCATCCTGCTGATGCCGCTGACGGCGGCCTCGGCGGTCGCCATCGGCCTGTGGGTGACGGGGGTCGAACTGAACATCATGGCGCTGATGGGCGCGACCATGATCCTCGGCATCGCGACCGAGGTGGCGATTTTCTACTTCACCGAATACGAGGCGCTGTTGGCGGAAGGGGTCGTGCCGGACCGCGCTCTGGTAGAGGCCGGCCTGAACCGCCTGCGCCCGATCGCCATGACCACGCTGGCCGCGATCCTGGCGCTGGCGCCGCTGGCGCTCGCGCTGGGTGGCGGCGCGTCGATGGAGCGCCCGCTGGCCATCGCCATCATCTCCGGCCTGATCGCCCAGGGGCCCCTGGTGCTGCTGGCGATGCCCGCGATCTATAAGTTGCTGGGTGGGGCGAAGGCGGCCTCCGTGGCCTGAGGTTCGCCAACCATGGCGGGTGAGATGGAGCGCCGCGATCCAGACGCAGACCGAGGCGCTGTGGGCCGAGGCCCAGCGGAACTCGTGAATGCAGGCCGTGGGGACGGCGATCCGCCGGCGCGCCACTTGTCCGGAGCCGGTCAGCCGCAAAAATTAGATCGGCGGATGGCAAAATTCGATTGGCTATCGGGTCCGCCAGCCCAGATTGCTGTCGTCGCCCCGGTTCCGGGCCGAGGGCATGGAGGACGATCGCTTGACGACCAAGACCAAGGCGCTGGATGAGCGCCACATCCTGATCCTGAATTGCCCCGACCAGAAGGGCGTGGTTGCGGCGGTCTCGGGGTTTCTGGCGGACAACAATGGCTCGATCACCGAGTCCAGCCACTTCAACGATGCGATCGCCGGCCAGTTCTACATGCGCACGGTGTTTCGCCCCGACGGCGCCATGCCCACCGCGCACGGCCTGCGGGCGGGCTTCGAGCCGATCGCGCGGCGGTTCGCGATGAGCTGGACCCTGCACGAGGCGGCGACCAAGCCGAAGGTGCTGATCGCGGTTTCCAAGTTTGGACACTGCCTCTTCGACCTGCTGCATCGGTGGAGGGCGGGCCTTTTGCCGGCGGATGTCGTCGGCGTGGTGTCGAACCACGAAGACCTGCGGTCCTTCGTGGAGTGGAGCGGCGTGCCCTTCCACTACCTGCCGGTGACGCCGTCGACGAAGGCCGAGCAGGAAGCCGCCTTCATGGCGCTGGTGGATCGGCAGGGCGCGGACCTCGTGGTGCTGGCCCGGTACATGCAGATTCTGTCGGCCGGGATGTGCGCGCAACTGGCGGGTCGCTGCATCAATATCCACCACTCGTTCCTGCCCGGGTTCAAGGGGGCAAGGCCCTATCATCAGGCCTACGATCGCGGCGTGAAGATCATCGGCGCCACGGCCCACTACGTGACCACCGACCTCGACGAGGGCCCGATCATCGAACAGGGCGTCCAGCGGGTGGACCACAGCCAGGGGCCGGACCAGTTGGTCGAGCTCGGCAGGGATATCGAGTGCCAAGTGCTGGCCCGTGCGGTCGGCTGGCACGTGGACCGCCGGGTGCTGATCGAGGGCGGAAAGACAATCGTCTTCGCATGACGAACGCCGAATTTCGCTAAGGTGTCGTTCTGCGCGCCGCCGCCCGTTGCGGCACGATCAGACGTGGAGCCCAGGCGATGAACGATCATGGGGACATGGCGCGGCGGCGGCCCGGCGCGGCGTGGCGGCCAGGCGCCGGTTATGCGCCGACCGAGCGCGCGACGCCGACCGAGGCGGCGATCGGGCTTTCCTTCGATGGCCGCCCGCATACCGTGTTGATGGCGAGCCCAGCGGACCTGGAAGACCTGGCCACAGGCTTCACGGTGACCGAGGGCGTGGCCGGTTTTCCCGATATCCTGGACGTGTCGATCGAGGCGAAGCCGCAGGGCTATCTGGTCGATGTCCGGCTTGCGCCAGGCCGGGTCATGCGCCGCGCGCGTCCGCGAACTCTGGAGGGGCGGTCGAGTTGCGGCCTTTGCGGCGTGCAAAGGCTGGCCGATGCGGTCCGTCCGATGCCCGTGGTCGCGGCCGGTCAGAGGTTCGATCCGCGAGCGGTGCATCGCGCCCTCGGTCTGCTCGAAGACCAGCAGGCGCTGGGCCGGCTGACGCGGGCGACCCACGCGGCGGGGTTCGCCGACAGCGACGGCACTCTTGGCCTGTTGCGGGAAGACGTCGGGCGGCACAACGCGCTGGATAAGCTGGCGGGCGGATTGCTGCGCAAGGGTATCGATCCCGCGACCGGCTTTGTGATCGTGACCAGCCGATGTTCCTTCGAGATGGTGGAGAAGACAGCGCGGATCGGCTGCCCGATGATCGTGGCGGTCTCGGCGCCGACCGACCTGGCGATCCGCAATGCGGAGGAGGCTGGGATCACCCTCGTCGCCCTGGCCCGGTCCGATGGCCACACGATCTTCAGCGGCGCCGAGCGGTTGCTGGGTCACGGTCACGCGAAGGCTCCGGCCCATGTCTAAGAAGCCTATTCCTGGCGTCCATGCCTACACCCGGCCGGCCGGCGGCTGGGGCGCGATCAAGGCCGTGGGTCTGGCCCTGCAGGACCACACGACCCTCCTGGACGGAGGTCGCGCCCTCTTGCACGCCAATCAGCCGGAGGGCTTCGACTGTCCAGGCTGCGCCTGGCCCGATCCGAAGCACACCTCGTCGTTCGAGTTTTGCGAGAACGGCGCCAAGGCCGTGGCCTGGGAGGCGACCAGCAAACGCGCGACGCCTGACCTGTTCGCCCGCCATACGCTGACCGAGTTGCGGGCCTGGAGCGACCACCAGCTCGAGGACGCTGGCCGCCTGACTGAACCCCTGGCCTATGACGCGGCCACGGACCGCTACCTGCCGATCGCGTGGGAGGCGGCTTTCGAGCGGATAGCCGGCGGCCTGAAGGCGCTGGACCACCCCGGCCAGGCGGAATTCTACGCCTCCGGCCGGGCCTCCAATGAGGCGGCATTCCTCTATCAGCTGCTTGGACGGCGGTTCGGGACCAACAATTTCCCCGATTGCTCCAACATGTGCCACGAGCCCACCAGCGTGGGTCTGCCGGACTCGATCGGCCTGGGGAAGGGGTCGGTGACGCTGGAGGATTTCGATCACGCCGACCTGATCCTCAGCTTCGGCCACAACCCGGGCACCAATCATCCGCGGATGATGACGACCTTGCGCGAGGCCTCGCGGCGGGGCGCCGCGATCCTGGTGTTCAATCCGCTTCGTGAGCGCGCGCTGGAACGCTTCGCCTCGCCGCAGGATGCGGTCGAGATGGCGACCCTGGGGGCGACCGATATCGCCTCCGGCTACTACCAGCTCACGGTTGGCGGCGACGCGGCGCTGGTGCAGGGGATGATGAAGGCCCTGATCGCCTGGGACGCCGAGGCCCTCGCGCAGGGGCGTGAGGCGATCCTCGATCACGGCTTCCTGCGGGAGCACACCCTGGGCTTTGATCTGCTGGCCGCCCACCTGGCCGCCCTGGAGTGGGCGCGGATCGAGGCGGGCGCCGGCCTGCCGCGGGCGGAGATCGAAGGCGCCGCGCGGATCTATGCGGCCTCGAGCGCCACGATCCTTTGCTACGGGATGGGTCTGACCCAGCACCGCAACGCGTCATCGACGGTGCAACAGCTCGTCAACCTGCTGCTGCTGCGCGGCAACATCGGCCGACCAGGGGCCGGTATTTGTCCCTTGCGCGGGCATTCCAACGTGCAGGGCGACCGCACGGTGGGGCTTTGGGAAAAGCCTTCCGAGGCGTTCCTGGGGGCGATGGACGGGGTCTTTGGGTTCCGCTCGCCGCGCGAGCATGGCCACACCGTGGTGCAGGCGATCGGCGCCATGGAGCGGGGCGAGGTCCGGTTCTTCATGGGCCTGGGCGGCAATTTCGCGGTCGCCGCGCCCGACCCTGTCCGCACCTTCGCCGCCCTGGCCGGGGTGGACATGACGGTCCACGTGGCGACCAAGCTTAATCGAACCCACCTCCTGACGGGCCGCGAGAGCCTGTTGCTGCCCTGCCTCGGCCGTACCGAGATCGACGCCCAGGCGGCGGGGCGCCAGGCGGTGACGGTCGAGGACTCCATGTCGATGGTTCACGCCTCGCGAGGCTTGAATCCGCCGGCGGGGCCGCAGCTGATGTCCGAGGTGGCGATCGTCGCGGGCATTGGCCGGGCTACGTTCGGCCCCGACGATCCGGTCTCCTGGGCGGCGTTGACGGCTGACTATGGCCGCATCCGCGACCTGATCGAGGCGGTGCTGCCGGACCAGTTCGCCGACTACAACGCGCGCATTCAAACCCCCGGCGGTTTCCGGCTGCCGGTGCCGACCTCGCAACGCGTCTGGAAGACCGCCAGCGGCAAGGCCAATTTCCTGCCCTATCTGGCGGACAGCGAGGACGCGCGGCGCGGCGACCCGCAGGTGATGCTGCTGACGACGCTTCGCAGCCACGATCAATACAACACGACGATCTATGGGCAGGACGACCGTTATCGCGGCGTCTTCGGACGGCGCGATATCGTCTTTGTCAGCCCGGAGGACCTCGCGGCCCAAGGCTTGGCCAGTGGCGATCGGGTCGATATCCTGGCGGCTTTCGATCCGTCCGGCGCGCGCATCGTGCGGGGCTTCACAGCCGTCGCGAGGTCGCTGCCCCGAGGCTGCGTGGCCGCCTATTATCCGGAAACCAATGCGCTGGTGGCGCTCGACGATCACGACCGACGCAGCGGCACGCCGGCCTACAAATCCGTGCCGGTGAAGTTGCGCGCTGCGTCGGCGCCTGAGACGCCTTCGAACCTGGGAGAGACAAGATGAAGACCCGAGCCGCCGTTGCGTTCGAGGCCAAGCGGCCCCTGGAGATCGTCGAACTGGACCTGGAGGGCCCGCGCGCCGGCGAGGTGCTGGTGGAGATCAAGGCGACCGGCGTCTGCCACACCGACGCCTACACCCTGGACGGCCTCGACTCAGAAGGCCTGTTTCCCTCGATCCTGGGCCATGAGGGCGCGGGCGTGGTGGTCGAGGTGGGACCGGGCGTCACCAGCGTGAAGCCGGGCGATCATGTGATCCCGCTCTACACGCCGGAATGCCGGCAGTGCAAAAGCTGCCTCAGCCGCAAGACCAACCTCTGCACGGCGATCCGCGCGACCCAGGGCAAGGGACTGATGCCCGATGGCACGAGCCGGTTTTCCTACAAGGGCGAGACGGTATTTCACTACATGGGCTGTTCGACCTTCTCGAACTTTATCGTGCTGCCGGAGATCGCGGTGGCGAAGATCCGCGCCGACGCCCCCTTCGACAAGGCCTGCTACATCGGCTGCGGCGTCACCACGGGGGTCGGCGCGGTCGTCAACACCGCCGGCGTCGAGCCCGGCGCCACGGTGGTGGTGTTCGGTCTGGGTGGCATCGGCCTCAACGTGATCCAGGGAGCCAGGATGGTGGGCGCCGGCATGATCGTTGGCGTCGACGTCAATCCTGACCGCGAAGACTGGGGCCGGCGCTTCGGCATGACCCATTTCGTGAACCCCAAGGCGATCGGGGAGGACGTGGTCGCCCATCTGGTCAAGCTGACCGACGGTGGGGCGGACTACACCTTCGACTGCACCGGCAACACCGACGTCATGCGCCAGGCGCTGGAAGCCTGCCATCGCGGCTGGGGCGAGAGCATCATCATCGGCGTGGCCGAGGCGGGCCGTGAGATCGCCACGCGGCCGTTCCAGCTGGTCACCGGCCGGGTCTGGAAAGGCACCGCGTTCGGCGGCGCCCGCGGCCGCACCGACGTGCCGAAGATTGTCGACTGGTACATGGACGGCAAGATCGAGATCGATCCGATGATCACCCACACCCTGCCGCTCGATCGCATCAACGAGGCCTTCGACCTGATGCACGCCGGCGAAAGCATCCGCAGCGTGGTGATCTATTGAGCCTGGAAACCGTTTCCACCGCGAAAATGTTCGGCGGCGTCCAAGGCGTCTATCGGCATGATAGCCGCGAGACCGGGACGGCGATGACCTTCAGCGTCTATCTGCCGCCGCAAGCCGCCGCGGGGGTTCCGCTCCCCGTGGTCTGGTATCTCTCCGGCCTGACCTGCACCCACGCCAATGTGACCGACAAGGGACAGTTCCAGCAGGTGTGCGCCGAGCTCGGGCTGATCTTCGTGGCGCCGGACACCAGTCCGCGTGGCGAGGGTGTTCCCGACGACCCCGCCTATGACTTCGGCCAAGGCGCCGGCTTCTATCTCGACGCGACGCAAGCGCCCTGGGCCGCCAACTTCCGCATGGAGCGCTACGTCGTCGGCGAACTACCGGCGCTGATCGCGGCGAACTTTCCGGCGGACATGGCCCGCCAGGCGATCACTGGCCATTCGATGGGTGGTCATGGCGCGCTCACCCTGGCGCTGCGCCACCCGGGCCGCTGGCGGAGCGTCTCGGCCTTCGCCCCGATCGCCTCGCCGACGCGCTGCCCCTGGGGCCAGAAAGCGCTGAGCGGCTACCTCGGCCCCGATCGTTCGGCGTGGCGCGCCCACGACGCGACGGCCTTGATCGAGGGCGGCGCCGCGGCGGCCGAGATTCTGGTCGATCAGGGCGGTGCGGACCCCTTCCTCGAGACCGAGCTGAAACCGCAGCTCCTGGCGCAGGCCTGCGAGGCGGCCGGCGTCGCGCTGACCCTTCGCCTGCAGGCTGGCTACGATCACAGCTACGCCTTCGTCGCGAGTTTCATGGCCGATCATCTGCGCTGGCACGCGGCGCGCCTGGGCTGAGGCCCCTGGGCACGCACATGGAATAGACGAAGAAACGTCCGATCATCGGACGAATTGAACGTCGCGGCTCGGTGTCTTCCCGGCGTCGATCTAGGGTTCGAGTCACCCAACCGCCAGGGTCTGCCGCCCCCGGAGAACCACACGATGAGCCGCGACCAGCTGGTGAGGCCCGCTTACAGTCCGCGGGCCGTTGCCGACCTTGCCCGCCCACAACACCTGCTGATCGGCGACCGCTGGACCGAAGGGGCCTCGAGCCGGACGATTGCGGTCGAGAACCCGGCACGTGAAGAGCGGGTGGCGGAAATCGCCGGCGCCTCGGCCCACGATCTGGATATGGCCGTCCACGCCGCCCGCCACGCCCTGGAAACCAGCTGGGGCCGGCTGCACGGCCGCGAGCGGGCGCGCATCATGCTGCGGTTCGCCGACCTGTTGGACCGCGACGCCGACCTGATCGGCGAGATCATGAGCATCGACAACGGCACGCCTTTGGCGTCCTCGACCCCGGTGGTCCGCCTGCTGGGGGCGGAGCTGTTCCGCTACTACGCCGGCTGGGCGACGAAGATCAGCGGCGAAGCCTTCACGCCGGCGATCGGCAGCCGCACCCACCTCGACTTCATGGTCTCGACCCTGCGCGAGCCAATAGGCGTGGTCGGCGCGATCGTGCCCTGGAACGCGCCGGCGGGGATGATCGCGCTGAAGCTGGCGCCGGCGTTGGCGGTGGGTTGCACGGTGGTTCTGAAGACCGCGGAGCTGGCGCCGCTGACGGGGCGGTTCTTCGCCGAACTGCTGCTGGAGGCCGGCGCGCCGCCGGGGACCTTCAACCTGCTGCACGGGTTCGGCGACGAGGTCGGCGCGGCCATGGCGACCCACCCCGGCATCGACAAGATCACCTTCACGGGATCCACCGCGGTCGGGCGAAGCATCGCCCAGGGCGCGGCGGCCAGCAATCTGAAGCGGGTGACACTCGAACTCGGCGGCAAGTCGCCCGTGGTGATCTTCCCCGACGCCGACCTCAGCGAGGCGATCCCCGCGGCGGCGATGGCGTGCTTCTTCGTCTCCGGACAGGCGTGCATGGCCGGGACGCGGCTGTTCGTTCATCGCGAGGTTCACGACGAGGTGGTGGCCGGCGTCGCCGCCTTCGCCAAGACCATGACGTTGGGCGATGGCCTGGCCCCAGACACCGTGCTGGGTCCGGTGATCTCCGCGCGTCAGAAGGCCCGGATCCTCGAATACATCCGCATCGGCGTGGAGGAGGACGGCGCGACCGTGGCCCTAGGCGGCGAGGACACCCCGTCGCCTGGCCACTTCGTCCGCCCGACGATCTTCACAGACGCGCGGGCCGACATGCGGATCGCGCAGGAGGAGATATTCGGACCGGTGCTGACCGTCATTCCGTTCACCGACGAGGCGGCCCTGGTGCGGGACGTCAATTCCACGGTCTACGGCCTATCCGGATCGGTCTGGACGCGGGATATCCAGCGCGGCCTGCGGATGGCGCGCAAGATCGACTCCGGACAGGTGGCGATCAACTATCACGCGGCGATGAGCCCGGAGACGCCGTTCGGCGGCAACCGCCAGTCGGGCTGGGGCCGCGAATTCGGCAAGGAGGGGCTGGAGCCCTACCTCAAGACCAAGGCGATCAGCGTCAACCTGGGCCCGAGGACCTGAGATGGCGGTGTCCTCGAAACCCCGCGTCGCGATCGTCGGCGGCGGCATCGGCGGTCTGACGGCGGGCCTGCTTTTGCTGCGCCAGGGCTACCCGGTCCACGTCTATGAACAGGCCTCTGAACTGGGCGAGGTGGGCGCCGGCCTGACGCTCAGCAAGGGATCGCAGACGACCCTGCGCGAGGCGGGCGTCTATGACGCGGTCAGGGCCGCGGCGATGCTCAGCACGACCATTCCGTTCCTGCACTACCGGACCGGCGAGAAGCTGGCCGGGGCCTACGACAAGGCCGATGGCCTGCTGGACACCCCCGAGGTCGTCGGCCGCCAGATCCATCGCGCCGACCTGCAGGCGATCATCGCTGGCGCCTTCCATCAGGCTGGCGGCGGCCTGTCGCTGGGCCATCGCCTGAAGACCATCGACCCGCGGGGCGCGGGGGCGCGGCTCGGTTTCGAGAACGGGACGTCAGCGGAGGCCGACCTGGTGATCGGCGCGGACGGCCTGCGCTCGAGCGTGCGCGAGCTGCTGCTGGACCCGTCGCTGCCGGTGTTCACCGGACAGGTCGCGTGGCGGTTCCTGGTTCCGTGGGACGAGGCCGCCGCCTTCATGGAAGCGGGCCGCGCGGCGGTCTACTTCGGGCCTGGCCGCGTCATCAACCGATACACCGTGCGTCGGGGCGAGACGGTCAACTGCGTGGCTCTGGCCCGGACCAGCGACTGGGTCGAGGAAGGCTGGTCGGTGCGCGGCGACCCGGCCGACCTGCTGGCGCTGTACGCGGGCTGGCACCCCGACGTGGAAGGCCTGCTCAGGCTCGCCAAACCGGCTACCTTGCGGCGCTGGGGGCTGTTCCACCGCGAACCCCTGGCCCTGTGGCGAAAGGGCCCGGTTACCCTGCTCGGCGACGCGGCCCATCCCATGCTGCCGTTCCTGGGCCTGGGCGCGGCCATGGCGATCGAGGACGCCATGGTGCTGGTGCGCGCGCTTGGCGCGGAAAGCGACCTGGGCGCCGCGCTCGATCTCTACGAGACGGTCCGCCGGCCCCGGACGGCGGAGGTCTACCGCCAGTCTGTGCGGCAGGGAGAACTGCTACAGAGCCGCGATCCAGACGCCTATGACGGGAACGCCGCGCCGGCCAGCGATCCGGCGTTCTACGCCTACGATCCGGTGACGGCCCCGTTGGTCGCCAGTTGAGCTTCGACCTCGGCCTCGACGGCCGCCGCGATCTCGAGAAGGCGTGGCAGGAGCCGCGCCCGCGCTTCATCCCGCCGTAGGGCTGAGCGCACGTACCGAACGACCAGGCCACCTTGGACGGCCCCAGCGACGCGAAGCGGGACGCCGAGGCTGGCTTCCGGAAACTGGCGCTCGAGGACCAGATAGCCGGCCTCCCGGGCCTGGCGGATCAGGTCGTCGGCCTCCTGACGCGCGAAGCGCAGGCGGGAACGCCATCGCGCCGCGTAGATGTCGTCCAGTCGGGCCTTCGCCGCCAAGGGCTCCAGCGATGCCAGATATAACAGGCCGGTGGTGGTCTCGGCCTGTGGCGTCGCATAGCCGGGCCGCATCCGGGCCAGGGCGAACGGACTCTCGAAATCGGTCGCCACGCGGACCCGCATGATCAGGCCCTCGGGCACGGCCAACGCGACCGGCCAGCCGATCTCGCGGCTGAGCACGGGCAGGCGGGCCGCGCAGATCGCGGTCAGCCGGTCCCCCGGGCCGTAGCCGGACGTCAGGCGCGCGACGCCGGGGGCCAGCGCATAGAGCGCGCTGCTAGGCAGGCGAAGGCAGCACTGCTCGGCGATCAGCGCGGTGACGATGCGGCGGAGCGTCGTGCGCGGCAGGCCAAGCTCGCGGCTGAGGCCGGCCAGGGTCAGCGGGCCACGGGCGTTCAGGGCGGTGAGCACGGCGAGGCCGCGGCTGAGGCCCTGGAGGCCACTGGGTGCGTCAGTCTCCATCCTCGCGTCCTACGCCGGGCGGTGAAGTCCGCAAGAGACTCTCTGCCCGCCGCCGCCCGCCGCGATGACGCCGGTCAGGGCGCGCCGAAGGTCCGCCGGGTCCAGCTGGCGATGTCCTGCGCGATGACGGTCTTGGATTCCTTCATGCCGTGCGATCCGCTTTCGAGCCACTTCACCTCGGCGGGTCCCGGATGGTTGTGCACGAAGGTGTCGATGAACTTCGGGTCGCGGGTCATCAGCGGATCCTTCGCGCCGGCGATCACCAGCATGGGCGTGTTGAACTCCTTGATCCGCTCGGTGTGCCAGGCCCGCGACTGTGGTCCTGAGATATCGAGGAAACGCCGGGCGAGCCGCAGCTTGTCCTCGGTCATCAGGTGGGTGTCGCCTTCGCCGCGCGCGACGGCCTCCAGGGCTTCTTTCACCTGGCCCTCATAGACCTTGTCGCCCAGCGTCTCGCGGGAGTAGCGCGGCGAGTCCAGGGTCGGGGCCATGTAGACCATCCCGACGACCCGCGGATCGTGCTTCAGGCTCATGTAGTTGGAGATCTGGATTCCGCCGTTGGAATGGCCCTGCAGGATCAGGCGGCGATAGCCCTGGCTGGAAATCCAGTCGGCCCAGCGTCCGGTGTCGTCGGCGACCTCGGCCAGGTTGCCGGTCATGGTCGCCCCGGTGGTGCCGCTGGAGTGGTTGGCGACGGAAAGCGCGGCATAGCCCGCCTGGGCCAGGCGCCAGCCTAGCCAGTGGGTCGAGGAGTGGATCGCATCCTCGCTGAGGCCGTGGTGCAGGATGAACGCGGGTCGGGCTTTGTCGCCGCCGGCCGCCGGCCTGTAGAGCACCCCGGTGAAGATCTGACCATCGGCCGCTGTGATGCTGGCGAAGCTGGTCTTTACCGCCGGTCGTACGCCCAGGCCGTGCTGGGACAGGAACGCCGCCATGTCGTTGGTGAGCCGATCCTGGACGGAGGGCGCCGCGTAGGATCCCGCGGGCTCGGATTTCACCTTGAGCATGCCCGACGCTACGGAGGCCGCCCCGCGCAGTATTTCCGCCGACGCGGAAGGGTCTCCGGCGGTCACCACGGCCAGGGTCGGGATTGGCAACCGGCCGAGCACCGACAGATTGCGGGTCTGCGCCTCCGGGCCGAAATAGCTCAGGAAGGCCTCGGCGGGCATCACGTAGCGCCCGGCGACCATCCAGGGCGCTTCCTTCTCTGGCGGGTGATAGCCCGGCTCGATATCGACCGGAATCAGCCCGGTCTTGGCGGCCACCGCCGCACGCGCGGCGGCCAGCTTGGCGCCGTAGCCGGGACCGGCGAGGTCGGAGGCTACATAGCGGCGAACGTCGGTGAGCGGGTCGAAGAGGATGGCCGCCTGCACGCGTCGCTTGCCGGGGGTCGCCAGGGCGGCGTCATCGCTTTCCGCCAGGTAGTTGGCCACGGCGATCGCGCCATAGGATCGTCCGGCCAGGGCGATGTCCTCGAACCCCATGCGCTCCAGGAAATCGAGGGCGGCGGAAATGTCGTATCGGGTCTGCTCGAAGCGGTTGAGGGGATAGCCGCGCTCGAGATGCGAATAGAGGCTGAGCACGGTGTAGCCACGGGCGGCCAGCCGCTCGGCGGCAAAACGGGTCGGCTCGTCGCTGCGGCCCGGATTTGATCCCAGGCCGGTGTCGAGCATCAGGATCGCCGGGCCGTAGACGTTGGCGCCTGCGGCCGGCGTGAAGAGGATCGCCGGCGTCAGTTCGCGGCCGCCGCCCGGCGCCAGGAGCTGGCGGCCCGGCGGATCGGCGGAGATATTGATAATCTGGATCGAGATGCCGCGGGCCGGGCGCGCCGCGGTGGCGATCCCAGGCGCGATCACGCCGAAGAGGACGGCCAGTACGATCCATAGGCGCTTCATGCGGGTCGGCTCCTCAGTCGCAAATGGCCTCAGTGCGCGCCGCCGGCGGCATAGGCCGGCAGCACACGGGAACTGATGACGCTGGATGGATCCAGGGGGTGACGCGGGAACAGGATCAAAGTCTCCCCGGGCGCGATTTCGACGGTGGCGTTGGGATCGACCTTCATCCGGTTGGTGACCACCTGGTCGGGCGCCTTGCCTTTCTCGACCCAGGCCTCCAGCGCCGAAATCCAATCCACCTCACTGCCGCCGGGGCCGCCCCGGCAATGGCCGACGCCGGGCAGCAGGAACATGCGGAAGAACGACCGGGTGGCTTCGGGCCCGCCGGCCGCGCGGGTCGCGGTCTCATAGTAGTCGATGCTGGCTCCGACCGGGATCTGGTTGTCGTTCCAGCCATGGAACAGGATCAACTTGCCACCGGCCGCCTTGAAGGCCCGCAGGTCGGGGTTCTGGGCATTGTAGAGCGCCTCGGTCACGGCCAGGCGCGGCGGATCGCGGTCGTAGTCGAAATCCCGTTCGGAGTAGGTGGCGCCGGGCGAATAGAAGTAGGCGCCATAGGTCATGATCGAATTTCCGGCTCCGCCGAATCCGGACAGGTAGTTGCCCGGCAGGCCGTTGAAATTGACGAACCCCGGCGCCCATTCCATCTCAGAACCGCGCGGCATGCCGAAGTAGAGCGCACGGCCCTTCGAATTGACCGCGCCGCTGTAGATTTTGCGGATCACGTCGGCCTCGGCAGGGCTGAGGCAGGCGCCGGCCGCCTGGCCCGGCTTGCAGAGCAGGGCGGAGGGTTCCCATTTGCAGGCGGCCGGGTTCAGCAGGAAATTGTCCTGGGTGTGCTGGGGATCGCAGGCGTCCATGACCGCGCGGTGGACCATCGGCAGCTTGGCCGCGTCGAGGATGGTCTTGCCGGCGGAGTCCATGTTGACGCGCGCGCCCCAGGACAGGAACAGCGGTGTGTCTCCGGTCTCGAAATAGGGCGGCGCGCCGCCGATGATACCGTTGAAATCGTCGGGAAAACGCTGGGCCTCCACCATCGCCTGCCGTCCGCCGGTCGAGCAGCCGTTGAAATAGGCGAAGGCGGCGGGCTGCGCGTAGAAGGTGTTGATCAGCGCCTTGCCGACGACCGCGGTCAGGTGGGTCGCGCGAGACCCGAAATCGATCTGCCCCTGCAGGTTCTGGTAGGCGAACGCCCAGCCGATCCCCTTGTGACCCATGTCGGTGGAAATCACCGCGTAGCGGCGCGCCAACGCCGGGTCGAGGCGGTCGCTGAGATACTGACCGCACGGGCCGCCGCAGCCGCCCATCATCATCTTGCCGTTCCACGCCGCGGTCGGCAGCTTCATGAGGAAGCCGATGGTCGGCGCGATCTGCCCTTCAACGCGGCAGTAGGCGGGCAGTCCGCGTTCCGACGGCACGATCCGAGCCGAGACGATGCTGGTTGGCGCGTCCGGAATCTGGGCCAGATGGGTGGCCACGTCGGAGAAGGCCTGGGTGGGCTGCAGGGCGGCGCAGGCCGCCGCGGCATGGTCCATGAGCCCGGCGGGCGCGGCCGCTTCAGCCTGGGCCGCAAACGGTCCCAGGATTGCGGTCGCCAGGGCGAGACCGCCGGCCAGCGCGACCTTCAGCGGCGGCTTACCGACCTCGGCCCGTCGCGTGCGGGCGGCCGTATTTGTGGTGCGCATGGATCGAGCCGCCCTTGTTGCGTCCGCCGAACGCGGGGTGGACATCCCGCGGGACGGGACAGACAGACCGCCGCCCGGTGCGACAGGAGCGCCGCCCCGGCGAGGGCCACGCACGGACGGGCGACCCCATCGCAGAATGCCCATGCCAGTCCACGGCGCTCCATGACTTTTCCGTCCGCGTCTATGACTTAAACCCAATCCGCCCGGCCCGAGGTCGCTGGTACCCGGTAGGCATGCCGCGATCCTCCCATCTTGGACTGCTCGACGCTGGAGTCCCGGCACGGCCGGCGACCGGATCCAGACCAGTCCTCAGCCGGCGCTACGTCGGCGCGCCCGGACATCAGGTCCACCTGTTGGAAGGCGGCGGCGAACGGCAAGGACCTCCCCTCTACTGCCTGCACGCCACGGCCTATTCCGGCCGCAGCTTCTCGCCCCTGCTGGAAGCGCTGGCCGCTCGGCGGCGCGTGGCGGCGATCGACGCGCCGGGCTATGGGGCCTCCGATCCGCCACCCGAGCCGATCACCGTCACCGGCTACGCCCACGCGATCGATGCGGCCCTCGACGCAGCGGGGGAAGCCGAGGTCGACCTGTTCGGCTACCACACCGGCGCGCTGATCGCGGCGGAACTGGCGCGGCTGCGGCCGGATCGGGTCCGCCGCGTGGTGCTGATCGGTGTTCCCTATTTCGAAGGCGCTGAGCGGGCCGCATGGCGCAAGCGTCTGGCCCATCCGATGCGCCTGACGGAGTCGTTTTCCCAGTTCGCCGAGAAGTGGGCCTATTTCGTCGACGACCGGCCCCCGGGCATCAGCCTGGCGCGCGGCTTTGATAATTTCGTCGACGAGCTTCGCGCCTATCCCGACGGCTGGTGGGCGCATGAGGCGGCGTTCACCTTCGACGCGGTCAACGGCCTGGCGCAGGTGCGCCAACCCGTGCTGGTCCTCAATCCGAACAGTCACCTGGCGGCCGCCTCGCGCCGCGCCGCGGCCGCCCTGCCACGGGGCGAACTGATCGAATTGCCCCACCTCGTAAACGGCATCTTCGACGTCGCCGCGACCGAACTCGCCGAGGCCATGGACAAGTTCTTGACGGAAGGCCGGGACTGACCGCCAGGCCTGCTCCGATTAGGCAGTCGGATCAGACGGTTGCGGCCGCCTATTGCGCGCCTTGAGTTGCCAGTGCCTCTCAAGACGGTATCGTGAGCGCAGAGTTGACACCGAGTCCCGCGAGGGTCCGCCGGGCGTCGGCTCCGGGGGATTCCGTCGTGGAAGTGCAGCAGCTCAAGCACCTGATCGCCGCCGTTGAATGCGGAAATCTGCTCAAGGCCGCGGACGAGTGCAACATCTCGCAGTCCGGCCTCAGCCGAAGCATCGGCGCCCTTGAAGAGCGGCTGGGCGTTCAGTTGCTGCTGCGAAAGCCCAAGGGGGTTGAGCCGACGGTGTTCGGGCTGACCGTGCTGCAGCATGCGCGGATCGTCATGAACGAGCTCGCCCGCTGCGCGGACGACATTCGCGCGATCGAGGCGGGCGAGGTTGGCGAGATCACCTTCGGGGTGACCCAGAACTACAGCTACTATTTCATGCCGCAGCTGATGGCGGACCTGATGGCCGCCTATCCCGGGGTTCGCCTCAGCGTGAAGAGCGGCGGATATCTCGATCTGGTCGACGACCTGCGGGTCGGCGCGCTGGACTTCGTCTTCGGACTACTCGGGCAGTTGGACGAGGATCCGGATCTGGAGGTGGAGCGGCTGCGGGAGCACCATTCGCGCGTCGTCGCCCGCAGCACCCACCCGCTCGCCCACCACGAAGGCGAGGTGATGCCGCGGGAGCTCTCGCAGGCCCGCTGGGCGACCCTCAGCAGCGAGGGCTTCCAGCGCGACTTCAAGGGCTATTTCTACAGCCGGGGGCTGGAGTCACCGGTCCAGGCTGTCAAGACCGACTCCATGCCGTTGATCCAGCAGTCGATCGCCGCGTCCGATCTGCTGGCGGTCCTGCCGCCGGACGTGGCCCTCCGGGATATTGACGCCGGCGCCCTGGTGTTCCTGGACTGCGAGGCCCCCGCCGAACAGACCGACATCGGCATCGTCACGCGCCGGTTCGGATTCGCCACGCGCCACCGCGACGATCTGATCAAGCGAATCCGCAACCACTTCGTGCGCTGAACCCCGGCTTAGTCGCCCATGTGGAACGCCGCGGTTTCGATGGTCGATGCCAGGGCCTTCATGTCGGGTATAAAGCGACCGGCGAGCATGTCGGCCGGCACCGCCCGGGCGATGTACATCATCAGCAGGACGCCGCGGATGCGGCCGCGATCGAACAGCGGCACGCTGAGCGCCCGCTCACGGCCGAGATCGGGACCGACGCTGAAGCCTTCTCGCCGCGCCGCCGCGAGATAGCCGTCCAGCGCCCGCCGGTCCCGGGCAAGCGCCTGGGCCGGGTCGGAACTCTGGGCCAGCAGCGCGATCTTCGCCTCGCGCTCCGCCGGCTCCAGGAACGCCAGGTGCACGATGCCGCTGCTGGAGGCCGAGATGGCGATCTCGCTGCCGATGTGGCGCTTGTGCAGCCCCAGCGATGTCGCTGGATCGGTGGTCACCCGGACGCTCATCTGATCGCCGATGGCGGTCGCGATCGCCAGGGGCCAGCCGATCTCCCGGGTCCTCTCGAACAGGATCGGCCGGGCCAGGTGAATCAGGCGGTCTTCCTCGGAGAACGCCCCGGCCAGAGCCGAGACCCGTGGTGCGAGCGTGAAGCGCTTGGTGTCGGCATCCCGCTCGATGAACCGCTCGCTCTCCAGCGTGAGCATGATCCGCTCGGCCGTGGTGCGCGGCAGGCCAAGCCAGCGCGCCGCCTCGGAGATGGTCATCATGCGGTGACGCGTGAGCATGATCAGCGCCCGCAGGCCGCGCCTCAACGATTTCAGTTCCTGATCGGCTTGCATCGCGCGCAACCCTACGTCGAAGGCGGGCGCTTGCCCATCCGCCGGGTCGAAAGCCGATGGGCGGATGACCCTGCCGCATAGGATTGAACCTAGAGCACATTGGCGTTGGACGGTGACCGACCCTACGGTCCAGAGGCCAGAAATCGGGCGGAGGGGTCCTATGACCGCGATTGCGGCGGAGACGGGCGTGACGGGGGGAACCGCGAAGGCGTCGTTGACGCGCGGCCGGATGATCGCCTGGGGCATCGGAACCCTGGGCCCGGTGACGGTGCTCACCGCCACCAACGCCCTGCTGCTCCGCTATCTGACGGACATCTATGGCCTGGCGGCCGGCGTTGCGGCGTCGCTGATCGCGGTCTCGAAGCTCTATGATGTGTTTGGCGACGTCGCGATGGGGGTGATCAGCGACCGGACGAACAGCCGCTGGGGGCGCCGGCGGCCTTTCCTCATCCTGGGCGCGGTTCTGCTGGCGATCTCGATCGTGGCTATTTTCGCCGCCCCGAGCTTCGTAAGCGGCCCCGCGCGGTTCTGGTACATGGCGGCCGTGCTGGTGTTCTACGCAACGGCCTACAGCGTGTTCAACGTGCCCTACATGGCGATGCCGGGGGAGATGACGCGGACCTACCATGAGCGAACGGAGCTGATGAGCTGGCGGGTCTATGCGGTGGGACTGTCGATCATGATCGCGACGTTCGTGGGCCCCGTGTTGCTCGAGCTGTTCGGCGGCGGATCGCGCGCCTACGCCGCGATGGCGATGATCTTCACGCCGGTCGTCGTGCTGGCCGGCGTGGTCACCTTCTACGGAACGGCGAAGGCGCCGATGTCAGTGCGGACCCGCACGCACCACAGCTTCGCCGAGCAGCTGTCTTCGGGCTTCTCCAACCGGCCGTTTGTGATCCTGGTTCTGGTGAAGTTCGTGACGCTGATGTCGCTGGGCACACAGGCGATCTTCCCTTTCTTCTTCCAGCGCATCCTGGGCGCGTCGAACGGCGTGCTCGGGACCTACTTCCTTTGCCAGTCCGGGATGATGCTCCTGACGCCGGCGCTGTGGCTGGCGCTGAGCCGGCGGATCGGCAAGAAGTGGACCTTCATGGCCGCCTTGTCGCTCGCCGTCCCGGGGTGGATCAGCTGGCATTTCGCGGTTCATGGCGAACCGGTGCTGGGCGTCTATCTTCGCGGCGTGGTCATCGGAATCAGCGGCGCGGGCGTCATCCTGATGGGCCAGTCCATGCTGCCGGACACCATGGAGCATGACTTCCGCCGCACGGGCCTTCGCCGCGAGGGGATTTTCGCGGCGCTCTACACCACCGTGGAGAAGCTGTCGGGCGCGATCGGCGTGGCGGCGGTGGGCGCGATGCTGGGCGCATCGGGCTACCTCCAGTCCCGCGGCGCGACGGTGGTTCAGCCGGAGACCGCCCTTGCGGCCATCCGCTTCATCATGGCCTGGGTTCCGGCCGCCATCACGCTGGTCGGGATGGTGGCGCTTTCGGCCTATCACCTCGACGAAAGCAAGCTCGGCGACGGCCCCGCTGTCGCCTGACGCCCGCGCCAGCGCAGCGGCGACGCTAGGGCGCGATCGATAGCGAGATGTAGCCGCAGGGCCCGGTGCGGCCGCCGTGCCCGATCTTGGCGTCCACGTCCTCGAACAGCAGCACCGATCCAGGCTTCATCTCCGCCGAGAACTTGGCCGTCTTGAAGGTCACCGATCCGCCCAGCAGGATGAACATCTCAGCGTAAGGCGCGGCGTGCATGGGCAGGTCGACATCGGGCGGGCCGACGACGATCTCGGAGGCGCGCTTGGGCGCGGCGGGCAGCTCGAACATGCCGAGCAGCTTGCCGGTCTTCAGCAGGGGAATCTGCTTGGCCTCGATCTTCATCGGCTCGACCAGGGAGTCGCCGTCGGGACCCGTGATCACCCGGTAGCCGGTGAGCACTTTCAGCTCGGTGTTGAAGACCGTGGTGGCCGGGCAGGCCTTGGCCGGTCGGGCGGCAGCTTGGATCGGCGCCGCCGCCGCAACCAGGACGGCGGCGAAAATCAGGTGGCGAGGATGGATCATGGCAGGGCTCCGGCGCTTTGGGCGCGGGTTGCGGGGACGTGGTCGAAGAGGTGCGAGAGCGCGACGGCGGTAGCGGCTTCATCGCGGCCGCTGGTGATCACCGGCAGACCCGGCGCCAGCTCGGCCAGCCGATCATCGTAGACGCTCAGCGGCGTCGGCGCGTCGGCCAGCCGCCAGGCCGGGACCTTGAGGTCGGCCAGGGCCGCGACAGCGTCATGTCTGAAAGCGGCCTGCGCCAGGCAGCCATAGGTCTGGTGGCGGCGCATCACATCCAGGGTACAGCGATGCAGGCGCCCGGCGTCGAAGTCCTCCGGCGTCCGGCGGAGCGTGGCCTTGCGCCGATCGAACCACGGCCACCAGACGAGGCTGTCGCGCAGCATCAGCCAGGTCCGATACCAATGCGCGCCGTCCCGCTCGATCGCGATCGGGGGTGTGTAGGCTTCCGCCAGGGTCAGGCGTTCCTCGGCCGTCGCCGCCAGCAGGCCGCCCAGCATCACGCCCGCCACCAGCTCCGGCGAACGCCGAGCCAGCTCCACCGCGACGGATGCGCCGAACCCCACTCCGTAGACCTGGATGGGCCCCAGCCCTTCGCGCCGCACCAGATCGGCGGCGGCGTCTGCGAAGTCGGCCATCGTCGGCTCGGCCGCCGGGAAGGGGTCGGACTCGCCGTTGCCCGGAAGATCGGGAGCCAGGACGAAGTGGCGCCGGCTCAGCGCGGCGGTCAGGGCCTGCAGACCCTCGGATGCGAAGGGCGCATCGTGCAGCAACAGGACCGCGGGATTGTTGCGGTCGCCAGCGTAGCGCAGGTGCATCTGGGCGCCCTCGGCGGTGTCGACGAACTGTCGAGCGATGCCCAGGGTCGAGGCCAGGCCGTCGCGGTCGGCCGGTGCGGGATGCGGGCTGCCGAACCTGGCGAAGCCTTCGGCGATCAGGTCGTGCTTGGCGGCGGCTAATATCCCGATGTGGCGGATCTCCTGGCCGGGCTTGAGCGGCGGCAGGCGGGCCATGTGCGGGAACAGCATGTCGGTGTCGGTGGCGGTGAAGATCGCCGGCCGTTCCAACTCCGCGGTCGCGGCCAGCGCGCGGGCGCCATAGTAGCTCGCCGCCCGGTAGGCCGGCCGGTAGGTGTCTGCCGCGTCGAAATACATCGAGGCCCAGAGGTGCGTGCTTTCCGGCGCGCCGAGGTCGTAGGCGTTCAGGTTCTGCGGCTCGCGCTGGCTCCATGGAAACCACACTGACTGGTCGCGGAAACGCGTCCAAATCTCGGCGTAGTGGCCGCCGAGGTCGGTCACCGGCAGCGGACGGAAGTAGTCGCTGAACAAGGCGTCGCATTCCTCGGTGGTGAAGGCCGGCACGCCGTCGAGGACCAAGCCCGTCACGCGCTCGGGGTGGCGAACGCCGAACTCCAGAGCGATGGCCGCGCCGCTGTGGCTGCCGAAGATCGGGCAGGGCGGCATGTCGATGGCCGCCAGGGTCTGGGCCAGGGCGTCGGCCAGGTCGGCGACGATCATCGTGGTCAAGGGCAGGGGCTCCGACAGGCCAAAGCCCGGCGTGTCGAAGGCGAACACCGTGTAGTCGGCCGAAAGCCGCTCGATCTCCGGCCGCAGGAACCAGGCGTTGGCCGGCGACGAATGGATCAGCACCGCCGGAGGGCCGGACCCGGCGCGCAGATAGTGGACGCGCCGCGCGCCCATCTGCAGGAACCGACGGCGGATGGTCATGGCTTGGGCCTGCTCATCAAAGTGTCCTGTTCAGGCCGTCCGCGCGGCAATCATCGCGGCGGCGCGCTCGGCGATGGCGATGACGGGGGCGTTGGTGTTGCCGCTGGTGACGCAGGGCATCACCGATGCGTCGGCGATGCTGAGGCCGGAAAGTCCGCGCACCCGCAGGTCGGTGTCCACGACCGCGTCGAGGTCCTCGCCCATTCGGCAGGTGCTGGTCGGGTGCCAGTTAAGGCCCGCGGTCCGGCGAAAGAAGGCTTTCCACTCCGCATCCGTGTCGCTCGCCAGGGTCGGCAGGAACACCCGGCCGTCGAAATCGCGCACAGGCCCGCGCTCGAGCATGTCGCGCGCATGGCGGCAGCCGCGCAACAGGACGCCGACGTCGTCGTCTGATTCCAGCATGGTCATCTCGATGCGGGGCGGATCGCGGGGATCGGCGGACCGGAGGCTGACCTGGCCGCGCGCCTTGGGATGGCAGGGACTGACCACGACGGACACGCCGTCAGTCCGGTCGGCGGGATCGTCGTTGAAGCCGAGCGCCATGACCTGGACCTGATAGTCCGCACTGGCTAGGTCAGGCTGCGACTTGAGGAAGCCCTGGACGTGATTGGCCGGGCTCGCCGCCGGGCCGCCGCGATCCGCCAGGAACCGCACACCGTGGAGCGCCTTGCGCAGGCCGACCCGGTCGCTGTTGTAGGTGCGAGTCCGGACTGTCGCCGAGAGCTTCACATTGACGTGGTCGTTGAGGCCTTGGCCCACGCCTGGGTGATCGTGACGCACCGGGACATCCGCCGCCCGCAGCGCCTCGGCGGGGCCCACGCCGGAAAGCAGTAGCAGCTTCGGCGTGCCGATGGCGCCGGCGGCCAGGACAACTTCGCGTTCCGCGCGGGCCTCGCTCTCGATGCCGCCCCTAGCATAGCGGATGCCTACACAGCGGTCAGCCTCGAAGACCAGGCTGAGGGCGCGCGCGCGCGTCAGAATGCGCAGGTTCCCGCGCCGCCGTGCCGGCCCCAGGTAGGCCCTTGCGGCGCTGGCGCGCCAGCCGCCCTGTTGGGTCGCCTGGGTCAATCCGACGCCCTCGCAGACGCCGGCGCTGTAGTCCGCCACGTGCGGCAGGCCCGCGGCGACAAAGGCCTGCATGACCGACCGGCAGGCAGGATGGGTGTCTTCAAACACGCGCACCGCGAGGGGCCCGTCCGCGCCGCGCGCCGGGTTGGGCTCCCCTGTCCAGCTTTCAGATTTTCGGAACCAGGGCAGCATGTCCTCCCAGTCCCACCCTGGAGCGCCCGCCGCCACCCAGCGCCGGTAGTCCTCGGGCAGCCCGCGCCCATAGACCATGCCGTTGATCGACGACGACCCGCCGAGCACACGGCCGGCCATCCAGGTCAGGCGCCGACCGTCGAGACTGGCGTCCGGGTCGCCCTGGTAGGCCCAGTTCAGGGAGCGGCTGAACACCACATTGGCCAGGAATCCTGGGATGTGAATGAGCGGGGAGCGGTCGGCGCCGCCGGCTTCGATCAGCAGGACGCGGCGATCGGGATCTTCCGACAAACGAGCAGCCAGGACGCATCCCGCGCTGCCGGCGCCGACGACGATGTGATCCCAGGCCGGGGTCAACGCCCCGGGCCGTCGAAACCCAAGGAGCCCCGGTTCATCAGCCGGCCGGGATCGATCGTATCCTTGACCGCGGTCACGAGGCGCAGCGTCGCCGGATCCAGGGTCTCGGCCCAGGGATAGGACCGCCCGATCTGGACGTGGACACAGCCGTGGCGCTTGAAGATCGCCTTGAATCCCTTGCGGAGTTCGAAGGCGAGATCGGTGGCGGCGGGCCGGGCCGGAATGGCTTCGAGCGCCTCGAGGTCGCTGGTCTCGGTGACGCGGTCGTGCAGGAAATGCTCCGGATCGTCCCAGGATAGCAGCGGTTCGATGGTCACCGCCTGGCCGCCGACCGCCAGGAAGATCACCCCACAGTTGAGATCCACCGCCGCCATCGCCGCCTTGTGCTCCTCGAGGTAGGCGTAGATGTCGCGGGCCACCGCCTGGGCGCGGGAATGGGCTGAGACGCCGTGCACTGGCAGGCTGCGCCGCAACGTGCGGCGCTCCGGCGTGTTGAAGTCGATGAACGGCGCCGCCCGCATCGCCCGCGGCGCCGTGGGCGAGACCTCCGATCCGCCGGCGCGCCTGGCCAGCCCGCGCAGCCGCTTGAGCTTGGCCGCGGCGCCGGCCGCCGAGACGTCGTCGGCGGTGACGTGCAGTAGCCAGGTGTCGCCCTTGAAGACGCCGCGTCCGGCCAGCGCGATGCGCGCGCCGGCCAGCAGGCCGTCGATCGGCCCCGATCCGCCCCTGATGACGCTGAGCAGGATTTTCAGATCGTCGCCCGTGCCGGCGCTGGCGTTCGCGGCCATCAGGCGCACGAAGAAGGGATCCCAGCAGTAGCATTCGGCGGCCATGCCGCTGCGGCCGATCGCCGAAACGCCCGCGAGCGCGCCCTCGTGGGTGGTGAAGGCGAAGCTGGCGTAGGCTTGGTGCGGCGGCAAGGGAATCAGGCGCAGGACCGCGCGCGTCTTCAGGCCCATGGCGCCGGTGTCGCTGAGGAACAGCCCCGTCGTGTCGGGGCCATATTGGCGAAAGAACGGGGTCGCGCCGCCGTTCGACGCCCAGGAGCCGGTTCGCAAAAGGGTCCCGTCGGCCAGCACCACCTCCAGGCCCAGCACCGAGTCCGACGCGGGGCCGAACTGCGCCGAGCCGAGGAAGAAGCTGCCCTGCGACAGGGCGCCGCCCACCGTGGCGCGGAATCCTGACATCGGCCCGAAGTAGGGCGTGCGCACGCCCTCGGCCCTCAGCGCCTGGTAGAGGCGCTGCCAGGTGCACCCGGCCTCGACGACCACGTACATGTCTTCGGTGTTGATCTCGACGATGCGGTCCATTGGCCGCAAGTCGACGATGATCGCGCGGGTGGTCTCCGGCGTGTAGCCGCCGGTGTAGGAAAATCCGCCGCCCCGCGGCACCACGATCCAGCCCAGCCCGGTGGCCGTCGCGACCACCGCCGAGAGGATCTGCGGATCGGACACCTGCACGACGGCGTCGGCGACCTCGCCGCTCGCGGCGATGTCGGTGGAAAAGAAGGTGCGCTCGGCAAGGGTGGTCAGCACGGCGTCGCGGCCGGCGACCGCCACCAGCGCCTCGACGATGTCGATCTGCGCGGACGCGGTGGCGATGTTGAGGTTCAGGTCCATGTCCGCCTCTCCTGGAGCCGGTGAGACGCTCTCGCAACTTGCTGCCGCCGGCAAACCGCATGCATCGCCTTAACCGCTATCCGGTTATCGGCGAAGTAACCGGATAGCGGTTAAGCGGGCGAGGTCGCGTTGCGCGCGCTTTGCGCCGGCCGCATCCTCAGTTGCAAGAGGTCCAACGAGGTTTCAGTGGCTGACGATATCCCCTATCCGTCGCCGCCTGTGGCGCAGGACGGCGCCCGTCGTCCACGGCGCCGGTGGGCCCGCGGCGTCGACCGCCCGGAGTACCTGCAACCCGGCGACCTGGACCGCATGATGGTGATGTTCGTCGCCCTGATGGGCGAGGTCGCCGCGCTGCGCGATCGCCTCGACAGCCATGAGGCGCTGACCGACGCCGGCGTCTCGCTTTCGACCGCCGCCGTGGAAGCCTACGCGCCGGACGAAGAGCGCTGGGCGGCCCGGGAAGCGACCCGCCAGGCGATGCTGAAGCGGGTGCTCCGGGCGATCACGCAGGAGCGCGAGGCCGCCCTCGATGGCGACAAGCCGGAGATTGAGAATGTCGATCACGCTGGCTGACGCCCTCAAGGTCTCCCATGCCGCCCTCGCGGGCGCCGCGGCGCGCGGTATCTCGAAGGCCTCGGTGGTGGTCACCGATCCCGGCGGCCACGTGCGCTGCGCGCTGCGCACCGATGGGCAAGGGATTTTCGGCGTGAAGACGGCGACGGCGAAGGCGGTCTCGGCGCTTGGGTTCAATCGCCCGACGCTCGCCCTCACGCCCCTGTTCAGCGACCAGGCGACGGCGGCGATTTCCGGCGCCACTGGTGGCGACTTCGCGCCGCTTGGCGGCGGGGTGGTGATCACTGACGCAGCCGGAACCATCGTCGGGGCCGCCGCCATCTCAGGGGGCCTGCCGGAGGCGGATCACGAGGTGATCGTCGCCGCCGTCGAGGCCCAGGGCTTCAAAACCATCGCTTAGGCCGAGTTGAAGGAGACGACGCATGTACCAGGAACCGCACGCCGTCCTGCCCCGCGCCACGCACGACGAAATGGCGCGTCAGGACTTTTGCTCGTCGCTGCGCAAGATGTTCACCGTCGAGCTCTTCCCGGGCGCCAACGACGTCTACTACCAACAGCTCCTGCCGGCGTTCAAAGCCAAGTTCGGCCGCGAGCCGGCAAACGCCCACGAGGTGAAGCAGTTGACGGAGTCCAGCTTCTACTTCCGGGGCTCCGATGTGGTCGGCCGGGCCGCGCAGGAACTGGTGTGGGACACCGTCGGCGAGAGCATCGAGCGTCAGCTCGACACGCTGAATGGACAGGCCAAGCCCCGGCCGAGCGACCTTGGGACCCTGCGGGTCGACCCTGATTTTGTCACGCCGCGCTATATCGACGCCGTCGATATCCACGTGATGCCGGGAAACTTCCACACCGAGCTGGGCCCCGACGACGTCTTCGCCGGCGCGCTCTATGACCGCGGCGTGCACGTGTTCGCGTTCGGCGGCCTTGGCCCCCGCAACGACGGCCTGGGGATCGCTCAGGCCGAGCTGATGCGCGAGCGGTTCCCCGATTTCAAGCCGCGGCGCATCCTGGATGTGGGCTGCGGGCCGGGCTTCACCACGGTGCCTTGGAAGGAATACTACCCGGACGCCGAGGTGCATGGGATCGACGTCGGCGCGCCGCAGGTGCGCTACGCCCACGCCCGCGCCGAAGGGCTCGGCGTTGCGGTTCATTTCAGCCAGCAGGACGGCAGCGACACCGACTTCCCGGACGGTCACTTCGACCTGGTGTCCTCGATGCTGGTGACCCACGAATGCCCGGTTCCGGTGATCCGCAAGCTGTTCAAGGAAGCCCACCGCCTGCTCGCGCCCGGCGGCATCATGCTGATGGATGGCGGCGCGCCGAACGCCGCCGATCCGTTCGTACAGATGCGCACCAGCTGGTTTGGAAACAACGCCAACGAGCCGTTCTCGGTGGGCTTCAAGGGGCTGGACTACCCCAAGGCGGTCGCCGAGGCGGGCTTTGCGCCGGAGCAGTATTTCACGGCGCAGCGCGACCCAGTCTATCTGAAAGGACAGCTACCCCCGATCAGCTTCTTCGGCGCGATCCGCGACTGAACCTTCAGCCGGCGTGGCCACTTGAGAGGAAATCGCCGATCGCCCTGTAGAGGCGGTAGCGCGCCTGCTGGAAGTGGGCGAAATCGCCGCCGCCCGGCAGGATGACGAAGGCCTTGTCGTCGGTGGCCAGCTCCTCGAAGAACTGCCCGCGCGGCGTGCCGCCCTGCATGTAGTTGGCCTTGGCGGCTTCGACCCCGTAGATCAGCAGGGTCGGCCGGGTGATCCGGCTGGGATCGGTGGCCGCGAACGGCGTCGCGTTTTCGAGCCGAATGCCGTTAGGAGACCGCGCCTCGGTCGTGCTGACCAGTTGGCCAATGGCGTGGCGCACGGCGGCGTCGGTGAATTCCGGCTCCAGCTTCTCGTTGTAATGCTCGTAGGTGTTGGTCCACCACGGCTCGGTCGGCGCGGGCAGCACGAGGTTGCCCCCGCCGCGGGCGGGATCGTACAGCACCAGCCGGTCGATCCGTTCAGCGTGGGTCTCGACATACCGCCCGGCGATCCGGCCACCCCAGGAAAAGCCGAGGAGGTGCGGGCGGGCGTAGCCCTGCGACGCCACCCAGTCGAGCACCGCGCCGAGGTCTTCCATGGCCGCTTCGGTGGTGACGCTGAAGCCGTCTTCCGGCGGCTCCGAGGCGCCGTAGCCGCGGATGGAGAAGGTGATCGCCCCGTAGCCAAGGGCCACAACGGCGTCGAGCAGCGAGTAGTCCTTCCCGCCCGGGAACGAGAGATCGAAGATCGCCTGCCCCGTGAGGTTGGACCCCTGCACCAGAACCACGACCTGAGCCGGCTTCGCCCCGAGCCCCTTGCAGCGCACGGCGAGACGGCCGATCGGGCCGGGGATCATCAGATCCTGCACATCCGGCTTGGTCATGGTTTCACTCATGGAGGCCTCCCATTCGAGCGCCGATCGTGCGGCCTCGGCCACCGCCCGGGTAGTCTTAAATCCGCAAGCGGCTATGTGGTGTCCGCATAGCGATCAACGCCAGGCGAGCACCTCGGCCAGGCCGCCCGGATAGAACCGGTCGACGGCGCGACGCAGGCCCGGATCGATCGCCTGGGCGCCCAGCAGGGTCGCGCCGGCCCCGTTGAACAGGATGTGCCCGGGCTGGCCGTGCATGCGCATCCAGGTCTGCCATTCCGCGGTCAGGCTGTGCGACCAGGTGCTCGGCAGGTGGTCGGCGCCAGTTCGCGCGAAATCCGCCGCCTGGACCACATAGGTCGTGAAGTCGGCCTCCAGCTTGAACCAGGTGGTATCGGACGGCTTGAAGCGCGAGACCCGGTCGACGCCGAGCCACACGTGGTCGCCGATGCGCCGCGACGTGAGCTCCGGCGCGGTGGCGGTCGGGGCCGCGCCGCCATAGGTGACTGTCGACGCCGGGCCGGACAGGGGCGGGCAGGAGACCATGGCTTGGGTGTAGGGATTGAGGAGCTCGGTGATCGGCTCCCCGGTCGTGGCGTCGAGATAGAAGCTCCAGGCCTTGGTGCGCAGCCGCACCGACCCGTCGCCCGCCCGCTCGGCCTTGCGCGCCAGCAGGCTGCGATAGCCGTAGAGACGGCGCGCGAAGTCGTTGGCCGCCAGGTCGTCGGCCTGCGGGCGAAAGCCCCAGACCATGCCTTCGGTCACCGAATAAACGGTCCGGCCCCGCAGATCGGCGACCAGGGTCAGCCAGGTCATAGGGCCAGCCGCCGCGCTGACGTCCGCTCTCGCAGGGTGGGCCGCACAGAGCGCTGCAGCGGGCGCCAGGCCGAGCAGGCCGCGCCGTGGGATCTCGGGTCCGGTCATTTGGCCCAGCGCGGACGGATCTCGTCGCCCTCGAAACACTCGGGGAAAATGGTCTTCAGGCGCCGCCACCCGATTGGATTAAGCGGGGCGTGCATCTCGGTCTTGACCATGGCGCCGCGGGTGATGGCGCGCCCGCCGTGGCCCGCCAGGCCGGTCCAGGCCGGTGGCGTGCGCAGTTCGAAATCATAGGCTCCTGAACTGGGTGCGCTCGGTTTGGCCAGATCGGCGCGGCTGGACAGGATCGACAGCGTCGTCCGCGCCGGGCTGACATCGCCGGAGTCGAGACTGGGCATCGAGCCGTCAGGCAACGGGAAGCCGCGCACCTTGCGCTCGGTCTGTTCGAGCAGGATCCGCCCGTCGGCCTCTGAGAATTCCACGCTGACGCTCTCGATGCGGGCGTAGGGCTGGGTCAGCTCCAGCTTCAACCCCGCGCCGTCGCGTTGGATCAGGAAGTGCGCCGGGCCTTCCTCGAACTTCTGCGGCGAAGGCACGGTCTTGCCAGTGATCGGGTTGGTCCAGGTCTGCGCGACCTCGCCGGTCGCCAGATCGCGCATGTAGCCGATCTCCCACCAGTCCATCCGGAAGGCGTCGTTGGACAGCGTCGTCGTGCGGTAAATCATCACCGTCTCGGCCTGGATCACCGGCAGCGGCAGGTAGCCCGGGATTTCCACGAACATGGTCCCCAGGTACCACCAGGCCGCGTCGCCATCGTGGGCGGTGGCGAACATCCGGCGATAGGCATCCAGAGCGTCGAAGCCGGCGCCCGGCGGTGTTTTCGTCTCGCTCATGATCATGCCCATGCCCGCCGGAACAACTCCTGGCCGATCCTCACCCCTACGCCGCAGCCCCGGGGACTCGAACGCGGATTTGATCATAAGGCCATGCGCGTGGCGCAAGCCATCGCGCGGCGCGGGCCTATGCCTCCAGGGCCGAGGCCTATGACGAGCCGGGGGTACGCCGACCGCGGGGCGCCTGCTAAGCCGATTTCGACGATCCGTGGAGGCGCGATGCCACAGCCCCTAACGGCCACTCAGGCGCTGGCCCGCCTGGACCGTGGCGACCTCAGCGCCGAGGCCCTCTCCCAGGCGTGCCTCGATAGGGCCAGTTCGCGCGAGCCGCAGGTGAAGGCCTGGTCGCACCTCGACCCGGACCTGGTCCGGGCTCAGGCGCGCGCGGTGGACGCCGAGGGGCGGACCGGACCGCTGTCCGGCGTGCCCATCGGGATCAAGGACGTGATCCTGACGCGCGACATGCCGACCCAGCACAATTCGCCCCTGTATCTGGGGTCGCATCCGCAGATAGACGCCGCCTGCGTCAGTCTGTTGCGCACCGCCGGCGCGGTGATCTTCGGCAAGACCGACACTGTCGAGTTTGCCGCCACCGGCCGCAAGGCGCTCACGCGCAATCCGCACGACCTGCTCAGGACGCCAGGTGGGTCGTCGAGCGGTTCGGCTGCGGCTGTCGCCGACGGCCATGTTCCCCTGGCGCTCGGCACCCAGACGGGCGGCTCGATCATCCGGCCGGCGTCCTATTGCGGCGTCTACGGGTTCAAGCCCACCTGGGGTCTGGTAAGCCGTGAGGGCGTCAAGCCGTTCGCACCCAGCCTCGACACGGTGGGCTGGTTCGCCCGGTCGGCCGAAGACATCGCCCTGCTGTTCGACGTGTTCGATCCACATCCGCCGCCGCGTCTGGCGCCCACCTTCGACATGGCCGGAGCCCGTATCGGCCTTTGCCGCTCGCCGGCCTGGACCCAGGCCGAGGCGTCCGTACAGGCGATGATCGCCGGCGTAACCGAACGGCTCGCGGCGGCCGGCGCCTTCGTCGAAGACCTGAACCTGCCGCCGCTGTTCGACGATCTGCTGCAGACCCATCTGGTGGTGATGCGCATGGAGGCCCGGGCCGCCTTCCTGGCCGAATACCGTCGCCACGGCGACGACCTGCATCCGGAACTGCGCGGCTACGTCCGGGCCTGCGACGGCCTGACCGCCGATGATCTCCGGGCCGCCTATGACGCCGCGGCGGCCGCGCGGGTCGTCTTCGATGACCTCGCCGAGACCTATGACGCGATCCTGACCCCCAGCGCCGTCGGGGTCGCGCCGCTGGGCCTCGAGCAGACCGGCTCCTTCGCCTTCAACGGCCTCTGGACGCTGCTGCATGTTCCGGCGCTGAATGTGCCGGCCGGGTCCGACGCCAACGGCCTGCCGCTTGGGATCACCCTGACCGGGCCGCGGTTCAGTGACCGCCGCATCCTGGCGGCGGCCGCGGTCCTGGGCCCCAGGCTGATCGGCGCTAGGGTCGAATAAACGCCACGATCTCGCGGGCCGCGAGTTCGGGCTGTTCGATCACCAGGTAGTGGCCGCAGTCCGGCAGCACGGTCAGGCGCGCGGTGGGCATCAAACCCTCGATCTGCGAGAACCCGACGCCGCTGTCGGCGGGGCGGAACGGCGTCATGTTGTCTTCCTGGCCCGCCAGCAGCAGGGTCGGCGCGGACACCTGTGGCGCGTAGTGACTGAGATCTGTGCGCTCGATGGTCTCGGTCCCGGCCACGAAGGCTTGGGCGGTGTTCTTTGAGAAGGCCCGGCGCATGGCGGCCAGCTGCGCCTCGGCGCCCGGACGGTCGTAGAACCCGCGGGCGAAGCCGGCCACCGAGGTCAGGTCGGCCACCGCCTCCATGCCGCTGTCGACGGCCGCCCGCTTCCAGGTCGCGCGCATCTGCCGCGCGGCGTTGTCATAGCGGGCGAGGAAGCAGCTCAGCACCAGGTGGTCGATGACCTCGGGGTGGCGCGCAGCCAGGGTCAGGCCGATCATCGCGCCGAACGACGTGCCGTGCAGGTTGACCTTGCCAAGGTCCGCCGCCTGGAGAAAGCCGAACACCTGGTCGGCGATCCCCTCCATGCTGTCGCGGGGCTGGCCCCGGCTTTCGCCATAGCCGGGCAGATCGAAGTCGATAACCGTGAAGTGTTCCGCCATCAGCGGCGTCATCTTCTCGAAATTGCGGTGCCCAAAGGCCGAGCCGTGAATCTGCAGGAGCGTGGGTCCTGAGCCGGTCGTCTTGAACCAGATGGTCTCGCCCGTGGGCAGGTTGACTAGGGGCATGGCGTCAGGAGCTCCGCTAGGCCGCCGAGGCCAGGGACATGAGAGTTCGGATGTCGGGCGCCCCGGACAGACCCCAGGCGGCGTCGAGGACCGTCTGCGCGCGGTCCGGCGCGAGCACGCCTTCGGCGGAAACGCGGAAGACGTCCGACAGCTCCTCGTCGTTCATCGGATTGCCCGGCGTGCCTCGGAAGTTGGGGATGAAGATCCGATCCGATGAGCCGTCCGCGTACCGGACCAGCAGGCCGGCCCCGTCAAAGGTGGTCTGGGCCGGATCGGGCTCAAGTACAGTGCGCGCCCTCAGATCGAGGATCGCCGGGTCGCGGAACGCAGGCTCGGCCATCTCGGCCAGGGTGAAGCGGCCCCGAACCCACGTAGCGGCGGCGCAGTGCTTCAGGTCGAACTTCGCTTCCAGGTCGGTGGTGGGCGCCCCAAACCGGGCCGCGCGCTCCTCGGCGATCTTCACCACGATCGGCGAGACCTGGAAGACCAGCTGCTCTGGTGTCCGCCCCTCAGCGCGTTTCAGCAGGGCCAGGACGCACTCGATGGGGCCGTGGGTGATGGTCTCGGTCGGGACCGTCTTGTAGCTCTGGCCCATGATCCGCCAGGTTTGGCCGAGGGTCTCGAGGACGCTGTCGATCTTGTCCGCCGGTTCGTCGGAGTAGCTGCTGAGCATGCCCTTGTCGCCTTCGAAGGCGGCGGCGGGCGCGTCCATGCCGCGCGCGGCGAGCTGGGCGACGGTGAAGCCGTTCCGCGCGGTCATCGCCATGACGTAGGGCAGCGCCATGCTGCCGGCGGACTGGTAGAAGCCCATGCCGGTGTTCATCGCCAGGCCGAGCGCGTTGCGGGTCTGGGTCTGGTCCAGGCCCATCAGCAGGCTGCAGGCCGCGGCGCCGCCGATCGCCCCGGTCAGGCCGCCGGGGATGAAGCCTCGGAAGTAGCCGGTGGGCATCAGGATGGTGGCGACGGCGAGCTCGGCCTCGATGCCGAGGGCCAGCGCGGCGATCACTTCGGCGCCGGTCTGGCCGCCGATCTCCGCGGCCGCGAGAACCGAGGGCAGCACGCCGGAAACCGCGTGCATGAAGCAGGGGATGTAGGTCTCGTTGAAATCCAGGACCTCGAAGAGCGCGCCGTTGACGGCGGCGGCCTGTTCCGGCGCGGCGGACTCGCCAAACCACAGGATGCGCGCCGACTGGGTCGGCGTCGGGAAGCTCTTGGCCCAGTCGCGCAGGATCGCCACGGCCGGATGCCCCATGGCTCCGACCGAGGCCTTCAACTGGTTGATCAGCAGCCGTGTCGCCTCATGCAACACCTCAGGCGGCGGCCCCCGATCAGCCTGCTGCCTGAGGAAATCGGCCAGGCGCGTAGAGACCGTGGCGGTCATCGGACGCCCGCGGCGGGCGCGACGTCGCCGTACATCCAGCGCAGCAGGCCTGGGTCGCGTTGATGGTTGGCGTTCAACCCCCTTATGGCGGCCACGGCCGGATAGCCGCGCAGGCCGGCGAGGGTCGGGCTGCCGCCGTGGTTAAACGTGTAGACGGCGGGCGCTGGATAAGCGTGGATCGCGCGCACCTCTCGCCCCAGGGCGACGGCCTCGGCCGGCGATATCAAGCCCCTGGCGATCGTGGCGTCTTCAAGCGTCAGGTCGATCCACGCTTGGTACTGCATCTCTTGCGGGTGGGTCTTGACCGGATAGCCGGCCTTGCGTTCGGCCTCCATGTCCGGGATTTCGAACAGATTGAGCCGCAGCCGTACGACGCCGGGCGCGCCGGCCCAGCGGTCCGCCAGATCGTTGATCGCGGACCGGAAGGGAGCTTCGTCACCGCGCTGCTTGAAAAAGACGGAGAAGGTCGGATGGGCGGGCGGCCCCGCCGGCGCCGGATCGTCGAGGCGATCGATCAGCGTGCGCGCCTTGTCGCCAAGCACCAGATAGGTGGTGGACTTGTCGACGATCATCTCGATGTCGGCGAGAATCTGCGCCTTGACGTCGGAGGGCGGCGAGGCGCCGAAGGCGTCCAGGCCCGCCTGGTCGCGGTAGCGGACGTCCGAGAGCCACATCAGCTGCTGGTCTGAAGGTGGCGCGGTCTCAATCCCGTCGAGGGCGCCGAACAGGTCGCCGATCACCGGGTCCAGCGGATAGTGGCGGTACTCATAGACCCCGTCGCGTCGGGCGATGGCCGGGCTGTGCGCGTCACGCCAATAGGGCCTCACGGCGTCGAGGGAGAGTTCGGGGCGCTTCCAGCCGCAGGTCACCCGGCAAATGGTCGCCTGGTTTTCCTGACCCACCCAGTCCGTCACCAGCCCCTCCATCGCACGATCCCCACGGGCCTTGAGGCGACGCGGGGCCAGCCATGGCTTAGTCACGGGGCGCGCCGGGCCATATCGCGGAATACTCATAGGGAGTGACCGTTCGGGAAGCGGCCCTGGGCGGGTTGGTACGCCGGCGGCATGGGGCGTCCACTAAAAGTCATTCCCGGCGAGCGCTTTGGGGGGGTAGCCCTTAGTCTTCCGCGGCGCCGGCCGCATCGGGCGCTGGGCCGTGGCGTCGATGATGGGGACCTTGCGATGATCGCGCGGCTATTCCTTTGTTTCGCCCTTTTGTTCGGCGTGGCCCTCCTGCCGGCGAGGGCCGCCGCGGCCGTCGCCAGGGGCGATCCCGCTGGCCGCTGCGCCGCGCTCGCGGGGGGTGGTTTCTCCAATATCCTCGACGCCCCGACCCAGGTGACGAAGGCGACCCTTGTCGCCGCTACGGTCTCGCGGCCGGCCTACTGCGCCGTCGAGGGCTATGTCACGCCTAGCGTCGCATTCGGCCTGTGGCTGCCGGTGGCGAACTGGAACGGGAAGTACATCGTCCGCGGCTGCGGCGGCTTCTGCGGAACGGTGGAGATGGAGCTTGCCTGTCCGCAGCACATCCGCGACGGCTACGCCTGCCTGCACACCGACATGGGCCACCGCTCGACGATGTACGACGCCAAGTGGGCCTACAACAATCTCCAGGCCGAGGTGGATTTCGGCTATCGCGCCACCCATGTCTCGACGTTGGCGGGCCGGGCGATCGCCACGGCCTTCTACCAGGCGGCTCCGCGCTACAGCTATTTCATGGCCTGCTCGACGGGCGGCCGTCAGGGCATGGTCGAGGCCGAGCGCTTTCCCTACGACTTCGATGGGATCGTCGCGATCGCCCCGGTGATCGACGAGACCGGCGCCGGCGTCCAGCTGCTGTGGTCGACGGTGATGAACCGTGACGCCGCTGGCCACGAGGTGCTGACCGCGGCGAAGATCCCGCTGCTGCACACAGCGGCGCTCAAGGTCTGTGACCTCATCGACGGCGTGGCGGACGGAATCATCAGCGACCCCAGGCTTTGCGCCTTCGACCCCGCCATGCTGCGTTGCGCGTCGATCGAAGCCCCCGACTGCCTGACCGCGGCCCAGGTCGCCGTGGCGCAGAAGATCTATGCGGGTCCCCACGATTCCAAGGGCCGTGCGCTCTACACCGGCGGCGCGATGCCGGGCTCGGAATTGAACTGGGTGGGGCCGTACATCTCAAAGGACGGCGCCCCGGCGGTCTATGCCGACATGCAGGGCGAACTCTGGCGCTACATGGGCTTCTCGCCCGACCCCGGTCCGTCGTGGAAGATCACCGACTTCGATTTCGACCGCGACCCCAAGCGGCTGGGGACTATGGAGGCGGTCTACTCCGGCTCGAACCCGGACCTTCGTAAGCTGAAGGCGGCGGGCGCGAAGCTGATTATTGCGCAGGGGTGGGCGGACCAGTCGGTGGTGCCGCTGAACGCCGTCGATTTCTACGAGACCGCCACGCGCACCATGGGCGGGCCGGCGGCGACCACGAGCTTCTTCCGGCTGTTCCTGGTGCCCGGCATGAACCATTGCAGCGGCGGGGAGGGTGCATACGGAATCGACTACCTGGCCGCCCTAGAGCGTTGGGTCGAGGCCGGCCAGGCTCCCGACCAGCTGATCGGCATCCATCCCAAGCCGGGCGCGCCGCTCGACTTCTTCGGCATCGACAGCAAGTTGGTGCGGCCCGATCAGGTCGAGTTCAGCCGGCCGCATTTCGCCTACCCCAGGAGGGCGGTCTACGCCGGCAAGGGTGATCCGAACCTCGCCGCGAACTGGGTCGCCAAATAGGCTGTCAGCCCTTGACCGCCAGTCCCCGCTGAACAGCCGGCCGCATCAGGACGATTTCGCCCCAGCGTTCGACGTTCGGAAACCGCGACAGATCGATCCCGAAGGCGCGTGCCGTCGGCAGCAAGGGCGCGGCCAGGGCGTCGGCGTAGCAATAGTCGTCGCCGGCCAGGTAGAGGCGCTGGGCTAGCGCCCGGTCCATGGCCTCGAAGCCCTTGTCGATGTCGGCGAAGTGCTTGGCGATCAGCTTGGCGTGCGCCGCCTCGTCCAGCTGTCGGGCGAAGAAGATGCCGCTGAAGGCGGCGCCGAAGCCGGAGGCGACGATGGCCGCCCACTGCCAGGCCCGCGCCCGCCCGGCCGCGCTCGCCGGATTGAGCCGCCCGGTCTTTTCGACCAGGTAGAGGGCGATGGCGAGGCTCTCGGCGATCGCCACCGGCTGGCCGTCCGCCGTATCGTCGTCGACGATCGCCGGGATCTTGGCGAGCGGACTGGCCGACAGGAACACCGCCGATCGCGGGGCGTCCGGCGTGAACGCGATGGCCTCGGCGACATAGGGCAGGCCCAGCTCTTCGAGCAAGATCGAAACCCGGTAGCCGTTGCCGGTCCCGGCGGTGAAGAGTGTGATCATGGGTGGTCTCCGAAAGCTGGGCCGCAGTCTGTTGCGCGGCAGCCTGGCCGGCCAGCGCCGATCCCTCCTGACCCTATGCGTCGCCGTAATACCGGCTCAACCGGTATGACCTTCCGGCGCCGAACGCTGCGGAACAGGCGCTTTTGTCGGGCCGTGCGCCATCCTAGCGTCAGGTCGTAGAACCGCGGGCGAGTTCGACGGCGCAACATGCCCAAACGCGCCGTTTCGCCCGGACTTTTGTGTCGGTTCAGGCTCCTCCGCAGCCGTTCCTCCTCGCGGTGCGCGGTTACGCCTTGGCGCCGGGAACGTGGGCGGCCAGCGACGGCGCCAAGCCTTCGGGCGCGGCGTCAGGTGGTTTCAAGCGGGTTGGTCGCGTCAGCGTCGCCTGCCTCGTTCCCGGCGCCACGAGGCGGTCTCAGGTGATCAGGCGGCCTCAGGCGATGAGGCTGAGCGCCGTGGCCTCGGACACCACCTCGGCATATTTGGCCTGCAGGTCGAACAGGCTCGCGTCGTGCGGGCGCGGGTCTCGGTCGCCGCAGGCGTCGGCCACCACAAACGGGACGAACCCGTTCTGCAGGGCGTCAAGAGCGCTGGCGCGGACGCAGCCGGAGGTGGAGAAACCGCCCATCAGCACCGTATCGACGCCGATGGCGCGCAGGGTCGCCGCCAGGCTCGTGCCGAAGAAGGCTGAGGCGTACTGCTTGGTGACGATCACTTCGTCGGCGGTGGGCACGATGCCCTCGCAGAAGTCGCCCAGCGGCGAGCCTTCCAGGTAGGCGCTGAGCGCGGGCACCTTGCGGTAGAAGACGCCGCCGTCGGCGCCGCCGGCCTGATAGAGGACGCGGGTGAAGATCACGGGGACGTCCTGCGCACGGCAGGCGGCGATCATCCGGATGTTGCTGGCCAGCGCCGCCTCGACCCCGGCGTAAAGCGGCGACGCGGGATCGGTGTAGGCCCTGACGACATCGACCACGAGGTAGGCGGGTGCGGCGCCGAACACCAGCCGGCCGCCGAAGCCGGCCTTCTCGTAGTCCGCCGTAAGGTCCGACACCTGCATCTACTCCGCGGCGAGCGGCAACGGCGCGGCGCGCCACACCGGCGCGCGCGGCGCGACGAGGCCGGTCTCTTCGAAGCAACGAGCCCGCAGCTCCTCGATATCCGGCCCGCGGTTGAAGATCGGCAGCGGCCCGCGCGTGCTGCGAAGGCTTGCGCGCAGCGCCTCTGTGGCGGCCAGATCGACAACGCCCGCGTCGCTGACGATGACCCCATAGGCCTTGGCGCCCTCGACGCTGACCAGGCCGCGCCGGATTTCCAGGCCCACCAGTTCGGTCTCGCGCTCCAGCGGGTCGCCCCAGCCGCCGCCGCCCCAGGTCACGAAATGCAGCAGGTCGTCCTTCTCCACCTGGATGTTGTCGCATTTGGAGGGGAGCGCGATCTGCTCGCCGTCCGCCCGGACCAGCAGCTTCCAGGACCGCTTCCCAGGCTCGCCGCCGTTGACGCCCCAAGGCGGCACGAACCAGCGGTCGTCGTGGATGGCGATAGCGCCCGACTCGGTGAACCGGTAGGTCATGTGGATGCCGTTGCCGCCGCGATAGCGGCCGGCGCCGCCGCTGTCGGCGACGCTCTCATAGCGCTCGATGATCATCGGGAAATAGCGCTCGAGGAACTCGTTCGGCACGTTGGTGAAGCCGGGCCACAGGGAGTGACCGTCCGCGCCGTCGCCGAACGGCCGGCCCGGGATGCCGCCGAACCCGATCTGGAACAGCTGGAACCATTCGCCGGTCTTGTCGTAGCCGGAGAACATCAGGTGGGGGCTGGACGAGAAGCCGGCCGCGCAGAGGAATTCGGGCGTCTTCTGGCCAAGCAGGGCGCCCAGAACGTCAAAGATACGTCCGAGCGCGTGGGTCCGGCAGGAGAGCGCCGCCGGGAACTTCGGCTTCAACAGGCTGCCATCCGGGATGCGGACATCGACCAAGTCGTAGAAGCCGTCGTTGAACATGACCTGCGGGTCGAAGACCATGACCATGTAGATCCCGAAGAACATCTTGAACATGTTCTCGTTGAGATAGAAATTGATCGAGGAGTCCGACTGCGGGTCGGTGCCCGCAAAGTCCAGGATCACCTTCTCGCCTTCGCGCCACATCGCGCATTTGATCTTGAAGGGCCCCGAGCCGCGGCCGTCGTCACAGACGTAGTCTTCGAAATAGACCGGAGCCTCGCCGATCGCGGTCGAGATCAGATGCGCCATCGCCCGATGGTTGCGCGCCAGCAGATCGTCCATGGCCGCGGCGAGCACCTCGTCGCCGAACCGTTCACAGAGCTCGACGACACGCCGGCTGGCGACGCGGCAGGACGCCACGATGGCGTGCAGGTCCGCCTTGAACCACTCCGGCATCCGCGACTGGTGGGCCGCGATCTTGATGATGTCCGACTGCAGAACGCCCTTGCGGTAGAGCTTCACCGGCGGAATGCGGAAGCCCTCCTCGAAGATCGAGCCTGCGTCGGTGGGAAGGCTGCCGGGGACCTTGCCGCCGACATCGGTCATGTGGCCGAACATGGCCGACCAGGCGATCAGCCGGCCCGAGTGATAGATCGGCATGATCGCCAGCACGTCATTGTTGTGGCTGATCGCGCCCTCGACCGAATAGGGATCGTTCAGCAGGATGATGTCGCCGTCCTCGATCTCGCCGTCGTAGTTGCGCAGGAAGCCGTCGATGAACGATCCGAACTGACCGACCACCATCTTGCCACTGCGCTCGGCGATCAGCGGGAAGGCGTCGCCCTGCTCGCGGATGCCGGGCGACAGGGCGGTGCGGAAGAGGGTGGCGTCCATCTCCACCCGCGCGTTGCGCAAGGCGTTTTCGATGATGTCGAGGGTGACGGGGTCGACCGTCCGCGCCGCCAAGGGCTGGGCGTTGGTCTCGAGGATGCGGGCAGGCATGGCGTCTCTCCTCAGACGGGATTGATCAGGATGGTCCCGAACGCGTCGACCACGGCGACACAGTCGGGGAGCACCAGGGTGGTGGAGTCCATTTCCACGACGACGGCGGGGCCGGCGATGCGGTCACCGGCGCGAAGCTTGGCGCGGTCGTAGATCACCGCCTCGCGGAAGCCGCCGTCCACCCAGACCTTGTGATCGCGCACCTTGGCCAGGCGAGGATCGCCGTCGCCGCGCTCGATCTCGAGCGAGGGGATTTCCTGCACCTGGCCCATGGCCACGGCGCGCAGGTTCACGAACTCATGCTCGGCGTCCATGTTGAAGGTGAACAGCCGACGATGCTCCTCGTCGAAGGCCTCGGCCAGGCGCGCGAGGCCGCCATCGGAGAAGCCCTCCAGCGACACCGCCATCGGGACCTCGAAGGCCTGGCCGTGATAGCGGACGTCGATCTCGTAGCTCATGGTGATGTCGCCCGCCGCCACGCCGTCACCGATCAGCTCTTCCTGAATCTGGCGGGTCATGTCTTCAAAGGTCGCCAGCACCTCTGCGTCGGTGGCGGCCGATTTGCGCCGTGAATAGGACCGCGCTGTCTCCGTGCGCATCCGGGTCGTGGCGTCGCCGAGCGCACAGAGCACCCCGGGCGAGACGGGCGAGACGGCCGGCCAGGAGCCCATCAGCTTGGCCACGGCGTTCACATGCAGGGGACCCGCCCCGCCAAACCCCATGAGCGCGAAGTCTCGCGGGTCGTAGCCCTGCTGCACCGAGATCATCCGCAGGGCGCCGAACATGTTCTCGTTGACGATATCGATGATCCCGCGAGCGGCTTCGTAGAGGTCGACGCCGAGCGCGTCGGCAACGGTCTGCACCGCGGTCTGCGCCGCCGCGCGGTCCAGCTTGAAAGCGCCGCCGAGCAGGTTTTCGGGAAGGTAGCCCAGCACCACATTGGCGTCGGTGACAGTGGCTTGGGTCCCGCCCTTGCCGTAGGCGGCCGGGCCCGGCGCCGCGCCGGCCGACTCCGGTCCGACACGCAGGGCGCGGGTCAGTTCCGGGACCTTGGCGATCGAGCCGCCGCCGGCCCCGACCGTCTTCACATCCAGCGACGAGGCTCGTACGGTCAGGTGGCCGACGTCGGTCGTGCGCACCCGGCGCGGCTCGCCGTTCTCGATCAGGGCGACGTCTGTCGAGGTGCCGCCGACGTCCAAGGTCAGAATGTTCCTCAGACCCGAGTTGCGCGCCACCCAAAGGGCGCCGGTGACACCGCCCGCAGGGCCGGACATCAGCAGCGAGACCGGGTGCTCCTCGGACTTCTCGGAGGACATCAGCCCGCCGTCGGAGCGCAGCAACGCGATGCGGCCGGCCATGCCGAGTTCGCGCAGGCTGTGGCGCAGGTTGCGGACATAGCGGCCGACCACCGGACGCACGGCGGCGTTGGCCACGGTGGTCAGGGTGCGCTCGTATTCCTGCATCTCAGGCAGCACGACGTGGGACAGGGACAGCGGCACGTCCGGCATCAGTTCGGCGGCGATCTCGGCCACGCGCCGCTCATGGGCGCCGTTGAGGTAAGCGTTCATCAGGGAGATGGTGATCGCCTCGACACCCAGGTGCTTGAGGACGGCAAGCTGCCGGCGGATGTCAGCTTCGTCCAGCGGGCGGATTTCGGCGCCGGAGGCGTCCAGGCGGCCCTTGATCTCGACGGTGTTTTCCAGCTTGGCCAGGGGCTCGGGCTTCGGCCAGACGATCCAGGCCGCGAGGCCGCCAGGCACCAGTGAGCGGGCGATCTGCATGACCTGCCGGTAGCCCTCGGTGGTCACCAGGCCGACCATCGCCCCCTTGCCCTCCAGCACCGCGTTGGTCGCGACCGTCGTCCCGTGCAGAAAGACCTCGATCTCCTCGGCGCTGACCCCGGCCATGCCGCAGATCGCGTTGACTCCGTACAGGACGCCCTCGGAGGAGTCATGGGGCGTCGATGGCGTCTTGTTGCGCCAGAACTCGCCGGTTTCGGAATTCAGCAGCAGCAGGTCGGTGAAGGTCCCGCCGACGTCGACGCCAAGCCGGTAAGCCATTTGGTTCTCCTAGCCAGCTCCGCCCGCCCCGCAGCGAAGTGGCGAAATCGAGGTCTGGGCGCACAGGTCTCGAGACCTGAGCACCAATTCACGCGCGAAAAGAAATGCGGAACTGTGCGCGACCTATGCGCCCGCCACAGACCTCCACACTCCCGAGTCAGCGCCGTCTGGGCGGACAGCCCGACCCACGACTGAGCAGACTAGCGCCACCCGGCGACGAGATGGCCACATATGCATATATGTAGCGAATAAATGCACTCACCTGCACGAGTTGACATCGTTTACCTGTGGAAGTCTAGTGCGGCGCGGCAAAACAGGAGCGGGATATGGCGAGGGTCGGACGAATCCTGGGCGCAGCCGGCTGGCTGCTGAGCGCCAGCCCGGCGGCCTATGCGCAACCTCCGGCCCAGGGTCTGCCCCAGGTTCCGGCGGCCGTGGTCGCCGACGCGACGGCCCGTTGCGCGGCCCTGCAGGGCGAGGCGATGGTGGCGAGGTACGCCAAGCTGCAAGACGCACCGACCGGCATCAACACCGCCCGGGTCATGCCGGCCGGCGGCTCGCACGGCCCGGCGGACGATGACCTTCCGGAATACTGCCGCGTTGAGGGGACCATCGCCCCGTCGATCGGGTTCCTGCTGCGGATGCCGACCAAGGCCTGGAACGGACGTTTCGTGATGGGCGGCTGCGGCGGACCCTGTGGCAACTATCTCGAGGATCGCATCGACCACGCCCTGGTCCGCAACTATGCCGTGGTCACGACGGACATGGGCCACAAGGGCAACGGCTGGCTGTTCGCCTATAACAATCTGCAGGGCCAGACCGACTTCGCCTACCGCGCCACCCACCTGACCGCGGTGGTCGCCAAGCAGATCGTCGCCGACTATTACGGCCGCCCGGCCGACTTCAACTATTTCGCCGGTTGCTCAACGGGGGGCCGACAGGCGCTGATCGAGGCGCAACGGTTCCCGACCGACTTCAATGGCATCCTCGCCGGCGCGCCGGTCTATGACGAAATCGGCGACACGCCGTACTTCCTGGAGTGGAACAACCTCGTCGATACCGGGCCGGACGGCCGCAGCATCCTGGGCCGCGACATGCTGCCGGGCCTTCACAAGGCGGTGCTGTCCGCCTGTGACGGCCTCGACGGGCTGAAGGACGGGATCATCCAGGATCCCCAGAAGTGCCGGTTCGATCCCAAGACGATCATCTGCAAACCCGGCGCAGCGGCCACGGGCTTCTGCCTGACGCCGGATCAGGCCGTGGTCGTCCAGAAGTTCCATGACGGCGCGCGCAACGCAAAGGGCGAGGCGCTCTACTTCGGAATGCCCTGGGGGTCTGAGGAGCAATGGACCCTGTTCATCGGCGCGGACGGCCGCCAGCACTGGCCCAACGGGACCTCGATCACCGGCTACATGGGCTTCGAACGCTCGCCGGGGCCGGGCTACAAGATCACCGAGTTCGACTATGACCGCGATCCCGCCCGGCTCGACATGCCCGGCGTCATCCAGAACCCGGTCAACCCGGACCTGTCACGCTTCCGCAAGGCCGGCGGCAAGCTGATCCTCTACCACGGCTGGAACGACAACAATATTCCGACCGAAGCCTCTGTAGAATATCACAAATCCGCCGAGCTCGCGAACGGCGGACCAGCCGCGACGCGTCAGTTCTTCCGGCTGTTCACCCCGCCGGCGATCAATCATTGCCGGGGTGGCGAGGGCGGTGGCGAGATCGATTGGCTGAGCGCGATCGAGGGCTGGGTCGAGAAGGGCCAGGCGCCGGACGCGGTGGTGGCCTACCGCCCGGCCAAGCCCTATCCGACCGCGCCGCGCGCGCCGGAGGACTATGGGCAGACCTATTCTAAGTTCGGTCGCCATCCGCTGGCGCGCAGCTATTACGATACGGCCCGACCGGTCTATGCCTATCCGGAAACCGCCCGGTACCTCGGCAAGGGCGATCCCGCCGACGCCGCCTCCTGGGGTCCGGCGGCGCGATGAGCATCCCGGAGACCACGCCGAAGGGCGGCGCCATCGACATCGTGGTGAACCTGTTCACGCCCCACGAGGTGCAGAACAACCAGACCGGCTTCGACGCCAACTTCACCTCGCAGGTCCGTATGGCGGACCACATGAAGACCGGCGTTTCCATCGACGACTATCTGAAGAAGATGGATCGCGCGGGAATCGAGCGGTCGCTGCTGATCGCCGTCCGCGCGGGCGACCGCGACATGCGCGGCTCCTTCGAGATTCCGTACGAGCAGGTCGCCCAGTGGTGCCGCAAGCACCCGGACCGGTTTTCGGGCCTCGCCGGCGTCGACCCCTTCCGCGGCGTCGAGGGCCTTCGCGAGCTCGACCACGCGGTCAAGGACCTCGGCTTCGTCGGCGCCCACCTCTATCCGCACTGGTTCAAGCTCGCCCCTGACGCGGCGCTTTACTACCCCTACTACGCGCGCTGCGTGGAACTCGGGGTGCCGATCATGATGCAGGTCGGGCAGAACCTGATCTACCAGAAAACCGTGCGCCTCCCGAGCGTGGCCCGGCCGATCCTGCTTGACACCATCGCCATCGATTTTCCGGACCTGAAGCTGATCGGCATCCACGTCGGCGTCCCGTGGACGGACGAGATGATCGCCATGGCCTGGAAGCACGAGAACGTCTTCATCGGCATCGACGCCTATGCGCCAAAGCACCTGCCGCCGACGCTGGTGCGCTACATGGACTCCTACGGCTCGGATAAGGTGATGTTCGGCACCGACTGGCCGGTGATCGACCCGGAACGCGCTGTGGCCGAGATGGCCGATCATGGCCTGCGCCCGGCCTCCCATGAAAAGGTTATGCGCGGAAACGCCGTGAAGGTCTTCGGCCTGTGACCGCTCGCGGCCTGCCGGCGACCTTCCGACACCTGACGCTGTCCAGCGGCCTGCGTGCGTCGGCGGCCCGCGATCCGCAAAAGACCGCCCTGATCATGGGCGCGGAACGGCGCGCCTATTCCACCGTCGTCGCGAACGTCAACCGGACCGCGAACCTGGCCTTGGCCCTGGGTCTGAAGGCCGGCGACAACGCAGCGATCATCTCGCCGAACTGCATGGAGTACCTGGAGATCGCCGCCGGCGTCTCCGACATTGGGGCAGCCCTCGCGACGCCGAACCCGCGGCTGACGGCGCCGGAGATCGCCGAGATTTGCAACGACGCCCGGGCGCGCGTGCTGTTCGTCCATCCGGACTGCGAGGCCAGCGTGGATGCCTCTCGTCTCGTGACGGTAGAGCACATCGTGCACCTCGGTGCCGAATACGAGGCCTTGAAGGCGAAGGCGTCGGACCGCTTCACGCCGGGATCGGTGGATGAGTGGGCGACCTTTTCGATCCCCTACACGTCAGGCACGACCGGCAAGCCGAAGGGGGTGATGTTGCCCCATCGGTCGCGCACCCTGGGGTTCCTGGCCTATGCTGCGGAGTATGGGATCTATTCGCCTGACGATCATTTCCTGGCGATCTCGCCAATGTGCCACGGGGCAGGCTTTGCCTACGCCTTCGCCACGATTTTCCTGGGTGGCGTCACCGAGATCATGGACCGCTTCGATCCCGAGGCCGTGCTGACCGCGATCCACGGCGGCGAGATCACCGGCCTCTTCACGGTGCCGACGCACTACCATGGGATTTTCGGTCTTGAGCCCAAGCGCCTGGCGGCGTTGCGGGGCAATCGGCTGCGCGGCATCGTCGCCAACGCCGCGCCCCTGTCGCAGGACGCCAAGGAGCGGATCGTCGACTACTTCGGCGACGGCCTGCTGCACGAGACCTACGGCTCGACCGAAGCCGGCGTGGTCACCAACCTGCGGCCCAAGGACCAGCTGCGGAAGGCCAAGTGTGTCGGCCTGCCGTTCGTCGGCAACCAGGTCCGCCTGCTGACCGAGGACGGTCGCCAGGCCGCGCCCGGCGAGGTCGGAGAGCTCTTCTCGTCATCGCCCTACATGTTCAATGGTTATTGGCGGAAGCCGGAGCAGACGGCTGAAGCTTTGCGCGACGGTTTTGTCAGCGTGGGCGACATGGCTGTTCGCGATGACGAGGGCTTTTTCTATATCGTCGACCGTAAGAAGGACATGGTCATCACCGGCGGGTTGAACGTCTATCCGCGCGAGGTGGAGACGGTGTTGGACTTGCACCCCGGCGTCCGTGAGTCCGCGGTGATCGGTGCGCCCGACCCGCGCTGGGGCGAACAGCTGATCGCCTTTGTGGCCTTCAACGACGGGCAAGCTCCGTCATCGGACGAGTTGATCGCTCACTGCCGGGCGCAGCTGGCGCCCTACAAGCTGCCGAAGCGCTTCGAAGCTGTTGACACCCTTCCGCGCAACGCCAACGGCAAGGTGTTGAAGACGGCGCTGCGCGATCTGCACAGTGCACGCCAGAAAGGCCAACCGACGTGACCTATGCCTCCTTGCGCTACGAGAAGGCCGACGGCATCGGCGTCATAACCTTCGCCACGCCGGAGCGCCTGAACGCGATCAGCGCTCAGCGTCTCGACGATCTCGAAGCCGTGCTGGGCGAAGCGGACGGGGACGACAGCCTGCGCGCCCTGATCCTGACCGGGGAGGGCGACCGTGCGTTCTGCGTTGGCCTGGATCTGGACCTGCTCGACCTAGCGTTCGCCGACCTCGACTACTTCATGGCTACGGTGACGCGGGTATCGCGGGTGATCGCCCGCCTCGAGCAGCTGCCGATCCCGACCCTGGCGGCGATCAACGGCGTGACGCGCGCGGGCGGCTTCGAGTTCGCGCTGGGCTGCGATTTCGTGATCGTGGCCAACGAGGCCGATTTCGGCGACGCCCATACCGACTCCGGCGTGTTGCCGGCGGCTGTCACCACGCGGCTCAAGCGCAAGATCGGCGACCAGAAGGCCAAGGCGCTGATCTGGAGCGCCCGCTACCTGCGTGGACAGGAAGCCGTCGACTATGGCCTGGCCATCCGCGCCGTGCCGCGCGCCGAGCTGATGGTGCAATCGAAGGCCTTCCTGATGACCCTGATCGACAAGCCTCGCGCCGTGCTGTCGGCCAGCAAGTCCGTGCTGCAACAGGGAGCCGACCTCACTCTGGACGACGCGGTGAAGCTCGAACTCAGCACGTTTGAGCGTTACATGCGCGACGAACCCTACGGGCGTGAGGGCTACACCGCGTTTCGCGAAAAGCGGCTGCCGAGCTGGAAGGTCGCGCCATGAGCCCGCCTGTCGACGCCGCCGCGCCGGTCCTCAGCGCCCAGCCGGCCTGGCCGGGTCCCGCGACCGCCTGGTACACCGTGGGGGTCCTGCTGCTGGCCTACACCCTTGGCTATGTGGATCGCTCGATCCTCACCATCCTGGTGGAGCCGGTCCAGGCGGACCTTCACATCAACGACACGCAACTGGGCCTGCTGCACGGGTTCGCCTTCGTGATCTTCTACGTCACGCTTGGCGTGCCGCTCGGGTACCTGGCTGACCGGTCGAACCGCAAATGGCTGATCGCCGGCAGTATCGCTCTGTGGAGCGTCATGACCGCCGTCTGCGGCCTGACCCGGACGTTCGGGCAGTTGTTCGCCGCCCGCATCGGCGTCGGCATCGGGGAGGCCGGCCTCTCTCCGGCCGGCTATTCCCTGATCTCGGACGCGTTTCCGCCGAACCGCCGAAGCCTTGCGTTGGGAATCTACACCATCGGAATCTATCTGGGCTCAGGCTTGGCTATTCTGGGCGGCGGACTGGTTGTCGGCCTGATCGGCGCAAGGCCGACGGTAGATATACCCCTGCTCGGCGCGATCCGGTCCTGGCAGCTGGTCTTCATGATCGTCGGTTTGCCCGGCCTTCTCGTGTCGCTGCTGGCGATCACGGTCCGCGAGCCGGTGCGCCGGCTGAAGGCCACCGACATGGTCCAGGGCGGCTTCGCCGCCAACTGGGCCAGCACCTGGGCCCAGATCGGTCGCCACCGCCGCGCCTATGGCCTGATCACCCTGGGCTTCGCCTTTCTGGGGGTGCCGTTCAACGTCGCCCTGCTGTGGGCGCGTCCCTACCTTTCCCGGCACTTCGGCGTGACGCCGTCGCAGGGCGCCTACCTGGTCGGTTTCACCATGCTGATCTTCGCGACGTCAGGGATCATCACTGGCAGCCTGGTCTGCGACCGTCTGCAGTCGAAGGGTCGCCAGGATGCGACCGTGCGGATCGGCCTGGCGGCCTCGCTGCTGGTGCTGGCGCCTGTCATCGCCTTCCCCTTGATGCCGAGTCTGCCGCTAGCCATCGCGGCGCTGGCGGTCGTGCTGTTTTTCGGGGCCTTCGCCTATGGCGCCGCCCCAGCCTCTCTGCAGCTCATCACCCCCAACCGGATGCGCGCCACGGTCTCAGCGCTCTATCTGGTGCTGATAAATCTCGTGGGCCTGACCGCCGGTCCGCTGATCACCGGGGCGCTCACCGACTATGTCTTCCACGACAAGGCCGCCGTCGGCGTGTCCGCGGCCATCGTCGGCGCCGGCAGCGCGGTGATCGCCGCCGTGGCCTTCGGTCTGCTATTCCGGCCGTTCCGCGCCGCCGCGGACAGCGAGGCCCGGGCCCCGCTCACCTTGGTTTCCGCCTAGCTTTCCAGGAACGTCGCCCATGAAGATCACCGCCGCGATCCTGGATCAGGTCGGCGCCGCCGGCCCCTATGCCGACAGCCGGCCGCTGCGGCTGGGCGAACTCGACCTCGACGAGCCTCGGCCGGGCGAGCTGCTGGTGAAAATCGAGGCCGCGGGGATCTGCCACTCCGACCTGTCGGTCGTGAATGGTGACCGCGTCCGCCCGACGCCGATGGCCCTGGGGCACGAAGCCGCCGCCACTGTGGTCCGCGTGGGCGATCCGGAAAGCGGCTTCCAGCCTGGCGATCGCGTGGTGCTGGCCTTCCTGCCGGCCTGCGGCCATTGCGCGGAATGCGGCTCCGGCCACGGCTTTCTGTGCGCCCCGGCCGCGGCCGCGAATGGAGCCGGCCGGCTGCTGCGCGGCGGCCACCGGTTGCATGAGGCCGCCCATGATGTCTTCCACCACCTGGGAGTCTCGGCCTTCGCCACCCACGCGGTGATCGACGAGCGCTCGGCGGTGAAGGTCCCTTCGGATATCCCCGTCGAGATCGCCGCTCTGTTCGGCTGCGCGGTGCTTACCGGCGTGGGCGCGGTGTTCAACACCGCCGCCGTGCGGCCCGGCGAGAGTGTCGCGGTCTACGGTCTGGGCGGAGTGGGGCTGTCGTCGGTGCTGGGCGCCATCGCGGCCGGCGCAAACCCGGTCATCGCCATCGATCCTGTCGCCTCGAAGCGCGCGCTGGCCCTGGAACTCGGCGCCACCCTGGCGGTCGAACCGGGCGACGCCGCCGACGCGATCGCCGCGGCCACTGGCTCGGGTGTCGATGTCGCCATCGAGACCGCCGGCAAGGCCGTGGTGCTCGCCGCCGCCTACAAGGCCACCAAGCGAGGCGGCCGCACGGTCACGGTCGGCTTGCCTAACCCAGCCGAGATGCTGTCCATCCCCGCTGTGTCCCTGGTCGGCGACGGCAAGACCCTGGCCGGCAGCTACATGGGCTCATCGATCCCCGCGCGCGACATCCCGCGCTACATCAAGCTCTGGCGGGCGGGGCGCCTGCCGGTCGAGCGGCTGCTGACCTCTGTCAGCCCGCTGTCGGAAATCAACCGGCTGTTGGATGACCTTGCCCGCGGCGACGCCATCCGCCAGATCGTCATCCCGTAAGACCCAGGTTCAGAGGCGGAGACACACGCATGCAGGCTGCGGAAACCCTTCTGCGCGAAACGGCGCGGGACCTCTTCGTCGGGGGTGTGTGGCGTCCGGCGAGCGGTGGCGCGACCTTCGGTGTGGAAAACCCGGCGACTGGCGAGGCGATCGCCCAGGTCGCCGACGCCACCGAAGCCGATGCAAAGGCGGCGATGGACGCCTGTGTCGCCGCCCAGCCGGCCTGGGCGGCCACCGCGCCGCGCCGCCGCAGCGAGATCCTCACCGAGGCCTGGCGGCGGATGCTTGCGGCCGAGGACGATCTGGCGATGCTGATGACGCTGGAGATGGGCAAGTCGCTTGAGGAGTCGCGGGGCGAGGTCCGCTACGCCGCCGAATTCTTCCGCTGGTTCGCCGAAGAAGCCGTGCGGATTTCCGGCCGGTTCGAACTCGCCCCGGACGGCTCGGCGCGCCTCCTGACCCTGCGCCAGCCGGTCGGTCCGTGCGTGCTGGTGACCCCCTGGAATTTTCCCCTGGCGATGGGCGCCCGCAAGATCGGACCGGCCATAGCCGCCGGCTGCACCATGACCGTGAAGCCCGCGCAGCAGACCCCGCTGTCGATGCTGGCGCTGGCGGGGATTCTCGAGGCGAGCGGACTTCCAGCTGGCGTGCTGAATGTCCTTCCCTGCGCCCGTGCGGCCGAGATCGTCGCCGTCTGCCTCGATCATCCCGGCGCACGGAAGGTCTCCTTCACCGGCTCGACCGTCGTCGGTCGCACGCTCGCGCGCCACGCCGGCGAGCGCCTGTTGCGGATGTCGATGGAGCTGGGCGGCGACAATCCCTTCCTGGTCTTCGCCGACGCCGACCTGGAGGCGGCGGTGGACGGCGCCATGCTGGCCAAGATGCGTAACATCGGCGAGGCTTGCACGGCGGCCAACCGGTTCTTCGTCGCCAGCAGCGTCGCGACCGAGTTCTCCGAGCGCCTCGCCAGGCGGATGGCCGCCCAGACCGTCGGACCGGGCCTTTCCGGCGCCCAGGTGGGACCGCTGATCGACGAGCGGGCGCGCTCGCGCGTCGCGGAGCTGGTGCGCGCGGCGATCGACGGCGGCGCCCGGGTGCTGACCGGTGGCGCGGCGCCGGAGGGGCCGGGATATTTCTTCACGCCAACGGTGCTGGTCGACGTTCCGGCCTCCGCCGAGATTCTGCATACCGAGATCTTCGGTCCGGTGGCGACCATCCAGACCTTCGAGACCGAGGCCGAGGCGGTGTCGATGAGCAATGCGACACCGGTCGGTCTGGCGGCTTACGTCTACACCCGCGATCTCGCCCGCGCGCTACGCGTGACCGAGGCGCTTGAGGTCGGGATGGTGGGTTTGAACCGCGGCGTGGTGTCCAATCCAGCCGCGCCGTTCGGCGGTATCAAGGCCTCGGGGCTCGGACGGGAAGGCGGCCGCGAGGGCATCGACGAATACCTCTCGGTAAAGTTCGCCGCGATCGCCGTCTGATCAGGCGCTGCGTTTCGGCGCTTCCTGGGCGACGAACCCGTGGTGGCGCAACAAGGGTTCCACCGCGCGGACGATGCGGCCCTCGTGCTCACGCAGGCGCGCCGACGGCCCCGAAACCGCCATGACCATACTGCGGCGACCGGTATTTGTCGGCAGCACCCAGGAGATCGCGCCGACCCCGTCCAGGTACATATCGTAGCCCGCGAACCAGCCGCGCTGGCGAATGCTCCGGACCGTCTTGAGAACCTCCGCGGCGTCGATGCGGTCTTCCTTGCCCTTGGCCGCCTTGTTGAGCCGCGCCGCCAGCCGGGCGATTTCGTCATCTGACCGCATGGTCAGCGCGGTCAGCCCAATGCTGGACTTGAAGAGCGGCGCCAGGGTTCCGGGCGTTATGTTGAAGGTAATGTGCTGCGGCCCCTGGGCGATGTAGATGAACTGCATGTCCAGGTCGTTCTGGCAGCTGACGGACACGGATTCGCCGGTCGCCTGGATCATCGCCTCCGCCAGAGCGGCGAGGTTGCCCTCGCCCAGGTGAACAGCGCTCTCCACCCACTGGCCGAGCAGCGTCAGCCGGACGGTTGGAAAGTAGGTCCGGTCGATCCGGTCGAATGAGAGATAGCCCAGCGACACCATGCTCTTGAGGAGCGCCAGCGCGCTGGAAGCCGGATAGTTCAGGCTTCGGCCGACCTTGATGGAGGTCAACGGCTCACGAAGGCGTTCGAAGAGCTCCAGCACCTCGAACACCCGGGCGGCAGACTTGATCGTCGCATTGGCGGCTTCAGTCATGAACCCTCTCCAGACACCGGACGGACGTCACGAGCCGGCTGACGAGGCCGCGATAGCCCTGAATAGGATCAAAAGTCGACAGGTTCAGCATAGCGCGGCGCCGTCGGGCGCGCGATGGCGCAGCGCATCTTGGCCGGTCCCCGACACTTGGAAAGCGGCGCCTGAGGCGATCCGAAAATGGCTCTGGAGGCGGCCGTCAGCCAGTGTTTTCAGGCCGCGCTCACGGCCGGAATGCAGGACCGGGGAATGGATTTCCCCAGCGAGGATCAAATTTGCTGCAGCAATTGCGCAACAGTTTTCCGTCATCGGTCCGCACCGGTCTCCGCCGCCCCGCAAGGCGCCCCTTGGGCGGGCCGTGGCGGTGCAAACCGTGCATGGCGGTAAGCTACGGGCGACATTGTCATATTCTCGAAACATAGTTGCCGGGCGCGGTGGGCGCTCCAGCGCCTGATACACGATATGCAGATGTGTGCACATTAAACTCATATAGATGCATATTGACGGTGTCCCGATGACTTCTAAACCTGCGCCTTGCCGTTGCAGGCGAAGGGGAACCCATATGTCCACAAGTGCTCGCGCCACCCGCAGACTGTTGTTTTGCACCGCTGCCGTGATGAGCGGTCTCTATTGGGCGACGGGCGCGCAAGCCGCGGCCGCTGACGCCAAGGCCGCCGCCAGCGGGGGCACCCTTGAGGAAATCGTCGTCACCGCGCGCAAGCAGGAAGAAAAACTGCAGAACGTGCCCCTGACCGTCACCGCGCTGACGTCCAAGGCCATTGAAAAGCTCGAGATCAAGACGATCTTCGATCTGGCGACCGTGACGCCCGGCGTCTACTTCGGCACCTCGGGTGGCCGCAATGGCGGCAACAAGCTGCAAATCCGCAACTTCTCCACCGGCACCGCCGGCCCGTCCAAGGCTTCGGTGTTCATCGACGGCCAGTACAGCCCCGGGGACTACGCCAGCATCCCGCTGGCCAATCTGGAGCGCGTTGAAGTCCTGAAGGGTCCGCAGAGCGCCTACTTCGGTCGCGCGACCTTCGTGGGTGCGGTGAACTTCATCACCCGCGATCCTGGCAACGAGCTGACCGGAAAGATCGATCTGGTTCAGGCGACCGAAGGCGAGCACGACTATACGGGCTTCATTTCTGCGCCGATCATCAAGGACGTGCTGTCCGAGCAGATCACCTTCCGGGAATATTCGTTTACCGGGCCCAAGCAGTGGCGCACCACGGACGGCTACCATCTCGGCGATCAGTCGACGAAATCTTTCGCGTCCAAGACCAAGTGGACTCCGACCGACAACATCACCCTCAAGATGTACTATGCGCACGTCGAGGACAGCGACCACCTTCCGCCCGTGCTCTACGCCGACCCATCGCAACGGACCGCCGTCATCGCGCGTCCGCTTCAGCCGGGTCAGACCGCGGCGCAACAGACCTTTGGCTATTATTTCAACGGCCCGGTCTCCTACAATTTCTCCGCTCCGAGTTGGGGGCTGCCGACCTCGTCCTTCACCAACCCCGGCATCCGCCACCAGCAAGACCGGTTTTCCATCGCCTATGACTGGAAGGTTCTGAACCACACCGTGAGCGGCTACGTCGGCCGCTCGCAGGAGCAGTTCAAGGAGCAGATCGACGGCAGCTGGTATCTGTCAGGTCCCGGCGTGTTCACGGTGCCGAACGCCTTCGGCCAACCCACCGTGGCGAACTACGGCGGTGGTCTGAACCCGCTCAATTTCGATCTTGGAGAGCGTGACACCCAATTTGAACTGCGCGTGACGTCGCCGCAGGACAAACCGATCCGCTATACCTTGGGCTACAACTATTCGAATATCGAAGGCCACGCCTTCCTGTCGAACCTCAGCAAGATTCCGATCTTCTATTCGAATGGCTACGGCGGATCTTTCCTAAACCCCGCCCGAGACAATTCGGTGTTCGGCGGCATCTACTGGGACGTGACCGAGCAAATCACCGTTAGCGCCGAGGGCCGCTATCAGAAGGAACGGATCACGGCGAAGTCCTACTCCACGGCCATTGCGACTCTGGGACAGACGCTGTCGACTTCGACCGGCGACTATCATGCCTTCCTCCCGCGCTTGAACGTGCAGTACAAGGTCAACCCGAACCTGCAATTCTACGCCCTGTACGCCGAAGGCAACAATCCGGGCGGCTTCCAACCGATCACCCTGGCCCAGGCCACCGCGAACAACATTCCCTACGCCTACGCCGAAGAGAAGCTGAAGGACTACGAGGCGGGTGTGAAGTCGACCTGGCTCGACGGCCGCCTGACCGTCAATGCCGCCATCTTCCACATGGACTTCCAGAACGAGCAGCTGTCGCAGACGACGCCCGTCCCGGGCACGCCGACCGGCTTCGCCTCGATCTACCTGCCGGGTGTTCACTCCAAGGTGGACGGCTTCGAAGCCGAGGCGAACGCAGCTGTGACTGAAGACTTCCAGATCAGGGCGACGGTGGGCTACGGCAAAGCCAAGTACATCTCGTTCTGCTCGGCGCCTTATGGGGCTCTGACTGGTGTCCAGACCGGCCTGAATTGCCGCTCGGTGGCCGGCAAGCAGCAGGAAGGCACCCCGGCGCTGCAGACGTCCCTCTCGGGCGACTACACCCACCGCCTGTCGTCCACCCTGGCTCTCTATGCCCGTGGCGACTGGGAATATCAGAGCAAGGTCTACAACGAAGAGTGGGATCAATCCTGGGTCCCGTCGCACGGCGTCGTCAACGCCCGCGTCGGCATGGAATTGAACAACTGGACGTTCGAAGGCTTCGTCCGCAACGCTGGCGACGATAACAACACGACGCGCTCAACCCGGGTGACGGACGGCCGGCTGGGCTCGGCGTACAGCGGCGCCGCCAACGCCTATCCGACCCTCGGCGGCTTCACGCAGACCATCGCCGGTCAGCAGACCGTCGCCGGTACAGCCAAGAAGCCCCGTCAGTACGGTGTTCGCCTGGCGTTGAAGTTCTAGTTCGAGCCGTTTCCAGACTATCAAGGATCTCTGGGCGCTCCGCTCCGGCGGAGCGCCCATGGATTTCTGAGGAGAGGGCGTTCCTTGCTGCGGCCTAGGCATCCGGCGGCCATACCGATCGCGCGTGGCTTTCGCCGCCTCGCACACGGGGACGTTCACTACCGTACAGCCGGGTCCGGCCCGGTGGTGCTGGCGCTCCACGAATCCCCGCGGTCGTCTCTATCGCTGCTGCCAGTGATCGATGCCCTGGCGGACCGCTATTGTGTGATCGCCCCCGATACTCCCGGCTATGGCCTCTCCGATCCGCTGCCCGGGGAGACGCCCAGCCTCGACGACTTCCTGGACGTGATCGCAGGCTTGCTCGACGATCTCGGGGTGGAGCGAGTGGCGATCTACGGCGCCCACACCGGGGCTGCCCTGGCCACGGCCTTCGCCGTCCGCGAACCCCACCGCGTGACGGCGCTGGTCCTGGACGGTCTCTCCGCCTTTGACGCCGAAGAAGTCGCCGCGTTTCGCACCCGTTACCTGACGCCCTACGAGCCTCACTGGGACGGTCGGCACGTGATGGCGCTGTGGTCGCGGGCCAAGGACCTGTTCACCTGGTTTCCCTGGTATGAGCAGAGCGCTGGCCGCCGCCTGGCGACCGAACCCCAGGCCATCGGCGTCCTGCACAAGAGCGCGCTGGGCTTCCTCCAGGCCGGCGCTGAGTACGCCAAGGCCTATACGCTCGCCGCCGCCTACCAGCCGAACGCGGTGCTGCAGGCGCTGCGTGCGCCCGCCACGGTGATCGCCCGGCCCGACGACCTGATCGCCGACCATCTCGATCGCCTGATGCAGGGCCCGTCGTGGGAGATCACCTGGCTGGGGCCGGACCTCGAAGAGTGGGCCCAGGCGCTGGTCGCGGGCATAGCCCGGGGCGACACGCCCGATACCGCCCAACCGCCGACGGCCTCGGCCGATGGATCGCGCTTCCTGGCCGTCGGCGCGGGCTGGCTGCACGTCATGCTGGCGGGGCCCATGGATGGGCCGGTGCGGGTGCTGCTCCCGGGCTTGCCGGGAGACTTGTCCGCCCTGCTTGCCGCGCAGTCCAACTTGCATCCGCAAGACCGCGTGGTCGCGATCAGCCCGCCTGGATGCGGTCGTTCCGACCCTCTCAGCGATCCCACCGCGGGGCTAGAGGCGGTGATCGACGCTCTCGATGCGGCCCTGCAGGCCCTGCGGGTCGAGCCCGCCAGCCTGGCCGGGGAGGGCGCGTCGGCGGTTATCGCAACGCTTTGGGCGCGCCGCCGCGGCTGGCCCATCGAGGTCGCGGCGATCGATCCCCCGGCGTGGCTTGCGACTGGTGCACCGCTTCCCGACGGGCCGCTTCTGACCGTGCTCCCGCCCGCCTGGGACGGGACGCACCTGACCGGCGCCTGGTTCCAGCTGCGCGATCTGCAACTCTACGACATCCCCCCGGGCCGCGGGCCGCCGCTGCGGCGGCGGAATTCGGACAGCCTGGACGTAAGGCGCTTCGACCGGCTGTTTCGCTCCTATGTGGAAGGCCCTGAGTGCGCGGCGCTGCTGGCGCAGGTGGTGGATCACCTCCGCACCCATCCGGCCGATCGCTTGCCGCCGAAGGACTGAGCCATGGCCTCGACCCTCTATGAGAAGCTGTGGGCGGCCCACGAGGTCGAGGCCTCCCCGGATGGGGTCAGCCTGCTCTACATCGACCGGTCGCTGATCCACGAGGTCTCGAGCCCACAGGCGTTCGAAGGCCTGCGGGCCGCGGGGCGAGGCGTCCGGCGGCCGCAGGCGCATCTCGCTGTCGCCGACCACGCCGTGCCGACCCGCGACCGGGGCCGGCCCATCGCCGATCCGCTGGCGCGCGAGCAGGTCGCGCTGCTGGCGGCCAACGCCAAGGCCTTCCACATCCGCCACCTGGGGCTGCACGATCCCCGCCAGGGCATCGTCCACGTGATCGGTCCTGAGTTGGGTTTCACCCTGCCGGGCATGACCCTGGTCTGCGGCGACAGTCACACCTCGACGCACGGCGCCTTCGGGGCCCTGGCCTTCGGCATCGGCGCCAGCGAATGCGAGTGCGTTCTGGCGACCCAGACCCTGCGCCAGACCCGGGCGAAGACCTTGCGGTTGCGGATCACCGGCGCGCTGGGCCTCGGCGTCACAGCCAAGGACCTGACCCTGAGCGTCGTCGCCGCCCTGGGCGCGACAGGGGGCGTCGGCTACGCGATCGAATACTGCGGGGAGACCGTCGACGGTCTGTCCATGGAAGGCCGCATGACGCTCTGCAACATGAGCATCGAAGCCGGCGCGCGCATGGGCCTGATCGCGCCTGACGAGACCACATTTGCCTATCTCAAGGGGCGTCCGATGGCGCCGGCGGGCGCGTCGTGGGACGCGGCCGTGGAGGCCTGGCGCGCGCTGCGCAGCGACGCCAGCGCGGTCTTCGACAGGACCCTGGACCTGGACGCCGGGGCGATCGCGCCTCGGGTCACCTGGGGCACCAGTCCCGACCAGTCGGCTCCGGTGACGGGCGCGGCGCCGGATCCGGCGCAGGCGGCCTCGGAAGCTGACCGGCGCAAGATCGCCCGCGCGCTCGACTACATGGGCCTCGCGCCGGGCGAGCGGCTCGAAGGTCTCGCCATCGACAATGTGTTCATCGGCTCCTGCACCAACGGCCGGATCGAAGACCTGCGCGCGGCCGCTGGGGTGGCGCGCCGGGGCCGGGTGGACGCCCGCGTCACCGCCATCGTCGTGCCGGGGTCGGGCGCGGTGAAACGTCAGGCGGAGGCCGAGGGCCTGGACCGGATTTTCCGGGAGGCGGGGTTCGAGTGGCGCGACCCCGGCTGCTCGCTCTGCGTGGCCATGAACAACGACCGGCTTGAGCCCGGCAAGCGCTGCGCCTCAACGTCGAACCGCAACTTCGAGGGCCGACAGGGCATTGGCGCGCGGACCCACCTGATGAGCCCCGCGATGGCCGCCGCCGCCGCGCTGGCCGGCCACATCACCGACGTCCGCCAGGCGAGCCGCTGACCATGGAAAGCTTCCACACCCTGACCGCGATCGCCGCGCCCCTGCCGGGCGCCAACATCGACACCGACATCATCTTCCCGGCGCGGTTCCTGCTGATCACCGCCAAGCGCGGCCTCAGACGCTACGCCTTCTACGAGTGGCGCTATGCGGCGGACGGCGCGCCCATCGCCGAGTTCGTGCTGAACCGGCCAGCCTATCAGGGCGCGGAGATCCTGGTGGCAGGCGACAATTTCGGATGCGGATCGAGCCGCGAGCAGGCCTGCTGGACCCTGCGTGACGCCGGTATCCGGGCGGTGATCTCCACCAGCTTCGGCGAGATCTTCCGCGCCAATTGCTGCAAGAACGGGATTGTCCCGGTGACGGTGTCGCCCGAGGTCCTGCAGGCCTTGCTGGACGACGCGGCGCGCGGCGAGGTCCTGACCGTGGACCTGGAGTCCCAGGTGGTCGTTCGATCCAACAGCGAGCGGATCGGTTTTCTGCTGGAAGGCTGGCGCCGCGAGGCCCTGCTGAACGGCTGGGACGAGGTCGACCTGATCCTCAACAGCAGCACGGCGGCCATCGCCGCCCATGAGGCGCGCGCGCGCCGTGCCTCCCCCTGGCTTTTCGAAGGAGACTGACCGTGGCCAACCCGATCGTTCGAGACAAGCTGGACCGGCGCGAGTTCTTCGTCGCCCCGGGCCTGCAGGACATGATCGCCGCGGCGGTCGCCAACCAGGTCGGTTTCGACGTCGTCTATGGCACCGGCTACTGGCTGACCGCCTCGTCCCTGGGCCTGCCCGACGCCGGGATCGCGACCTACACCCAGATGCTCGACCGCATGAGGACCCTGGTGCAGACCAGCAACGCTGCGGTGATCGCCGACGCGGACACCGGCTACGGTGGCCTGCTCAATGTGCATCACACGGTGCGCGGCTACGAGGACGCCGGCGTCACGGTGATCCAGCTGGAGGACCAGGAATTCCCTAAGAAGTGCGGCCACACGCCCTTCAAGCGCCTGATCCCGCTGGAGGACATGGTCGAGAAGATCAAGGTCGCCGTCGAGGCGCGCCGCGACAGCCGCAACTTCCTGATCGCGGCCCGGACCGACGCGCGGCAGAGCGAAGGGCTGGATGGCTCGCTGCGCCGATTGGAAGCCTACGCCGCGGCCGGCGCCGACATCCTGTTCCCCGAAGCGCTGACGTCGGAGGAGGAGATGCGCACGGCCTGCGCCGCCTTCGACGCTCCGCTGATGGCCAACATGGCCGACGGAGGTCTGACCCCGATCCTGCCGGCCAAGGTTCTGGAGGAGATCGGCTATGGCTTTGCGATCTATCCGTCGATGACCAGCCTGACGGCGGCGGCGGCCATGCGCGCGTCCCTGCAGGCGCTGAAGACCACCGGACGCTACGAGGACCTGCCGATCTTCGACTTCAAGGAATTCTGCGGCCTGATCGGTTTCGAAGAGGTCTGGGACTTCGAGACGCGCTGGGCCAAGTCGCCCGGGCCCTAGCCCAGGAATTCGCGGCGGATGTCGGCGGAGTGCTGGCCGATGCCGGGCACCGGGCCCGGGCTCATGGCCCGGCCCTGCCGGACCAGCGGCGGCGCGACGATGCTGACCGGACCGTCAGGCGTTTCCACGGCGATCCGGCGCAGGTGCGGATGGCCCGCCAGGTCCAACACGCTGTTCACCGCCCCGAACGCTATATCGGCCTGGTCCAGCACGGCGATCAGCGCAGCGCGGGGCAGGGCGCCGAACACGGCGGCGATAATCGCGTTCAGCGCGGGCCGGTTGGCGACGCGCGCGGAGTTGTCAGCGAAGCGCGGGTCCGGGGCCACGGCGGGATCGCCGAGCACCTTGGCGCAGAAGCTGACCCACTCCCGCTCGTTCTGGATCGAGATCAGCACCTCGGTCCCGTCGGCGCAGGCATAGGCGCCGTAGGGCGCGATGGAGACGTGGTGCAGGCCCAGGCGCGCCGGATCGACCCCCGAGGCCTCCGCCTGCAGCAAGGGAACCGTCATCCAGTCGGCGATGGAGTCGAAGAGCGACACCTCGAGGCTTTGGCCCAGGCCGGTCCGCCCGCGCTCGATGACCGCCTCCAGGACGCCCTGATAGGCATACATGCCGGTGGCGATGTCGCAGACCGAGACGCCGACCCGGCCGGCGCCCTGCGGCGTGCCCGTCACGGACACCAGGCCGGTCTCGGCCTGCAGCAGCAGGTCGTAGCCCTTGCGTTCGGCATAGGGCCCCTCGACGCCATAGCTTGAGATGTCGCAGGTGATCAGCGAGGGGCGGCGGGCGCGCAGCTCCGCCGCGCCCAGGCCCAGCCGACCGACGGCGCCGGGGGCGAGGTTCTGCACAAAGACGTCGGCCTGCTCCAGCAGAGCGTCGAGCAGCCGCCGGTCCTGCGGCGCCTTGATGTCCAGGACGAGGGATTCCTTGCCCCGGTTGAGCCAGGCGAAATAGGACGAGCCGCCCTGCGCGGCGCGGTCATAGCCCCGGGCGAAGTCGCCTTCCAGGCGCTCGATCTTGATCACCCGGGCGCCCGCGTCAGCGAGCCGCGAGGTGCAGTACGGCGCGGCCACCGCCTGCTCGAGGGCGACGACCAGCAGGCCGGCGAGGGGACCTTCGGCCATGCTCAGTACGACCGCGGCAGGCCGAGCACGTGCTCGCCGATGTAGGACAGGATCAGGTTCGTGGAGATGGGCGCCACCTGGTAGAGCCGCGTCTCGCGGAACTTGCGCTCGATGTCATATTCCTCGGCGAACCCGAACCCGCCGTGGGTCTGCAGGCACATGTCAGCCGCCTGCCACGACGCTTCCGACGCCAACAGCTTGGCCGTGTTGGCTTCCTCGGCGCAGGGGCGACGCTGGTCATAGAGGCTGGCGGCCTGATAGGTCATCAGCCGAGCTGCCTTCGATTGAGCGTGGGCGCGCGCGATCGGGAAGGCCACGCCCTGGTTCTGGCCGATAGGCCGTCCGAACACCACGCGGTCCTTGGCGTACCGCACCGCCTTGTCGACAAACCAGCGCGCGTCGCCGATGCATTCGGCCGAGATCAGGATGCGCTCGGCGTTCATGCCATCCAGGATATAGCGAAAGCCCTTGCCCTCTTCCCCGATCAGGTTGTCGGCGGGGATTTCCAGGCCGTCGAAGAAGACTTCCGTCGTGGCGTGGTTGAGCATGGTGCGGATCGGCTTGATGGTCAGGCCGCGCCCGCGCGCCTCGCGCATGTCCAGCAGGAACACCGACAGGCCATCACTCTTGCGCGCCACCAGCTCCTTCGGCGTCGTCCGGGCGAGCAGCACCATCAGGTCCGAGTGTTCGGCGCGCGAGGTCCAGAGTTTTTGGCCCTGAATCACATAGCGGTCGCCGACCCGTGTGGCCGTCGTGGCGATGCTGGTGGTGTCCGTGCCCGCCGTCGGCTCCGTCACGCCGAAGGCCTGCAGCCTGACCGCGCCCGACGCGATCTGCGGCAGCCATTGCGCTTTCTGCGCGGCCGAGCCGTGCCGCAGGACAGTGCCCATGGTGTACATCTGGGCGTGCAGGGCCGCGGCGTTGCCGCCGCTGGCGTGCACCTCTTCAAGAATCGTCGCGGCGACCGAGACCCCCAGGCCGCTGCCGCCGTAGGCCTCCGGAATCAGCACGGCCAGGTGGCCCGCCTCGGTCATGGCGGTCACGAAGGCCGTGGGATAGGCCCGCTCCCTATCGACGCCCCGCCAGTATTCGTTGGGAAAGCGGGCGCAAAGGGCGCGAACCGATTCCCGGATCTGCGAGAGCGACTCCTCGTCGAGCGTCGAAGGCGCAGGGTCGGTGGCGATGGAGGACATGGAGCGGCCTTTGCAAAACGCGGCTCCCCTTACAATGGCCACCCACCTCGGCGCAGGGCCCAAGAGGTCGGCGTTGCATACCCTGCGGGAATACCTTGGCCTTTGGCTGGCGCCCCTGACGGACGGCCGATCGTCGAGCGGACGGTCGAGTCCATCAGCCCTGTGTCGCGACCGCCAAGGCTGGTCTGGAAGGTGGCTCTAGGCGCCTTCGCCGGCGCGCTGAATTTGCGGGGCTGGCCGCAGCGAGGTCATCAGCGCGAAATAGGCGGCGCCGGCGATCGCGACGCCAACGAACCAGGCATAGTCGTAGGTCCCGGTCCAAAAGGGCGTCACCCCGGCGAAGGCCTTGGGCGCCGCGGCGTGCAGGAAGCCCGGGACGTTGGGGGCGATGCCCAGCACGAAGGCCGCCAGGGCTGCCAGGTTCCAGCCTCCGCGGTAGGCGTAGGCGCCGTGCGGATCGTAGAGCGCGGCGACCTCCAGTCGGGCGCGGCGCAGAATCCAGTAGTCGACCATGATGATCCCGGCGATCGGACCTAGCAGGCTTCCATAGCCGCCGAGCCAGACGAAAATGTAGCCGTGGGTGCTCTCCAGGAGCTTCCACGGCATGATCAAGGCCCCCGCCGCGGCGGTAATGTAGCCGCCGGTCCGATAGGAAATCCGCGCGGGCCAGACTGAGGCGAAGTCATAGGCCGGCCCCACCAGATTGGCCGCGAGGTTGCAGGAAACCGTGTCGAGGCTGATGATCAGCAACCCGATCAGCACGGCAATGCCGCCGATGTCGCCAGCCAGCGCGACCGGATCCCAGATCGCCTTGCCGAAGACGATGACCGTCGCCGAGGTGACCACGACGGCCAGTGCGGCCAGCGCCGCCATCGGGCCGGGAAGGCCAAGCGCCTGGCCAAGGATCTGGTCGGACTGGCGTTTCGCGAAGCGCGTGAAGTCCGGAATGTTCAGCGCCAGGGCGGCCCAGAAGCCGGTCATGGCCGTGAGCGCCGGGCCGAAGTCAGCCCAGAAGCGCCCGGCCTTCGGCCCCTCGGTTGCGTAGGCGGAGGGCGCCGACAGGATTGGGCCCAGCCCGCCGGCCTTGCTGACCGCCCACCAGAGGAGGAGGCCGCAGATCAGGACCTTCAGCGGCGCCGTCCAGGTCTCCAGGCGACGCAGCGCGTCCAGCCCCTTGTTCACGAACAGCAGCTGCACGAGCCAGAAGGCGGCGAAGGCGAGGAGCTGTCCCACGCCTATGCCGAGCAGCGGTATCGGCGGGCCGTCCAGCCGATGGCCGACGACGACGCCGAGCAGTGTCAGCATCGCGCCGCCGCCGATCCAGGTCTGGATCCCATACCAGCCGCAGGCCACGGCCGCCCTGGCCAGGGCGGGTAGCCGGGCGCCACGCCATCCGAAAGACGCGCGGACCAGCACCGCGTAGGGGATGCCGAACTTCGCGCCCGCATGCCCGATCAGCAGCATCGGCCCCAGGACAATGAGATTGCCCAGCAGGACCGTGCCAATCGCCTGGTAGGCTGACATCCCCTGATCGATCAATCCGGCCACCAGCATGTAGCCGGGGACCGCCATGACCATGCCGATCCAGAGCGCCAGGAAGTGCCACCACCGCCAGGTCCGCTGTTCGGCGGAGGTGGGTGCGATGTCGGGGTTCCACAGGGCGTTAGCGGTGTCTTGCAACGATCGGCTCCCCAGTCTGCTGGCCGGCAGTCTAACCCGATTGGTGCTGCGGTTCCCGCGCGGCTTCAGCATAGCTGCCGACGAAGGCCGCAAGGCTGCCCAGCGAGCGGCCGCGATCGCGCCTCAGCCAGGATCCCCGCGTCCAGTCTCGTCTAGGATCGCGACCGTGAGACTTGGCGCGGAGCTCATCGACCTTCGGGGTCGGCCGAGGTTCCAACGCCCCGCGCCGCGCCCGGTCTGATCGGCAAGGGCTCAAGTCCGCAGACCAGCCGCGCGTCCAAGGCGATCGCCAACCGCCCCGCGGATTTCAACGTCATGTTGCGCGGCGCGGCGAGCCACATCTGGACCTGCGACCGGGGGATGCCCAGGCGCTGGCTGAGGTCGACCTTTCTGAGGCCCTGCTCGCGCTCGAGCTCGCGAAAGCGCGCTACGATCAGCGTCCAGATCAACCGCTGCAGCGCCCCGACCTCGGCGTCCTGTCGCCGCTGGCTGAGGATTGGCACGGCTGCGGACCCCGGTCGGCGGCGCTCTTCAGAACGCCTTCGAGATGCCCGCGTAGAACCCGCGCCGCGGCCCGAACTGCGGTGCGCCGACGCCGACGCCGGTGCCGTCCCGGATCTCGTATCCCTTGTCGAAGACGTTGATCGCGTCGGCGCGGATGGTCAGTGGGCCGCCCGCCATCTCGAACGCGTGGGCCGCGCCGAGGTTGACCTGGGTGTAGGCGGGCACGTGGTCGCCGTTCGGAACGTCGCCGTCCTTTCTCAGGCCGGAGCCGTAGAGCAGGTCGGCCGATACCCGCGTGCCCTCGCCGAGCCGGTAGGCGAAGCCCGCGGAGGCGGTGTAAGTCTGGTCGTGGTCGAGGAAGATGAACTGGTGGGCGATGACCGCCAGGTCGCCAGGATCGAAGTTGAACTGGCTGGAGACGATATCCTTGCCCTTGGCCTGGCTGATCGCGAAGTTGCCGTAGGCCGAGAAGCCGCCGGCCACGTAGCTGCCGCTGAACTCCACCCCCTTGGCGTAGCCCTCGCGATAGTTGAACGGGGTCAGGATGATCGGGGCCCCGAACTGGCCCTCGTCGATCAGGTTCTTGGCCTTCTTGTAGTAGGCGTCGACACCCAGGGTCAGGGCTCCGATCTTCTGCTGCGCGCCCACGTCGAAATAATTGTCGCGCTCCGACCGCGGCAGGTCGTTCTGGGCGCCAGGCGCCTCGGCGCTGGTGCCGACGAACTTGCTGAAGGACGCGGTGGCGACCAGCTCGAAAGGCGGTGGGGAGAAGTAGCGCGCGTAGCCCGCGTGGACGGTCGTTCCGTCCAGGGGTTTCCACACGAGATTCACTCGCGGAGAGAGCTGGTTCTCCTTGCGGAAGGCGTCCAGCCGGTCATAGCGCAGGCCGTAGTTCAGGGTCAGCGTCTCGGCCAGCGCCCATTCGTCCTGCAGATAGGCCGAATAGGTCCAGGCGTTGGCCTTGCTGTTGTCGACGATGGTCTCAGCGGCCGGGCCGATCTGGGCGCCCGCGCCGTCGAGCGCGAAGACCTGGGAGCTGGTCTTGCTGGTGGTGCGGTCGGTGGAGACGATCACCCCGCCGCGGATCGTGTGGGCGTCGTTGAGCTTGTAGACCCCTTCGAGTTGGGTTCCGAATGACAAGTCGGTCTTGCGCGCCGCCTGGGAGATGCCGTTGAACAGCAGCTCGCCGGTGACGTCCGGGGTATATTGCAGCTCCGAATAGCGGGCGAAGACTGAGGCCTGGCCCGTGAACCGGTCGGTGGTTTTCAGATAGCTCACGATCCCGTAGGTCGTGCCTTCCTTCTGGTTCTGGTTCAGCTTTTCGGAGGCGATCGAGGTGACGCCGTTCTGGCTGAAGCCTGCGTCTGGCCGCAGGCCCGAGACGTTGGGAATCTGGAACTTGTCCTGCGAGGTCCCGGCGATCAGCGACACGCGGCTGGTGTCGTCCAGAATGCGATCCAGGTAGCCGAAGGCCTGATACTGGTCGGAATGGTCATGCAGCGGGGTTCCGCGCCCGTCCGGGCTTTCGATGCCGACGTCGGTGCCGGTGTAGCTTCCGGAGATGAAGCCGCTGGTCGCGCCGGACGAGCCGCCATATTCGATCGAGGGTTCGATCATCCCGTGGCTGCCGCCATAGACGCCGATCTCGCCGCCGTTCTTGAAGCCGCTCTTGGTGGTGATGTTGAGCACGCCGGCGGTCCGCAGGCCGTACTGCGCCGGTACGGCGCCGGTGATCAGGTCGATGTTCGCGGCCAGGCGGGGCGACAGGGACTGCCCGAACACCTGCAGCCCCTCCGGCAGGATGACGTTGTTCAGCCGGTACTGAATGTTGCCGTGGTCGCCGCGGATATGCAGCTGGCCGAAGCTGTCCTGCGCCACGCCCGGCGCCTGCAGCACGACCTGGTTGAGCTGGACATTGGCGCCCGAAGGCAGGTTGCCGATGAACGCTTCGGGCATCGAATAGGTGGTGGCTCCCAGCGCCGGCTCGACCGCTGAGCGCGCCGCGTCGAGCCGCTGAGCGGTGACCACGATCTCCGAGACCGCGCCTGAAGCCGTGGACGCCGGTCCGTCAGCCGGCGCCGCGTCGGCGGCGAAGGCGGGCGCGGCGATCAGCGAAAGCAGGCTGACCGACGCGCCGAGGAGCGCGCGGCGGGAGGTGATGCTGGCCATGGGGGTATCCCTGTTACGACTTAACAGGGCGAATAGGCGGGCGGCGGCGGTGGACCTATGCCGACACTTCCCGATTTTCCCGGGAACTCGTTCCCAATCTGCGGCCCCACGGCTCAAGGGAGCGCGCCTGTGATATTATGACGCCATGTCCCTGCGCGCCCGCGTCGTCGCCCTGATCGCCGTCGTTCTCCTGATCAGTACGCTGATGGGAACCCTCGTCGCCGGCTATCAGACCCGCCATGCGCTCAGCGCCGAACTGGCGGCAGGCCTCGGCGGCGCCCGACAAACCGTCAACTCCGCCTTGGAGGATCTGCCAAATTCCGATCACCCGGCTCGGGACCTGCACCAGCTGATCGCCACGTTTGACGGCAACCTGCATGTGCGCAGCGCCCTTTTGACCGCCGATGGTCGAACGGCCTGGGCCTCGAAGACGACGCTTCCCGACCAGCCTGCGCCGCGGTGGTTCCGGCGCCTGTTGGGGCCCGATCCCACGCGCCTGTCGATCGCGGTCCCCGCGGGCAGCGCGGGCTTTCGGGAAATTGTCCTGACCCCGACGTCCGAGATCGATGCCGCGGCCGCCTGGCGGGAATTCATCGGCGTCGTGATGGTGCTCTGCGGTTCCGGCGCCGTCGGCTTGGTGCTGGTGTATTTTGTGATCAGCGCCGCCTTTCGCCCCCTGCGCGCGCTGGCCGGTGAGTTCGGCCGGATCGGCACCGGCGACTACACCGGGCGTGTCGTGGAGACAGGCCCGACGGAACTGCTGGACCTGCAGCGCGGCTTCAACCGTATGGCCGGCGAACTGGCCGTCACCACCGACCGCAACCGGCTGCTGGGCGACCAGCTTCTGACGATCCAGGAGGAGGAACGCGCCGACATCGCGCGCGATCTGCACGACGACATCGGGCCGCACCTTTTCGCCGTGAACATGGACGCGGAGATGATCGTGCAGCTGAACGAGGTCGGGCGACACGCGGCGATTCCGGAGCAGGTCCGCGCGATTCAGGCCGGCGTGCGCCACATGCAGCGCCAGGTGCGCGATCTGCTCGTTCGCTTGCGGCCGACGCGCATCACCGAACTGGGTCTGAACGCGGCCATATCGGACCTGATTTCCTTCTGGACGGTCCGGCGCCCCGACATCGCCTTTGACGTCACCCTGCTGGAGGAGGAGGCCCAGCTTCCCGAGACCACCAAGGACATCGTCTATCGGGTGGTTCAGGAGGCCGCCAACAACGCGGTGCGGCACGCAGACCCGAGGCGCGTGCGGATCGCGCTCGAGATCGACGAGGCGCAGGTGCTGTGCGTATCCATCACCGATGACGGCGCCGGGCGCGGGGACAAGATCGCCGGCGGTGGGCTGGGCCTTGTCGGGATGCGCGAGCGGGTCACCTCGGTGGGCGGGTCGTTGACATTCGGTCCAACGGACGGTGCGGCGGGCTGGACGATCCGGGCGCGTCTGGCGCCTGATCCCGATCGGACAGTAAAGAACACGGCGGCCATCGCATGAAGATCCTGCTGGTCGACGACCACGCCATCGTCCGGACCGGGCTTCGCAAGCTGCTGGCCATGGTTTCGGACGCCGAGATCCTGGAAGCGAAGACCGGTCGGGAAAGCCTGGTGATCGCCAAGGCCCACCACCTCGACATGATCATCCTCGACCTCAACCTGCCGGAACTGGGCGGGATCGAGTTGTTGTCCCGGCTCCGTCAGAACAGCGATGTTCCGATCCTGGTGCTCAGCATGCATGCCGAGCCGCTCTACGTCACCCGCGCGCTGGAAGCCGGCGCGCAGGGCTATGTGAGCAAGAACGCGTCTCCGGAGGAGCTCCTGACGGCCATCCGGCAGGTTGGCGGCGGCGGTCGCTATGTCGAGCAGGAGATCGCTCAGGCCCTGGTGCTGTACTCGACCGTTCCGGCGGCATCGCTCGCTCAATTGGCGCCCCGAGATCTGGAGATCCTTCGCCTGCTCGCCGCCGGCCGAAGCCTTGGCGAAATCGCCGAGGCCCTCGGCCTCGGCTACAAGACGATCGCCAACAACTGCAGCCTGATCAAGACGAAGCTCGGCGTCACGAAGACCGCCGACCTTCTGCGGCTCGCGCTCGAAGCGGGCGTGTCCTGAAATCCGCGCGCGACCGATCCTAGAACTGGGCGTGCAGGCGCGCCGCGACGATTGAGACCGGGCCACGGTCGCGGTTGTAGGCGGGGTGGTTGACCAGCTGGTAGTCGAGGCTGACATGGGCCGGGCCGTAGGCGGCGAGGTCGTAGTAGGTCTCGACGATCTGCTCAGGTCCCGGGTGGGGCAGTCGGCCGTCGCCCACCAGGATGCCCGTGCCGCCAGCGGCCAGGAACCGCTGGTGAGCGCGGGAGATGTCGTTGATCACGGCGGCGACGCCGAGGGTGTCGTGGGGCCGGCCCCAGCGCCCGCCGTTCAGCGATAGTCCGCCGGACAGGGTGCGGTCGATGTCCGAAAATTCGTAGGGCTCCACGTCGCCGCCAGCCATGCCGCCCCGGACGAAGACGCCGAGGCCGTCGGCCATCTCCTGCTGCAGGTTGAAGCTGACGCCGCTGCGACTGCGGTAGCGCCGGACGGCCGCGATGTCGGCGGGCCGGCCGCTGGATTGCGCGATCGCCACGGCGTCGTCGAAGGCGCCCATGCGGCCGCGGCTGAGGAAGCTGGTGACCTTGAGGGCGCCGGGCCGTCCGCCCAGCTTATGACGTTCCTCGATCTCGGCTATGCCCTGGAACTGGCTGAAGCCATATTCCAGGTGTTCGCTGTTGGGGACCTTGGAGAGGTTGAAGACGCCGCCGCGCAGGGTCCAGCGGCCTGTGTACCACTCGGCGGCGGCGCCCACGGTGTAGCCCCAGGCGTCGGCGGCGTAGTCGAAGCTCCCGGCATCGATCAGCGACCAGTTCAGGAAGTCGCCCCGCGGATCGTGCGAATAGGGGTTGGTGTCGAAGATGTCCGGCACGCCGAGCTTGCCCGCGGTGATCACCAAGCGGTCGGCGGTGTGGCTGCCCGCCAGCTGATTGAGGTCGGCGTCGACGGTTTGGCGCTCGCCGCCCAGGTCGATGGTCTGGCGGAGGAACAGCCGCTGCAGCCGGAAATAGGGGCGGGCCATGCCGACCTTATAGGCCTCGCCGCTAGGAAAGCCGGCGACGCCCAGGGTGTTGCTGAGGCCGAACCCCTGGTCGAATTCCGGATTGATCCACGCCTCCATCCCGGGCCACAGGCGCACGCCGGCATAGAGCGTGACGTCGGCGGTCTCCTTGCCGCGCGCGCCGGGGTCGAGGCTGTTGGGGCCGCGATAGGCCGAGCGGAAGGCGAATGTCGCCTGGTCGACGACCGTGGCCTGGCCGTGCACAGCCCAGGTTTCCGGCGGGGCTTGCGGCGTGGCTTCTGGCGGCGCGTTTTGCGCCGCCACCGGTCGCGCGAGCACTGCGCCGAGACCGAGGGCCATGAGGGTCAGCCGAAGCCCGCCGATCCGCGCCTTGCCGTTCATCGCCGCCTCCCTTGTTCGCGATTCCAAGTCCGCCATGATATCCGCCCGATCACCTCGGCGGCATGGAACATCGCCCATGCCGCCCCTGGCCAGGGCCCGCGCAGCGATCGCCGAGCGCCCCGATTGAGCATCCGCGCCGCCCGCAGCAGCCGCCGCGCCCGCCGCGTCGCCGCCGCCTGTTGCGCGTCGGCAAGCGCCGTGAGAATCCGCCTGAAAATGTTTGGCCTGCGCGGCGGGTTGATGACAGCATATCCTCCTGGGGAGGATGTGCGGCGATTGACCTATCCTCCCCTGGGGGATAGATCAAGTGGCATGGTCCACCTCGCTCCCGCAACCCATCCCGACATCGTCAAGCGGCTGAAGCGGGCCGAGGGCCACCTGCGCAATGTCATCGGCATGATGGAGGCCGATCGACCCTGCATGGATATCGTCCAGCAGCTTCACGCGGTGGAGCGCGCGGTCGCGGCGGCCAAGAAGACGCTGGTCCACGATCACATCGACCACTGTCTGGCGCACGCCGTCGAGGACGCAACCCGCCAGCCCAAGGCCGCGATCGACGAGTTCAAAGAGATCACGAAATATCTGTAAGACCGCGTCTCGCGAAACTCCCGTGACGATCCCGAAAGCGCCTTGACAGGCGCCGCCCGGAAGCTCATTCCGCCCTGCGTCAACAATCCTCCCCCGGGGGATGGCGACGTATCAGGAACCCGAACCCAATGCCCAGCGACAGTAGTCGATCTAACGCGCCGTCGAGAGCGTCCCGCTAGGGCCTGGTTTCAGGCTCGACCCGTGACGCGCCCGGCGGCGTCTTACGAGGTGAGCCATGGTATTTCTCTCAGGCGACCGCCCTGGATCGCGGCCGCTCGCCCGCTTCCTGCACGGCGGCGTCGCGCCCTCATGGGCCGATCTGATCGCCTTCTTGCTGCTGGCGGCGACCGCCGTCCTGATTGTCCGCGGGGCCGGCGAGATGAGCGAGCCGCTGGCGAAGCTGCGCGCCACGCCGGTCACCCTCGATCCGGCTCGGCTGCCGGAATATGCGCTGCTCACGACCCTGCGGATGTTCGCCGCGCTGGCGGCGTCGCTGCTGTTCACCTTCACGGTCGCGACGCTGGCGGCGAAGAACCGCAAGGCCGGGCTGCTGATCGTGCCGGCGCTCGACATCCTGCAGTCGGTGCCGATTCTCGGCTTCCTGACCTTCACGGTGACGTTTTTCATGGGGCTGTTCCCGGGCCGGCAGCTTGGCGTCGAGTGCGCCGCGATCTTCGCGATCTTCACCAGCCAGGCCTGGAACATGGCCTTCAGCTTCTACCAGTCGCTGCGCACCATCCCGAACGATCTGGACGAGGTCAGCCGCCAGTTCGGGTTCTCGGCCTGGCGGCGGTTCGTGCGGCTGGAGCTGCCCTTCGCGGCGCCCGGCCTGGTCTGGAACGTCATGATGTCGATGTCCGGCGGCTGGTTCTTCGTGGTGGCGTCGGAGGCGATCACGGTGGGCAAGACCACCATCGCCCTGCCGGGGATCGGCTCGTGGCTGGCGCTGGCCATCGAGCGGCAGGACATGCGGGCCGTAGCCATCGGGGTCGGGGCCATGGCGGTGGTGATCCTGCTCTACGATCAGCTGGTGTTCCGCCCGGTGGTCGCGTGGGCTGATAAGTTCCGCTTCGAGCAGACCGCCTCGCAGGACCGCCCAGGCTCTTGGGTCTACGATCTGGTTCGCCGGGTGCGCTGGCTGCGGATGGCGGTGACGCCGCTCAGCTGGCCCGCCCGCGCGCTCACCGCGATCGACTGGCCGATCCCCAGGCTGAAGCTGCAGCCGGTGCGCCTGGGGCCGCAGGCCTCGCGGGTCCTCGACGGCCTATGGATCGTGGTGGTCGTCGCGGCCGCCGCCGCCGCGGTCTGGTTCCTGTGGACCTTCCTGACGCGCACCCTGGACTGGCGCGACGCCGTCGCGGCCTTTGGCTATGGCCTGGCGACGCTGGTGCGCGTGGTCGTGCTGATCGCCCTGACCAGCCTGATCTGGGTTCCGATCGGGGTCTGGATCGGCCTGCGCCCCGCCTGGGCCGAGCGGTTGCAGCCGATCGCCCAGTTCCTGGCGGCCTTCCCGGCCAATGTGCTGTTTCCCTTCGTCGTGGTGGCCATCGTGGCGCTGCGCGCCGACCCCAACATCTGGCTGTCGCCACTGATGGTGCTGGGCACCCAGTGGTACATCCTGTTCAACGTCATCGCCGGCGCCAGCGCGATCCCCAGCGACCTGCGCGAAGTGGCCGGTATCTTCGGCCTGCGCGGCTGGCAGTGGTGGCGTCAGGTCGCCTTGCCCGGGATCTTTCCCTACTATGTCACTGGCGCGATCACCGCCTCGGGCGGGTCGTGGAACGCCAGCATCGTCGCCGAGGCCGTGACCTGGGGCGACAAGCATCTCGAGGCCGCGGGCCTCGGCGCCTATATCGCCAAGGCCACGGCCACAGGCGACTACGGCCGCGTGGCGCTGGGCGTCGCGGTCATGTCGATCTTTGTCATCGCTTTCAACCGCGTCCTCTGGCGGCCGATGTACCGGTTCGCCGAGCGGCGCCTGCGTCTCGACTAGGGGAGCGTCCCATGCGCGCCATCGACGATCGCCATCTGCTCGACGTCCGGAACGTCCGCCACCTCTATGGAAAGCCGGGCGGCGGCGGTCAGCTTGTCCTCGACGACGTGGACCTGACCCTGTTCGACAACGAGATCGTGGGCCTGCTCGGACGCTCGGGGTCGGGCAAGTCGACCTTGCTGCGCTCCATTGCCGGCCTGATCCGGCCGACCGGCGGCGAGATCAGTTTCCCACGCGACGGCGAGGCCTCGCCCACCCGGGTAAGCATGGTCTTCCAGAGCTTCGCCCTGTTCCCCTGGTTGACCGTGCAGGAAAACGTCGAAGTGGGTCTGGAGGCCCAGCGCGTGCCCGCCGAGGCGCGGCGCAGCAAGGCGCTGGCCGCCATCGATCTCATCGGCCTCGACGGTTTCGAGAACGCCTATCCCAAGGAACTGTCCGGCGGCATGCGCCAGCGCGTGGGGCTGGCCCGGGCGCTGGTCGTCGACCCCACGATCCTGCTGATGGACGAGCCTTTCTCGGCCCTCGACGTGCTGACCGCCGAGACGCTGCGGACGGACCTGCTGGACCTCTGGTGCGAAGGCCGCATGGGCATCCGCTCGATCCTGATGGTCACCCACAATATCGAGGAGGCGGTCTTGATGTGCGATCGCATCCTGATCTTCTCCTCTAATCCGGGGCGCATCGTCGCCGAGATCAAGGTCGACCTGCCGCAGCCTCGCAACCGTCAGAACCCAGCCTTCCGCCGGCTGGTGGACAGCATCTACGCCCGCATGACGCAGCGCGGCGCGGCGGAAGAGCGTCAGAACGACGGCCTGTTCCCGGGCATGGGTATCGGCATGGTGCTCCCCAGGGTTTCCACGAACACCATGGCCGGCCTGATGGAGGCGGTCAGCGCCCAGCCGTTCAACGGTAGAGCCGATCTGCCGGACCTTGCCGAAGCGCTGCACTTCGAGGCCGACGAACTGTTCGCCATCGCCGAGACGCTGCAACTGCTGCGGTTCGCCGAACTGGAGGGCGGCGACATCCGCCTCACCTCCGACGCGCGGCGATACGCCGACGCCAACGTCGATGCGCGCAAGCAGCTCTTCGCCCAGCACCTGATCGCCTATGTGCCGCTCGCCGGCCACATCCGCCGGGTGCTGGACGAGCGCGTCTCGCATCAGGCCCCGGGACACCGGTTCCGCGATGAGCTGGAGGACCTGATGTCCGAGGAAGACGCCAACCAGACCCTCAAGGGCGTGATCAATTGGGCCCGCTACGCCGAGGCCTTCGCCTATGACGAGGGGACGGACCTTTTCACGCTCGACGATCCGAGTTGAGGCGCAACCGGCGCTATGGCTTCCGGATCGCCGTGACCTCGGGGAGACCGCTGCCCGCGTTGACGTCGAAGCCGATCTTCTGACCGACCTTGAGGTCCTTGAGAAGCGACCCCGGCGTCGCCTTGAAGGTCATGGTCATGGCCGGCCAGCCTAGGGCGGCGATTGGCTGGTGCCTGATCGATACGGTGGCCGCCTTTGGATCGATCGCCATGATCGCGCCGGTTCCCTTGCCGGTCTTGGCGGCGGACGCCGGCATGGTCATGCCCGACATGTCCGCCATCGGTTTAGCCGCGGACTGGGCTGCGGCCGTTTCGGCGGTGGCGAAGGTCAGGCTGGTGGCCAGGGCCAACAGGGTCGCTCTCATGGAAGTCTCCTTTGGGGTTGAGCGGCGGAAACGCGGTTGGCTCGCCGCCGGCGCAGCAGGAGGTAGCCGGCGGGGATGACGAGCATCGAAAGCAGCGGCGCGGTCAGCATGCCGCCGATCATCGGGGCGGCGATGCGGCTCATCACCTCCGAGCCCGCGCCGTGGCCGATAAGGATCGGCGCGAGACCCGCCAGGATCACGGCGACGGTCATGGCCTTGGGCCGCACTCGAAGCAGCGCGCCTTCCCGCACGGCGGCCGTCAAGTCGTCGTGGCTTGGATCGGGTCCCCGCTCGGCCAAGGCGTGCTTGAGGTAGATCAGCATCACCACCCCGAACTCCGCCGAGACGCCGGCCAGCGCGATGAACCCGACGCCGGTGGCCACCGACTGGTGGTAGCCGAGCAGGTAGAGGGTCCAGACGCCGCCGGTGAGCGCGAAGGGCAGGGTGGCCATGATCAGCGCGGCCTCGTCGAGCCGGCCAAAGGTCAGGTAGAGCAGCAGGAAGATGATCAGCAGCGTCGCGGGCGCCACCAGCTTCAGCCGTTCGGCCGCGCGCTGGAGGTATTCGAACTGGCCCGAGTAGGCGATGGAAACGCCCGGCGGCAGCGGCACGTCCTTGGCCACGGCCCGCCGCAGGTCGGTGACGACGGAGTTGAGGTCTCGGCCGCGCACATCGACATAGACCCAGGTCGAGGGTCGGGCGTTCTCGGTCTTGAGCATCGGCGGCCCGTCGGCGATCTGCACCTGGGCGACCGCGCCGAGCGTGATCTGCTGTCCGACGGGGGTCAGAATCGGCAGGGACCGCAGGCCCTCCAGGCTGTCGCGCAGTTCGCGGGGGTAGCGGACGCTGATCAGATAGCGGGCCACGCCCTCCACAGTCTCGCCGACGGTCTGGCCGCCGATGGCGCCGGCGACGATCTCCTGCACGTCGGCGATGTTCAGGCCGAAGCGGGCCGCCGCCGCCCGGTCGATGGTCAGGTCAACGTAGCGACCACCGGTGAGCCGTTCGGCGAGCGCGGAGCTGACGCCCGGCGTGCGCTTGGCCGCGGCCTCCACGGCGGCGGCCACCCGGTCGAGCTGGGCGAGGTCGGAGCCGGAGACCTTCACGCCGATAGGGGTCTTGATGCCGGTGGCCAGCATGTCGATGCGGTTGCGGATCGGCGGCACCCAGACGTTGGCGAGGCCAGGGACCTTCACCACCCGGTCCAGCTCGTCCACCAGCTTCTCCGGCGTCATGCCGGGCCGCCACTGGTCGCGCGGCTTGAACTGGATCGTCGTCTCGAACATCTCCAGCGGCGCCGGATCGGTGGCGCTCTCCGCACGGCCGGCCTTGCCGAAGACGGTCTTCACCTCCGGCACGGTGCGGATCAGCCGGTCGGTCTGTTGCAGCAGCTCGGAAGCCTTCTCGGCGGAAAGGCCCGGTAGGGCCGAGGGCATGTAGAGCAGGTCGCCTTCGTCCATCGGCGGGATGAACTCGCCGCCCAGCCGGGTAAGCGGCCACGCGGTGGTCGCAAAGGCGATCAGCGCCAGCAGCAGCACGGTCTTGGGCCTGCGCAGGGTCCAGTCGATGGCCGGGCGGTAGGCGGCGCTCAGCCAGCGGTTCAGCGGGTTGGCGTCCTCCGCCGGGATGCGTCCCCGGATCAGATAGCCCATGAGCACCGGGACCAAGGTCACCGAGAGGATCGCGGCGCCGGCCATGGCATAGCTCTTGGTGAAGGCCAGCGGCGAGAACAGCCGCCCCTCCTGCGCCTGAAGCGCGAACACCGGCACGAAGCTCAAGGTGATGATCACAAGGCTCAAGAAGAGCGCCGGGCCGACCTCGGCGGCAGCGTCGGTCACCAGCCGCCAGCGGGTCTCATTCGGGATATCGGCGCCGAGGTTCTCATGCCCCCATCGCTCAATATGCTTGTGGGCGTTTTCGATCATCACCACGGCCGCATCGACCATGGCCCCGATAGCGATGGCGATGCCGCCCAGCGACATGATGTTGGCGTTCACGCCCTGCACCCGCATGACGACGAACGCGAACAGCACGCCGAGCGGCAGGGTGAGGATCGCCACCAGCGCCGAGCGGGCGTGCCAGAGAAAGAGACCGCAGACGAGGGCGACGATGACGAACTCCTCGATCAGCTTTTCGCTGAGATTGGAGATCGCCCGGTCGATGAGCTGTGAGCGGTCGTAGGTGGTGACGATCTCGACGCCGGCCGGCAGGCTGCGCTTCAGCTCCGCCAGCTTCGCCTTGACGGCGGTGAGCGTGGTCCGCGCGTTCTTGCCTGAGCGCAGGACCACGACGCCGCCGGCCACTTCGCCCTCGCCGTTCAGCTCGGCGACGCCGCGCCGCATTTGCGGTCCGAGCTGGATCGTCGCCACCTCGCCCAGCCGCACGGGAACGCCGCCGCTGGCGGTGCGCAGGGGGATGGCGCGGAAGTCGTCCAGGGTCTTCAGATAGCCCGAGGCCCGGACCATATATTCGGCCTCGCCCATCTCCAGCACCGAGCCGCCGGTCTCCTGATTGGCGCGGCCGATGGCCTCCACCGTCTGCTGGTGGGTGATCCCGTAGGCCGCGAGTTTCACCGGATCGAGCACCACCTGATATTCGCGGACCATGCCGCCGATGCTGGCCACCTCGGCGACGCCCGGCAGGGTCTTCAGCTCGTAGCGCAGGAACCAGTCCTGGATGCCCCGGAGCTGTGACAGGTCGTGGCCGCCGGTGCGGTCAACCAGCGCGTATTCGTAGATCCAGCCGACGCCGGTGGCGTCCGGACCCAACGCCGGCTTGGCGGCGGCGGGCAGGCGGCTCTGCACCTGATTGAGATACTCCAGCACCCGCGAGCGCGCCCAGTAGAGGTCGGTCCCGTCCTGGAAGATCACGTAGACGAAGCTGTCACCGAAGTAGGAATAGCCGCGCACGGTCTTCGCACCTGGCACCGAGAGCATGGTGGTGGTCAGCGGATAGGTGACCTGGTTCTCGACGATCCGCGGCGCCTGACCGGGGTAGCTGGTGCGGATCACCACCTGCACGTCGGAGAGGTCGGGCAAGGCGTCCACGGGCGTGGAGCGGACCGCAATCACGCCGATAGCCAGGAGGGCTAGCGCCGCCAGCAGCACGAAGACGCGAGCGCGGACAGCGGCTCGAATGAGGGCGGCGATCATGGGGCGGCCGCCTTGCCGAGCCGGTGGACGGTGGGTCCGGCAGATGGCTGGTCGAAGGCGAAAGCGACTCGGTCCCCGACCTTGACGCCTTGGGCCAGCGCAGGGTCGGCCAGCTTGAAGGTCATGGTCATCGCGGGCCACCCGATCGCAGGCACCGGCTGGTGCGACAGGGTGACGGAGGCCGGGCTGATTTGCTCGACCCGGCCCACGCCTTCGTAGAGAGCCGGTGTCCTTGACGGCGACGGGTTGGGTCTTGGCGCGAGCGTGGGCGATGGAGCGCTAGCCGCTGGGCGCGCGACGGGTCTCGCCTGAATGCCGGAAAGGCTGGCCTCGCTATCGATCAGAAACTGGCCGGAGGCGACCACCTTTTCGCCCTCGGACAGCCCCGCGAGAATCTCGGTCTTGCCGTCGCCCTCGCGTCCGATCTTCACCTCGGCCGGCGCATAGCGGCCGCCAGGCTGAGCGACCATGACGAGGCTCCGCGCGCCGGTCCGGATGACCGCTTCTGACGCCACTAGGAGAGCCGATTGGCCAACGCCGCCGAACTCAGCTGACGCGAACATGCCGGGCTTCAGCCGCCCGCCTGGATTGGGCAGTTCGATCCGCGCCGTGAGCGTGTGGCTGGCGGCGTCGGCCTGGGGGAGGATCGCGGCCACCCGGCCATGGAAGGTCTCGCCGGGATAGGCGGCCAAGGTCGCGGTGACGTTCTGACCAGCATGGACCTGGCCCGCCATGGTTTCGGGGATCGAGACGTTCAGCCAGACCCGCGACAGGCCGTTGATCTCGGCCAGGGTCTGCCCGGCCATGACCGACATGCCGCCCCGGACACCCAGCGTCCTGATCACGCCACCGGTGGGCGTGGAGACGGTGACGATATTGCGGACGTGGCCGGTCTTCTCCACCGCCTCGATCAGCGCAGGCGGCATCCCGAGCAGCTTCAGGCGTTCGCGAGCGGCGAGAATTAACGCCGGTTCCCTCGTGCGCTGCACAGCCAGATATTCGCCTTGTGCGCCGGCCCATTCGGGGACCAACAGGTCGGCCAGCGGCGCCCCGGCCGCCAGGATGTCGCCGGGCGCTCGGGCGTAGACCCGCTGCACGAAGCCGGCGGCCTTGGCCTGCACCACCGCCACGTCGCGTTCGTTGAAGGCGATGACGCCGGTCGCGCTGACGCCGCTGGGCAGCGCCCCGCGCTCGACAGTCGAGAGTCGGACACCGAGGTTCTGCGTCCTGGCCGGGTCGATCTGGAGGCCGGCGGCGCCCGACGCTTCGTCCGCGAATTTCGGGACGAGCTGCATGTCCATGAACGGCGACTTGCCCGGCTTGTCGAAGTGCTGGCTGGGAGTCATCGGGTCGTACCAGTACAGGGCGTGTCGGCCGCCTTGCGACGGCGCAGCGGGTTGGGCCGGCTGTGTGTGCGTCATTCGCCCCACGGCGAAGCCGACCCCTGTGGCGACGGCCAGACCCGCCAACGCGACGATGAAAACCTGTGGTCTGGTCATTGGTCGCTCCCGTAGGTGAGGACGATCCGCGCGCCGTCGCGGACCACCATCGCCTCGCGTTCAAGGGCGGTGAGCTTGGCGTCGGCGAGCGCGGTCGTGGCATCGAGCACGTCGGCCAGGGTCGCTGTGCCCGCGGCGTAGCTCGCGGTCTCAAGGTCGGCGCGTTGCCTGGCGGCCGGGACCACCGTTCCCGTCGTCCGCATCCATTGATCGTGATGCATGTCGTGGTCGGCGAGGTCGGCGTCGAGCTGGGCCGCCAGACCGCGTCGGGCATCTTCCCGGTCGGCGTGGACGCGGGAGGCGTCGGCCCGCCGCGCCGCCAGCAGGGGCTCCTGCCGCGTGCTGGCGAACAGCGGAAGGCTCACCGTCACGCCGGCGGAGAGCATGTCGCCGAACCTGGGGTCGCGGCGCTGGTAGGCGACTTCCCATCCCCAGTCCGGATGCTCAGCGGCGCGGGCGGCCTTCACCTCCGCGTCGGCGCGAGAGGCCGCCGAGCGATAGGTCAGCAGCGTGGGGTTGGTCTCCACCGCCGCGCGCAATCCCGCGGGATCGATATTGAAGTCCGGCGTCGCGCCGACCACGGATGGAGCTGTCTCGCCTGTCCATCGCGTCAACTCGGCGCGTGCACGGGCCAGATTGGCGACCTGTTCGCTCCGTTGATCCTCAAGCGTCGCCCGCGTCTGAACGGGGGTCAGCGCTTGCCCTGGCCGCTGGCGCCCTGCGGCGACGGCGGCCGGCTGTGCTTCCCAAAGCGGGCGCAGGCTGGTCAGGACCTGATCGACCGCGGCCAAGCGCCGCTCGGCATAGGTCACGTCGATCCAGGCCAGCGCCGTCGCCACCCTGACCCTGCGCAGCGCCACGAGCCGCGCGGCCTCGGCCTGCGATATGGCCGCTGTCGCACCCGCCACCGCTGCCTGCCGGCGCGCCCTGTTCGGCACATCCTGCATGATCCCGACGCGCACGTCGGAGAAGTCGTCGCGCGACGGTCGGCCGACGTTCGGCCCGGAGATCGGGAAGCCCTCCACCCCGACATTCAGCTTGGGATCGGGCAAGGCGCCGGCAGCGCGCGCGGAGGCCCGGGCGGCCTCGGTCTGCAGCGCGGCGGCCTGCAGGCTGGGCGCGCCCGCGGCGGCGCGATCCAGCGCCTGGGCGAAGGTCAGCGGGCCGGCGTGGGCCGGGCTCGCCAGGGCCGCGGCGACCGCGAGGGTCGGCAGCCATCGATAGGGAGACATGCTCTGAAGTCCTGTTGACGGCGCGCAGGCGCCAAGGGCCGGCGGTGGAGGCCGCCGGGTCATGAGGGATCAGAGCTGTATGGGAGGTCTCAGTGTCGGGTCGGGCGGACGCGAAGGCGCGGCCAGCGCGCCGGTCAGGTCATGCTCGGTGGTTTCAGCGAGCAAAACGGTCTCGATCGCCATCTGGGGCGGCAGCGGCGCGACGAAGGCGCCTTGGCACGCGGCGCTGGCTTTACAGGGGTCTTCAGCCTTGCCGTTCTTTTCCGGCGCCTGGTCGTGGTGGTCTGCAACGGCCTTGGCCATCTGCGCCATCATCGGGCAGTCCGGTGGGCAGGGATTGCAGGGGTTTGCCGACGCGAGCGCCGGCGCGCCACCGATCATCATGAGGATCGCTGCGAGCAGACCGACAAGAGCGCGGACGCGTTGCATGTTGGCCTAAAATGCAGAGCCTGTGGCGTCAGTGCAAGGTTGGTCGCGTCGATCGGGTTTTCCGAAGCTGTCTATTTCGCTGATGATCGCCAGCCCGGCGTCGCGAGGCGACGGCCTGGCGCAGGGCGCTCAGAACATCGTGTTGCTGTTGGCGGTGGTCTCCGGGATAGGCTGAAGAATGTCCCAGTGTTCGACGATCTTTCCGTGCTCGAGGCGGAAGATCTCGACACCGGCCCGGCCCCGATCATCGGCGTCGACCATCATATGCACGTGGAGCACCACGAAATCCCCCTCGGCGATGACGCGCTTCACCTCGACCTTGAAGTTCGGCCGATCCCGCTTCAGCCAAGCCACCATGGCCCGCCAACCGTCGAAGCCATCGGCCACGGTCGGATTGTGTTGCGTGTAGGTCGGTCCCAGATACTTGAAGGCGGCGTCGGCATCCTTCTTGTTCAGCGCGAGATCGTAGGACTCTAAGACGGCTCTCTTGTTGGCCTCAAGGGTGTCTGACATCGGAATCTCGCCTTGCGCGGGGATAGCCTCGCGACTTGACTGCGCGGATGGGCCGCACGCCCAAATTCGGTGTTCGAGGACCCGGATCTCGGGCCGGAGGGATTTCCTGAATCATTCCGAGCGGTCACTCCAGCCTCGCGGCGTTGCCTGTGGCCTCAAAGAATCGCGAACACCTCATAGGTCGGCGACGAGCCCGGCGGCCCGCCGTTGGCGACACCAAGGATGCTGTTGAGCCAGTCATATCGCGGGTCACCGGTCTCGAACCGCGGCGTCGTACGGACATAGGATTCGGCATAGGTCACCGGCTCGCCCCGGCGGTACCGCTCGGCCGCGGTGTCGGCGATCCTGAACAGCCCGGTGTAGCTCATGGCGATGGTGGCGCCGTCGTGGGTCAGCAGGCCGAGCCGGACGTCCAGAAGGGTCGCGCCGTCGGATCGCCGGGTCACCCAGTCCGCGCCGCTGGGAAGCACCTTTCCGCGAAGCTTGGGACCTTCGAAATAGCCGCCATCGACGGGGTAGATGCCGCGCCAGCCGATGGGCGCGGCGCCGATCTTCTGCAGGTTGTCGAAGCCGATCTCCAGATAGAGCGAAAACAACCACTCGGATCGGAGGGTCTTCATGGTGGGAAGAGGATCGTCGGCCGCGCCCGCGAGGGGGAACAGTCCTTCCATGGCGTGGACCTCCGTAAAGACCGAGACCTGCTGCGTCGTCCGCGACGGTCGCCGTCAGGCTCGAGGGGCGATGTTGGCGGCGAACACCAGCGGAAACCGAAGCTCGGCTCCGCCAGCGCCTAGAACTTCACCTCAGAATTTCACACCAACTGTTACTATGCAACCGACTATTGGAGCGGGGGGGGGCAGGCCCTGCTTGGTCGGTCGCGGCTTGCCCAAGGGCGCAAGCTTCCGATGACCCGATATACATGGCGTTCTCAGTTCTCTAGATTCGGTTGGATCGGACCTGTCGGAGTTGTCCACCCACCCATGACCCGCCCATCGATTGCGCCGTCCGATGCTCTGGCGATCAATGCGGTTCTGGTCTCGTCACGGCAGGCTGTGGACGCCATCTGCGATCGTTGGACCCTGGCGCTGGTGCTGGCCATGCTTCAGGGCGAGCGCCGCTTCAACGGTCTGATGGGGCGCACCGGCATCGCCACCCGGCTGCTGTCGGCGCGCCTGAGGGCGCTCGAAGCCGCCGGGATCGTGGTTCGGATGCCCTACAGCATGCATCCTTTGCGGCACGAATATCATCTGACGAACATGGGATCCGACCTGGCGGATGTGCTGCTGCAGATGCTTCGCTGGGAGCAGAACTGGCGCTCCGCTGGCGAGGCCGCATCCCGGGTCGTGCACCTGAACTGCGGCGAACCACTGCACCCTGAACTTCGCTGCGCGGCCTGCGGCGCCCCGGTCGGCGCGCGCGATATCGAGCTCAAGCTTAGTCGCGCTCAGCTCCAGCACATGCCGGAAAAGCAGAGCGTCCATCGCCGATCGACGGTCACGAGCCGAGATCGGCCGTTCTCCCCTCAGATGCTCGGCGCAAGCCTGGACATTTTCGGAGACAAGTGGGGCATCGAAATCCTGTTGTGCGCCTTCTTCCGAATTCGCCGGTTCAATGACTTCCGCCTCTGTACCGGCATCTCCGCCAACATTTTGACGGACCGTCTTGAGCGCCTCGTGGCGAGCGGAATCCTCGCGGCCAACAACGATGCCGCGGGTCAAGCCGGATACTGGCTTACGACGAAGGGCGTGGATATCTACGGCGTCGTCGTCGCCGTGGAGAAGTGGGCGGACACCTGGCTAAGGTCCCGCTACCGATCGCCGGTGCGTTTGATCCACAGAGCTTGCGGCCACGAGTTCCGTTCCCTCACAACCTGCGCGAATTGTGAAAAGGCGGCGGACCGTTCCAATGTCGGCTTCGGGACGCCCTGAGCGTCGGCGACAGAGGGATAGCCCCGTTCAGCCGATCGCCAGTTGATCATCCGCGCCGAAGACCGCGCCCATGCCACACCCAGATCCCGCGCGCCATCTTCCACCCACTATTGTGAGTTGCACAGTGACAGTGACGGGTGTCTATTGATGGCGACAGGCCTCGCCCTGTTGGAAGATCGGAGATCGACGTGAACCCGACGCGCACGCTTACCGGTCAACCCGGTCCCTACGCCCAGGACGTTTTCGCCAACGATCGCAACCCGGCCCCGGAGGTCATGCGGCTGGAGGCGCCGGCCCTCGACCTGGGCGACGAAGACGTCTCGATCGACCGTTATATCTCGAGGGGTTGGCACGAGCGCGAGGTCGAGAAAGTGTGGCGCAAGACGTGGCAGCTCGCCTGCCGGGTCGAGGAAATCCCCAGCGTCGGCGACCACGTCCTCTACGAAATCGTCAACGATTCCCTGATTGTGGTCCGTTCATCGCCGACCGAAATCAAGGCCTACATCAACGCCTGTCTGCACCGTGGCACCCAACTCAGAAAGACCGGCGGAAGCGTCAAGCAGTTCCGTTGCCCCTTCCATGGCTGGACTTGGAACCTGGAGGGCAGGCTGACCGATCTGCCCGGCGCCTGGGATTTCCCGCACGTCGATCAGAAAAAGGCCTGCCTGCCCGAGGCCAAGGTCGGCGTTTGGGCGGGGTTCGTATTCGTGAACTTCGACCCCGATTGCGAACCCCTGGAAAGCTATCTCGAAATCCTGCCCGACCATTTCAGGGCCTTTGCGCTGGAGGACCGGTACAAGGCCGTCCACGTTGCGAAAGTCATGCCGTGCAACTGGAAACTGGCGCTGGAGGCGTTCAACGAGACCTACCACGTGCACTACGTCCACCCTCAGGTGCTCTCCTACAACGACGACAAAAACACCCAGTACGACGTGTGGCCCGGCGTGCGGCATGTCAGCCGGATGATCAGCCTGCAGGGCATTGTGAGCCCATCTCTTCCGAACATCTCGCCGGAAACCACCATCGCGCACATCCGTCGCGACGCGCCCTTCTTCGCCGGCAAGCCGATCGAGGTCCCCCCAGGCGGTTCGGCGCGCGGCGCGCTGGCCGATCGAGCGCGGGAAAAGCTATCGCGCTCCACGGGCCGCGACATGTCCAAGGTTTCAGACACCGAAGCCGTCGATCTGATCGAATACCTTCTGTTCCCCAACATGATGCCTTGGGGCGGCTACTCCCTGCCGCTCTGCTATCGCTTCCGCCCTTATGGCGACGACCACGAGCGCTGCATCATGGAGATCATGTTCCTGTTCGCGAAGAATCCGGACGGCAGCCATCCTGAACCTGCGGCGATCCATTGGCTGGGCGAGGACGAGCCTTGGTCCAACGCGACGGAGCTCGGTTCCGCCGCCATGCTGGTAGACCAGGACACCGACAACCTGATGCGGATTCAGCGGGGATTGCGCGCGACGCGCAAGCCTGGCGTCACCCTCTCACGCTATCAGGAGAGCCGGGTCCGCCACTTCAACCAGACCCTGGACGCCTACATGTCCGCCTGACGGAGGCGACGCCAGATTCCGACGTCGTGCTGTGCGGACGCCGACCCGGTGATCGCCACGCTAGCAGGGTCGCTGATGCTCGGTCATTCTCGACACCCGCCACCGAGACCTATCGCAAGGCGCTATCGGCCAATCTCAACGGGGTGTTCTCTACCGTCCGCGATGCCTGTAAGAATGGTGTCAGCCGGGCCGGCGATTGAGGCTCGGCAAGCCTGTGTGATCATCGCGAGCTTCGTCTCGCGCTTCCTGCCGCTGATCGCCTCAAGGTCGCCGACAACCTGCTGAGACCCAAGAAAGAACGTGCTGGAATATCAATCACATAGACTGTCCGTTGCCCCCATGATGGACTGGACAGACCGGCATTGCCGGGTCCTGCATCGGACGCTTTCGGCGAGGGCGTTGCTCTATACCGAGATGCTGACGACGGGGGCGATCCTGCACGGCGATCGGGCGCGGCTGTTGGCGTTCGATCCGGTCGAGCATCCGGTGGCGCTGCAGCTGGGCGGCTCGGACCCCGCGGACCTGGCGGCCGCCGCCAGGATTGGCGAGGCGGAGGGCTATGACGAGATCAACCTCAACGTGGGCTGTCCGTCGGACCGGGTGCAGTCGGGCCGCTTCGGCGCCTGCCTGATGCGCGAGCCGGAACTGGTGGCCGCGTGCATGTCCGCCATGGGCGCGGCGGTGAAGGTTCCGGTGACCGTCAAATGCCGCATCGGCGTCGACGACCAGGAGCCGGCGGAGAGCCTGTTTCGGCTGGTCGACCTCTGTGCTGCGGCCGGGGTCAGCCATTTCGTGGTGCATGCCCGCAAGGCGCTGCTGAAGGGGCTGTCGCCGAAGGAGAACCGCGACGTGCCGCCGCTGGACTATCCGCTGGTCTATCGCCTGAAAGCCGAGCGGCCGGAGCTGACCATCGTGATCAACGGCGGCATCGGGTCGCTGGAAGAGACACAGGCGCACCTGGCCCATGTCGACGGGGTGATGCTGGGCCGCGCCGCCTATCATACGCCGGGCCTGCTGGGCGAGGTGGACGCGCGGTTGTTCGGAGACGGCGACATCGTGACGCCGGCCGAGGCGGTGGCCCGCTACCGTCCCTATATCGCGCGGCGCCTGGCGCGCGGGACCCATCTGGCGGCCATGACACGCCATATGCTGGGGCTGTTCCACGGCGCCCCCGGCGCGCGGACCTGGCGGCGAATCCTGACGGTGGAGAGCGTCAAGCCGGGCGCGGGGTTGGAGGTCTTGGACGCGGCGCTGGCCGCGGTGTCAGGGCTGCAGGATCAGCGCCTGGCGCGTCGCCTGGAAGCTGGCGAGGCGGCCTAGGTAGGTCATCCCCAGCAGCGAGGTGTCGAGGCCGTGCTCGATCACCAGGGCGTCAACATTTTCGATCCGCGCGCCGGACACCGTCAGGCTGGCCAGCTTCACTGAGGCCGCGCGGGCCTGGCCGGTGGCGGTGACCACCCGGTTGGAATAGCGCAGGGCCCCCAGATCGACGCCCAGCCGCGCCGCGTCGCGCGGGGTCAGCGCCACGGCGGTGGCGCCGGTGTCGACCAGCAGGCGGACGGGCCCGCCGTCGGCCTCGACCTCGGCCCAGTAGTGACCGTCGGCGGACTTGGGGATCGTCGCGCGCGGGCCGCCTTGCGCGGCCTCGGCGTTGGCGGCCGAGATCGCGGCCTCGGCCCGCGCGGCGCGGAACACCGGCGCCTTGGTCGCCAGCATGACCACCGTCTGGGCGCTGATCAGCGCCGAGGCGCAAGCCACCGCCATGACGAGGCTGAAGGTCCGGAAATTCGACAAACGAGGCGTTCCACCGCGGCCCATCGGAGCCTGTCATTCGCAGATGAGCTTAGGCGCGGGGGTTTTAGAACCTGTGAACGCGCAGGCCTAACCGAACATCGCCAGTTTCTCAGGCCGGATGCGGCTGCGGCGGGTCGGCAGGTCAGCCATGATCGCGGCGCGCTCGTCGTCGCTGAGGCGGGCCCAGCCGGCCACCTCGGAGAGCTGGCGATAGCAGCCCATGCAGAGCCCGCTCTCGCCGTCCACCACGCAGACCTTGATGCAGGGCGTGGCGATAGCCTTGGGCGGACCGCCGGGCGGCGGTGCAGGCGGTGGCCCAGACGAGGATGCGGGCGGCAAAGGGCGCTGGCTCATGGACCTGTAGGGTAGGCGACCGCTGCCGGTGACGCCAGCCGCCGCGGCCTTGTCCCTTGTGCGCGACGCCGCGGGAACCCAACCTTGACCGTGAGCCTTTCGTCTAAGGCGCGTGGAAGGGTCTGTGACGGCTTGAATTCGGTTCTCAGACCCGGCGAGACCTGCTGGCGCACCGCGCACGCCGACCGGGCGGCTTTCCTGGTCGATACCGAGGCCTATTTCACCGCCGTTTTCGACGCCTTGCAGCAGGCGCGGCGCTCGGTGCTGCTATTGGGCTGGGGGTTCGATCCGCGCACGCGGATGTTCCCCGACGGCCATGACGGGCCGGACGACCCCGATGAGGTTGGCCGGGTGCTGGTGGAGCTCGCCCGCGCCAAGCCCGAGCTCGACATCCGGCTGTTGATCTGGCGCTCGGCCTTTCCGATCGCCGCCCAGCAGGAGTTCTTCCCGCATAAGGCGCGACAGTGGTTCAAGGACACGCCGGTGAAATTCCGGCTGGATGACCAGGTGCCGTTCGGCGCCTGCCATCATCAGAAGGTGCTGGTGATCGACGACCGGCTGGCGTTCTGCGGCGGCGGCGACATCTCCGTGGATCGCTGGGACACAGCCGGCCACCGCGACGGCGACACGCGCCGGATCATGCCGGGCCAGGACTATCACGCGCCCCGCCATGAGGTGATGATGATGGTCGATGGGTTGGCCGCCAAGGCGCTTGGCGACCTCGCCCGCGAGCGCTGGCGCCGCGCCACGAATGAGGCCTTGCCGGAGCCGGAAGACGCCGGCGGCGATCCGTGGCCGGACTTCGTGCCTCCGGCGCTGACCGACCTGCAGGTCGGCATCGCGCGCACCGTGCCGCAGTGGAAGCGGCAGGCCGAGGTGGACGAGATCCGCCAGCTGACGCTCGCCTCGATCGCCCAGGCCAAGACGACGATCTATCTGGAGAACCAGTACTTCACCTCGCCGCTGATCACCGAAGCGCTGGCCGCACGGCTGGCCGAGCCGGACGGGCCGGACGTGGTGCTGATCTCCACCGGCCACGCGCCGAGCTGGTTCGATCACCTGACCATGGACCGGGCGCGCGGCGCCATGCTGTGGCGGCTGCGCGCGGCGGACGTGTTCGGCCGCTTCCGCGCCTTCTGGCCGGCCACCGCCAAGGGTGACACGGTGATCGTCCACTCCAAGACCAGCGTCTTCGATGACCGCCTGGCGCGCGTCGGATCGGCCAATCTCAACAACCGCTCCGGCGGCTTCGACACCGAGTGCGAACTGGCGGTCGAGGCCGATGACGAGGCTGGCCGCCGCGCGATCGAGGCCTTCCGCGACCGGCTGGTGGGCCATTTCATGGGGGTGACCGGCGATGCGGTGGCCAAGGCGCGCGCCGACCACGGCGGCCTGGTCAGGGCCATCGACGCGCTGAACCGCGAAGGCCGGCTGCAGCCGATCGAGCCGCCGGTGATCACCGCCTTCGGCGAGTTCGTGGCCCGTTACCATCTGGGCGATCCGCAGGACCCCAAGGACGCCTGGAACCCCGGCCGCCGCCGCGAGCGGCTCTATGAGGCGGCGCGAAAACTCCAGATGCTGGGCGGCCCGGCGGACCTGACGCCGCCGGAGGACTGAATGCCAAAGTCCCAATTATCACGCTGAAATATATTAAGGTTCGTCATGGCCCGGCTTGTCCGGGCCACCCATGAACTCCGAGCTGCCTGTATTTGGCGCAGCGTCGCCGCGTTCCTCGCTTCGTCGCCGTGATCATGGGTCGCCCGGACAAGCCGGGCGATGACGAGCAACGGGGAGGTGGGCCGTACTGGAGGTCTACCCCACCACGTCGAAATCCATCACCAGGGGCAGGTGGTCCGACGCGACGCGGGTCAGCGGTGAGTAGGGCGCGAAGACGTCATGCACCCGGATCTCGGGGCTGACGAACAGATGGTCGATCCGCAGCACCGGCAGCGCCGAGGGGAAGGTCGCCGTGGGCGTCGAACTCCGGCAAAGCGTGCGGGCCGGCGTCAGCCCGGTCAGGAAGGTGCGATAGACAACCGAGGTCGCCGTCGCGTTGAAGTCACCCAGCAGGATTTTCGGCCCGAAGCAGTGCGGGTGTTGCAGCCAGTCGGGACCCGCCAGGCGCCGCGCCTGGATCTGCTGCTCCTTCGGCACCAGGCCCAGATGGGTGTTGATGATCTGGACCGGCACGCCCTCGACCTCGACCTCGACCCAGAGCGCGCCACGCGGCTCCAGCGCGCGGATCGCGGGATGGCCGGGCAGGGGACCGACCTGGACCAGCCGCTCAGGGTAACGCGTGAGGATCGCGTCGCCGTAACGCTCCTCCTCGACGGTCAGCGCGGCGTTGAAATGCCAAGCCATGTCGAGCCGCTGCGCGATCTCATGGGCCTGATCGACGTGGCCGGTGCGCCGGCGGCCGACGTCCAGCTCCTGCAGGGCCACGACGTCCGGCTTCAGCTCGGCCAGCACCTGGGCGATCCGGCCGACGTCCAGCCGCCGGTCGGTCCCAACACAGCGGTGCACATTGTAGGTGACGATCCTGGGCATCGGGCTGGGGCGTGTCCGGTTTCCGCGGCGGGAGCAAGGCGAAGGGAACGGCTGGAGCGGGGCGATGGTTCGCGATTAGGGTACGCGCAGAATCTCGGGGGACTTCTTGATGCTGGTGATATTGGCTGCCGCCGCCCTGTTGCAGGCCACGGTTGGCGCTCCAGGCGGGCCCATCACCGACCCGCAATGGGAGACCACGCCCGAAGCGATGGCCCGCAATTACTACCCCGCCACCGCGTTGGCCCAAGGCGCCGGCGGCGTCGGCGTGGTGGAATGCCGCGTGGCGGGGGACGGCTTGCTTGCCGATTGCAAGATTCTTGCGGAGGAGCCGATTGGCGGGCCGTTCGGTCAGGCTGCGCTGCAGATCGCCTCGCAGTTTCGGATGAAATCCAAGACCCGGTCAGGCGAGACCTCCGCAGGCCGCACCATTCGGCTTCCGATGGCGTTCTCGATGCCTTGGGGCGACAAGAATCCGGCGCGCGCGGGCATGTTTCAGGTGACACCTTTGCTTAGTTGGCTGAAGCGGCCGAACGGCGACGACATCGCCCGCATCTATCCAAGTGCCGCTGCGAGTAAGTCTGTCGAAGGCCAATCTACGATGCGCTGTCAGATTCAAGCTGATGGCCATCTTGCAGATTGCATTACTCTGAGCGAGGCCCCGGCCGGGTGGGGTTTTGGCGAAGCGGTTCTGAAGTTGGCGCCCAAGTTTCAGGTCGATCTGAAAAAAGGCGTTGGCGCGAGGGCTCCGGGCAACACGATCACCATTCCGGTCCGTCTGATACTACCCCACGGCTAGGATTACGTTTACGTCAACGTCATCTTCCCATCCACGCCCCTTCCGGCCTATTGTCGTGGCGAAGTGGATACGCCGTAAATCAGGCGTCGCAGGGAGCCCGTCATGAACCTCGATTTTTCGCCCGAAGAGAACGCCTTCCGCCAGCAGGTCCGGGCCTTCATCAAGGACAATTATCCGCCCGAGCTGCGCGCGGCGCAGGACAGCGGCGAGCCGCTGACCCGCGAGCTGTACCTGGCCTGGCACAAGGTGCTGGCCAAGAAGGGTTGGGTCGCGCCGTCGTGGCCTAAGGAATTCGGCGGCACCGACTGGACGCCGACCCAGAAATACATCTGGTCGGAGGAATCCGCCGCCGCCGAGACCCTGCCGCCGCTCCCGTTCGGGGTGAACATGCTGGCGCCCGTAGTCTACACCTTCGGCACGGAGGAGCAGAAGGCGAAGTTCCTGCCGGGCATCTACAATGGCGAGGTCTGGTGGTGTCAGGGCTACTCCGAGCCCGGCGCGGGCTCGGACCTCGCGAGCCTCAAGACCAAGGCCGAGCGGGTCACCGCCGACGACGGCAAAGAGTACTATATCGTCAACGGCCAAAAGACGTGGACGACGCTGGGCCAGTTCGCCGACTGGGGGTTCTTCCTGGTCCGCACCGATCCGGACGCCAAGCCGCAGGCCGGCATCTCCTTCCTGCTGATCGACATGAAGAGCCCCGGCGTCAGCGTCCGGCCGATCATCACGCTGGAAGGCGGCCACGAGGTGAACGACGTCTTCCTCGACAACGTGAAGGTGCCGGTCGAAAACCGCATCTTCCACGAGAACCAGGGCTGGACCTGCGCCAAGGCGCTGCTGGCCCACGAGCGGTCGGGCATCGCCGGCGTGGCGCGCTCCAAGCGCAACCTGGAAAAGCTCCGGCAGATCGCCACCACGGAACGCTCTGACGCCGGCGGCAGCCTGCTCAGCGACGCCTTCTTCCGCCGCAAGGTGGCCGAGCTTGAGATCGACCTGACGGCGCTGGAGTTCACCGAACTGCGGACGCTGGCCGGGGAGTCGAGCGGCAAGGGCCCCGGCCCGGAAAGCTCGATCCTCAAGATCAAAGGCACCGAGATCCAGCAGCGCCTGCAAGAGCTCGCGCTGGAGGCCGTCGGCCACTACGGCGCCCCGTTCCTGCGCGACCTCGGCCATAACGCCGGCGTCGGACCCGACTACGCCGAGGGCTTGGCCGGCGATATGTTCAACGGCCGCAAGACCTCGATCTACGGCGGCTCCAACGAGATCCAACGCAACATCATCGCCAAGATGGTGCTGGGCCTCTAGGCCGCCGCCGACTCTTTCTCGCCCTCCAAACTTCACGCCTTACGGACTGACCCCGACCGATGAATTTCTCCTTCACCGAAGAACAGTCGATGCTGCGCGATACCGTCGCGAGCTATCTGGCGGACCACTATTCCTTCGACCAGCGGCGCGCGATGCTGGCGCAGGAGCCGCATTGGAGCCCGGCGATCTGGAAGGCCTTCGCCGAAGAGCTGGGCATATTGGGCGCGCCGTTCTCGGAGGAACTGGGCGGTCTGGGCGGTGGACCGGTCGAGAACATGATCGTCATGCAGGAGATGGGCAGGGCGCTGGTCGTCGAGCCCTATCTGGGCACGGTGGTGATCGCCGGCGGCTTCCTGAAGCACTCGAGCCACCCGAACGCTGAGACCCTGATCGGCCAGATCATCGCCGGCGAGGCGATCTTCGCGTTTGCCTACGCCGAGCCGCAGGGCCGCTACAACCTGGCGGATCTGAAGACCACCGCGGCCAAGGACGGCACGGGCTATGTGCTGAACGGCCACAAGGCGGTGGTGATTGGCGGGGCTTATGCCACCCACCTGATCGTCACCGCGCGAACCGGTGGCGGCCAGCGCGACGCCGAGGGGATCAGCGTCTTCATCGTCGAGAAGGGCGCGGCCGGCGTCTCGACCCGCGACTACGGCACGGTGGACGGTTTCCGCGCTTCGGAGGTTACGTTCGAGAATGTGAAGCTTCCCGCCGACGCCCTGGTCGGGCCCGAGGGCCACGCCCTGCCGCTGATCGAAAAGGTGGTGGACGAGGCCATCGCGGCGACCTGCGCCGAGGCCTGCGGGGTGCTGTCGAAGCTGCACGAAGGCACGCTGGAATACACCCGCCAGCGCAAGCAGTTTGGCCAGCCGATCTCGGCCTTCCAGGTGCTGCAGCACCGCATGGTCGATATGTTCATCCAGGTCGAACAGGCGGTCTCGATGACCTATATGGCGACCATCAAGCTTTCCGACGACGACAAGGCGCGGTCCCAGGCCGCCGCCGCCGCCAAGGTGCAGATCGGTAAGGCCTGCCGGTTCGTCGGCCAGAGCGCCGTCCAGCTGCACGGCGGCATGGGCGTGACCGACGAAATGGCCGTCGGTCACTACTTCAAGCGCTCGACGATGATCGAGAGCGCGTTCGGCTCCACCGACCACCACCTGGCCCGCTACGAGTTCCTGAGCCTGGGGCAGGCCGCTTAAGCTCAAACCACGGTGTCATCCCGGAACGGGCGCAGCCCGTGTCCGGGACCTATCAGCCTCGATGGTGGGTGGCTTTTCTCGAGCGTTCCGTGCGTATGGGTCTCGGTCGGAGTTCATCCTCGGGCCGACCAACAGTCGGACCCCGGGGGCTTCGCGAAACCGGGATGACAGAGGAAATTGAGTTGGGAAAAGAAGCCACGGTGAGCGCGGTGTTCGCCGACGGGCCTGACGAAGGCCGCTTGCAGTACGAGACGCCGAAGCTGGTCTTCAAGGGCCGGGAGCGGCGCGTCTATGACGCGGACGCGCTGAAGGGTGTGGCAGCCGATGGCGCCGACCTGGTGCTGGCCGACGGCGCGCGCTTTGCGCTCGGCGAGAAACAGGCTGCGGCCTGGGTCGAGGCGATCCTCAATCCCAAGGGCCGGATGGACAAGATCGGCGTCAAGGCCGGCATGCGCGCCGCCGTCATGGGCGTGAAGGATGCGACCCTGAGCGGGGAACTGACCGCCAAGGGCGCCATTCCGGTGACCGAGCTTTCCAACCTCGACCTGCTGTTCTACGCCGCCGACAGCGCCGAGGACTTGGCCCGCGTCGATGCCCTGGTGCCGATGCTCTCCGACAAGGGTGCGCTCTGGATCGTATCCAAGAAGGGCAAGGCCGCCACGCTGAAGGACATCGATGTGATGGCTGCGGCCAAAGCCCATGGCCTGGTCGACAACAAGGTCGTGGCCTTCTCGCCCACACTGACGTCGCTGCGCTTCGTGCGGCGCAAGGTTGAGGCGGCGGTCGTGGCTGGGGACCAGGCTCAGGCTTAGGCTCGCCTCAGCGGCTGGGGCACGCGTGGCGACGGTCCTGGAAGCGTCGGTTGATCGAGGAAAATAATCCGACCTGGCAAGACCTCTAAGACAATTTCGTCTGAGGCTGGACGTGACCGGCGCGTCGACACCCCTTAAGCCCAGCTCATGTCCCTGCGCGACTTCGCCCTGCTGATGGCCATGTGCCTGATCTGGGCAGTGAACACGATCGTCTCGAAGTACGTGATCAGCGTGCTGGGCGCGCCACCGCTGTTCTATGCGGCGGCGCGCTTCGCGATCGTGGCGATCTGTCTGGTCCGGTTTCTGCTACCGGCCCCCCGTCCGATCTGGCGGTTGGTGCTGGCAGCCTTCCTAATGGGTGGCGGCAATTTCGGCCTGATGTTCGTGGGTTTGCGGTCCGCGACCCCCTCGGCGGCAGCGGTGGTGCTGCAACTGGGGATGCCCGCGACGCTGATCCTGTCGATGCTGTTCCTGGGCGAACGGGTGCGCTGGCGGCGCGGTCTAGGGATCGCCTTGACCTTCGTGGGCGTGCTGACCGTCATGTGGAACCCGCATGGCCTGGCACTCTCGTCCGGATTGATGATGGTGGCAGGGGCGACGCTGATGTCGGCGGTCGGCGTCATCCTGACCAAGCAGATCGAGGGGATACGACCGATCGCGTTTCAGGCCTGGGTGGGCTGGGTGTCGCTGTTTCCGATGGCGGCGTTGTCGGCGTGGCTGGAGCCGGGTCAGCTGCAGATCGCCTGGCATGCCGGTTGGCCGCTTGTCGCCGCGGTGACCTTTTCGGCGGTCGTGGTGTCGCTGGGCGCTCACACGCTCTACGTGACGCTGCTGCAGCGCTATGAGGCGAATCTGATCTCGGCCTTGGTGCTGGTAACACCTCTGGCGACGATCATATTGGGGGTTACACTGCTGCACGACCCGGTGGGGCCGCGGCTGGTGATCGGAAGCCTTCTGGCGCTGGCGGGCGTGCTGATCATCGCGCTCCGAGGGAGCCAGGTCATGGCGATGCTGACGGCCTTGCGGGACCGGACATGATAAGGACTATCGAGGCGCCCAGCCCCAACTTCGACGCCCGGATCGCGCCGCCGGAGATCCTGGTGCTGCACTACACGGGCATGCGAACCGGCCAAGAGGCGCTCGACCGCCTGCGCGATCCGCAGGCGCCCCGGGTCAGCGCTCACTACATGGTCGAGGAGGACGGGCGCATTTTCCGCCTGGTGCCGGAAGAGCGTCGCGCGTGGCACGCCGGCGCCTCCTACTGGAAGGGTGAGCGCAACCTCAACGGCGTCTCCATCGGCGTCGAAATCGTCAATCCGGGGCATGAGTTCGGCTACCGCCCGTTCCCCGAGGCTCAGATCGCCGCGGTCATCGCGCTGGTGGATGACATCCGCACCCGCTGGGAAATCTCCAACGACAGGATCGTCGGTCACGCCGACGTGGCGCCCGGCCGCAAGGACGATCCAGGCGAGCTGTTCCCCTGGAAGCGGCTGGCCGAGGCCGGCCACGGCCTGTGGGTCGAGGCCCCGCCGGCGCCGGGCCTGCCCTTGGCCGAGGGCGCGGAGGGGGTCGAGGTCTTCGCGCTCCAGGCCGGCTTCACCCGGCTAGGCTACGACCTGCCGCCGTCCGGCAAGTTCGACGCGGCCACCAAGGCGGTGGTCGTGGCCTTTCAGCAGCACTGGCGCCAGGACAAGGTCGACGGCGTCGCCGATGGACAGACCCGCGCCCAGCTGATCGCCCTTCTGAGAGCCGCCTGATGCATCCCGCTCCCACGTTCAAGGTCGAAGACGAGGCCGCGCTGCTGGCTCACCTGGCGGCCCGCCCGTTCGCGACGCTGGCGGCCGCGCCGCGGGGCCGGCCATTGGTCGCTCACACGCCCGTTCTGGCGCGGCGGCTGCCCCAGGGCCTGGTGCTCGACTTCCATCTGTCCCGCGGTAACGCCCTGTCGCCGTTCCTGGCCGAAGGACTCCAGATGGTCGCCGTAAGCCTGGAGGCTGACGCCTACATCAGTCCCGGCTGGTACGCAGACCGGGGCGCCGTTCCCGCTTGGAACTATGTCACCGTCGAAGCCGAGGGGCCGGTCGTGGTCTTGGACGACCAAGGTCTCGTGGCCCTGCTCGACGACCTCTCCGACCAGGAGGAGCGGCGCCTCCTGCCCAAGCCGATCTGGACGCGGGCCAAGATGCCGCCGGGAAAGTTCGAGACCATGTGCCGTTCGATCATCGGCGCGCGGCTCACCGTCGAGCGGCTGGAGGGGACCTCGAAGCTATCCCAGAACAAGGACGACGCCGACCGCGGCGGGGTCATCGCGGGCCTGGGCGATCACCCGATCGCCAAGCTGATGCGCCGGTGAGCGGGGCGACCCCGACCGCAATCCTGCCCCGAAGCTGAACGGCGGACAACCTTGGCCTCAGAACCGGTTCAAGGCTCGGGGTGCAGCGTGGGCTGGCTTGGCGCGGCTCCCTCAGGCCGACGCGCAGGCGGCACAAACCGAAGGAAGTCACGTCATGAACCTCAAGCGCACCGCTCTCGTCCTGATCCTGGGCGCCGCCAGCCTGGGCGCGATGAGCGCCACGGCCAATGCTGAGCCTGTCCGCCAACCGGCGAAACAGGAAGTCCTCGCCCGCGTCCATCACCAGCGCCACGAGATCCGCGTCGCCGAACGGAACGGCCAGATCAGCCCGCGGAAGGCCGATCGCCTGCTGGCCGCCGACCATCGCATCGCCCGCCACGCGCGCGCTCACGGCGGCCGGCTGACCCGCGTGGAAGCCCGTAAGCTGAACCACCAGGAGAACCGCATCCACCGTCACATCCACAGCTGAGGATTGACGCAAGGTGCGCCGCCGGGCCGCCGCCTGTCCCCGAGGATGGCGGCCCGGCGCCTCGGCCTAGCTTGACCCCAGGCCCCCGAACCCTCAGGTTCCGCGCGGATCAGACGGCTGGGCGGTCGCGGCCTCCGCAAGGGGGTCGAGGAAAGTCCGGGCTCCACGACGACATGGCGGCGGGTAACGCCCGCCGGGGGCGACCCCAGGGATAGCGCCACAGAAAGCAAACCTCCTCTCCAGGCTTTCGGGCCCGGGAGGGAAGGGTGAAAGGGTGGGGTAAGAGCCCACCGCGCGCCTGGTAACAGGCGTGGCATGGCAAGCCCCGCCAGGAGCAAGACCGAATAGGGACCGTGCGCCTTCAGCAATGCGGGCAGGGCTGTCGTAGGCCTGGGCGGTCCGGGTAGGTCGCGAGAACCGTCCCGCGAGGGGCGGTCCAGAGGAATGATCGCCAATGTCGGGGCTTCGGTCCCGGCGGCACAGAACCCGGCTTACAGGCCGTCTGGTCCATCTTCCTGCGTCGCCGATTGGGACGGAATGACACCTGGAGCGTCAAAGCGGTCGAGGTTGTTAACAGGTGTGGCAAAAGTTCGCTGTATGTTCTGTGGATGAACATATTCGATTAACCATACTTAACCGCGATGCATTGGTTTCTCTAACAAAAGGTCAACTGGAGTCATTTACTCCCATTTCGTCCCATGTTACCCCATTCGTACTTTGCTAACCAAGCCATGGCGTTGGGGCGACGGGCCTGGGAGCGAAGACGAGAGCCGCTGGTGGGGCGGCTCAGTTCAGGGGCTTTGCGGTGTTTCTCTCGACCTTCGAGAAACAGCTGGATGGAAAGCGGCGCATCGTGGTGCCGCAGGACTTCCGCGCTCAGACCGCGGGACCGTTCGACGGCGTCTTCTGCTTCCCCTCCATCGAAGCCGACTGCATCGAAGGTGGCGGCAAATCCTTGTTCGACCGTTACCTGAGCGTGATCGAGGAGCTGGAGTTCGGCGACCCGATCCGCAGCGCCCTTGAGGTCTCGGTCCTGGGCGGCATGGCGCAGCTCTCCTACGACACCGCCGGCCGCATCACCCTGCCGGAAATCCTCTGCCAGCAGTTCGGCCTGACCGACTGGGTCGTGGTGGTGGGGCTGGGCGACCGCTTTCAGATCTGGAGCCGAGACGCCTTCCAGGCGCACCGCGCCGCGCAGCGCGAGGTGGCCCGCGACGGCCTGGCCACGATGCGTGCCCAGCAACGCGCCGCCAAGATCGCCGCCGGATTCCCCAAGACCGGGATTGCCGGATGAGCGCGCCGCATATCCCCGTCCTGCTCGACGAGGTCGTAGAGGCGATGCAACCGCGCGCCGGCAAAATCCTGGTGGACGGGACGTTCGGGGCGGGCGGCTATACCCGCGCCCTGCTGAGCGCTGGGGCCAGCATCATCGCCTTCGACCGTGACCCCAGCGCCGCCCAGTTCGCCGCTCAGTTTTCCCGGGACCTGCCGACCGACCGCTTCCGCCTGGTGGAGCGCCGCTTCTCCGAGCTGGACGAGGAGACCGGCGAGGGCTGCATCGACGGCGTCGTGCTCGATATCGGCGTCTCGTCGATGCAGCTTGATCAGGCCGAACGCGGCTTCTCCTTCATGCGTGACGGGCCACTGGACATGCGGATGGCCGCGGATGGTCCGACCGCCGCCGACCTGGTCAACGAGGCCGAGCCGGCGGAGATCGCCCGCATCCTCTACGTCTATGGCGAGGAGCGCGAGAGCCGCCGGATCGCGCGCGCCATCGCGCGCCGCCGCGACGAGCAGCCCTTCACCCGCACGCTCGAACTGGCCGAGTTCATCGAAAAGACCCTCGGCGGGCGCCGCGGCGCCAAGGTGCATCCGGCGACCCGCTCCTTTCAGGCGATCCGCATCGCGGTGAACGAGGAGCTGGCGGAACTGGAGGCCGGCCTCGCCGCCGCGGAGCGGGCGCTGAAGACCGGCGGACGCCTCTGCGTCGTCACGTTCCATTCGCTCGAGGACCGAATCGTGAAGACCTTCTTCGCGGTGCGGGCGGGAAGAACTCCGGCGGGATCGCGCCATGCGCCGCCGGTGGAAACCACCGCGGCGCCGAGCTTCCAGCTCCTGTTCAACGGCGCCCAGGGGGCGTCGGCGGCGGAACTGGCGGCGAACCCCCGGGCTCGATCGGCGAAACTGAGGGCCGCGGTGCGCACCGACGCCGCCGCCTGGAGGGCTGCAGCATGATCCTCCCGCGCCAAGACTTCGGAGGACTGGCCCTCCGAAGTTTCGTGAGAAGCCAAGGATGGGCGGCATGAATTGGCTCAATCGCCGGGTGCGTGGGTTCCGTCTGGTGGACCTGATCGCTGTGTCGATCCTCACGGTGCTGATCCTGGGGGTCTACCTGGCCAAGACCATCGCCGGCGGCGAGCGCACCAAGATCGCCACGGTCGAACGCCAGATCGGCGCCGAGCGCGCCCGCATCCGCCTGCTGGAGGCTGAGGTCAGCCACCTGGAACAGCCCGCCCGCGTCGCGCGCCTGTCGGAGACCTACCTCGGTCTGGCGCCGGTGGCCTTCAAGCGCGAGGCTGACCCTGACGCCCTGCCGGAGCTGGCCCGCAAGCCGCTCGCTCTGCCGGCCAAGCCGGTCGAGGCGACGCCCGATCCCACCGCCATGGCGCCGGCCGAGCCGGCCGCGCCGCTGGCGGCGACCACTCAGGTGGCCGCGCGATGAGCCTGGGCCAACCCTCCTTTGGACCGTCCTGGATCTCGCGCCGGCTCTCCGGCTGGATGTGGCGCTTCGAGCATGCCTTCGAGCGCGCCCGCGCCTCGGGCCGGGCGGAAGACGACACGCGCATCCGCATCTTCTTCGTCCTGGCCCTGTTCTCGCTCGGCTTCATTGTGCTGGCGATCGGCGCGACACGGGCTGCGTTGTTCTCCCACGCCGCGGAGGGTGACGCCTATACAGCGCCGATAGGGGCGGCCCGCGCGGACCTGGTGGACCGCAACGGCCAGATGCTGGCCGCCGATCTGCTGCACTACGGCCTCTACATCGACCCGCGCGAGATCTGGGACACAGCCGAAACCCGTAAGGCGCTGACCGCCAGCCTGCCGGACCTGACCGCGCAGCGGCTGGAAAAGGCGCTGCGCGCTGGGCGCCGCACTTTCGTGACCGGCGGCCTCACGCCGGAAGTCCGCGCCCAGATTCACGACCTGGGCCTACCGGGCGTTTCCTTCGAGCCGGAGCAGAAGCGGGTCTACCCGCTGGGCTACACCGCCGCGCATCTGGTGGGGTTCGCCGACACCGGCGGCGACGGCCTGGCCGGCGCCGAGGCCGCGCTGAACGACGACATCCGGGCCGCGGCCGCCAGCCACGGCTCTGTGTCGCTCTCCATCGACTTGCGCATCCAGGCCGCCCTCGAGGACGAGCTCTACAAGGCCGTCGCCCAGTTCCATCCGAAGGGCGCGGTGGGCATCGTCACCAACGTGCACACCGGCGAAATCCTCGGCCTCGCCAACTTCCCCACCTTCGACCCCAACAAGCCGGGCGCCTCCAGCCTGAACGCGCGCCTCAACCGGGCCGCGGGCTCGATCTATGAGATGGGCTCGACCTTCAAGGGCTTTACGGTCGCCGCGGGCCTCGACAGCGGCGTGGCCACCCCGACCTCGACCTTCGATGCGACCCATCCCTTCCAGCTCGGGTACCGGACGATCACCGACTATCACGCCACCCACGCGGTCCTGACCCTGGTGGAGGTGTTCCAGCATTCCTCGAACATCGGCACGGCGCGGCTGGGCGAGGAGATCGGTCCCGACCGGCTGCACGACTATTTCAACCGCTTTGGCCTCACCCAGGCGGCGAAGACCGAGATGATCGAGACCGCCCGGCCGCTGACGCCCCGGGTCTGGAACGAGGACGCCATCGCATCGACCTCCTTCGGCCACGGCATCAACGTCAGCCCGCTGGCCATCGCGCGGGCCTATTCCGGCCTGACCAACGGTGGCGAGCTGCTGCCGCTGACGATCCGCAAGCTGGCTCCGGGGACCGTCGTCCATGGCCCGCGGATGATCCAGGAAAAGACCGCGCTCACGCTGCTGCAGATCATGCGGTCGAACGTCAGCTGCACGTGCGGCTCGGGCAAGTCGGCCAACGTCCCGGGCCTCAATATCGGCGGCAAGACCGGCACCGGCGACAAGTGGGATCCGGCCATCAAGCACTATTCGAGCACCAAGCAGGTCTCGTCCTTCGCCGCGGCCTTCCCGACCGATGGACCGTTGAACGCGCCACGCTATTTCGTGCTGATCCTGCTGGACGAGCCGCAACGTGACAAGACCGGCGCCGATCCCACCGGCGGGATCGTCGCCGCGCCGGCGGTCGGCAAGCTGATCGAGCGGATCGCGCCGTTCCTGGGCGTCAAGCCGCGCCCCGACACCACGCCCTTCGCACCGGCCGAAGCGCCAGCCAACGCAGCGGAGGAGCACTGAGCATGCGCCTCTCCGAGCTGATCAAGCGCGACCTTTCGACGGACCCGATGATCCAGGGCGTCACCGCCGACAGCCGCAAAGTCCGTCCCGGCTGGCTGTTCGCGGCCCTGCCGGGCGCGAAGGTCGATGGCCGCAGCTTCGCGCCGCGCGCGGTGGCGCAGGGGGCCGTCGCTGTCCTCGCAGGCCGCGAAATCGAGGGCATGACCGCGCCGCTGGTGATCGCGTCGGACCCGCGCCGCGCCTATGCCCTGGCCGCCGCCGCCTTCTGGGGGTCGCAGCCGGCTACCTGCGTCGCCGTCACCGGCACCAATGGCAAGACCTCGGTCGCCGCCTTCTGCCGCCAGATGTTTGCCTCGGCCGGCTTCAAGGCGGCCAGCATGGGCACCCTTGGCGTCCGCGTCAGCGCGCCCAATGCGAGCAGAGGGGGCTTGGATGACGAGCAGGTGACGCCGCCAGGCCTTACCACCCCCGACGCCGCCGACGTCGCCGAACTGATGGCCCGCGTCGCCCAGTCGGGCGTGACGCACCTGGCGCTGGAGGCCTCCTCGCACGGCATCGATCAGCGCCGCCTGGACGGCGTGACCCTGGCCGCGGCTGGGTTCCTGAATCTGACCCAGGATCATCTGGACTATCACGGCACCATGGGCGTCTACCGGGCCGCCAAGCTGCGGCTGTTCGAGACCTTGCTGACCCGCGGCAAGACCGCCGTGCTGAACGCCGACAGCGACGCCTATGCGGCCTTCGCCGGGACGGCCATCAGCGCCGGCCAGACCGTGATGAGCGTTGGCGAGAGCGGCCAGGGCCTGAAGCTCATGGAACGCACCGCGCTGCCGCACGGCCAGGCGCTGAAGATCGCCCACCTGGGCCGGACGTATGAGGTGCGCCTGCCGCTGGCCGGCGCCTTCCAGGCCTCTAACGCCCTGGTGGCCGCGGGACTCTGCATCGCCGCGGGCCTGTCGCCGGAACAGGCCTTCGCGGGCCTGGAGACGCTCGAGGGCGCGCCGGGCCGTCTGCAGCGCGTCGGCGTCGGGCCGCGCGGGGGCGAGGCCTATGTGGACTACGCGCACACCCCGGACGGGCTGGAGACGGTGCTGAAGGCGCTCAGGCCCCACGTGCGCGGCAAGCTGATCGTGGTCTTCGGCGCCGGTGGCGACCGCGACCGCACCAAGCGTCCGCTGATGGGCAGGATCGCCGCCGATCTGGCCGACCTGGCCATCGTCACCGACGACAATCCGCGCGGCGAAGTCCCCGCCGCCATCCGCGCCGAGATCATGGCCGGCGAGCCCTCTTCCTTGAGTACGGGGGGTCTGACGGAGGTCGGCGACAGGCGCGAGGCCATTCGCATGGCGGCGGCGGAGCTCAACGACGGCGACATCCTCGTGGTGGCGGGCAAGGGCCACGAGCAGGGCCAGACGATCGGCGACACTGTCCATCCCTTCGACGATGTCACCGAAACCGCCCAAGCCTTGGCCCAAGCCTTGGCCCAAGCCTTGGCCCAAGCCTTGGGTGGAGTCGCGCTCGATGGCTGAGCCGCTCTGGACCTCGGATGAGATCATCCAGGCCACCGGCGGCAAGCTGTCCGGCAAGCCCTTCACCGCCACCGGCGTTTCCATCGACACCCGCACGCTTGAGCCCGGCGACCTGTTCGTGGCGCTGGGCGGCGCTCGCGACGGCCACGAGTTTGTCGAGCAGGCCATGGAGAAGGGTGCGGCCGGCGCCCTGGCCTCGCGCCAGGTGTTCGGCTCGGCGGTAATGATCGACGACCCCTTGAAGGCGCTGGAGCGCCTTGGCGTCGCCGCCCGCGACCGCGCGACCGGCGCCCGTCGCGGCGCTGTGACCGGCTCGGTCGGCAAGACCGGTGTCACCCAGGCGATCATGGCCGGCCTGACGCTCAAAGGCCGTGCCCATTCGTCGGTGAAATCCTACAACAACCATATCGGCGTGCCCCTGACGCTCGCCCGGATGCCCCGCGACACCGAGCGCGCGGTGTTCGAGGTGGGCATGAATCACGCCGATGAGATCCGCCCACTCACCCGCATGGTCCGCCCGCACGCCGCCGTCGTGACCACCGTCGGCCCGGTCCACACCGAGAACTTCCCCGACGGCGAGCTTGGCGTCGCCAGGGCCAAGGCCGAGATTTTCGAAGGCTTGCAGCCCGGCGGCGTGGCCATCCTGAACGCCGACGACCGCTGGTTCGATCTGCTGAAGGGCGAGGCTGAGAAAGCCGGCGCCGAGGTCCGCACCTTCGGCCGCGCCGAGGGCGCTGATGCGCGCGTGATCGATTTCTACGCCGAGACCGGCCGCGCGGTCGTCCAGGCGCGCTTCCATGGCAAGGGCCTGGACGTCCCGATCCTGCAGACCGGCGTCCACTGGGGCCTCAATGCCATGGCGGTCCTGCTGATGCTGGAGGCGCTCGGCGTTCAACTCGGCGACGGGCTGGCCGCGCTGGGCGGGTTCGAGCCGCTGGCTGGCCGCGGCGCCGAGACGGCTATCCGCTTGGCCGACGGCGACTTCACGCTGATCGACGAGAGCTACAACGCCAACCCGGTCTCCATGGCCTCGGCCATCGCGACGCTCGGCGCGCGGGCGGCGGCCGGCCGCAGGATCGTCGTACTCACCGACATGCTGGAGCTAGGGCCGCAGACGCGCGGGTTCCACGCCGCCATCGCCGAGCGCCTGGCCGATGCGCGCGTCGATCTGGCCTTCTGCGCCGGGCCTTTGATGAAATCCCTATGGGACGCCCTTCCGCCGACTCGGCGCGGCGGCTACGCGGAGACAGCGGCGGTGTTGGCGCCGCTGGTCGCCCGGGCCGTAGAGCCTGGCGACGTGGTGATGGTGAAGGGCTCGAACGGATCGAAGGCTGGGCTGATCGCCCAGGCTCTCGGCGCGCTCGACGTCCGGCCAGGGGAGGCCGGCTGATGTTCTACTGGCTCTACGAGCATTTCTCGATGGGCGGCCACGGTCACGTGCCGATCCTCAACCTGCTTCGCTACCTCACCTTCCGCACCGCCATGTCGATCTTCACCGCCCAGGTGATCGTCGTCGCCATGGGCTCGCGCTTCATCCGCTGGATGCAGGCCAAGCAGGGCAAGGGCCAGCCGATCCGCGCCGAGGGCATCCAGCGCCACATCGTCGAGAAGGCCGGCACGCCGACCATGGGCGGGGTGATGATCCTGGCCGGTCTGATCGTCGGAACCCTGCTGTGGGCGGACCTCACCAACGTCTACATCTGGGCGCTGCTGCTGGTCACCTCGGGCTACGGCCTGCTGGGCTTTTTCGACGACTACGCCAAGGTCACCAAGCACTCGAGCGATGGTATCTCCGGGCGCATGCGCCTGGTGCTGGAGGCTGGCATCGCCATGCTGGCGATCACGCTGATCATCCTGTTCGGGGCGCGGCCGCCGCAGACGCCGGAGATCCTGACCTCGGTCAGCTTCCCGCTCTTCAAGTTCGCGCTGCTGAACCTGCACTGGTTCTACCTGCTGTTCGGCGCCTTCGTGATCGTTGGCGCGGCCAATGCGGTGAACTTCACCGACGGCCTCGATGGCCTGGCCACGGTGCCGGTGATGATCGCCGCCTCCGCCTACGGCCTGATCGCCTATCTGGTCGGCAACTTCATCTTCGCCAATTATCTGCAGCTGCATTTCGTGCCCGGCGTCGGCGAGGTGGCGATCTATTGCGGGGCGATGATCGGCGCTGGCCTGGGCTTCCTCTGGTACAACGCCCCGCCCGCCAAGATCTTCATGGGCGACACCGGCGCGCTGGCGCTGGGCGGCGGGATCGGGACCGTGGCGGTGGCGACCCGCCAGGAGATCGTGCTGGCGGTGATCGGCGGCCTGTTCGTCGCCGAGGCCCTGTCGGTGATCATCCAGGTCGCCTGGTTCAAGCGGACCGGCCGCCGCATCTTCCTGATGGCGCCTATCCACCACCATTTCGAGAAGCTGGGCTGGTCGGAGTCGACCGTCGTCATCCGCTTCTGGATTGTCTCGATCATGCTGGCCCTGCTGGGCCTGGCCACCCTGAAGCTGCGGTAGGGGAGGCCATGCGAGCGCCATGATCCCGGTCCGCGGCTTCGAGGGAAAGACGGTCGCCGTGTTCGGCCTGGCCCGCACGGGCCTGGCCGCCGCGCGTGCGCTGGTGGCCGGCGGCGCCCAGGTGGCGCTCTGGGACGAGAACCCGAAGAGCCGGGCGGCCGCCGAGGCCGAGGGCCTTGCGCTCATCGACCTGACTACCGCCGACTGGTCGCGGTTCGCCGCCCTGATGCTGTCGCCAGGCGTGCCGCTGACCCATCCCGCGCCGCACTGGACGGTCGAGAAGGCCCGCGCCGCCGGCGTCGAGATCCTCGGCGACATGGAGCTGTTCGCCCGCACAGTGAACGCGGCGCCCGAGCACAAGCGACCGAAGGTCGTCGCGATCACCGGCACCAACGGCAAGTCGACCACCACGGCGCTGATCGCCCACGTCTGCCGCGAGGCCGGGCGCGACGTGCGTATCGGCGGCAACATCGGGGTTGGCGTCCTCGACCTCGAGGACATGCACGGGGGCGCCGTCTACGTGTTGGAGATGAGCTCCTACCAGCTCGACCTGACCTCCAGCCTGCACGCCGACGTCACGGTGATCCTCAACATCTCGCCGGACCATCTGGAGCGCCACGGGTCGATGGAGGGCTATGTCGCCGCCAAGCGCCGGATCCTGGCCAACCAGGGCAAGGGTGACACCGCGGTGATCGGCGTTGACGATCCCTGGGGCCAGCAGATTTGCACCGAGATCACCGCCGCCAACCGCCGGACCATCGTGCCGGTCTCGGCCTCGAAGGCGATGGGACGGGGCGTCTATGTCCTGAACGGCCTGCTCTATGACGCCACCGGCGAGCGCGCCCAGGAAGTCGCCGATCTCAACCGCGCCCGCTCGCTGCCAGGCCGCCATAACTGGCAGAACGCGGCCGCCGCCTATGCCGCCGCCAAGGGGCTGGGGATCGCCGCCGACGAGGCCGCCGAGCACCTGCTGACCTTCGCGGGGTTGGCCCACCGGATGGAGACTGTCGGGACCCTGGGCCGTGTGCGGTTCGTCAACGACAGCAAGGCCACCAACAGCGACGCCGCGCGCCAGGCGCTCTCCAGCTATCCCAAGTCGTTCTGGATCGCCGGCGGCCGGGCCAAGAGCGACGGCATCGAGCCGCTGGCCGATCTCTTCGGCCGTATCGCCAAGGCCTATCTGATCGGCGAGGCCGCGCCCGCCTTCGCCAAGACCCTGGCCGGCAAGGCGCTGGCCGTCGAAACCGGTACGCTCGAGGCCGCCGTGGCTCAGGCCTACGCCGACGCCGCAGCCACCGGGCACGACGCTGTCGTCCTGCTGTCGCCGGCCTGCGCCTCGTTTGACCAGTACGCCGATTTCGAACAGCGCGGCGAGGCCTTCCGGTCAGCCGTGCAACGCCTCGCACACGCCGCGAAAGGCGCCGCATGACCGCCGCCACACCCGACCACAGCCGTTCCTCCAGAGGCCAGGCGACCCACGCCTTCGCCCGTTCCGACCGCTCGACGGTCGGGGTCTGGTGGTGGACGGTGGATCACTGGATTCTGGGCGCCGTCGCCCTGCTGATCGCCATCGGCATGGTCATCGCCTTCGCGGCAAGCCCCGCCGCCGCGGCGCGGATGAACATCGGCGACCCCTTCCACTTCGCGGTGCGTCAGTGCGTCTTCGCCGCCGTCGCCTTTGTGGTCCTGGTCGTGGTGTCGATGCTTGACGTCAAGGCGGTTCGACGCAGCGCGTTCCTGATCTGGCTGGTGGCGATCGGGATCATGATCGCGCTGCCGGTGCTGGGCCACAATGCCAAGGGCGCGACCCGCTGGCTGGAGTTCGGCGGCTTTTCGCTGCAGCCGTCGGAGTTCATGAAGCCGGCGCTGGTGATCCTGGTCGCCTGGATGTTCTCCGAGGGGCAGAAGGGCAATGGCGTGCCCGGTGTCTCCATCGCGTTCTTCCTTTATGCCGTCTCCGTGGCCCTTCTGCTGATCCAGCCAGACATCGGCCAGACGGTGCTGATCACCGTGGCCTTCGGGGCCGCCTTCTGGATGGCAGGCGTGCCGATGTCCTGGGTGATGGGCCTGGGGGCCGTGGCCGTGGCCGGCCTGGGCTCGACCTATTTCCTGTTCCCGCATGTGGCCAGCCGCGTCGATCGCTTCCTGTCGCCCGACAAGGCCGACACCCACCAGGTCGATGCCGCCGCCGTGGCCCAGGCCGCGGGCGGCCTGTTCGGACGCGGGCCGGGGGAGGGCGTCCTCAAGCGCGCGATCCCGGACGCCCACACCGACTTCGCCGCCTCGGTCGGAGCCGAGGAATTCGGACTGGTGTTCCTGATCGTGGTGATCTCGCTCTTCGGCTTCGTGGTGCTGCGCGGCCTCTACCGGTCGATGAAGCTCAACGACCCGTTCGAACAGGTGGCGGCCGCCGGCCTCTTCGTGCTGATCGGCCAGCAGGCGATCATCAACATCGCTGTGAACCTCAACCTGATCCCGACCAAGGGCATGACGCTGCCGTTCATCAGCTATGGCGGCTCATCCATGTTGGCGATGGGCCTGACGCTCGGCATGGCGCTCGCGCTGACCCGCCGCCGGCCAGGGGCCTACACGGTCAGCGAAGGCCTCGCCAAAGCCGGCGCGTTCGCCTAGGGGCGGCGCCATGTCGCCTGGAACCCTATGTCGCCTGGAACCCCATGCGTAGAGTAGCCGTCCTCGCCGCCGGGGGCACCGGGGGCCACCTGTTTCCCGCCCAGGCCCTGGCCGAGGTGCTGATCGCGCGCGGCTGGTCGATTGTGCTCGCTTCGGACGAGCGGGTCGCGGCCCTGTCGCAGGACTTCCCGGCCGAGCGCCGCATCGGCCTGTCGGCGGCGACCTATCGGTCGGGCGATCCCATCGGCATGGCCCGTGCCGGCATTGCCGTGATGCGCGGCGCGGCCCAGGCGCGCGCCCTCTACCGCGAGATCGGTCCGCATGTGGTGGTCGGCTTCGGCGGCTATCCCTCCGCGCCGGCCCTGGTGGGCGCGATCATCGACAAGCGCCCGACGGTGATCCACGAGCAAAACGCGGTGATGGGCCGCGCCAACCGCTTTCTGGCCAGCCGCGTCACCCGCGTCGCCTGCGCGTTCCCGACCCTGCTGAAGGCTCCGCCGCGGGTAGCCGGCCAGGCGATCCGTGTCGGCAACCCGGTGCGCCCGGCCATTCGCGCCCTGTTTGACCAACCCTACACACCACCCGGCCCCGACGGGCCGATCCGCCTGCTCATCACCGGCGGCAGCCAGGGTGCGCGGCTGCTGTCCGAGCTGGTCCCCGAGGCGATCGCGGCCCTGCCCGAGGCGCTGCGCCAGCGTCTTTCGGTGCAGCAGCAGACCCGGCCCGAATCCATGGAGACGGCGCGCCGCACCTATCGTAACGCCGTGGTGGACGCCGAGGTCGCCCCGTTCTTCCGCGACATGGCGAGCCGCCTCAGCGCGGCCCACCTGGTGATCGGTCGCTCCGGCGCGGGCTCCGTCTGCGAGTTCGCTGTCGCCGGAAAGCCTTCGATCCTGGTGCCGCTGGCGATCGCGTTGGACGACGACCAGGGTCAGAACGCCAAGTTCCTGGCTGACGTCGGCGCCGCCGAGGTGGCCCGCGAGAGCCAGCTCACCGTCGCCAGCCTTTCGAATGCCCTCGAAAAGCTGCTGACCAACCCGGCGCGGCTGGCCCGGATGGCGGCCGCCGCCCGCTCCGTGGCCCTGCCGGACGCCGCCGAGCGGTTGGCCGATATTGTGCAAGACGCCGCGCTAGGGTGAGAATCTGTGCAGCTTTGGTGCGGTTCTCTACTCTGAGGTGAATTCGATTGCGGTCATGCAACAGTCGATTAAGGTCCGATTCACATCGATTGAGAGTGGGCAGGGTGCTTGCTTTCTAGGCTGTTTTAGTGGGGCTTATCAATGAGATCGTTTCTACTGGCCGCGGTCGCCGCGGCGTCGCTGGTCCCGATTGCCGCCCAGGCAGGCACGATTTCCGGCCAAGTGAACGGCTTGGACTTCGTGGCCACCAGCAACATCATCGGCCAGACCTCGACGGCGACCGGCGCCGGCGGCGGTAACCCGATCTATTTCGCCCAGATGCCGAAATATAGCGGTGTCGTTACGCTGATCATGAACGAGGGCGCGGCCGGTAATTTCATCTGCTCGGGCACATTGTTGAACGACCGCCGATCCGTGCTCACGGCCGGCCACTGCGTCAGCCACGGCGCCGGCACCGCGAACCCGATCGCCACCACGGCCTATTTCTATGGCGGCGCCAACCCGGACACCGTCGTCTGGCAGGATCCGGCCTCCACCGCGGTGGCGGTCAGCCAGTATTTCGTGAACAGCGGCTATAGCGGCGAGGTCATCGACCAGAACGACATCGCGGTGGTGCGCTTGGCCGAAGCGGCTCCGCTCTTCGCGACATCCTACGGTGTCTACAACGGTGGCGACCTGACCGGCCAGGACTACAACATCGCCGGCTACGGCGGGCGTTCCAACGCCGGCGGCTCGGTGGGCGTGAACCTCGGAACCGGTCGCCTGCGTCAGGGCGACAACCGCTACGACTTCCGCTTCGGGGACTCGGACTTCGCCTTCGACGGTGGCTGGCATCCGGGCGACTTCGGTGAATCCGCCACGACCCAGATCGACTATTCCTATCTGGCGGACTTCGACAACGGCCTGGCTGCCCAGGATTCATCCTGTCGCCTCGCGGGCCTCTTCGCCGCGGCCGGCGGCGGCGTGCTCGGCGGGCCGAAATATTGCAATCTCGGCCGCGGCGCGACCGAAGTCAGCACCGCCGGCGGCGACTCCGGCGGCCCTCAGTTCATCAACGGCATGATTTCGTCAGTGACGTCCTATGGCCTGACCTTCGGCACCGGGGTTGGTGACATCGACGGCAAGCTCAACGACACCTTCGGCGAGTTCAACGGCTTCGTGCCGACGTTCATCCATACCGACTTCATCAACGGCGCCATGGTGCCGGAGCCCGCTAGCTGGGCTCTGATGATCGTCGGCTTCGGCCTGACCGGCGCCGCCGCGCGCCGCAATCGCCGCAGGGCTGTCATCGCCTAGCGCCTCGAGCGTGGCGGTTTCCGCCAAAGCGAGACTATGATCCTCCCCGGCGCACTGGCTGCGCCGGGGAGTTTCTTTATGCGGCGCATGTTGGCGGCGGTCCTGGTCCCGTTCGCGCTGAGCAGCCTCATGCTGGCGGGTCCCGCCATGGCGAAACCGCCCCTGGCCGCCTGGGTGGAGATGACCGGCTCGGGCGCCCAGGTCCGGGCGGTCGCCGACGGAGAGGCCTGCCCGCGCCTCATGGTCGGCGGACGCGCCCTCCGCATGAGCCTGCGCGCCGGCCCGGACGAGGCGTTCGTCAACCGCGTCTGCCAAGCGTCCCTGCCAGCCGGCGTGAGCCGCGCCTCGGTCGGCGGACAGGCGCTGCCCGTCGCCAAGGCCCGGCCGCGGCGGCTGGTGATCCTGGGCGACACCGGTTGCCGCCTGAAGGGTCCCTACGTCCAGAACTGCAACGACCCCGTCGCCGGCTGGCCTTTTGCCCGTGTCGCCGCCCTGGCTGCCGCCCAGAAGCCCGACCTGGTGATCCATGTGGGCGACTATTACTACCGCGAGACCGCATGCCCGGCCGGCCTCGCGATCTGTGCCGGCAGCCCGTTCGGCGACAGGTGGCCCACCTGGAAAGCCGAGCTGTTCGATCCCGCCGCAGGCCTGCTCAAGGCCGCGCCGTGGGTCTTCGCCCGCGGCAACCACGAGGACTGCAAGCGCGGTGGCAGGGGCTGGTTCCGCCTGCTGGACGCCGACTTCAGGGTCCAGGCCTGTCCGGCGGGCCACAGCGCGACCTTCACCATTCCGATCGGCGGCGCGCGGCTCGCCATTCTCGACACGGCAGACGGCGACGACATCAAGGTCGATCCTGCCCTTGGTGGCCACCCTGCAGGCCGACCTGAAGGCGATCCCGGCAGGGCCGACGCCACTCTGGCTGGTGACCCACCGCCCGATCTGGGCGGTGAACCGCAAGGGCGATGCGCTGGCTGACGGGATCACCAACGCCAACGAACGCGCCGCCGTGAAGGCCCAGGGCCTGGGCCAGGTCGAGCTGGCCCTGGTCGGTCACATCCACAATTTCACCAGCCTGGACTTCGGCCCGGGCCGGCCCGGCGAACTGGTGGTCGGCACCGGCGGTGACATCCAGGACCCCAGCGACCTGCCGCCGCCCGCGGTGGCCAAGGTGGTGATCGACGGCATGACCGCCGACGTCTTCACCATGGGCCGTTTCGGCTATTTCGTGTTCGACCGGCAAGGCAAAGGCGACGACTGGGCCGGCGTCTTCCACGACCTCACCGACGCGGTGATCGCCAAGTGCGCTCTGCGTGGCGGCCGCCTGGGTTGCGTCGGCGTCTGAGCGGGCGTGTTTCCCGTCCCGTTCGAATACGCTAGCACCGTCCCATGACCCGACGCCCCGTACCCTTCGACATCGGCCCCGTGCATTTCATCGGCATCGGCGGCATCGGTATGAGCGGCATTGCCGAGATCATGATCCGGATCGGCTACACCGTGCAGGGCTCCGACGCCAAGGCCAGCGCCAACACCGATCGGCTGGAGAAGCTGGGCGCGAAGGTGTTCATCGGCCATGACGCTGCTCACGTGGAGGGCGCCTCGGCCATCGTCTATTCGACCGCCGTCAAGTCCGACAACCCGGAGATGGCCGCCGGCCGCGAGCGCCGCCTGCCGCTGGTCCGCCGCGCCGAGATGCTGGCCGAACTCATGCGCCTGCAGTTCTCGGTGGCGGTCGGCGGCACCCACGGCAAGACCACGACCACCTCGATGGTGGCTGCCCTGCTGGACGCCGGCGGGCTCGACCCGACCGTGGTCAACGGCGGTATCATCAACGCCTATGGCACCAATGCGAAGGTCGGGACCGGCGACTGGATCGTGGTCGAGGCCGACGAGAGCGACGGCACCTTCCTGCGCCTGCGCGCCACGGTCGCCATCGTCACCAACATCGACCCGGAGCATCTGGACCACTACGGCGACTTCGACGCGGTGAAGAAGGCCTTCCGCGACTTCGTCCAGAACACGCCCTTCTACGGTTTCGCGGCGGTCTGTATCGATCACCCGGAGGTCCAGGCCATGGCCAGCCGCGTGGAGAACCGGCGCCTGGTGACCTATGGCGTCAATCCGCAGGCCGAGGTCCGCGCCGAGAACCTGACCATGGGGCCGGACGGCTGCCGTTTCGACGTGGTGATCCAACCACCCCCTTCTTACGCGCACAAGGACGCCGAGCCGCTACGCTACGACGACCTCCACCTGCCGATGGCCGGCCACCACAATGCGATGAACGCGCTGGCCGCCATCGCCGTGGCCCGTGAACTGGCCGTCAGCCCTGAGGATATCCGCAAGGGTCTGGCTGGCTTCGCCGGAGTTCGGCGGCGGTTCACCACCACCGGCGTCGCAAATGGCGTGCGGATCATCGACGACTACGGCCACCACCCGGTGGAGATCGCCTCGGTGCTGAAGGCCGCGCGGGCTGTTACGGAAGGCCGGGTTATCGCCGTCGTGCAACCCCACCGATACTCTCGCCTGGCCGACCTGTTCGACGACTTCTGCGCCTGCTTCAACGACGCCGATACGGTGATCGTGGCCGACGTCTACGCCGCGGGCGAAGCGCCGCTGGACGGGATCGACCGTGACGCGCTGGCTGACGGCCTGCGCCGCTATGGCCACCGCCGGGTGCTGACCCTGGCCAGTCCCGCCGATCTGGCGGGCCTCGTTCATGAGGAGGCCAAGGCCGGCGATGTGGTGGTCCTGCTGGGCGCTGGCGATGTCACCGGCTGGTCCTACGCCCTGCCGGGCGAGCTCACGGCGCTCGCGGCGGCATGAGTTGGCGAGACCACCTGCCGTCCGTCCGCGGCAAGCTGCTGTTCGACGAGCCGCTGGCGCCTTTCACCTGGCTCCGGGTCGGGGGCGCCGCCGAGGTGCTGTTCCTGCCGGCCGACGCCCAGGACCTGGGAGATTTCCTGGTTCAGTTTCCAGACGATGTCCCGGTGACCCTGCTCGGCGTGGGCTCCAATGTGATCATTCGTGACGGCGGGATTTCGGGCCTGGTGATCCGGCTCGCAGGGCGGGCCTTCTCAAGCATCGAGATTGTCGAGGACCACAAGCTGGTGGTGGGGACGGGCGCGCTCGACGCGCAGGTGGCGCGGGCTGCGGCTAAGGCGGGCATTGCCGGGCTGGAGTTCTACGCCGGGATACCCGGCTCGATCGGCGGCGCGCTGATGATGAACGCCGGCTGTTATGGCTGGGAGACCAGGGACGTTCTGGTGAGTGCCTGGGGCTGCGACCGGACAGGCGAGCCGCGTATCTGGGCGCTGGACGACTTCGGCTACAGCTATCGCCATAGCGCCGTCCCGGACGGCATGATCTTCACTCAGGCGGTCTTCCAGGGTCGCCCCGACGATCCCGCCGCCATCACGGCGCGGATAGACGAGATCACCGCGCGCCGCGAGACCACCCAGCCGATCCGCGAGAAGACCGGCGGCTCGACCTTCAAAAACCCGCCCGGCCACTCGGCCTGGAAACTGGTCGACGAAGCCGGCTGGCGCGGCAAGCCCTTTAGCGCGAGCGGCAAAGAGGGGGGCAGCGCCATGTTCTCACCGCTGCACGCCAATTTCCTGATCAACACCGGCGAGGCCACCGCCGCCGATCTCGAAGGCCTGGGCGAAGCGGTCCGGTCAGACGTGAAGGCCCGGACCGGCGTCGAACTGGAATGGGAAATCAAGCGGATCGGGCGGGCCTGACACGGCCGGTGGCTTGACGGGAATCCCGCGCGGGCGCACGCGGGACCGATGCGTATTCTCCCCTTCGCGGCCCTGGCGGTCGCCACCCTGATGGCCCTTCCGGCCGCGGCCCAGGACCTCACGGCGCGAGCCTCGGCGCTGCGCGACAAGGCGCTCGCCGACACCACGGGATGGGACGTGGTCGACAGCTTGACCACCGAGGTCGGCGCGCGGCCGGTAGGCTCGCCCGCCGCCCAGCGCGCCCGCGACTGGGGCGTGGCCAAGCTGAAGGCCCTGGGCTTCGAGAACGTCCACGTCGAGGCCTTCACGACGCCCGCCTGGTCGCGCGGCGCGGAGTCCGCCGAGGTGGTGGGGCCGTTCCCGCAAACGCTGCACATCCTGGGCCTTGGCCGCTCGTCGCCGACGCCGGCCGGGGGGCTAACCGCGCCCATCGCGGTCTTCCACACCTACCGCGAATTCCTGGCCCAGCCCGCCGGCTCGCTCGCCGGGAAGATCGCGGTGGTGACGGAGAAGATGATCCGCACCCAGGACGGCTCCGGCTACGGGGCCATCAACGCCATGCGCACCCAAGGGCCGGTCGAGGCCGCCAAACGCGGCGCCGTCGGCTACCTGATCCGCTCGCTCTCCACCGACGACACGCGCCTGCCGCACGCGGGCTCCGCGAACGCCGGCGGCATCCCGGCCGCGGCGCTCTCGACGCCTGACGCTGAATTGCTTGACCACATGAGCGCCCGCGGCCAGCCGGTCACGGTCAGGCTCGCCATGGCCTCGACCTATCGGACCGACGCGGCGGCCTGGAACGTGGTCGGCGAGATCCGTGGCCGCGAGGCGCCGGACGAGGTGCTGGTCGTGGGCGGCCACCTGGACAGCTGGGACCCAGGCACGGGGGCCATCGATGACGGCGCGGGCGTGGCCATCGCCACGGCGGCGGCCAAGCTGGCCGGCGGCCTGCATCCGCGCCGGACGCTCCGTGTCGTCATGTGGGGCTCGGAAGAGCAGGGCGGCAGTGGCGAGGCCTATGGCGCCGCCCACAAGGCCGAGGTCGGCAAAATGGTCGTGGTCGGCGAGAGCGACCTGGGCGCGGGCCGCATCTGGAACCTGAGCCTGCCCAAGGGCTCGGCCGGAACCCCGGCGATGAAGGCGTTCCTGACCGCCATCGGCCCGCTGAAGGTGATCGTCAACGCGACCGCGCCGCGGTTCGGCGGCTCCGACGTAGAGGGCCTCATCGCCGCCGGCGCGCCCTTCGTCGACTTCAACCAGGACGCCAGCCGCTACTTTGACCTGCACCACGCCGCCGACGACACCCTGGACAAGATCGACCCAGCCGAACTTGCCCAGAACGTCGCGGTCTGGGCGGCGTTCCTCTACACCGTGGCCGACAGCGATATCGATTTCCGCAAGGCGGGCGCCGAGGCAAAGTGACCTTTTCCCTATCTGGACAGCACGTCGCCGTCCTGCTGGGCGGCCTCTCCTCGGAGCGCGAGGTAAGCCTGGTCTCCGGCCGCGAATGCGCGGACGCCCTCGAGCGCCTCGGCGCCAAGGTGAGCCGTGTCGACGCTGGTCGCGATCTCGCCCAGGTGCTGAGCAAGCTACAGCCGGATGTCTGCTTCAACGCCCTGCACGGGGCCTGGGGCGAGGACGGCTGTGTCCAGGGCGTGCTGGAGACGCTGGGCCTTCGCTACACCCATTCCGGCGTGCTGGCCTCTGCGCTGGCCATGGACAAGGCCAAGTCCAAGGCCGTGCTGGCCGCGGCCGGCGTCACCGTGCCGGGCGGCGGGCTGTTCGACCGCTTCGAGGCGGCCGCGGCGCACGTCATGCCGCCGCCCTATGTGGTCAAGCCGAACGCCGAGGGCTCGTCGGTCGGCGTGTTCCTGGTCTTTGAAGGCGCCAACCGGCCGCCACAGGAGATCGTCGCGCCGTCCTGGACCTTCGGCGAAGAGGTGATGATCGAGCCCTACATCGCCGGGCGCGAGCTGGCGGTGGGCGTCATGGACGGCAAGGCCATGACCGTCACCGACATAATTCCGCGCACAGGTTTTTATGACTACGAGGCCAAGTACGCCGACGGCGGCTCGACGCACATCGTTCCGGCCGATATTCCCCCTCAGGCCTTTGAAAAGGCTTTGAAACTCAGCGAGATGGCGCACGCCGCCCTGGGTTGCCGAGGGGTTACCCGGGCCGACCTTCGTTACGACGATGTTAAGGATGTTCTTGTCCTCTTGGAGGTGAACACCCAGCCCGGCATGACGCCCACTTCGCTCGTTCCCGAGCAGGCGGCGCAGCAGGGCGTGGATTTCGACCGACTGGTGCTTTGGATCACGGAGGACGCGTATGGCGGGGGCGGTGCGGGGAGGTTCGCGCGTACAGGCGAAGCCCGCGACTAGAGCTGCTCCGAAATCGGCGCGTCAGGCCCCGGCGAGAGCTGCGCGGCGTGCGCCTGTCAGCCCGCGAGACGCCCACGGTCTCTCCCCGAGAGTCGCCCTGACCGGCGCGGTCGTTGTTCTGGCTCTGGCGCTCGCCGCCACCCTGGCCACTGGCCACCGCGGCCAGCGCCTGGTTGCGGGCGTTGGCGCGGGCATCGACAACCGCCTGGGTGACGCCGGCTTTCGGCTGAAGACCATACAGGTGCAGGGCGCCTCGCCGCTGGCCAAGGCGGATATCGTCAGGGCCGCCCAGATCTATCAGAACCAGCCGCTGCTGGGCCTCAACCTCAACGCGCTCAAGGCCCGCGTCGAGAGTGTCGGCTGGGTCAAGGAGGCCCGCGTCGTGCGTCTGCTGCCGGACACGCTGGTGGTGGCCGTGGTCGAGCGGCGCCAGCTCGCCGTGTGGCAGCACGCTGGCCGCCAGATGGTCATCGACGAACATGGCAAGCCGATCCCGGAGGCCGACCCCGCGCGCTTTTCGACCCTGCCGCTGGTGGTGGGCGAGGGCGGGGCCGAGCATGCGCCGGAAATCCTGCCGGTCATCGCCCAGCGCCCGAAGCTGATGGGTCAGATGGACGCGCTGGTGCGGGTCGATGACCGCCGCTGGGACGTGCGCCTGAAGGACGGCTCGCTGATCCAGCTGCCCGCCGACGGCGTCGAGGCCGCGCTGATGCAGCTGGAGCGTCTCGACCAGCGCTCGCGCATTCTGCAGCTTGGCTTCGACCGGATCGACCTGCGCAATCCCGACGTGGTGGCCGTGCGGCCCCGTCAGATCCAGGCCCTGCCCGCATCCCCCACGCCCGCCGCCTCGTTCGCGGCAGGTCTCTGATGAAGATGGACGTTCGCTAGATGTTCAAGTTGGCCACCCGGGCGGAAGCCCCGAGCGAAGAGCGCCGGTTCGCCGAGCGTCGGGCTGCCGACCGCAACCCTGGGGACCGCAAGCCGGGCGACGGCAAGGATGGCCGCAACGGCCGCGACGGCCTGAAGGCCGCGCTCGCGCGAACCCCGGTGGTGGCCGCCGTCGATCTGGGCGCGGCCAAGGTCGCCTGTTTCATCATGAAGCCGGAAGGCGTCCGCAAGGGCGACCGTACGCTGACCACCGCCGGCGTCGGCTACGTCCAGTCGCGCGGCATCCGCGGCGGCGCCATCGTCAACCTCGACGAGGCTTCCGAGGCCATCGCCCAGGCCGTCGAGCGCGCCGAGAACGTCGCCGGCGTCAATGTCCAGAGCGTCACGGTCGCCACCGCCGGCGGCCAGCTGACCTCGAACCGTGTGGCCGGCCGTGTCTCCATCGGCGCGCGTCCGATCAGTGACAACGACCTGGTCCGGGCGATCAGCAATGCGCTGGCGCAGATCAAGCTGCCGGGGCGCCGCGCCGCCCACATCCTGCCGATCTCCTGGTCCGTGGACGGGCAGGGCGGCGTGCGCGACCCCCGCGCCATGTTCGGCCGCACGCTCGGCGTCGAGCTTCTGGTCGTCTCCGTCTCCGAGGCCGTCTTCCAGACTCTGGGCGCCTGTGTCGAGCGGGCGCACCTGCAGTTCGAGGGTGTGGTCGCCGCGCCTTTCGTCTCCGCGCTCGCCGCGCTGGAGGAAGACGAGATGGATCTGGGCAGCGTCTGCATCGACATGGGCGGCGGCTCGACCTCGGCGGCGGTCTTCACCTCCGGCTCCCTGGTCCACGTCGAAACGGTGCCGGTCGGCGGCCAGCACGTGACCCAGGACATCGCCCGAGGCCTTTCCACCTCAATCGCCGGCGCCGAGCGGATCAAGACCCTGCACGGCTCGGCGATCGCCTCGGCCAACGAGGACCGCGAAATGATCGAGGCGCCGCCGCGCGGCGACGACCCGGGCGCCGGGCCGGTCATCGCGCCGCGCTCCCTGCTCAAGGGCATCATCGCGCCCCGGGTCGAAGAGACCCTCGAACTCCTCCGCGACCGCCTCAAGAATTCCGGCGCGCCTGTCGAGCCGGGCGCGGGCCTGGTGCTGACCGGCGGCGCGAGCCAGCTGGCCGGCGTCCGCGAAGTTGCCGTGCGGGTGTTCGACCGCCCGGTGCGCCTGGGCCGTCCGCGCCGCGTGCCGCACCTGGCAGACGCCGCCTCGGGTCCGGCCTTCACCGCCGCCGCCGGCATCCTGCACCGGGCGGCCTTCGGGCCGCGGGAAGCCGTCAGCGCCAAGGCGCTGGCCTCGGCCAAGTTGCGCCGCGAGCCGTTGGACCCGCGCGCCAATCCGGTCGCCAAGGCGGCAAGCTGGCTGCGGGAGAACCTCTAGGCTCTCGGCCTAGGAAGCCGCCGCGGTCGGGCGGCGACGGCGCAAGGTCGCGCCGATCGCGCCGAAGCCCGTCAGCATCAGAGCCCAGGCGGCGGGCTCCGGCACGGCGGCATGCGCGGGCAGGTCGAAGAGGACGTCGGTGCGGAGGTCCGAACGCGCCGTTGTCGGCACGCCGCCATCGCTCGACTCCACCAGGTTGTCGAAGATCAGCTGCGCTTCATAGTGGTGGCCGGCCTGGAAGATGCCCGAGCCGACGTCCCAGCTACTGCGCGTGTTCGCGCCGAACTCGCTGTAGACCACGCCGCCAGAGGTCAAGTCGAAGACCGTCAGAAAGGTCTGGCCGGCCGTCGCGCGCCCATCCGGCGCAAAGGTGCTGGTGACGATGGTAAGGCCCTGCCCGATCGTCAGGCTGTTGAGGGCGTCGAAACTGCCGGCGGAGAACGTCGGGATCTGCGTCGAGTCATAGAGGTCATCTGGCAGGACGATATTGATGTCCGTCGTGGGGCTCGTCCCCGTGCTGTCGGTTACCTGCAACGCGTAGGTCGTGTTCGTCGGGAACTGGGCGTCCATTGCGGCCTTGGACAGGTAGCCGGTCTGGTAAGCCCCGCCGATATCGCCGCAGCAGTCGAACGTCTGACCGTTGAAAGGCGTGGTGGCGCCGCCGAACGTCACGCTGCCGCCGTCGTAGTTCCCCGAGTCGTAGAAGACCCGAGCGAAGAAGAAGGCGTTGTCGCCTCCGTTGCCGAACGGCGTGGTGGATCCGGTGCTGTTGGTCTGCAGGTATTCCAGGTTCTTGCCGACGTCGGCGAACTGGATGGCGGCGTGGGCCGAGCCGGCGACGGCCAGCGTCAAGGCCAGCAGGGCTATGGGCGCGGCGCGGGCGATCTGCGGCATGGCATTTCCTAACCATCGGGTCGGAGGTCCAGGGCGGCGGTCCCCGAGGCGCGCACCTTCCGCCGGGCAAGCGCCCGCCGCATCTCCCATTTGGGGTAGAGAATCGCGCGAGAATTCGCCGCGTGGGCGAGCGCGATACGGCGCGGTGCGAAATCGCGCCCGGTTCGCAACGCCGCGACCGGCCGCTGATTCGCCTTACGCCTTGTGGCGCAAGGGGATTTATCCGGAAAGGCGCCGCTGGACGCCCGCCCGACTCACGCTATGCGGTTAACACTCGATTAAGGGTGTCGGCGCGTACTTAACGCTTCCTTACGAGGGCGCTTCGGCGGGTTAACCGAACGGTTAAACAGCTGGCGCGCATCGGGCGATTTCGGGAAGGACGCAGGGGTCCCATGAGCATTTCTCTTTCCGCGCCGCGCGCGACAGAACTGAAGCCGCGTATCGTGGTGTTTGGCGTCGGCGGGGCCGGCGGCAACGCGGTCAACAACATGATCGAGGCGGGGCTGGAAGGCGTCGAGTTCGTGGTGGCCAACACGGACGCCCAGCAGCTCGCCTTCGCCAAGACCGACCGCCGCGTCCAGCTGGGCGTGCTGGCGACGCAAGGCCTCGGCGCCGGCGCCCACCCCGAGATCGGCATGAGCGCCGCGGAGGAAAGCATCCCGGAGATCGGTGAGCACCTTGACGGCGCCCACATGGTGTTCATCACCGCCGGCATGGGCGGCGGCACCGGCACCGGAGCCGCTCCGATCATCGCCAAGTGCGCGCGTGAGCGCGGCATCCTGACGGTGGGCGTGGTCACTAAGCCCTTCCACTTCGAGGGCCGCCACCGCATGCGCCTGGCCGACGCCGGGATCGGCGAGCTGCAACGCTATGTCGATACCCTGATCGTCATTCCGAACCAGAACCTGTTCCGCGTCGCCAACGAGCGCACGACCTTCGCCGAAGCCTTTGGCATGGCCGACCAGGTGCTGCATTCGGGCGTCCGCTCGATCACCGACCTGATGGTGCTGCCGGGCCTGATCAACCTCGACTTCGCCGACGTCCGCACGGTGATGACCGAGATGGGCAAGGCGATGATGGGCACCGGGGAAGCCACGGGCGAAGACCGTGCCCTGATGGCCGCCCAGAACGCCATCCAGAACCCGCTGCTCGACGAAGTCTCGCTGAAGGGCGCCAAGGCCGTGCTGGTCAATGTCACCGGCGGTCTCGACATGACGCTGCTGGAAGTCGACGAGGCGGCCAACGCCATCTCCGAACAGGTCGATCCCGAGGCCAACATCATCTTCGGCGCGGCCTTCGACCCGTCGCTGGATGGCATGATCCGCGTCAGCGTGGTCGCCACCGGCATGGACGGCGCCTCGATCGCCGCCATCGAGCCCAAGCTTGAGCGCCGGCCGATGACCGCGCCGGCGCTGCTGATGCCCGAACGCGTCTCGACGCCGGAGCCCTATGCGGCGCCGGCCTACGCCGCCGCGCCGCTCGCCCAGCCGGCGCTGGCCGTCGAGACGCTCGAAGAAGAACAGCCCGACCTCTACGCCGCGCCGCTTGCCGCCACCGCGGCTGCGTCAGGGCCGACGGTGATCCAGCCGGTCAGCCGTATTGTCGATCCGGCGGTAGCCGATGCCGGCGACGAGCCGCTGTTCGCCGAGCCGATCTACGAGGAGCGCAAGCCGCGCGGCGGGTTCCTTTCAATCTTCGGCAGCCGTCCGCGCTACGACGCGCCGCAGCCGGCCGCAATGACGGCTCAGCCGCGCCCGGCGCCCAGCCGCGGCGGCGCGCTTCCCGCCGAGGCTGCGGCCCCGGAAGAGGAAGCCCATCAGGGCGAGGATCTGGAAATCCCGTCCTTCCTGCGGCGTCTCGCCAACTAATTGATCGCAAAAGCGTTTCTACGGACGCCGCGGTGACCGAAAGGTGGCCGCGGCGTTCTGCGTTTTCGGACTCCGTTAACCGAAACATTGCGAAACAGGGCTTGTTTTGCTGCGGCGCACCAACTTGCTTAACAGCAGGATCTGGCGCCCCTCGGTTCGCGAGGCCTTGGCGCCTCGGTAGGGAAGGTCCCAGCATGGCGGCAGACGGTTTCCAGAGCGGCGCCTTCCAGCATACCGTCAAGACTCCAGCCCTGTTCGCGGGCGTCGGCGTCCACACCGGCGCCTACACCCAGGTCGCGGTGCGCGCCGCCGGCTGCGACGCCGGCATCAGCTTCGTCCGCACCGACATCACCGACCGCGACAACCGGGTGCCGGTCTCGCCAGAGGCGGTCTGCAAGACCCAGCTCGGCACCGTGATCACCAACGAGGCCGGCGTCACGGTCGCCACCATCGAGCACCTGATGGCCGCCCTGGTGATGTCCGGCATCGACAACGCCGTGGTCGAGCTCGACGGGCCGGAAATGCCGATCATGGATGGCTCGTCCTGGCCGTTCTTGAAGATTCTCGACCGCGCCGGGCGCAGGCCCCAGGCGGCGGCCCGCAAGTTCATCGAGATCATCGACACCGTCGAGGTCATCGACGGCGACAAGCGCGCGGCGCTGAAGCCCGCCATGCGCTTCGAGATCGCCTTCGCCATCGAATTCCCCACCGCCGTCATCGGCCGCCAGGAAATCGATATGCCGATGGACGAGGCCGCCTTCCGCCGCGAACTGGCCGATTGCCGCACCTTCGGCTTCCTGCACGAGGTCGAGGCGCTGCGCGCCATGGGCCTGGCCCGCGGCGGCTCGATGGACAACGCCGTGGTCATCGAAGGCGACCGGGTGCTGAACCCCGAAGGCCTGCGTCGCCCCGACGAATTTGTCCGCCACAAAGCGCTCGACGCCATCGGCGATCTCTTCGTCCTGGGCGCCCCGATCCTCGGCCGCTTCGAAGGCGAGCTTGCCGGCCACGGCATCAACAACCAGCTGGTCCGAGCGCTGGCCGCCCGCCCCGACGCCTGGCGCATCCGCACCTTCGCCGACGAAATCGCGGTCGCGGTCTGATTTCCTTTCCCAGTCCGGCGCACTGTTGACGCTATGGTGTCAGTAGCGGGCCTGCAGGATGCCGTTGGGAGGGTGTCGTCATGTCAACCGCTGAAACCATTCAGGGTGACCTTGCCCAGCTCTACAAGCCGCCGCATCCGGTCGTGGTCGCCAAGGCGCTCGACCGCATCGATCCGCATGGGCGGCGCTTTATCGAACTGTCGCCGTTCCTGGTGATCGGCTCGATCGGCGAGGGCGGTCTCGACGTCTCGCCACGCGGCGGCGGGCCTGGCTTTGTGCGGGTGGCCGACGACGGGCTGAGCCTGTTGATGCCAGATCGACCGGGCAACAATCGGTTGGACACCCTCAAAAACATCGCCGCCGGATCCGGTGAGGTCGGGCTGATGTTCATGATCCCCGGCGTCGACGACATCTATCGGGTCAATGGCTCTGCTAGCCTGGAGGCGGATCAGGGCCTTTGCGCTAGCTTCGTGGAGTTCGGCAAGACGCCGCGTAGCCTGCTTCGTGTGGCGGTCCGTGAAGCCTTTCTGCATTGCCCGAAAGCCCTGATGCGGGCCGATCTCTGGGGCGAGTCGCACCGGGTCGAGCGCAGCGTCCTGCCGTCCCTCTCGGAGATGGTCAGCGACCAGCTCAAGCTGGAGAAGCCAACGGCGACCCATGATGAACAGGTGCAGGGTCTGAGAAAGACCCTCTGAACGACACGGTCTCTGCGACCGCGCCGCCGTTTGCTCGCCACAGTCGGTAGTGTAGATAGCGAGTCCTCGCGTGGGGGCGCGCGTCTGGTGGTTTTTTGAGGTGATGGTGTCCTTGGTTCGCAATTCTTGGATTAAGCCTGCGCTTGTCGCTGTTTTCTGCGCGCTCGCCGTCGCCGGCTGCTCCAGCCTGAAGCCGAAGCCCAAGGCCAAGCTCGCCTATGAGGAGCGGCCGGTGGAGCTGCTCTATTCCACCGGCGCCGACCGGATGGACCGCCACCTCTGGGCCCAGGCCGTGGACTATTTCCAGGAAGTCGAGCGCCAGCACCCCTATTCGGAATGGTCGCGCCGCGCGATCCTGATGCAGGCCTTCGCCCACTATCAGGCCAACAACTATGACGAGGCCATCGGCGACGCCGACCGCTTCATCGCGCTGTATCCGGGCAACCAGGCTGCAGCCTACGCCCATTACCTGAAGGCCATCTGCTACTTCGAACAGATCGTCGATGTGGGCCGCGACCAGGGGTCCACCGGTCAGGCGCTGGCCAACCTGCGCGAAGTCACCTCACGCTATCCGCGCACCGAATACGCCCTCGACGCGCGCCTGAAGATCGACATGGTCAACGACCAGCTGGCCGGCAAGGAAATGAACGTCGGGCGCTACTATCTGCGCCAGAACGACACACTGGCCGCCATCGGCCGCTTCAAGGCCGTTGTCGAGCGCTACCAGACGACCAGCCACACGCCTGAGGCGCTCTACCGCCTGGTGGAATGCTATCTGACGCTGGGCCTGTTGGATGAAGCCAAGAAGGACGGCGCGGTGCTGGGCTACAACTACCCCGGCGACCGCTGGTACTCCGACGCCTACGCGCTGCTGACCGCCAAGGGCCTGCGCCCGGCGGTGATCCCGGCCGTGGTGTCGAAGCGCAGCGTTTTCCACGCCGCCTTCACCAAGGACAAATCGGCTACCGTCGCGCCGCCCGTCACCACAGCCGCCGCCCTGGCCGCCCAGCCTGACGCCGCCCAACCGGCCGCCGCCCCGGCGCCGCCCGCCAAGCCCGTCGCCGACGACGACGCGAAGCCAGCGAAGCGGCGTGGCTTCCACCTGCCGCGCTTTCACATTCCCTTCACGGGGGACCGGTCGGACCCGACCGCCCCGGACGTGCTGCCGACGCCGACGCCGGGCGCCTGAAGGCCTCGCCAAGTCTGAGATGGGCGCGGCTTCCGGGTGAGGCCGCGCCCTATTGGCTATGAGAACAAAAAGTGATCAGATAGATCGAGCGGTGCGTGGACCGCAGGTGATTCCAAAGCGAGTTTGGCCGCCATGCTGATCGGGGCCCTATGCTGATCGGACTTTGGATCCGCGACGTCGTGCTGATCGAGGCGCTGGACCTGTCGATCGGGCCGGGCCTCACCGTGCTGACCGGTGAGACCGGGGCCGGCAAATCGATCATCCTGGATGCCCTGGGCCTGGCGGTGGGCGCGCGGGCCGACGCCGGACTCGTGCGCCGGGGCGCGGCCCAGGCGGCGGCCTCGGCGGTCTTCGCCCCGGCTCCCGACCATCCGGTCTGGGACCTGCTGGAAGACAAGGGCCTGTCCTACGCCCGCGACGAGGACCTGGTGCTGCGTCGCACGCTCAGCGCCGACGGTCGCAGCCGCGCCTTCGTCAACGACCAGACCACCGGCGTCGGCGTGCTGAAAGAGGTCGGCGAGGCGCTGCTGGAGGTGCACGGCCAGCACGAGACCGTGGGCCTGCTGGACGCACGCACGCACCGGCCGATGCTCGACGCCTTCGGCGGCCTCGACACCGCCGCCGTCGCCAGGGCCTGGCGGGGCTGGCGCGAGGCGCGGGACGCGGTGGAGGCCCTGCGCGCCGAGGTCGCCCGCGCCGACGCCGAGACCGAGGAACTGACGCTCAGGCTCGCCGAGCTCGACCGGCTTGATCCCCGTGAGGGCGAGGAGACGGAGCTGGCCGAGGAGCGCGCCATCCTGGGCGCCTCGGAAAAGGCCCTGGCGGATATCGGCGGCGCCCGCGAGGTGTTCGAGGGGCTGTCGGCTCGGGTCGCGGCTGCCGTGCGAGCGCTCAGCCGCGCCCACGAACGCGCCCTGCTGGCCGGGGCGGCGGAGACCGGCGCAGCGGTCAAGCGGCTGACCGAGGCGCAAGGCGCGCTGGACCGCATGCTGATCGAGGCCGGAGAGGCCGAGGCTGCGGTCGAGGCCGCCGCCGAAGCCTTCGACTTCGAGCCCGATCGTCTGGAAAAGGCCGAGGAGCGGCTGTTCGACCTGCGCGGCCTCGCGCGGAAGCTGCGGGTCAGCGTCGAGGAGCTGCCGACGCTGCGGACCAGCTTCGCCGAGCGGCTGCGCGCGGTGGAGACCTCCGGCGATACGCTGCGCGCCGCCGAGGCCGCGCTCGCCGCCGCTCGCGAGGCCTACCTCGCCGAGGCCGGCAAGCTCAGCGCGGCCCGGCGCGCGGCGGGCGAACGCCTGGCCAAGGCGGTGATGGCGGAACTGGCGCCTCTGAAACTCGACAAGGCCCGCTTCCAGGTCGCCGTGACCGCCCAGCCCGAGGACAAGGCCGGCGCCTCCGGTCTCGACCGCATCGCCTTCGAGATCGCCACCAACCCTGGCGCGCCGTTCGGGGACTTGGGGGCCATCGCCTCCGGCGGCGAACTGGCGCGGTTTGCGCTGGCGCTGAAGGCCGCCCTCGCCGGCCGGGGCTCCGGCCCGCAGCCCCTGATGATCTTCGACGAGGTCGATCAGGGCGTGGGCGGCGCGGTCGCTGACGCTGTCGGTCTGCGCCTCAAGCGCCTGGCGGCGGATGCTCAGGTGCTGGTCGTAACCCACAGCCCGCAGGTCGCCGCCCGCGCCGGGGCCCACTGGCGGATCGCCAAGGCCGGGGAGGGCGCGCGCCTGCGCACCGTCGTCGAGACCCTGTCGCCCGCCGACCGCGAGGAAGAACTCGCCCGCATGCTCGCCGGCGCCGAAGTCACCGAAGCTGCGCGGGCGGCGGCCCGCGCACTGATGGCGGCGTGAAATTCCTCTCCCGCTTCTTGGGAAGGGAAAGCGCGGCGTCTTGGAACGGCTTTTCGTGGACCCCGGCATCGCGGTAGATCGTACCGCATGATCCCCGTCACCGACCTCACGCCCGAGCAGGCCGCCTCCGAACTGGCGCGGCTGGCTGAGGAGATCGCGGGGCACGACCTGCGCTATCACCGCGAGGATGCGCCGACGATTTCTGACGGCGACTACGATGCGCTCAAGCGCCGAAACTTGGAAATCGAGACGCGGTTCCCCGCCCTGACGCGCGAGGATTCACCGTCCCTGCGGGTGGGCGCGGCGCGGGCGGAGCAGTTCCGGCCGGTGGAGCATGGCGCGCCCATGCTCAGCCTGGAGAACGCCTTTTCCAACGAAGATGCCGCCGACTTCGACGCCAAGATCCGCCGCTTCCTGCGGCTCTCGGCCGACGAGGCCGTGGGCTACACCGCCGAGCCTAAGATCGACGGCCTGTCCTGCTCGATCCGCTACGAGAACGGGCATCTGGTCCAGGCGGCGACGCGCGGCGACGGCCGGACGGGCGAGGACGTGACGCTGAACGTCCGCACCATCGCCGATGTGCCCAAGCGTCTGGCGGGCTCTGGCTGGCCGGAGGTCATCGAGGTGCGCGGCGAGGTCTACCTCGGCCACGACGCCTTCGCGGGCCTGAACGCTGCCGCCATCGAGGCTGGGACCAAGACCTACGCCAACCCGCGCAACGCCGCGGCCGGCTCGCTGCGGATGAAGGACTCCCGGGTCACCGCGTCACGGCCGCTGCAGATGCTCGTGCACGGCATCGGCGCGCGGGTCGGCTTCGACATCACCCGCCAGAGCGAGGCGTATGCCGCGCTGCACGACTGGGGCCTGCCCACCTCCAGCCACGTCAGGGTCCTCGACACCATGGCCGAGGTCGAGGACTACATCGCCTGGTTCGGCGAGCACCGACATTCGCTCGAGCACGAGCTCGACGGTGTCGTCGTCAAGGTCGACGAGGTCTCCGTCCAGCGGCAGCTCGGTTCGACCTCACGGGCCCCCCGCTGGGCGATCGCCTTCAAGTACCCGCCCGAGGAGGTCAACACCCGGCTCCTCGACATCCAGGTCAACGTCGGACGCACCGGCCGGGTGACGCCGTTCGGGGTGATGGAGCCGGTCGTCGTCGCGGGGTCGACGGTCGAGCGCGCCACCCTCCACAACGCCGACGAGGTGCACCGCAAGGGCGTGCTGATCGGCGACACGGTCGTGCTCCGCAAGGCCGGCGACGTCATCCCCGAGATCGTCGGGCCGGTGGTC
>JANYET010000064.1 GCA_025359785.1 Alphaproteobacteria bacterium | reverse complement strand
ATGGCAAGGGGCCCTTGCCGCAGGGCGCAGCGGCCTATCCGTTGCGCGCCGCGCCGCCCTCAGCCCACGCCCGCGCCCGCGTCGGCGCGCGGTTGGACCTAGGCGTGCGCGCCATGAACGACTTCGCCACTTGCTGCCGCGGCCAGCGTCTTGGCGTCTTCGCTGGCTCCGGCGTCGGCAAGTCAGTGCTGCTTTCCATGCTGGCCAAGAACGCCGACTGCGACGCCGTCGTGGTCGGGCTGATCGGCGAACGGGGCCGCGAGGTCCGCGAGTTCATCGAGGAGACCCTGGGCGAAGAGGGCCTGAAGCGGGCCATCGTGGTGGTCGCCACCTCCGATGAGCCCGCCCTGAAACGCCGCCAGGCCGCCTACATGACCATGGCCATCGCCGAATATCTGCGCGACCAGGACATGGAGGTCCTGTGCCTGATGGACAGCGTCACGCGCTTCGCCATGGCCCAGCGTGAAATCGGCCTGGCCGCCGGCGAACCGCCGACAACCAAAGGCTATACGCCGACAGTCTTCACCGAATTGCCGAAACTGTTGGAGCGGGCCGGGCCGGGACCGATCCGGCCGGACGGCACCAAGGCCGGGCCGATCACCGGCATCTTCACGGTGCTGGTGGACGGCGACGACCACAACGAGCCGATCGCCGACGCGGTGCGCGGGATTCTGGACGGCCACATCGTGATGGAGCGCGCCATCGCCGAACGTGGGCGGTTTCCGGCCATAAACGTCCTGAAGTCGATCAGCAGGACCATGCCCGGCTGCCACGGCCCCCAGGAACGCGAGATCGTCAGCGCCGCGCGCCAGTCCCTGTCGGCCTACGCCAACATGGAAGAACTGATCCGCATCGGCGCCTACCGGGCCGGCGCCGACCCGCAGGTGGACCGGGCCATCGCGCTCAACCCGCAGCTCGAGGCGTTTCTCGCGCAGGACAAGGACGAGGTCACCACCTTGCAGTCGAGCTTCGAACGCCTGGACGGCATCCTGGACAGCGTGCCGGCATGATCCTGCTTCGCCGAGGCTACGCAGCACTAGGGTCTTCGACGCTCCCGCGGGGAGCGAAGTAGAATGAGCTGGTCGGAGTCGCTGGTGAAACTCGCCACCTACGAGGTCGAAAACCGCCAGCTCCGGCTGGCTGAGATCGCCAAGCGCCGCGTTGACGCGGAAATCCGTCTGGCGGTGATGATCGCGGAAGGCGAGGCCGAGGCCAAGCGGGCCGGCCAGGACGCCGAGTCCGGCTGGTATCACATCGGCTACGCCGACGGCCTGCGCATCCGCAAGGCCGCCCTGCAGGCCGAGATCGACGCCATCGAGGCGGAAGAACGCGGCGCGCGCGATGCGCTGGCCGAGGCCTTCGAAGAGCAGAAGAAGTACGAACAGGTCGCCGAGAATGCGCGGGTGGCGGAACGCAAGGAAGTGAACCGCCGCGACAACGCCGAGCTGGACGAGGTCGGCATGCAGGCGGCGCGGCGCAGCGCCGGCCGCGCGGCCTAGGCTTTCGGGCCGCCCACGCGCTGGCGCTCGGCCTCGACGTCGGCGCGCAGCACGGACAGGTCCTCGCTGATCTTGAACACCGCGACGTAGAATTCGCAGAACGAGCGCCAGATGAGGATCAGGGCGCCCATCACCAGGAAGCCGCCGATCAGCACGGGGATCGCCAGCAGCAGGCCCACCAGCGACGGATCGCGGATCACCAGCCCCACGGCCGCGCCCATGGTCCCGAAGGCGCCCAGCGCGATCAGCGCCAGGCCCGCCCAGTAAATCAGGTGGATGACCTGGCTGGTCATCAGGTGCTCGAAGGTGAGCAGGTCCCAAAGGACGGCGGAGCCTTCGCCCTTCGCTCGCTGGAGAGGTCGCCGCATCCGTTTCCCAAAGACACTGTCGGAGCTCGGTCCCGCTCCGGGTTCGCACCGCTATCAGCCCAGACCGGTGCGGGCAATGGCGGGCGGCTCGGTCTGACGGTCAGGCGCGCACGGGCCTTCTTGCCGGTGCAGTCTTGAAATCTGTTGGATACAGAATACTCTGCAGTGCAGAGTTGGAGCGCCCTATGACGATTCCCGCAGAAGAAGCCGCCAGCGCGCTCAGGGACGCCGAAGCCGCGGCGGGCCGCGCCGAGGCGGCGCGGGGCTATCGGCAGGCCAGCCTCTATCTGATCCTCTGGGGCGTGATCTGGGCGGTGGCCAATGTGGCCAGCCAGGTTTCCATACCGGCGGGCATGGCCGCCTGGAACATCGGCGCCGCGATCGGCGTCGCCGGCAGTGTCACCATCGGTGCGCGCCAGCGCCGGGCGGGCAGGGGCGGCGGCTGGCTCAGGTCGCTGATTGTCGTGCTGGCGATCGGCGGCTTCGGGGTGTCCGGCGCGGTGATCGTCCCGGGCCTCAGCTTTGTGCAGTACAGCGCGCTCGCCTGCCTGGCCGTCGGGGCGATCTATTTGGCGATGGGGGCCGGCGCCGGGACCGGCGTCGGGCTGCGCCTGTCCGCGGTCGGCGCGGCGGTCATGGCCGCGACCCTGATCGGCTGGGTCCTGGCCCACGACTATTTCTTCCTTTGGATGGCGGCGGCCGGCGGCGGCGGGCTGATCCTGGGCGGCCTCTGGTTCCGGAAGGTCTAGGGCCATGGCTGACGCCGACGAGATCATCCACCAGTCGACGCGGCTGCGCCTGATGTCGGTGCTTAACGCCCTGCCGGAGGGCGAGGCGCTGGAGTTCAAGCGGCTGAAGGCCATCGCGCGCGCCACCGACGGCAATCTGGGCGCCCACCTCGCGACGCTGGAGAAGGCCGGCTACATCGCCATCGACAAGGACTTCGTCGGCAAGCGGCCGCGCACCCAGGCCCACATCACCCGGGTCGGTCGCCGCGCCTTCGCCGCGCACCTGCAATATCTGCGCGACATCATCGAGGGCGTCGCACTGGACGACGCCTAAGATACTCCAGTTGACAGAATACTCTGTATCACAGAGTATGTGAGCGGGCTTCGTGCTGGCCACGGTGATCGCCGGCTGGCGTCTGCGCGGCCGTCTCCACACCCGCCTCAACAATGCTTTCAACACAAAGGCCGCTTGATCATGCTTCGTCACAAACTCGCTCTGGGGCTCCTGGCCGGCGCCGTGGCGCTGGGCGCCGCGGCCCCCGTCGTCGCCCAGCACGCCTCGCCTGAGCCCGTCACCACCCTCGGCGCGGGCATGGTCGGCGCCTATTTTCCGCCGCCCGCCGGCAGCCGTCAGGTCGTGCTGGTTCTCGGGGGATCGGAGGGTGGCCTGCAGGGCTCCCAGCCGCTCGCGCGACGCCTGGCCGAGCATGGATTGGGCGCGCTGGCGCTGGCCTATTTCGGCGCGCCCGGCCTGCCGCAGGCCCTGGAGGACGTGCCGCTCGAATCGCTGGAGGCCGGCGTCGACTGGGTGCGCAAACAGCCGGGCATGGCCAGCCGCCCGATCGCGGTTCTGGGCGTCTCCAAGGGCGGTGAGGCGGCGCTGCTGTTGGCCTCGCGCGATCCTCGGCTCTGCGCCGTGGTGGCCGGCGTGCCATCAAGCGTCGTCTGGGCGGGGATCGACATGGCCCACCCCGCGACGCCGGTCACGGTCTCGTCCTGGTCGGTGGCCGGCAAGTCCCTGGCCTTCGTTCCCTATGCCGCGGGCCCGTTCCGGGGTGTTCGCGATCTCTATGAGCGCAGCCTCGTGAAGGCCATTCCGGACGCCACCATTCCGGTGGAGAAAATCCGCGGGCCGGTGCTGCTGATCTCCGGCAAGTCCGACCAGCTCTGGCCCTCAACGCCCATGTCCGAACAGGTCATGGCGCGGCTGGACGCCAGGCATTTCCCCTATCCGCACACCCATCTGGCCTATGACGACGCCGGCCATGCGGTGTTCGGCCCGCCGCTGCCGGCCGACAGCCCCAACCTGCCGCGGCTGGCCAGTCTCGGTGGCACGCCACAGGGCAATCAGGCGGCGCGGATGGACAACTGGCCCAAGACGCTGGCTTTTCTCGGCCAGGCCTTCGCCGGGCGCAGCTGCGCCGGGCGCTGAGCCTTACGCCGCTTGCGGCATGCTCGAGGTGAAGGTCGCGCGGGTGATCGCGACGGTCAGTCCGCTGGCCGCCGGAAGGAACTCCATCCGGGCCTCCAGCTGTTTCACGAGGGCGGCGACGATCACCGTTCCCAGGCCGCGCGTCGCTTCCAGTTCCTTATCGCTGCCCTTGCCGATGCCGTTGTCGGAAACGATGAGCTTCCAGTCCTCGCCGCGGCTTTCGAAGGTGACCATGACCATCGAGCCGGGCTTGTCCTCCGGGAAGGCATATTTCAGCGCGTTGATCACCAACTCGGTGACAATCAGCCCCAGGCTGACGGACTGGGCCGACCCGAGGGTTCCATCGTCTGCGACCACCTTCAGGGTGATCGGCTGGTTCTCGCCGATCATCGAGGCGCCCAGGCTTTCGCAGAGCTTGGACAGATAGGCGCCGACCTCGATCCGCTCGATCCCATCCGTCGCGTGCAGATGGGATTGGACGGTGGCCACCGACATCACCCGCTGGTGGGCGTCACGCAGATGCTGGCGCGTTTCTTCCGAGGTCACCATGCGGGCCTTCAGCATCAGGATGCTGGCGATGATCTGCAGGCTGTTGGCGACCCGGTGCTCCATCTCCTGAAGCAGGACCTGGTTGTCCCTCAGCAGCCGCTCCGTGTTCCGATGCAGGTCTTCCTTAGCCTGCTCGACCAGTCGCCGGTCCGTGATGTCGGTAAACGCCACCAGGATCGCGACGTCCGCGCCGGTGTCGTAGAGCACCTTGCGCGCGTTCAGCAGCATGGTCCGCCGGCCCAGGCCGGGGAACTCGTGGGTGACCTCGAAGCCATCCATCACGGTCTGCTCGGGGACGATGGTTTCCAGCAGAACCCGCAGCGCCGGGATGTCCCACTGCCCGTCGCCGAGACTGTAGAGCAGGCGACCGTGGGTCTGCGCCCGGTCGACCCCAAAAATCTCGTAGAAGGCCCGGCTGGCCGCCAGAACGTGGAACCGCGCGTCCAGGACGATCAGCGGCTCGTGGATGGTGTTGACGATGGCCTGGGCCAGCGTCTGGGCGCTCTCAAGCCCGGGGATGATCGTCGGCATTGGGCGCTGGTCCACCGGCCGCGGTCGCGAGCCGATGCTGGCGCGCGGCGCGAGCCGTCAGCGCCACATTACGCCGCCATACAGGCAATGTCTTGAAATCACATAGGGTGCGACACCGGACCCGGGTTACGCCGAGAATCGCACCGCGACAGTCAGATGGTGCCGACGGTCTTCAGCTTGGCGCGCGGATGGACTTCGTTTTGGCTTAGCACCGGGGTCTGACCGCGGAAGCGCTCGATGATCGAACGGACGTAGGGTCGGATGTTGGGGCTGGTCAGCAGGACCGGACTGTCGCCGGCCAGGGCCGCGCGCTCGAAGACCTCGCGGACCCCGCGGACGAAGTCCTGCAATTTGGACGGCGCCAGCGCCAACTGCTTGTCGTCGCCGGTCCCGACCAGGCTGTCGGCGAAGGCGTTTTCCCATTCCGGCGTAAGCGTGACGATCGGTAGAGCCCCGTCGTCGCCGCGGTATGCGAAGGAAAGCTGGCGGGCCAGTCGCGCGCGCACCTGTTCCACCAGCAGGCTGACCGAGGTGGTGTGCGGCGCGGCCTCGCCGATACCCTCCAGGATCGCCGGCAGGTCGCGGATCGAGACGCGCTCGCGCAGCAGGGCCTGCAGGACGCGCTGGATCGTCGTGGCGGTCACCACCGAGGGGACCAGGTCCTCCACCAGCTTCTTCTGCTCGGCGGGCAGGTCCTTCAGAAGCTTCTGGACCTCGGAATAGGAGAGCAGGTCCGGCATGTTCTCCTTGAGAATCTCGGTCAGGTGGGTGGTCAGCACCGTGGCCGGATCGACAATGGTGTAGCCGCGGAAGGTGGCCTCCTCGCGCAGGCTTTCGTCCACCCAGGTGGCGGGCAGGCCGAAGGCCGGCTCCTTGACGTGCTCGCCAGGCAGCTCGACCTGGCCGCCCCGCGGGTCCATGGCCATCATGTGGCCCAGGCGCACCTCGCCGGACCCGGCCTCCATCTCCTTGATGCGAATGGCGTAGCCCTGTGAGGGAAGGCGCATGTTGTCGAGGATCCGCACGGACGGCATCACGAAGCCGAAATCGCCGGCCAATGTACGGCGCAGCGCCTTGATCTGGTCGGTGAGCCGGCGGCCCTCCAGGTCGTTGATCAGGCCGAGCAGGCCGTAGCCCAGCTCGATCTTGATCTCGTCGATGGCCAGCGTCTGGGCGATCGGCTCTTCCGCGGCCGGCTCGTTGGAGGCGATCGCCACCGGTGGCGGCTCCATGGATTTCTGCGACCGGCGCCACGACAGCGCGCCCGCGCCGATCGAGATGGCCGCGAACGGGATGATCGGCATGCCGGGAACCAGGGCGAGCACGCCGGTGGCGGCGGCGACGACGCCAAGCGCCACCGGGTTCATGGCGAGCTGGCTGACCAGGGCCTTGTCGGCGGATCCCTCGACGCCCGATTTGGAGACCAGAAAACCCGCGGCGATGGAGATCACCAGCGCTGGAATCTGGCTGACCAGGCCGTCGCCGATGGTCATGATGGTGTAGGTCGACGCCGCCGTGGCGACCGGCACATGATGCTGCAGCACCCCGATCAAGATGCCGCCGATGATGTTGATGGCGACGATGATCAGGCCCGCGACCGCGTCGCCGCGCACGAACTTCGAGGCGCCGTCCATCGCCCCGAAGAAGGTCGATTCCTGCTCCAGGTCCTTGCGGCGCTGTTTGGCGGCGCTCTCGTCGATCAGGCCGGCCGAGAGATCGGCGTCGATGGCCATCTGCTTGCCGGGCATGGAATCGAGGGCGAACCGCGCCGCCACCTCGGCGATGCGCCCAGAGCCCTTGGTGATGACCACGAAGTTCACGATCACCAGGATCGCGAAGACGATCACCCCGATGACGTAGCTGCCGCCCATCATCAGCTTGCCGAAGGCCTCGATGATGTGACCCGCGCCGTGGACGCCTTCGTGGCCGTGGCCGAGGATCAGGCGGGTCGAGGCGATGTTCAGCGCCAGCCGGAAGAGGGTCGTTACCAGCAGCACCATCGGGAAGCCGGTGAACTCCAGCGGCTTCTTGATCAGCAGTGAGGTCATCAGGATCAGCACGGCGCTGGTGATCGAGATCGCCAGCAGCATGTCCAGCATGAACGCCGGAATCGGGATGATCAGCAGGACGACGATGCCGACGACGCCCAGCGCCAACGCCACCTCGCCCCGCGCGATCCAGCCCCACACGTCGCGCGCGTTGGGCGTCTGGCCGTACCGCGAGGGGATGGAGGCGTCAGCCATGCGGGGTCATCAGGCGGCGGAGGCCGCCCCCATCTGCGGTGCGGGCACCGAGACGCCGGCCTCGGTATATTCCTTCAGCTTGTTACGTAGCGTCCGGATGGAGATGCCCAGGATGTTGGCCGCATGGGTGCGGTTGCCCAGGCAGTGCTCCAGAGTGTCGATGATCAGCTGCTGCTCCATCGCCGAGACCGTCTGGCCAACGTAGCCGCGATTGGCGGTTTCGGCGGCGAAGGAGGCGGCCTGGGCGGCGCGGGCCTGCGGGTCGGCCGAGGCGAAGGGTTGGCCGTCCGGCAGGCGGATGGCGTCTTCCTCGATCTCCGGGCCGCGGGCCAGCAGGACCGCGCGATGCATGGCGTTTTCCAGCTCGCGCACATTGCCGGGCCAGCGGTGGACGGCCAGGCGCCGCTTGGCTTCGGCCGACAAAGGCCGCTCCTGTGTCCCGTTGGCGGCGGCGTATTTGCGGACGAAAAACTCGGCCATGGCCAGCACGTCGCCAGGCCGCTCACGCAGTGGCGGCAGGCGCAGGTTCACGACGTTCAGGCGATAAAGCAGGTCTTCGCGGAACGTCCCGTCGCGCACGGCCTGGGCCAGGTCGCGATTGGAGGTGGCCAGGATGCGGATGTCGACTTTCACCGGCTTGGCGCCGCCGACCCGGTCGATTTCGCGCTCCTGGATGGCGCGCAGCAGCTTGGCCTGCAGGCGCGCGTCCATCTCGCTGATTTCGTCCAGCAGCAGGGTGCCGCCCTGGGCTTCCTCGAACTTGCCGATCCGGCGGGCCACGGCGCCGGTGAAGGCCCCCTTCTCGTGGCCGAACAGCTCGCTCTCCAGCAGGTTCTCGGGGATGGCGGCGCAGTTCACCGAGATGAACGGCTTGGACGCGCGACGGGACTTCTGGTGGACGTAGCGGGCGATGACTTCCTTGCCGACGCCGCTTTCGCCGGTGATCAGAATCGAGGCGTCGGACGGGGCGATCTGGTCGGCCATGCTGATGACGGCCTGCATCGACGGGTCGCGCACCACCATCGGGCGGTTGTCGTCGGCGACGGCGGCCAGGACCGCGGCGATCAGCTCGGCGTCCGGCGGCAGGGGGATGAATTCCTTGGCCCCGGCGCGGATGGTCGCCGCGGCGGCCGCGGCGTCCGCGCCCACGCCGCAGGCCACCACCGGCACGCGGATGCGCTCGGCCTCGTTGGTGGCGATCAGGGTCGCGATGTCGAGCTCATAGTCCACCATCAGCAGGTCGGCGCCTTGCCCTGCGCGCAAGGCGTGGGTGGCCGCCGCGATGGTCTCCACGTGGCTGACCTTGGCGCCCGCGCTCATCGCCATTTTCACGGCGACAGAGAGCTGTCCGTTCAGTTTACCGACGACTAGCAGCCGCATATTCGATCTCCCTCAGACAGCGTGGCCATCAGGCCGCGTTGTCGCCGTCCTTGATGATTTCCGTCATGGTCACGCCCAGGCGCTCGTCAACGATGACGACCTCGCCGCGGGCCACCAGGCGGTTGTTCACATAGATATCGATCGCCTCGCCGACCTTGCGGTCGAGCTCGAGCACGCTGCCCTGGCCGAGCTGCAGAAGCTGGGCCACCGACAGGCTGGCCCGGCCGAGGACGGCGGAAATATTGACCGGAACATCGAAGACCGGCGCCAGGTCGGTGGCGGTCTTATACTCCTCGTCGGTCTGGGCCTCCGGCAGGGGACCGTCGCCGGGCGCGAACTCGTCCAGCTTCAGATGTTCTGGAGTGTCAGCATCTGCGGTGTCAGCGTCTGGGGTCTCGGACATGGCCTAGCTTTCGGGCTCTGGGAATTCGGTGGGCGCGACGGCGCCGGGAATCAGCGGTTCGGCGTGCAGGCCCTCGGCGGCCAGCGCGGCGTGCAGCGCCTCGGAGACGCGCGCGGCGGCGGCGGCCGGATCGAAGCTCGCCGAGCCGTCGCCGAAGTCGAGCGTGAAGGCGTGAGGCGCGACGGTGGGATCGGCGCGGACCTGGATCGAGCCCGGATAGCCGACGGCCTGGGCGGTCTCTTCAAGCACGGCCTGCAGACCCGCGGCCAGGTCGGCGTCGACGGTGACGATCAAGCGCGGCGCGGCCTCGATCTCGCGGGCCAGGGAGTCGAGCGCCGCGCGCACCGGGGCTTGCGGAAACTTGTCGAGGGCCGCAGCGGCGATGGACCGGGCGCAGGCCAGCGCCAGCTCGGCGGCCGCCACGCGGTGCTCATGGGCGACGCCGGCCAGGCTGGGCAGGGCCTGCTGGGCGGCCCGCGCGATCGCGGCCAGCGCCTCGGCCTGACGGTTGGCGACGCCGGCCAGGGCGCGGGTCTCGCCCGCCGCCTCAGACGCCTTGCGGATCGCCTCGACCTCCTCGGCGGAATAGCTGCGCTTAGGACGCGGCGCGGCGGCGACGACCTCGCCGGTGGCCTCGAAGACCGTGCCGAAGACGAACCGCTCATGCGGCTGGGTCGTGTGGATCACGGGAGAGGTCATCAGTACACCAGCTCGTCGTCATCGCCGCCGGCGCCGGCCAGGATGATCTCACCCTTGGCGGCCAGATCCTTGGCGGACTGCACCATCGCCATCTGCGCCTGCTCGACCTCGCGCAGACGGACGGGGCCCATGGTCTCCATGTCTTCGCGCATGATCTTCGCGGCGCGCTCGCTCATGTTGGAGAAGAACATGTCGCGCAGAGCGTCGGAGGCGCCCTTCAGCGCCAGGCCCAGCTGGTCTTTCTCGACGGCCCGCAGCAGGGTCTGGACCCCGCTGGGGTCCATCTTGGACAGGTCTTCGAAGACGAACATCAGGGCGCGGATACGCTCGGCGGCCTCGCGGTTACGTTCTTCCAGGGCGGTGATGAAGCGGGTCTCGGTCTGGCGGTCGAACGAGTTGAAGATGTCGGCCATCATCTCGTGACTGTCGCGCTTGGAGGTGCGCGCCAGGTTGGACATGAATTCGGTACGCAGCGTCTGCTCGATCTTGTCGAGAATTTCGCGCTGCACCGGCTCCATGCGCAGCATGCGGGTGACGCACTCCAGCGCAAAATCCTCGGGCAGGCAGGTCAGCACGCGCGCGGCGTGTTCGGATTTGATCTTTGAGAGCACCACCGCGACGGTCTGCGGGTATTCGTTCTTCAGGTAGTTGGCGAGCACGGCCTCGTTCACGTTGCCGAGCTTGTCCCACATGGTGCGACCCGCCGGACCGCGGATCTCCTCCATCATGCTGTCGACCTTGTCGCCGGGCATGATCGAGGCCAGCAGCCGCTGGGTCAGTTCGATCGAGCCGGTGATATTGCCGCCGCCCATGCCGGACACGAACTCCACCAGCAGGTCTTCAACGACGGAGGCGGTCACCTGGCCCAGGCCGGCCATGGCCTGGGAGATCACCTTGATCTCTTCCTCGTCGAGCTGACGCCAGACGCCCGCATGGTCCTCGCCGAGCGCCAGCAGCACCACGGCGGCCTTTTCCGGCCCGGTCAGACGCGAGGCGTCGACGATGCCCTTGGACTTGGGACTGCGGGCGTTCATCCTGCGTCGCTCCTGGCGGAGCTATGCAGGACCGGGTCCTGGCGACAGAGCGTGGGCGAAGCCCTGCGAAGCTTTAGGCGAAGCCGGGTCATGCGGTTTCATGCAGCCAGGAGCGGATGATCGAGACCGATTCTTCCGGGTGGCTGTCGACGAATTCGGCGACGCGCTTCACTGAGCTCGCCTTCACCTGGCCTTCGATGCGGGCGATGTCGATCTTCTGTTCCAGCGCCTCGTTGCCTGGAGGCGGCAGGCTCATCTGCTGACCCGTGACCGGATCGACCGAGATCTGCATGGGCTGGCCATCCGGGCTCATGGCGATCTGCGTTCCGCCGGGTCCGGCCAGCATGGTCATCGGGCCGCCGCCGGCGCCGCCGCTGCCCACGGCGCCCTTCAGCAGCGGGCGGACGATGAACAGCATCATCAGGATCGCGACGATCGCCATCACGCCCAGTTCGGCGGCGCGCATGATGTCGTTCTTGTCGAAGCCCATCAGGGGGCTCGCCGCCGTGACGCCCTCGGAGTCGTCGGCGGTGGGGAACTTGACGTTGATCACGGTGACCTGGTCGCCCCGGGCCTGATCGTAGCCGACGGCGGTCTGCACCAGCTTTTCGATGTTGGCCATCTCGGCCGCCGAGCGGGGTGTGTAGGCGCCGGGCTTGCCTTTCTTGTCGGCGGGACCCGTGGCGCCGTCGACGGCGACCGCCACGGCGATCTTCTTCACCGCGCCGGGCTCGCGGACCTCGGTCGTGATGGTCTTGGTGATTTCGTAGTTGGTGGTGGATTCCTGTTTGCCGCTGTTGTTCGCGCTGTCGCCGCCCTGGTCGACCGACGCGGCGCCGGGCACCTTGGCGGCGGCCGAGGTCTGGGTGTTGCCGCCGCTGGAGCCTTCCTGTGATTTCTCGTCGGTGGTGCTTTCCGAACGCGTCACCTGGCCGTCGGGATCGAAGGCTTCCTTGTGCGTGGTGACCTGGGCGAGGTCGACGTCGGCGGTGACGTTCACCCGGGCCTTGCCGGCGCCGACGATGCCTTCCACCAGCCCTTTGACCTGCTTGGCGATGCGCTGCTCCACCTCGCTCTTGCGGCCGTCAGCCTCCGCCGCCATGCCGGTGTCGCCGCCGGAAAGCGTCTTGGCGTGCTGGTCGATGACGGTGACCCGGTCAGGCTTCAGGCCGGGCACGGCGCCGGCCACCAGGTTCTGGATGGCCCGCACATTATCGGCGCCGGGCTGGCGGCCGCCGACCCCGATGCTGACCGAGGCGGACGGCTGCTGCGCGTCCTCCTCGAACAGCTGGCGCTTGGGCAGCACCAGGTGGACGCGCGCCGCGGTAATGCCGTCCAGAGCGTGGATCGTGCGGCCAAGCTCACCTTCCAGGGCCCGCTGGCGGTTGAGCTGCTGGACGAAGTCCGTCTGGCCCATGGCGCTCTGATTGTCGAAAATCTCGTAGCCCACGGAGCCTGCGGTCGGCAGGCCCTTTGACGACAGCATCAGCCGGGTCGAAGCCACCTGGTCGCGGGGCACCAGAATGGTCGAGCCGTCGCCCTTCACCTCGTACTTGATGCCGCCCTGGTCGAGCGACTGGGTGATCGTGCCGGCTTCCTTGAGGTCGAGGTTGGAATAGAGCAGCGCCTTGGGCTGGCCGAGGCCGGTGGTGATCGCGAACAGCGCGGCGGCGACGCCCGCGCCGATGCCCAGGATGGCCGCCAGCCGTCCGAACCCGAATCTCTGAAGCGCGGCCAGCAGCTGGTTCAACGCTTAGTCCCCTCCGCACACCCAAGGCGCGGCGGGCATACGGAATTTGCCCACCGCTAGGCAGGATTTACCCAGTGCTTGGTAAACGGGGAGTTTAGACGCCGCGCGAATGGCGGATCGTCGGAGCCCTATCCGCTCCAGGGGCTGAGTGCGCCCCAGAGGCCGAGATCGACGGACAAGGCCAGGTAGACGAACACCGTGACCGTGAAGAACGCCTTGCGCAGGGGGGGCCAGGAATCCACCCGCCGGCCACCGCGCCAGATGGCCGGCAGCGCCAGGAAGGTCGTGGCGGTGAGGCCGGCGGCGACCAGCGCGCAGGCCGAGGCCATCAGCATCAGGGCGCCCGGCCAGCGGTACATGATCTGGGCGACGTCGCCGGTCTTCGAGGCCCAGAGGCCGAACAGCGCGAGTGACACCAGCCAGAGCACCGCCTGGATGTTCTGCACCAGGCTCGCACGGCTCTGGATCTGGTTCTCGCGGAACTCTCGGCGGTTGCGGACCACGACCCCGGCGATCGTGGCCAGGGCGCAGGCGGCCGCCAGGGCCGCCAGGATCGCCAGCGCCCGAGGCTGGCGCCAGAAGGGGGCGCGCTCGAAGGCCTGGGTCCCGCTGGCCGGGTGGAAAGCCCGCGCCCCGCCATCGCTCATGTCGAAGACCACCCGCTCGGAGCCTTGTGTCGCGATAAACCGGCCTTCGTCCAGCGGGCCTTCCGGCGCCCAGGTGCGCGTGGCGCCGTCGGTGGCGAGCACCAGCTTGCCGTCGCGTGTGACATCGACCGTGGACCCGCCGTTCAGCTGATCCACGAAACCTTCCAGGCCGGAATAGGTGCGCCGCGTGGTCAGGTAATAGCCGGCGAAGTCCTTGCGCCGCTCCGCCAGGTCCGCCGAGCCGGGGTGCGGGAAGACGTCGGGCGCGGCGTAGAAGTGCTGCACGATCCGGTCGGGCAGGCGGTTCACCAGCGGCCGGCCCGTGTCGGTGTTGGTGGAGATGAAGACGCCCAGGTTCAGGTCCGGCACGACCACCATGTTGGAAAAGAACGACAGCGTCGCTCCGCCGTGGCCGTAGCCGCGATAACCGCCGGGCAGGTCGGACACCATGAAGCCGTGCGCCCAGCCGTTGATGCCGAGCGGGGTCTTGCGGAGCGGGGTGCGGAAGGCCTGGGCGGTCGCCGGACCATAGATCTGAGCCCCCGCCAGTTGCCCGCCGCCAAGCTGCATCAGCATGTAGCGCGCCATGTCGCCGGCGGTGGACGAGGCCGCGCCCGCCGGCGCGATCTGGCCGATGAACTCGTAGTCGCGGGGCGCATAGCCCAGGGGTGTCCAGCGGTAGCCGTCGGAGATGTCGCCGGCCAGCCGCGCGGGCATCGGCGCCGGCAGGCCGGCCTTGGCGGGGTGCGGCTCGCGGAAGGTGGTGCTGGCCATGCCCAGCGGGTTCAGGATCTCGTCCTCGACCAGCCGCTCGTAGGGCTTGCCGGCGGTGTAGGTCACCGCCTCGCCGGCCAGCGCCGCGGCATAGTTTGAATAGCTGGAAACCGCGCCCGGGGCGTGGACCCGCTTGGGCCGCTCCTGGCGCAGGTAGAGGTCGAGCGGGCGGACGCGCTCGTAGTTGCGCTCGAAAAGCTGACCGAACGCCCGGTCCTCGAAGCCGGTGGAGTGGTCCATCAGGTTGGCGACGCGGACCGGCTGGTCGTAGCCCTGGTCCTTTACCTGCACCTTTTCCGGCAGGTAGAGGTTCACCGGCTGGTTCAGCCGCATGCGGCCGGCCTCGACCTCCTTCATCAGGGCGATCCAGGTGAAGGTCTTGGAGATCGAGCCGACGCGGAACAGCGTGCGGTCCGGATCGACGAGGCGGTTGGGGCGCAGACTCGCGAAGCCATAGCCCTTCTTCAGGATCACCTGGCCGTTCTGAACAATGGAAACGGTGGCGCCGGCGATGTGCTCGCGGGCCATGGCGTCCTTGACCATGCCGTCGACGAACGCCTCGAGCTCGGCCAGCGGCAGGGCCTGGCCGCTGGCGAGCCTGGCGCCGGGCGCGGGCGGCGCGGCGGGGGCCGGGGGCGCGGCCACGACCGTCGCCGGCGGTGGTTGCGGCATGGCCGGCTTGGGCGCGGCGTCCGAAGGCGCTGCCTGACCGGTGGCCTGGAGCGGTTTCGGCTTCGGCCTGGCGTTCAGCTTGCCGTAGGGAACCGGCCGCCTGGGCAGGCCCGCGCCGGCTACGGCGGGCTTGGCGGCCGCCGGCGCCTTGTCGTCCTGGGCGAGCGCGCTGGCGCCCGGCGCGAGCAGCAAGGCCACAGCGACGGCGACGGCGAAGACGGTGGACCGCATCAAGGAAACCCAAGGCCGAGCGGAACGCTCAATCGGTTGTAGGCGCCGCGGACAGACATTCCAAGCGTAGCGACGCCTGGGGGCGCGCCAGCCGCTAGTTTCCTCGCGCCGGCGTCGCGAAGGGATAGAACGGCAGCAGCGGCCGAAGCTGCGGGCCGATATAGAGCTGCGGCTCCGATGGCGGCTTCATGCCCTCCTTGGTCTCGCGGCGGGCGACGCAGGCGTTGACCGTCGTGGCCAGCCCGGCGAAGTCGCTGGCCCCCGGCATCGACTCCAGCACGCACTGGTCGAAATAGGGATATCTGTCGGCCTCGCCGCAGCCGAAGGACGAGCGGTCAGGCCGCGCGGCCGTGAAGATCATGCGGTTCGGGCCCGCCAGGGCTGGGACGAAGGCGCCGGAAAAGCACGCGGAAATGATCACCACGGTGGGGCGCTTGCCGCAGGTGGTGTTGAGCATCTGGGCCATGACGCCAGGCGGTATGAAGCCCTGGTCGACGACGACGCCCATGCCGCTGGGGCCGCCGTGCGAGCTGAAATAGATCAGACATCCGCCCTGCGTCCTGGCGGTCAGGTCGGCGAGCGCGTCATAGATCGCCTGCGGCGCGGACTTGGCGAGGCCCGCGTCCTTGTAGCGCTCCGGGCGGACCGAGAACTGGCGCAGGTTGGCCGCGTCGAAGCCGGCTTGCTCGAGGGCCGCCGTCACGTCGTGGCGCGCATTGTCGAAGGCCTCCGACGGGCCGCCGGAATGGGCGTGCCAATCGCCGGCCACCACCACCGCGCTCCAGTCGCTGAACGGCGAGGCCGCCGCGGCTGGCGCCGCCTGGGCGAGCCAGAGGCTCGTCATCAGCAACACCAGACGGGCGAGGAGCCGCATGCGCTATTTCTTGTAGGTCTGGAACGGCGTCGGGATTGCCGTGCCGGTGGCCTTGGCCAGCAGCTTGCCGTCGGCGCTGTAGAGTTCGCCTTCGGTGAAGGCGACCTGGCGGCCCCACTTGGCCACCCGGCCGACGCCGCGCAGCGTGCCCGGCATCGCGGGGCGGAAGAAGCTGGTCTTCATCTCCAGGGTCGGCGCCACCGCGGTCATCCCGGAAGCCACCATGCAGGCGACGCTCATGCACTCGTCCAGCATGGCGCAGAGAAAGCCGCCCTGAATCTGCTTCATTGGGTTGAGCAGCAGCTCGGCCCTGGCGTCGAACGCGACCTCGACGGTCTGGGTCGCCTGGTTCACCGAGACCATCCGGAAGCCCAGGGTCTGCGAGCCGGTGGGCTGGTTCTTGGTGCGCAGGAAACGTTCGAGGATCGCTTCGTCCGACAGGACAGGGGGCTCGGGGGACGCGACATCAGCCATGGCCGGCGGGTTCACTTCTTCCGGAACTGGTCGAGGGAGACGATCTTGGCCTCGCCATCGGGGACCGGCGTCGCCGGATCGGCCACGGCGGCGAGCGCGGGCTTGGTGTCCACCTCGGTCAACACCGCGCCCTCGACGGCAGGCGCCTCGAACTGCAGCAGGAACTGGACGCTGGGGTCGTAGAAGCGGGTGACGGCGGCGTAGGGCACGCTGACGCGCTTGGGCTGGCCGCCGAACTGCAGGGTCACCGAGAAGAAGGTCTCGCCGGGCGCCAGGTCCCAGTACTGGTGCTGCAGGACGATGGTCATCTCATCGGGATATTTGCCGAGCAGATCAGCCGGACCGGAGACGCCCGGCGCCTCGGTCTTGAAGGTGATGTAGAAGTGGTGGGCGCCCGGCAGGCCCTCCGGCGCGGCGGCGCGCTTGAGCGCGGTTTTGACGACCCCGCGCAAGGCATCCTGCGCCATGGCCTCATAGCGCATCAAGTCCTGGGCGGGCGGATCCTGAGCCATCGGGTCTCCAACTACACTCGGCCAAAGGGTAACGCCTGAGCGGCGCGGCGCAAGGGTAAGGGGCGGCGATGGCCAAGAGAGCAAGGATCGAGGGCTTCTGTTGGCCGGCGCCCGCAACTCTTGCTGACAGAAGGGAGGCGCCTGCTCGGAGTAGGTGGAGGGCTTCTGTTGGCAGGCGCCGCCCCACCTTCACCAGGAAAGAGGAGGGCGCCTGCTCGGAGTAGGTGGAGGGCTTCTGTTGGCAGGCGCCCTCCGGGCCCCGCCTAGGGATCTGAACCCCTAGGACTTAGGTTGAGAACCGTCGAACCGCTTACGCGGCCAGGCGGAGTTCTCCAGCGAAGTTATCGTTCGCAGTTAGTTTAAAACCCGGAACGGTGGGTCAGGCCGAGAGAAAGCAAAACACCTTTAGACGTCTGTCGATGCTGATCGGCCCCATGCATCCACCCAAAAATGGGCAGTCCGGCGATACCCGGGGGATGATTGGTGGAGCCGCCGGGAATCGCACCCGGGTCCAGTCCGCTTATTACGTGCGCGTTTATCTCCATAGTCAGGGCAAGCCCTGACCCGTCCAATATAGGCCGTGAGGGTTAAAAACAGAAGCACCGTTCGTTCGCGAAGCGCGAATGGTCGCCGGTTTTCCGCCAACCGCCACGCGGGCTTCGTGGGCGGGCTAGGGCCGGACAGGGCCTCGACGCTAGCCTTGGGTCACGCATTTCAACCCGAGGTAAGCTTATGAAAAACCTGCTTTTCGCCGTCCGCCCCCTGGCGCTGGACCTGATGTCGACCCTGGTCTTCGTGGCGCTGAGCGCGATCACCCATGATGTCTTCCTGGCCACCGGCGTCGCGGTCGTCGCCGGTGCGGCGCGCGTCGCCTGGCAGATGGCGCGCGGCCAGCACGTCAACGCCATGCAGTGGATGAGCCTCGGCCTCGTGCTGGTCACCGGCGCCGCGACCTTCCTGACCAAGGACCCGCGCTTCATGATGGGCAAGCCGAGCGTGGTCTATGTGCTGGTCGGCGCGGCCATGCTGGAACGCGGCTGGATGCTGCCCTACCTGCCGCCGCAGGCCCGCGAGCATCTGGACGACAGCGTGATGATCCGCTGGGGCTATGTCTGGGCCAGCCTGATGTTCCTGACCGCGGCGCTGAACGCCGTCTTCGCCCTGGCGACCAGCCTGGCGGTCTGGAGCCTGTTCATCGCGGTCTTCCCGGCCGCCTCGAAGATCGGCCTCTTCGCGGTCCAGTACCTGAGCGTCAAGGCCCAGGCGATCCGCAACGCCCGGCGTGGCGAGATGGAGGCTAACGCCCGGCCGCGCGACCTGCTGGCCGCCTGAACCTCCCGACCGGCGTCGGGGCTAAAGCGCCTCGACGCCGCGCTGGATCGACAGGACCCCGGTCCGCGAGATTTCGATCAGGCCGAGCGGCCGCATCAGGTCGGTGAACTTGTCGATCTTTGACGGCGCGCCGGTCAGTTCGAAGACGAAGCTTTCGTGGGTGGTGTCGATCACCTTGGCCCGGAAGATGTCGGCGACGCGCAGGGCCTCGACGCGGTCGGGGCCCGTCCCCTTGACCTTCACCAAAGCCAGTTCACGCTCCAGCCCGTTGGGATCGCGGGTCACGTCCTGCACGTGGCGGGTCGAGACCATCTTGGTCAGCTGGGCCTCGATCTGGCCCAGCACGTGGGCGGTGCCGCGCGTGACGATGGTCACCCGGCTGGTATGGGCGTTGTGGTCGGTCTCGGCGACCGTCAGGCTCTCGATATTGTAGCCGCGCGCCGCGAACAGTCCGACCAGCCGGTGCAGCACGCCTGGCTCGTTGTCCACTAGCACCGCGAAGGTCGCCAGGCTCTCGACCTCTTCGGACGGCGTGAGATCGTAGACGGAGGCAGGCTGGGGATCGGTCATCGGTCGTCCTTCGTGCGGGTGGATGTCGTTTTCGACCCGGCTCGCACGTCTCATAGCATAGGCCGGTCCGCAAGCGCCCTGACACACTGCTGCCAGGACGCTGTCACAAGCCGGTTCTAGGATTGACGCTTCAACCGGGAGAAGACCCAAATGACCACGCAAGACATCGCCAACGACCTCGTCGCCCTGTGCAAGCAAGGCAAGTTCGCCGAGAGCGGCGAGAAATACTGGGCCCAGGACGTCGTCAGCGTCGAGGCCGCCGCGCCCCCTGGCGGCGATCCCGTCAGCCGCGGCATCGATGCGGCCCGCGGCAAGGGCGAATGGTGGGCTGAGAACCACGAGATCCACGGCGTCGAGGTCGAGGGCCCCTACTGCAACGGCGACCAGTTCGTGGTGCATTTCAAAATGGACGTGACCCCCAAGGGTGGCCAGCGGATGACCATGGACGAGATGGGCGTCTACACCCTGAAGGACGGCAAGATCGCCGAGGAGCGGTTCTTCTACGGGGGATGATCCGTACCCGCGTCGGCGAGATCGTCCGCCGGCAGGTAGAGTTCGCGCTGCAGGGGCCGGAGGCGCTCGTCGTACTCCGGCTCCCAAGGCATGTGCCCGTCAGTATCGGACAACACCAGCTGAAACGCCGTGATCGGTCCCATCTCTGGGGCGAGAATCGCCGCGAAGGTTTCAGCGAGCCCGAGCCAGGGGTTCTCCGAATCCTGGTCGTAAAGCCGGCTCTCATGGACCTCGCGCCAGACAAGCGGGTTCGGGGCTACGCCTGGCCGCCAAGCCTCCCCATCACGAATGATGAGTTTTCCCGACTTCAAGTCGGCGTAGATTTCATAAAATAGACCGTTGGCTGTGGCCTGATGCACATCGAACACGATGATCTCGGGCGCACCTAGCGAGGCGTGGAACCCGATCGTGTAGGCCCAGGTGGGCGCCGAGCGATAGTCGCCAACATACATCCCTGTCCAGCCGAACCGGCGGATCCGCTTGTCGATGTCCCAACGGTGATAGCGACGCCAGAGAGCCTCGAACATCTGTCCTCCGGGTGAGAACATTCATAGAACATGGGCCGCCTGTCAACAGTCCAGCTTGCGCCGCCTCTGTTCGGCGCCAACATGAGCGTCATGTCTTCGCTTCGCATGCCCGAGTCCTTCCAGCATCGCCTGCCCGGCGAAAGCTTCGAGGCGGCGATCAACCATGAGGTCGCCGAGGAACAGGCCGCGTCGCTGGGCCGGATGGGCCGCAAGGCCGAGGCCGCGCTCGCCGCGCTGAAGGCCCACGAGGACGAGGGCCGCGCCGAGGTGCTGAAGGCCGCCGCCGACGCGGTCTGGTGCCTGTTCGTCCAGCGCGAGGTCATGGGCCTGCGGGACCGCGCGGGCGTCGTCGCCGACTACCAGATCCCGCGCGAGGTGATGGTCCGGCTCGGCGCGCGCTAAACCAGCCGCTTGCCCGCCTCGCTGACCAGGCCGCCCAGGTCGCCGGCTTCGTCGGCCAGGGTCATCTCGTTGTGGGCCTTGCCGGAAACGATCATCGGGAAGCAGTTTTCCTGCTTGGTGACCCGGCAGTCGAAGATCACCGGCTTCGGCGAGGCGATCATCTCGCGGATCTTGTCGTCGAGTTCGTCGGGCGTCTCGGCGCGGATGCCGACCCCGCCGTAGGCCTCGGCCAGCTTCACGAAGTCGGGCAAGCTGGAGGAATAGGAATGCGAATAGCGCTCGCCGTGCAGCAGCTGCTGCCATTGGCGGACCATCCCCATCCATTCGTTGTTGAGGATGAAGATCTTGATCGGCAGGCCGTACTGCACCGCCGTCGACATCTCCTGCATGGTCATCTGCACGCTGGCGTCGCCGCCGATGTCGATGACCAGGGACTTCGGATGCGCCATCTGCACGCCGACCGCGGCGGGCAGGCCGTAGCCCATGGTGCCCAGGCCGCCGGAGGTCATCCAGCGGTTGGGCTCGTCGAAGTGGAAGAACTGGGCGGCCCACATCTGGTGCTGGCCGACCTCGGTGGTGATGTAGACGTCGTGGCCGCGGGTCAGCTCATACAGGCGCTGGATCGCGTACTGCGGCTTGATCAGCTTGGCGTCGGGCGTATAGCCGAAGCCGTTGCGGGCCCGCCAGACGTCGATCTGCTTCCACCAGTCGGCCAGCGCCGGCTTGTCGGCCGCATAGCCCCGCTGTTTCCAGACATCGATCATGTCGGCCATGATGCTGCCGGCGTCGCCGACAATGCCGATGTCGGCGCGGACGTTCTTGCCGATCGACGAGGCGTCGATATCGATGTGGATCTTCCGCGAGCCGGGCGAAAACGCGTCGAGGCGGCCGGTCACCCGGTCATCGAACCGGGCCCCGATGGCGACCATCAGGTCGCAGTCGTGCATGGCGTTGTTGGCCTCGTAGGACCCGTGCATCCCCAACATGCCCAGCCACTGCGGGTCCGACGCCGGGAAGGCGCCCAGGCCCATCAGGGTGGATGTCACCGGCGCGCCGGTCAGCGCGGCCAGCTCGCGCAGCAGCTTGGAGGCCTCGGGGCCGGCGTTTATCACGCCGCCGCCGGTATAGAGGATCGGCCGCCGCGCCTTGGCGATCATGGCGACCGCCTCGGCGATCCGGCCCGGGTCACCCTTGGTGCGCGGCGCGTAGTTGTGGCTGTGCTTGACCTCGGCCGGACCCAGGTACGCGCCCTTGGCGAACTGCACGTCCTTGGGAATGTCGATGACCACCGGGCCGGGCCGGCCCGACGTCGCGATATGGAAGGCCTCGTGCAGGATGCGCGGCAGGTCGGCCACGTCCTTCACCAGGTAGTTGTGCTTGGTGCAGGGCCGGGTGATGCCGATGGTGTCGCATTCCTGGAAGGCGTCGGTGCCGATCAGGTGGGTGGCGACCTGGCCGGTGATGACCACCAGGGGAATGCTATCCATCAGGGCGTCGACGATGCCGGTGACCGCGTTGGTGGCGCCCGGCCCGGACGTCACCAGCACCACGCCGCACTTGCCGGTGGACCGCGCATAGCCCTCCGCCGCATGGGTCGCGCCCTGTTCGTGGCGCACCAGCACGTGGGTCAGCCGGGGCTCGGCGAACAGCGCGTCATAGATCGGCAGCACCGCGCCGCCCGGATAGCCGAACAGCACCTCGACGCCCTGATCGACGAGCGCGCGCACCACCATCTCGGCGCCCGAGAGGATGATCGACCCTTCGGCGGGGGTCTGGGCTTCGATGGTCGTCGTGTGGGCGGTCATGGCTGCTGCTCGGGGGTCTGGCTCAGGCTGAAGCAATAAAAAAGGCCCGCGAGGGGGCCTGTGAGATAGCGACCGTTGACGGACTGACCAGTGTCAGTCCGCAGCGGGCCGCCTTACGAGTACGAGAATGATGCGCACGAGATTTCCTCAGAAATATTGGATCAGGCGTTTCGCATGCTGCGCCTAGGGCGTCAAGGCGGGGTTAAGGGCAAGAAACGACCTCCATTGCCCCTCGGCGTCGGCGTCGGTGATCCGCGGCCAGCCGGTCATCTGCCCACGCATCCAGGTGGTCTGGCGTTTGGCATAGTTGCGGGTCTGCTGCTGGGCGGCGGCCAGCGCCGCGGCAAGCGCCAGCTCGCCCGCCAGATAGGCGGAGAACTCGCGGACCCCGACCGCCTTCTGAATCGGCAGGGCCGGGTCGAGCTCACGGGCGGCGAGCTTGGCGACCTCTTCAAGCGCGCCGGCCTCGACCATGGCCCCCAGCCGAGTGTCGCAGCGGGCGTAGAGCGCCTCGCGCGGCGGCTCCAGGGAGACCGCGCGCCAGTCGCCGGACGCGATGGCCGGCTGGCCGTTCGCCTGCCAGTCGCTGAGCGGCGTCTCGGTGGCCGCGAACACCTCCCAGGCGCGCACCAGCCGCTGGCGGTCGCCGGGTGCGATCCGCGCGGCGGCGGCCGGATCGACGGCGCCCAGGCGGCCTCGGAAGTCCATCTCGCCCATCGCGGCATAGTCGTCCTGAGCCTGGTCGCGCACGGCGGCCGGCACCTGCGGGATTTCGGCGAGGCCCACGGTCAGGGCCTTGAAATAAAGACCGGTGCCGCCGACCACGATGGCGGGCCGGCCGCGCGCGGCGATCTCGCTCAGCACCACGCTGGCGGCCCGCAGCCAGCGGCCCACCGACCAGCCGTCGGCGCCGTCCGCGGTCCCGAACAGGTGGTGTGGCGCGCTAGCCTCGTCGGCGGGTGAGGGTCGCGCGGTCAGCAGGCGCAGGTCGGCGTAGAGCTGCATGGAGTCGGCGTTGACGATCTCTCCGCCCAATGCGTCCGCCAGCCGGAGCGCCAGCGCCGACTTGCCACTTGCCGTGGGTCCGGCGATCAGCCAGATGCGGGGCGTCATGGACCTCGTTCTTACCCTCGTCGCGCCCCCGAATGCCGGGGCCTTCTCCGTCAACCTACGCGAAGTGTTCGCCAGCGTCGGGGCGCGCGGCAAGGACTCTCGTAAACTGGACGCCGGCGAGGCCGCCGCCACCGACCTGGTCCTGGAGGCCGACAGCCTGCTGACCGTGCGCGCCGCCCTGGTCCCGGCCATGGCCGGCCAGCCGCTCGACTGGTGCCTGCAGCCGCTTGCGGGCCGCAAAAAGCGCCTGCTGATCGCCGACATGGATTCCACGATCATCAACGTCGAGTGCCTGGACGAGATCGCCGACTACGCGGGCCTGAAGGCGGAAATCTCGGCGATTACCGAGCGCGCCATGCGCGGCGAACTGCCGTTCGAGGCGGCGCTGCGCCAGCGCGTGGCGATGCTGAAGGGCCTGCCGGTCGCGGTGCTGGAACAGGCCTATGACGAGCGCGTGCGGCTCAATCCCGGCGCACGGACCTTGGTGCGGACCATGGCGGCCAACGGCGCACGCTGCGTTCTGGTCTCCGGCGGCTTCAACTTCTTCACCGCGCGGGTGGCCGCCGAGGCCGGCTTCCACGCCGACCGCGCCAACTGGCTGCAGAGCGAGGCCGGCTTGCTGACCGGCACAGTCGGCGAGCCGATCCTGGGCCGTGAGGCCAAGGTGCGCGCGCTGGAGGAAGAGGCCCTGGCGATCGGCACCCCTTTGGCGGCGGCCGTGGCCATCGGCGACGGCGCCAACGATCTGGCGATGATCGACGCCGCCGGCTTGGGCGTCGCCTACCGCGCCAAGCCGGTCGTGGCCGCCGCCGCCGACGCCCGTATCGACCACGCCGACCTGACCGCGCTGCTCTATTTCCAGGGCTACCAGCAGAGCGACTTCGTCATCGACTGAAGCCGGTCTTGAGTTGGCGGCGCCGTCCGACTCCGCTTAGTGCGCCCCATGAATTTTGAGCAGCCATGAGCTTCCCCCGCATCGCCTTTCCTCGCCCGGTCAGGGCCGTCATCTTCGATATGGACGGACTGCTGGTCGATACCGAGACGGTGGTGTTCCGCGCCATGCAGCGCGCGGCGGCGGGCATCGACGGGGAGATGCCCTTCGCTACCTTCCAGCGGATGGTCGGCCTGCAGCACGCGGCCAGCGACCTGATCCTGTTGGAGCATTTCGGCGAAGGTTTTGATCTTGAGGCCTGGTCGGCGGTGGTCAGCGCCCATTTCCAGGAGGAGCTGGCGGCCGGCATCGCGCTGAAGGCCGGCGTGGTGGAAATCCTCGACTACCTGGACGCCCTGGCTCTGCCGCGCGCCATCGCGACCTCGTCGGGCCTGGCGGCGGTGCGCCAGAGCCTTGGGCCGCACAGCCTGGTGGACCGTTTCGACGTCCTGATCACGCGCGAGCAGCAGACGCGCGGCAAGCCGCACCCTGAGCCGTTCCTGACGGCGGCCGCGGCCCTGGGCATTGCGCCCGAGGACTGTCTGGCCCTGGAGGACAGCCACAACGGCGTCCGTTCGGCGCACGCCGCGGGGATGATGACGGTCATGGTCCCCGATATGCTCGACCCGACCGAAGAGATGCGCACGCTGACCGTCCGCATCGCCCGCGACCTGCACGAGGTGCGGGCGTGGCTGGAGGCTCAGGCCTAAGTCGCCCCGATAAGGCGAGCAGCCTCCACCTGATTGGAAACGACGGTTCGCCGGCGATCACCTGGGGCGTTGACGGCGCCCGGGCTGAGGCCGCACCGGCCGGAAATCGAGATCCTGGAAGTCGTAGCTAAAGTCTGCCAGCGGCGATAACGCCTTCATGGCAATCCGTTTCACGGTCCCGCGTTCGACAACGAAAGTGACAAGGGCGTCCTCCCCCACCGTCGCGGGAAAGCGCGTGCGAAATGAGTCCTTCCCCCAAGGCTCAAGGCGGCTCTTGAAGGATGGTGTCGGCTGGAATGCAATCGTCAGGGTCGAGCCCTCGAGACCGACGACAATATCCCCGTACCAGGGGTCTCGGTAGCGTCCCACATAGCCCGTAAGCGGCAGGCTTGGCGCGCCGGGCGGGGGTTTGTCGAGCCCGGCGGCGGCCACCATCTCCGCGCTCTGCGCGAACGCCTTTTGACGCCGCTCCAGCCAATCCACTTTCGGCGCGCCCAGCAACTCGTCGAGAATGGCGTTTCGGAGGGACACCGAACTGCCATCTTCCACGTTCGAAAAAACGGCGACCGCCAGTCCGCGTTCGGGCAGAATCGCGGTTTGGGTGACCTGACCGACAAGGCCGCCTGAGTGCCAGATCATCCGCTGGCCGCGATAGTCCTGAACGAACCAGCCAAGGGCATAGGCCTGCAAAACCGGCCCTGTAGGATGCGCCGGCGACTGTCCCTCGGCCGACAGGGTGATGGTCTGCGGCGTCCACATCTGCTCCGCCTGGGCTTGGCTCCAGATTTGGCGACCATTCGGCGCGAGGCCTTGCGCGATCTGGGTCCGCAGCCAGAGCATGATGTCGGTAATGCTGGCCTGAAGGCCCCCGGCGGGCTCCATCGCCTGTTGTTCGCCAATCGCTTCGACAACGGTCATCGGTCCGACGCCCGCCGCGGTGGCGCTGCGGCGCCCGTGTCGGCCGGCGACGTTGTCCGTGCGCAACAAGGCCAGCGCGGGGGTGGCGTCATCCATGCCGATAGGCGCCAGAAGCCGCGACTGGACAAATCTGCGCCAGCTCATTCCCGAGACGCGCTCCACCACCAGGCCCGCGACGGTGTAGAGGATGTTGTCGTAAGCGTATCCGCCCCGGAACGGCTGCGTCGACTTCAGATAGGGCAAGGCTTTCAAGGCATCCGCCGCGGAGTGGGTGGTGTCGGGGAAATAGAGAAGATCACCGGCGCCGAGCGATAGGCCGCTGCGATGCACCAGCAGGTCGCGAATGGTCATCATCCTTGTAACGGCCGGATCACGCATGCGGAACGTGGGTAGGTAGCGGACCACCGGGTCGTCCCAGGCAAGCTTGTGCTCGTCGACCAGCAAGGCGAGGGCGGCCGCCGAAAACGCCTTGCTGTTTGAGGCGATCGCAAAGCGGGTGTGCACATCCACCGGGTCCGGTTTGCCGAGGGTGCGCACCCCGTATCCTTTGAGGTAGGGCGTTGGACCCGCGCCAAGAATTCCGACGGCCATTCCTGGAATCTCAAACGCAGCCATGAACCGGGCCACGAGGGCGTCGATGATGGCGGGTTCGAATTGCACACCCGACGAGGGCGGGCTCTGAGCGAAGCCTGTCGTCGCGGCGGCCCAGCCGCCTCCCAAAAGGCCGGCCGCCATCAGGCCGCGGCGATTCACCTGCGATTGCTTCACACCGAACCCCCTCATCCGCACGATCGCCTGAGCCCCTCGGGCGCGATGCGGAACAGACCGCGATTCGCCGACGAGATGGCGTCGTCAGACACTCGGAATATCCGCCTCGCGGCTGCGTGTTGGCGCGGACGACGTCGAGTTTAAAGCTCGATCCAGTAGCGGTAGCCGAAGTCGCCTTCGACCCAGGGGTGCGGAATCTCGCCCTCCAGGATGCCGCCGTTCTTCTCGATGACCCGGATCGAGGCGGCGTTCTTCACATTGGCTGTGAGCGTCACCCGCTCCAGCGGCAGGTTTTTCCGCACATGGTCGAGCATGCCGGCCAGCATGACGGTGGCATGGCCCTGGCCCCAGCCCGACGGGCGCACGGCGTAGCCTATGTGGCCGCCCCACTGCTCCAGCATCGGCGACAGGCTGTGGCGCACCGCGATGTCGCCGATAAACAGGTCGCCCTCGACGTACCAGAGCCGGGTCTCGGCGACGCGGGGACCCAGCGTGCCGTCCGGCAGCACGATGGTGGTCGGCGGGTCGTTCAGCTGGCGCAGGAACCACTCGGGGTTTTTGGCGATCTGGTCGATGCCCTCCGGTGTCTCGGGCCGCAGAGTGTCGCGCGAATAGCCTTCGAGCATCGCGCCGACAAACGAGGCCATGTGCGACATGGCCGGCCGGACGAGGGTCGGCATCAGCGCCGAGCGCCGCCGCCGCCCGTGGGGCCGCCTTCGAAATATTTGAAGAAGGCGCTGTCCGGCGAGAGCACGAGGGTGGTGTCGCCCTGGCCCAGGCCCGCCTCATAGGCCTGCATCGAGCGGTAGAAGGCGGCGAAGCCCGGGTCCTTGCCGAACGCCTGGGCGAAGATCCGCGTGCGCTGGGCGTCACCCTGGCCGCGGGTGGTCTCGCCGGTTTCCCGGGCGTTGGCCACCGTGATGGTCACTTCGCGGTCGGCGTTCGCCACGATCTCGCGCTTCTGCTGTTCGCCATCGGCGCGATATTGCGCGGCGATCTGCGCGCGCTGGGTTTGCATCCGGCGATAGACGAAGGGTTGAACCGCGGCCGGCAGGTCGGCCCGCTTGATTCGCAGGTCGATGATCTCGATGCCCAGCCGCGATTGCTTGGCCCGCCGCGCGACATCCAGCTTGGATTGCAGCATCAGTGCGTCGCGCCGGCCGGACACGATGTCGTTCTGGGTGGCCGATCCCAGCACCTGGCGCAGCGATGAATTCACCAGGCGCTCCAGCCGGTCCTGCGCCACCGTCTCATTGCGCAGGGTGCGGTAGAACTGCAGCGGGTCGGAAATCCGGTAACGCAGGAACCCATCGACGACCAGGCGCTGGTTGTCGGAGGCGATGATCTCTTCCTGGTCGGCTTCCAGGGCGAGGTTACGTCGGTCGAACTTGATGACGTTCTCGATGAACGGCTGCTTGACGTTCAGCCCGGCGCCGCCCTGGCCCGGCGCATGAATGACCCGCACCGGATCGCCGAAGCGCAGGACGACGGCCTGCTCGCGCTGGTCGACGACGAACAGGGTGTTGGCGAGCAGCACCGCGATCGCCACGGCGATGATCGCGTAGACGATCAAGTGGCTGGAACGGGTCATTGCGGGTCGGCCTTCGGCTGGACGGGAGCGGCCTGCACCTGCACCGGCGCGGGCTGGGCCGGCGTGCTGCGCGGTCGGAACACGTCCGGCGGCAGGATCACGGGCGCCGTGACGCCCTTGCCGGAGATCACCACCTTGTTGGAGTTCTTCAGCACCCGCTCCATCGTCTCGATGTAGAGGCGGTCGCGAGTCGCCTGGGGTGCGCGCTTGTATTCGCCATAGATCGAGTTGAAGCGGGCGGCGTCGCCGGTGGCCGTGCGGACCGACTCCTGCCGATAGCCTTCGGCCGACTGGGTGATCCGCGCCGCCTCGCCCTTGGCTTCGGTGACCACGCGGTTCTTGTAGGAATTGGCTTCGTTGACCGCCGAGTCGCGATCCTGCTGGGCGTTGGTCACATCGCGGAAGGCCGCGACGACCTCGCTCGGCGGATTGGCGGAACGGATTTGCACTTCCACGACGCTGACGCCGGCGCCCCAGCCGTCGAGGGTCTTCTGCATCAGCTCGGCGGCCTGCAGCTGCACCTTGCCGCGGCCGGTGTTGAGAATCGGATCGAGAGGCGTCTTGCCGACCACCTCGCGCATGGCGCTTTCGGCCACGGCCTTGACGGCTTCTTCCGGCGAGCGTGTCCCGAATAGGAAGCGCGACGCGTCGGCGACCCGCCAGGTGACGCTGAACTTCACATCGATGATGTTCTCATCGCTGGTCAGCATCAGGCTTTCCTTGGAGGCCTCGGCGTCGCCATCCACCGCGCCCGTGCCGCCGATGTCGAGGCGGTTGAGGGTGGTGACGGCCACCTTCTCCACGTGCTCGATCGGGGTCGGCAGGTGGTAGTGCAGGCCGGGCGCTTCGTTGCGGGAATAGGCCCCGAAGGTGGTGACCACGGCCTCTTCGTTGGGCTGGACCTTGTAGAATCCGGACGCCGCCCAGAGCGCGAAGCCCACCGCCGCGATCGCCGCGATGGCGCCAGGCTGTACGCCGCCGGCGCCGCCTCCGCCGCCGAACAGGCCGCCGATCCGTTGGCGCAGGCGCTCCAGCCCGGCGTTCAGCTCAGGTCCTGTCGGACGCCGTGGCCCGCCGCCGCCGCCACCACCACCGGGGGGGCGGCGTGGGGGTGGATCCTTGCGCTCATTGCCATCGTCGCCCGAGGGGGGAGAGCCCCAGGGGCCGGGATTATTAGCGTTGTCGTTCCAGGGCATCTGCCGGGTCGGTCTTTGCTTTAAGCTTTGTTCTGGTCGATCCAGGCGCGCTGGCCGTGTAGACCGGCGCAGTCCTCACCGGATATGAGACCCCCGAGGGGTCAAAGCAAGCCTAAGGCGTCATGAGCGAACAGCCCGCCCCCAATCGCGACGATATCCTGACGGCGCTCGACGCCGTGGCCGACCCGCGCTCGGGCAAGGGGCTGACCGCCGCGGGGCTGGTCCGGGGCCTGACGATCCGTGGTGAGAAGGCCGCCTTCATGCTGGAAATCCCGGCCGCCGACCTGGCGCTCTACGAGCCGGTCCGCGAGGCCGCCCAGCGGGCCATGGCGCGCGTCGCCGGCGTGGCCAGCGCCCAGGTGGTGCTGACCGCCGAGAGCGCGGGGCCGAGCCTGAGCCTCAAGGTCACCCCGCGCCGGCCGACCGCGCGGGTGCAGGAAGACCCGGGCGCCAGGCTCTCGCCGATGACCGAGGCCGAGCGGCCGGCCTTCGTCGGCAAGGTGATCGCGGTGGCCAGCGGCAAGGGTGGGGTCGGCAAGTCGACCGTCGCGGTGAACCTGGCGGCGGCCTTCGCGCGGCTGGGACTGAAGGCCGGACTGCTGGACGCCGACATCTATGGCCCGTCCGCGCCGCACATGATGGGCATCAGGGACGAGCCGACCTTCGATGCGGACAAACGGCTGATCCCGCTGACCGCCTGGGGCGTCAAGGTGATGTCGATCGGCTTCATCGTCGAGGACGGGGCGGCCAACATCTGGCGCGGGCCGATGGCGTCGTCGGCGCTCAGAACCCTGATCAACAGCGTCTGGGGTACGCGGGAAGACCCGTTGGACGTTCTGGTCATCGACCTGCCGCCGGGCACCGGCGACATCCAGCTGACGCTGGTTCAACGGCTCCAGCTCGACGG
>JANYET010000032.1 GCA_025359785.1 Alphaproteobacteria bacterium | reverse complement strand
CGTTCACCATGAAACACTTGAAGCGGCCCGCCGTCGCCCAGGGCGATCCGGCGATGACGTTCTGCCCGCGCAGTAACGTGATGCAGGCGGCCGAGCCGTCGCGGTTGGCGAAGAAAATCAGGTTGCCGTCGGTGACGCTACGCGCCGAGCGGTGTGCCACGTCGACAATATCGGACAGGATCTGCGGCGACAAAACCGTCAGCGGCTCGGCGCCGTAGTTCGCCTGGTTCTGGTCCCAGAGCAGGTCGCGCACAGTCTTGCCGCCGGCCTGCACAAACAGCGTCGAGCCGTCGGCGAAGGTCAGCGGCACCGCGCGTTGAATGCCGTGCCCCGAATTGCGGATCAGCGCCGTCGGCTGCGTCGCATCGAAGCTCTGGCTCGCCGCGTACCACTCGCTCTGCTCGGTAAAGACCTGCAGATGCCGGCCGACAAAGATCGAGGTGATGGTCTCGATGCCGTCGGCGTTGAGCGTGCGTAGAAAGGCGAGGTCCGCCGTCATGGGCGAGCCGGTGTCGAGCATGTCGAAGGCGTCCGGACGGCAGAACATCAGCGACGTCGGCGCGGCGCGGAAGCCGGCCGCGACAAAACGCTGCTGCACGAACGCGCCACAGCGCGGCCAGCCCGTCGTCGCCTCGAACAGCTTGCCGGTGGATTTGAGGCCCGCCTGCACCACCGTCGTGACCGGCACGAGAGCGGGCGTCGCCGAGATCACCGACAGCAGCGGCCAGGCACGGGACCCGTTGGCGCCGGTGAAGCGTACGCGCACGCCCGGCACCGGGCCCGGGGCTGCCGTCACGACCAGGCCGGCGCCCGGCGCGACACCCGGCAGCGCAACGATCGCTGCGGCTACCAGTGCCGGCAGCGCGGCCGCGTCGGTGAAGGTGACCAGCGGCGCGCCGGCATCGCCGAGCCAGAAGAACAGCCGGTCGCCGGCGGCGATGCCCGGGAAGGTCACGTCCTGGATCTCGTCCTGGTCGCCGGAAAAAATGATCTGCTGGCGCAGCACGGGCACGTTGGTGAACGGCGCCGGAGCGGCATCCCACTCGCCCGATGCGCCCTGGCGCATGAGGCGCAGCGGCTCGAGCAGCTCGTGGAACAGCAGCAGCGTGTCAAAACCGCCGGCCCAGGAGAGTTGCGCGATCTGAGCGCCAGCCACCGGCACCGCGATCGAGGCGACGTAGCGTTGGTTTTCGAACACGTCGATATTGCGCTCGGTGACGACGAGCTCATAGGCCGTCGCGCGATCGCGGGCGAGGCTGCGGAGGTCGATCGGCGAGAGTGCCGCCACCTCAGCCCAGAACCGAAGGCCGCCGATGAAGATCTGGCCGGTTCCGGCAGCATTTTGTGCCACGATGCGCCATTGCCGGGCCGTGATGCGCGTGCCGCCGGGACCGCCGGGGGCGGTGCCGAAGCGGCGCGTGCGCGCTGAGGTCCGCAGGTGCTTGGCCGGCGCAGTGTCGACCGGGTCGGCAAACGTCACCCAGGCCAAGCCATTCCAGTACTGCACCAGCAGCGCGTTGTCAGCGAAGGCCAACTCGCACCGGAATTGCATGACGTCGACGAGATCGACCGTCGTCGCGACACCGAGATCGATCTCGGCGATCGAGAACAGTGCCGTCGTCACGGCGTTGGTCGTGAACAGCGTCGTCGGGTCCTGGTCGACCAGCATGGTGGCGGTGCCGCCATTGAAGGCCGAGACCATCGATGGTGTCACCGGCACCGGCACGATTCGGTTGCGCAGCCGGCGGACCGTGCCGGCGGCGAGAATGTCAGGATCCGAAACGAGTGAGAAACCGCCGCGGTCGGAGAAGCCGCCCTGCGGGTGGAACAGCGTGTTCGGCGCCGCGGCGAGGCTGTCATAGTAGTGCTCGAGGTCGACCCGCTCCGACAAGTCCGGATCAAGCTCGCCCTTCGAGTATGTCCCCTGCAGGGATGCCTTACGTCCCATTCACCACCTCGCGTCGAGGAGTGGATCGCCGCCGTAGCCAAACCGCGCGTCGATCAGCGGCGAGGCACCACCGCCGACGATGGTCGAGGGGATCGCCTGGCTGTCATTGTCAAGGGCCTGGCCGAAGAGGCCGCCCATGCCGTTCTGTTGCGGCGACCCGAAAGCCTTGGCGTAGAGCCGGTCATGCAACGCGCGATCCTCGCGCACGCTCAGAGCCAGTTCCGCCATCAGCGCCACGGTGAAGGCCTCGCGAAAATCGCCCGGCCAGTGGTCGGGGGGCTTCACCAGCATCAGCGTCGCCCAGATCTGCTCGGCATCGGTCAGCAACTGGTCGCCGATCAGGTCGTATCCGGTCGTCGGCTGGCGCGTGTCCGCGCTTTGATAGATCGCGCGCGGTGGCCCGACACGCTCGCGCGGCAGCTGGTAGGCGTAGCGCCACAGCGCGGCTGGTGCCGCATCCAGGCGAACCAGGCGCAAGGTCTGCTTGAAAAATGACCAGGGCTTCGAGGCGAAGTGCTCCAGCATGCTGATGTAGACCTGCAGGTGCACGGGCGCTCCGGGATCCGCCTCGCTGACGAGGGGGTCGGCGCCGATGCGCAGCAGCGCCCGGTTCAGCATCTCGATGCGGTCGGTCATTTGCGCAGGCCTGCCTTGCCGGCACGAACGGGCAGAGCCTCTATCGCATCGTCAGGTGGCGGCGCAGGGACATCCGGCTCTGCCTGCGGTGGCGCAGATGGCACAGCCCTGTCGGGCAGGCGTTCGAGCGCCGGCCCCTCGAGACCGGGCGCGGCTTCGACGATAACGTCGCCGTTCCTGCCCGGCTCGACCAGGCTGCCGTTGACGAACACCGGCGCGCGCACGCGGTAGCGGACTTTGGTCATGCGGTCACTCCTCCGAGCAACTGCCGGGGCACCATCACCCCGGCAGTGCTAGCGCATCAGGGTGCCAACGCGTCCGGCATGGCCGTCCACGTCTGCGGATCCTGGTTGGTGAGCCAGCCATCGACCGTGATCGTGC
>JANYET010000026.1 GCA_025359785.1 Alphaproteobacteria bacterium | reverse complement strand
CTCGTCGTCCTACAAGCCGGCCAAGGCGTCCAACGGCATGCGTGTCATGATCCCGCCCTACATGGGCGAGGGCGAACGCATCCTCGTCTCCACCGAAACCGGCGAATACATGCGCCGGGCCGACTGACGACAGGTGGCGATACCTACCTCGCCTCTGCTGAAGGTCATGATCGACGCTGTACGCAAGGCCGGACGGGCGTTGGCGCGGGATTTCGGCGAGGTGACCGAGCTGCAGGTCTCCCGCAAGGGCGCCGCCGACTATGTCAGCGCGGCGGACCTCAAGTCGGAGCAGACCCTATTCGAGGAACTCAGCCGTGCCCGCCCGGGCTACGGCTTCCTCGGCGAAGAACGCGGCCTGATCGAGGGCACCGACAAGACCCACACCTGGATCGTCGACCCGCTCGACGGCACCACCAACTTCCTGCACGCCATCCCGCACTTCGCGATCAATATCGCGCTGCAGCGTGAGGGCGCGGTCGTCGCGGCCGTCACCTACAACCCGGTGACCAACGAGCTGTTCTGGGCCGAAAAGGGCAAGGGCGCCTTCGTCAACGACCGGCGCCTGCGGGTCGCGGCCCGCACCAAGATGGAAGAATCCGTGCTCGCCACCGGCATCCCGTTCATGGGCCACGGCCAGCACGCGACCTTCCTGAAGGAGCTGCACCAGATCAGCCAGCGGGTGGCGGGCGTCCGCCGCTATGGCGCGGCCGCTCTAGACCTCGCCTGGGTCGCCGCGGGCCGGTTCGATGGCTACTGGGAGCGCGACCTGCACGCCTGGGACCTGGCGGCCGGCCTGCTGCTGGTCACCGAGGCCGGTGGCAAGGTCACCGACGCCGAGGGCCATGACGACGCCCTGGCGGCCGGCTCCATCTGCGCCGGCAATCTGGAGATTCACCCTCAGATCATCGAACGCCTGCGACAGGCGGCGAAGTAGCCAGATCGGTTGACCGCTCCCGCGTCGGGTGACTGACTGTCATCAAACACCACTAGGGGGAGCACCATGGACATCACCCGCCGCACCTTGGGCGCGACGGCGGCGGCCGCCGCTTCGCTCTCCGCCCTGCCCGCCGCCGCCCTACCGATGTACGGCGGCTTCAAGAAAAAGCCCCTGATCATCGGTCATCGCGGCGCCAGCGGCGAGCGGCCGGAGAGCACGCTGATGGCCTTCAGACTGGCCATCGCGCAGGGCGCCGACTTCATCGAGCCAGACCTGGTGATGACCAAGGACGGTCATTTCGTGGTGCGCCACGAGAACGATATCTCGCAGACCACCGACGTCGCCAGCCGCGCCGAGTTCGCCGGCCGCAAGACCACCAAGGACGTCCAGGGCCAGTCGGTCACCGGTTGGTTCACCGAGGATTTCACCCTGGCGGAGCTCAAGACCATCCGCTGCCGCGAGCGCCTGCCGAAGCTGCGGCCGCAGAGCGCCACGTTCGACGGCCAGGAGACCATCCCGACCTATCAGCAGGTGCTGGACCTCGCGAGATCCGAAAGCGCCCGGCTGAAGCGGCTGATCGGCACCTATCCGGAGATGAAGCACCCCAGCCACTTCGCGGGCCTGGGCCTGCCAATGGAGCGCCGTCTCGCCGACATCCTCAAGACCAACGACCTCGATAGCCCGACCGCGCCGGTGTTCATCCAGTGCTTCGACGTCGCGCCGCTGAAGACCATCATGACGCTATGCAAGGCGCCGCGCGTCCAGCTCGTCTCCTCCGGCGGCGGTCCCACCGACGCGCCCCTGGCCTACAAGGACATGGTCTCGGCCTCGGGCCTGAAGGCGATCTCGGCCTATGCCAACGGCGTCGGGCCGGACTACGCCATGGTCATCCCCACCGTGAATGGCGACCTCGGCCCCGCGACGGCGCTGGTCAGGGACGCCCACGCCGTGGGCCTGGCGGTCCACCCCTGGACCGTCCGCGCCGAGAACGCCTTCCTGCCGCCCAAGCTTCGCAACGGGACGGACCCGATGGTCCACGGCAATGTCGACGCCCTCTATCACGCCCTCTACGCCGCCGGCGTCGATGGCCTGTTCAGCGACTTTCCGGGGCTCGCGGTGAAGGCGCGGGGGTGAGCCGGACTTTGCTCCCCGGATCGACGCCGCCTCCTGCGTGCGATGGTGTGCGCGTCACTCGTCGCCGGACGCAGCCAGGTCGTTGATGGCGTCGATGACCTGGTCGAGCTGATCGACGGAGGTGGCGAACTCGGTGACCTCGCCGTCGTCGTCGACCAGGCTCAGCACGAAGTCGTTCTCCCGGATGTCGATGGTGAACTTGGCCAACTGTTTCATCTGAGGCGCTCGGGGCTGCATGGGTTGTGGAGCGCCGACATTCGATTGCGCCGCTCGGGACGGCAAGGCCGGGGTGGCCTCAAGCGGGGCGGCGGGCTAATTGCGTCGTATGGCGCGCACCAGACTCAGCCCCGGACTGACAGTCGAGGTGGGCGGCGAGACTTATGTCTGGCGGCTGCAGCGCGGGCCGCAGTGGTCGAGCGACACCAATTCCTTCCGCGGCATGGCGCTGGCCGTGCGTCACGCGGAGGGGCAGCGCGAGGTGGTGCTGGAATTCCCGGCGGGCCGGCAGCCGCGGTTCGGCGCGCCGCAGTTGCAGGCCTCGCACATCGCCAAGACGCTGGTTGTGAGAGCCATTACGTCCGCTATCGCCGCCGGCTGGGAGCCGCTGTCGCGGGGCAAGACCGTGACCATCGAGGTAGACGCGGAGGGCGGCTGACGGTGGCGGCTAAATTCGGACGCGGCATCAGGCGCGCAGGATTTTCGCCATCGCCTTGCCCGTGGCGAGCTCGTCGATGAGCTTGTCGAGGTAGCGGATCTCCCGCATCAGCGGCTCAGCGACCTCTTCGACGCGAATGCCACAGATTAGGCCCGTGATCGCGGCGCGAGCGGGATTGGGCCGGGGCGCCTGGGCGAAGAAGGTCTCGAAATCCGACCTGTTGGCGATCTGGCGGTCGAGTCCCGCCTGGCTGAAGCCGGTCAGCCAAAGGATGATCTCGTCGACCTCCGCCTTCGTGCGGCCCTTGCGTGCGGCCTTGGCCAGGTAGCGCGGGTAAACGCTGGCGAAGCTGGTGGTGTAGATTCGGTGTTGGGTCATGTTCACGCCGCCTGGCCGAACTGCAGCGCCGCCAGCCTCGCATAGAGCCCGTTGCGCGCCACCAGCTCGTGGTGCGTGCCTTCCTCGACCACGCGGCCCTCGTCCATCACCACGATGCGGTCGGCTTTCAGCACGGTGGCGAGGCGGTGGGCGATGACCAGGGTGGTGTGGCCGACCATGGCTTCGTCCAGCGCGCGTTGCACCAGGCGTTCGTTCTCGGCGTCGAGCGCGCTGGTGGCCTCGTCGAGCAGCAGGATGGGCGCTGAGCGGACCAGGGCGCGGGCGATCGCCAGGCGCTGGCGCTGGCCGCCGGAGAGGCTGCGGGCGCGCTCCCCGATCTGGGTGTCGAGGCCCTGCGGCAGCGCCTCCAGGAAGCCCTGCGCCTGGGCGGCGCGGACGGCGGACTGCACGTCTTCGAGGCTGGCGTCCTCGCGGCCGAAGCGGACATTCTCCAGCGCCGAGCCGGAGAACAACGGCGAGTCCTGGGAGACCAGCGCCATGCGGGCGCGGACCGCCACCGGGTCGGCGTCGCGGATATCGATGCCGTCCAGCACCACGCGGCCGGCCTGCGGGTCGTAGAAGCGCAGCAGCAGGCGGAAGACCGTGCTCTTGCCCGCGCCGGAGGGGCCGACCAGGGCGACCCGCTCGCCGGGCTTCACATGCAGCGTCAGGCCGCGCACCGCCGGCATGTCCGGGCGACCGGGATAGGCGAAGGTGACGTTCTCGAGCGCGATCTCGCCGCGCGACGGGGTCGGCAGGGCGATCGGCAGCGACGGCGCGGCGATGCCCGGCCGCGCGGCCAGCAGTTCGGAGACCCGCTCCATGGCGCCGGCGGCTTTCTGGACGTCGCCCCAGCTATCGCCGAGCGCGCCGACGGAGCTTGCCGTGAGGACCGCCAGCAGCGCGAACTGGAAGAAGGTCCCCCAGGTCAGGTCACCCTTGAAGGCGAAATTGACCCCGAGCCACAGGATCCAGACGATCCCGCCAAACACCAGGGTGATCACCGCCGCCGTCATCACCGCGCGAGCGCTCATCCGGCGCAGGGAGGTGCGGAACGAGGCCTCCACGGCGTCGCCGAACCGCTGGGCGCCGGCCGCCTCACGCCCGAAGGCCTGGACGGTCTCGAGGGCGTCGAGGGTCTCGCCGGCATGGCCGACAGCCCGGGCGAACTGGTCCTGGGTCGACGCCGTTAGCGAGCGCACCCGGCGGCCGAACAGGAACAGCGGGGCGATCACGAACGGGAAGGTGATCAGGATCAGGCCAGTGAGTTTGGGGCTGACCACCAGCATGTAGCCAAGGCCGCCCACCAGCATCAGCAGGTTGCGCAGCGAGACCGATATCGAGGTGGTCAGCAGGTTCTCGACGATCTGAATGTCGGTGGTGAGCCTCGACAGCACCTCGCCGGTGCGGGTCATCAGGAAGAACGAAGGGTCCAGCGACAGGATATGGGCGTAGGTGGCCTTGCGAAGATCGGCGACGATCCGCTCGCCGAGCTTGGTGACGAAGAAATAACGGAAGGCCGAGGAGATCGCCAAGGCGATGGCGACGCCGCCCAGCGCCCAGAACCAGGGCGCCACGGAAGACACGCCGGCGTGGACGGCGCGTGCGGCGTTGACCTTGTCCACCAGCAGGCGAACGGCGCCAGTCATGCCCAGCGTCGCGGCCGCGGCCACCATAAGGAACAGCGCGGCCAACGCCGCGTCTGCGCGATGGCCGGCCGCGAAAGGGATCAGATGGCCGAGCGCGCGGAAATTGCGGCTCTTCGGCCGCCGCGCCGCCGCTTCATCGAGCGTCTGCGCCAGGGCCTGGCCCGAGCTCGGACGGCCGTCCGCGACCGCCTCGGCCCCGAACTCTGTGATCGGGGGCTCACTCATACGCGGTCGCACCTTGCAATTTGGCCGGCGTTTGGCGTATACGCGCGGCTTCCTGAAAAGCCGCTCCCTCGATGACCCGACGGGGCGGCCTCATTCTTTCGACGCTCCAATACGTCACTTCAATTCGTCAGGCGACCGCGCGATGAAACAAGACACCCATCCGGACTATCACTTCATCACCGTGGTGATGACGGACGGCACGACCTATCAGACCCGTTCCACCTACGGGAAAGAAGGCGCGACCCTGAACCTGGACATCGATCCGAAGACCCATCCGGCCTGGACCGGCGGCGGACACCAGATGCTCGACCGCGGCGGCCGCGTCTCGCGCTTCAACGCCAAGTTCGGCGGCTTCACCCGCAAATAGCCGTCTGGCGCCGAGTTTCGTCGCCGAACGCGCTATCCCAAAACAGAAACGCCGCGGAGGCTGCCCTCCGCGGCGTTTCTGCGTTTGCGCCCTCTCTCCCCGCGCAGCGGAGAGGTAGAGGACAAAGGAGAGGGCCTCACCCCCCGAAGGCGGTCTTCAGGCGATCGTGTTGCGACAGCACCGGATGCGGCGCCTCGTCGGCCTCGTTTTCCACATACATGCGCCGGTCGAGGTGGCGGACGCGCTCGTAGAGCCGCTCGGAGCGGTCCAGAAAGGCTGTCAGTTCGCGCGGCAGGCCATCGGCGCCTTCGCCGGTGGCGCGGCAGATGTCCTCGGCGGCCAGGCGGTAGCGGTCCTCGCAGGCGGCGCCCGGCGGCATGTCGCCCTCGCGGACGGCGCGCTGCACCAACAGCCACGAAGCCACCTGCATCAGGCGCGTGGTCAGCCGCATGCTCTCGGCGGCATAGGCCAGCGCGGCGTTGCGGGAGAGCAGCTTCGAGGCCTGACGTCCGGCGCCATCCAGATAGCCGGCGGTTTCTTCCACGAGGTCCATGCCCTCCTGGAAGGTCCGCTGGAACAGCTCGGACCGCGCGAAGTCCTGGATGACCTCGGCGCGCCACGGGCCGGCGGGCTTGGGCCCCGAGGGGGGCGTTGCGGGGGCGTTCAGATCGCTCATTCGGTAATCAACCTATACTGAAGGCCGCCACGCGGTCGCGAAAAACCGTCTGTGCAACCCCTATGCCACTCGATCTGGGCCATTTTGCGCCCCCAAACTGCAGCTAACCCGAACTGGGGCCAATCAGCCGAACAGCGCGTCCGCCGCCGCGCGGCCGGCCTTTTTCCGGTCGATCTGGGCTTCGGCGCGGGCGATTTCCGACTGGAGGATCTCGATCCGCTCTTCCAGCTCGGCGACGCCGAACAGTTCCAGGTCTTCGCGCACCGCCTCGATGAGGCGCTGGCCGCGGCCGATGCGGACTTCCGCGGGCTCTTCCATGGCGGGCTCCCTTGCCGGTTCGCGCCCTTTGCTGTTCGGGCCGTTTGCCGTTCGCGCCCTTTGCCGTTCGCGAACGGAGCGCTATCCAACGCCGCAAGCGGCGTCAGCGCAAGTTTGCGGTGAGCAGCGCCCCAGGCTTTGGAGCCAACCCGATGACGCAGATGATGACCGCGATCGCTATTGAGGGGGGCAAGGGCCCCGCCGAGGCGCTGAAAGCCGTCCAGATCGCCCGTCCGGAGCCGGCCGAGGGCCAGATCCTGATCCGGGTCCACGCCGCCGGGATCAATCGCCCCGACATCATCCAGCGGATGGGCTTCTATCCGCCGCCGCCCGGCTCGCCGGAGACCATGGGTCTGGAGGTGGCCGGCGAGGTTGTCGTGGGCTCAGGCCGCTGGAAGGCTGGGGACAAGGTCTGCGCCCTGCTGGGCGGCGGCGGCTATGCGGAGTACGCCGTCTGCGACGCGCGCCATGCGCTGCCGATCCCCAAGGGCCTCGACTACGTCCAGGCCGCTGCCCTGCCGGAGACGGTTTTCACCGTCTTCGCCAACGTCTTCGAACACGGCCGCCTGCAACCGGGCGAGACCCTGCTGCTGCACGGCGCCACCTCGGGCATCGGGGTGACGGCGATCCGCATGGCCAAGGCTCACGGCGCCAAGGTGATCGCTACCGCCCGCGGCGCCGAGAAGGCCGCGACCGCGCTGAAGCTCGGCGCCGACGTCGCGGTCGACGCCAAAAGCCAGGATTTCGCCGAGGTGGCGAAACGCGAGGGCGGCGCCGACGTGGTGCTCGACATGGTCGGCGGCGACTATTTCGCCAAGGACCTGGACGCCCTGAAGATGGACGGCCGCATCGTGTTCATCGCCAGCCTGGGCGGCGGCGACGTGACGCTATCGATCGGGCGGCTGATGCAGAAGCGCGGCGTGGTCACCGGCTCGACGCTTCGCCCGCGCGGCGCCGACGAAAAGGCCCGTCTGGCGGCGGCGGTGGAGGCGCTGGTCTGGCCATGGATCGAGGCCGGCAAAGTTTTGCCGCAAGTCGATGCGACCTTCCCCCTGGCGCAAGCGGCGCAGGCCCACGCCCATCTCGAGGCCGGCGATCATGTCGGCAAGATCGTGCTCATTACAAATGCGTAACCTAGAATTGCAAATGTAGCGCCGGCGTAACACGTTATACCGAACCGTGTTTTTTAACGGAGATGTAAAAATCAATGATATCCGTTGTGTAGAAAAAACCACTCTTTCGAAAATGAGTTGTATTTTTGACGTCGAAGGTTGACCTCGCCAAACGGCTGAGCCAGTGGGGACGCGAAAAAATCGTCCAATTCTAACCTGGCCGTACAAGGCCATTGGGGAGGTCCACTTGAATAACAAGGTTCGCCTGCTGGCGTCCGGCGCCGCGCTGTTCGTCACCGTCTTCGCCGCTTCGGCGCATGCCCAGACCAAGCCCGCCGCCACGGCCGCGGCCAGCAACACCATCGAAGAGCTGGTGGTCACCGCCGAAAAGCGCTCGCAGAGCCTGCAGGACGTGCCGGTGGCGATCTCGGCCTACACCTCCGAAAAGCGTGACCTGCTGGGGATCAACTCCATCCAGGACATGACCAACTTCACGCCGGGCCTGGAGTATTCCAGCCAGCTGGACCGCATCAGCCTGCGCGGCGTCGGCCGCCTGACCAACGTCCAGGCCGCCGACCCCGGCGTCGCCACCTACTCCGACGGCGTCTACACCTCCTCAACGGTGGAAGCCGGCAAGACCCCGATCTTCGTCGACCGGGTGGAAGTGCTGCGCGGCCCGCAAGGCACGCTGTACGGCCGCAATTCGATCGGCGGCGCGATCAACGTGATCTCCAAGCGCCCGACCGAGGAACTCTACGCCGAAGTCCGCGCCACGGTGGCCAACTACGGCCGCACCCTGCTGGAGGGCGTGGTCTCCGGCCCGCTGGCCCCCGACCTGCAGTTCCGCCTGGGCGGCAACTGGGAAAAGCAGCGCGACGGCTACTACACCAACGTCGTCAAGGGCATGCCCAGCGAGGGCAACGTCATCGACCAGTTCTACATCGAGGGCCAGCTGCAGGCGAAGTTCGGCGAGCACCTGGACGGCTGGGTGAAGGTCTCGCTGGCCGGCTGGAACAACGGCGGCGGCGGTCCGGGCGCGCGGGCGACCTACACCAAGGGCCCGATCAACACGGCGGAATATCTGCCGAGCGCGATCTTCGTGAACCCCAACTACGCCTGCTCGGGCGCGGCGCTCAATGTGGTGAACCTGTCGCCCAGCCCCTGCGTCAACCCGGCCAACAGCGACCCGCGCAAGTTCGCGGCGGACACCAAGAACACCGTGTCGCTGGACGACACCTACATCTTCGCGACCCAGTGGACCTACCACCTGGACGGCGCCGACCTGAAGTACATCGGCGGCGGCACCCACTATCACTACACCCTCATCGCCGACGAAGACCGCACCGCGATCCAGGGCTTCAACCTGCCGGTGGCGCCGTTCTTCTCGGCGGCCGGCCTGGCGGTTGGCCTCGGGGTGACCCCGTGCGCGGTGGTCGCGGGCTGCACGGGCGTTCGCGTCCTGCCGCGCTACGCCTCGACCTATCAGGAGGACAAGCAGTGGTTCAGCCACGAGGTGAACCTGTCCTCCAGCGGCGACGGCCCGTTCCAGTGGCTGGCCGGCGCCTACTACTACAAGGAAGGCTATAAGCAGCCGGTCTTCACGACCCTGTTCGATCAGGTCCAGCTCGCCAACACGCCCTCGGCGGCCGCGCCGGCCCTGACCGGCGCGGTCTCGGCCGACAACCTGCTGCGGCCCTACGACGACCGCCCGCAGTTGCATGGCGAGTCCTACGCCGCCTTCGGTCAGATCGACTGGAAGTTCGCGCCGGATTGGAAGACCACGCTCGGCCTGCGCTACAGCCACGACCGCAAGTACGGCGACGAAGCCGTGCGCCTGGTCTGCTACGCGGTCACCTCGTGCCTGAACGCCGCCGGCAGCACCATCGTCACCCCGGAAGGCCTGGGCTCCTTCACCCCGCCGGTCGACGTGACCGCCGCGGTGGTCAACCTGCGCTTCCTGCCCACCGGCGTCACCGCCGGCGGCTTCAACAACAGCGGCGTCACCTTCACCCCGGACGGTTTCGCCCATCGCCACTACGACGACAGCTGGTCCGCCTGGACCGGCACCGCTGGCCTGCAATGGGATCCGGACCGCAACACCATGATGTATGCCCGCTATAGCCGCGGGTATAAGGCGGGCGGCTTCAACGTCGGCATCTCGACCACGGAAGGCGGCTTCCCGTCGACCGGCGCCGAGCACGCCAACGCCTACGAAATCGGCCTGAAGAAGGACGCCTTCGGCCACACCCTGCAAACCAACCTGGCGGTGTTCTACCTCGACTACCGCAACTTCCAGGCGCCGGTGACCATCGTCGACACCTCGGGCGGCATCGGCCAGAGCCAGGGCGTGTTCCTGAACGTGCCCAAGGCGCTCAGCTACGGCGTCGAGCTGGAGACCATCTGGGCCCCGATCGACCACCTGCAGTTCCTGCTGAGCTACGCCTACAACGACGCCCACATCACCAAGCTCTCGGGCGTGGTGGATCCGGCCGACCCGACCGGCGTCCAGCCGGGCGCCAAGCCGCTCGGCGCGCTCACCGCCTGCTCCGGCACGGGCGCGGTCTCGGCGACCAACCCGACGCCCAACTCGCTCTGCGACGTGTTCTCCCACTTCGTGCAGCGCGGCCAGGACCTCAGCGGCAACCAGTTGCCGCAGTCGGCCCGCAACAAGGTGGCGGTGAACGCCACCTACACCTGGGTGCTCGAGCAGGGCTCGCTGTCGCCGTCGGTCAGCTACATCTGGCGCGACAAGCAGTACGGCTCGATCTTCCAGCGCGCCTACAACGAGTCCCCGACCTGGAGCCAGGTCGACGCCCGCGTCACCTGGAAGGACAAGGACAACAAATACTCGGTCATCGCCTACGTGAAGAACCTGTTCGACGACCTCGGCTACGACGGCGGGGCGAGCGGCTCGCGACTGGCCGGCACCACCATCGGCAGCTCCATCGCCGCGCCGCAGATCAACGCCGTGCAACCGGGCTTCGACGTGAGCTACCCGCTGACGCCGCCCCGCACCTACGGCGTGGAACTGCAGTACCGCTTCTAAGACAGCACCCAGCTTCGGGGTCGGGAGGGCGCGTCCGCAAGGGCGCGCCCTTTTCGTTTTGGGGTTGAATTCGCCGCGCTTTTTTCCGTCTTTTTTGCCGTCGGCGCCCTGCTTTCGCCACATCCCACCTGTTGCAGCCATGCCGACTTTTCGATTGTTACGAAGCCGTAAGGATCGAAAATCGTTGACGCCTTCGTGGCCCTACCGCAGGTTCGCCGCACTAGGTGACCGGACGGCAGCGGGTTTTTGCCCCTGAAACGTCCGGCGCAGGCCGCCTACGCGCGGCAGGGAGGACGTCAAATGGGGGCAAGTGGGCGGTCAATGACCGGGCGCGCGAATCCGAATTCGCGTGGCTATTCAACCCTCTATGCTCGCGTTCCCCAAACCCTCGAGATCGAAGCGCCCGGCCCTGACGGTCGGATCACCGCGGTCCGTGGTCCTGAAGCATTCCACGCGTTGAATTCAATCGATGGCCTTAGCGGTCACTGGGGAGGATAATTTGCAACACAAGGTTCGCCTTTTGGCGTCCAGCGCACTGCTGGTGGCTGTCGCCGCGTTCGGGCCCACGGCCCACGCTCAATCCCGCGCCGGCGTGACGGCCGCGGCCAACAACACGATCGAGGAACTGGTGGTCACCGCTGAAAAGCGCGCCCAAAGCCTGCAGGACGTGCCGGTCGCGATCTCGGCCTTCACCTCGGCGAACCGGGACCTGGTGGGGATCAACACCATCCAGGACATGACCAATTTCACCCCCGGCCTGAACTACACCAGCGCCAACGACCGGGCGAGCATCCGCGGCGTCGGCCGCCTGACCAACGCCCACCCCGTCTCGGTGCCGGTCGCGGTCTATGACGACGGCATCTACACCACCTCGACGGTGACGGCCGGCAAGACGCCGATCTTCACCGACCGGGTGGAAGTGCTGCGCGGCCCGCAAGGCACGCTGTACGGCCGCAACTCGCTCGGCGGCGCGATCAACGTGATCTCGCGGCACCCGACCGAGGAATTCTACGCCGAAGTCCGCGCCACGGTGGCCAACTACAAGCGCACCCTGATCGAGGGCGCGGTCTCCGGCCCGCTGACCCCTGACCTGCAGTTCCGCCTCGCCGGCAACTGGGACAAGCAGCGCGACGGCTACTACACCAACGTCGTCAAGAACATGCCCAGCGAGGGCAATGTCATCGATCAGTTCTACGTCGAAGGCCAACTGCAGGCGAAGTTCGGCGAGCACATGGACGGCTGGATGAAGGTCGCCATCGCCGGCTGGAACAACGGTTCCGGCGGTCCCGGCGCGCGCGCCGGCTACTCACCCGCGCCCTATAACTTCAACGAATTCGCTGGCCAGAACCCGAACGCTCAGTTCGTCTGCGCCCCCGGCGGCGTGGCGACCAACGTGGTCAACGCCTCGCCGACCGGCTGCGTCAACCCCGCCCTGGGCGATCCGCGCAAGTTCGCCTCGGTCACCGCCCAGACGGTGTCGCTCGACGACACCTACATCCTCTCGGGCAACCTGACCTACCACTTCGATGGGATGGACCTGAAGTACATCGTCGGTGGCAACCATTACCACTACAGCCTGACCTCGGAGAACGACAACTCCGGCGCCGTGCAGTCCTTCACCATCCCGGTCAGCGGCACCGGCACCTGCTCGGCGTTCTTCGTCAGCATCGGCGTCTGCTCATCGCTGACGATCTTCCCGACCAAGTCCTCCACCTATCAGGAGACCTATTCCAACATCAGCCACGAGTTCGACCTGTCCTCGAGCGGCAACGGTCCCCTCCAGTGGCTGGGCGGCATCTACTACTATCGTGAAAACTACACCCAGCCGGTCTACACGACCGAGCCGAACCAGCCGCAATTCTCCAACGGCTCGGCGGTCACGCCCGGCGTGGCGTCGCTGACCGGCGCGGTAGGACAACCGTTCCGCAGCCGCATTTATGACGACCGCACCGACTTCTACCAGGACTCCTACGCCGCCTTCGGCCAGGTCGACTGGAAGTTCGCCGATCAGTGGAAACTGACGGTTGGCCTGCGCTGGAACCACGACCACCTGGCCGGTCGGGAAGACGTCCGCCTGCTCTGCTTCGCCACGACGCCCTGCGGCACCACGCCGGAATCGCTGGGCAGCTTTACCCCGGTCGTCGATATCACCTCGTCCCAGGTGTACGGCCCGTTGCAGAGCCTCCTCGCCGGCGGCGCGGCAGTCGCTCCGCCGCAAGGTGTCGTCGCCAACGGCAAGCCGGGCGGCGTAAGCTTTACGCCCGACGGCTTTGCGCACCGGTCCTACGACATCACCTCGACGGCGACGACCGGCACGCTCGGCCTGCAGTGGGAGCCGGATCGGGACACCATGATCTACGCCCGCTACGGCCGCGGCTATCTCGGCGGCGGTATCAACTCGGGCGTGACGTCCAGCCTCGGCAAGTTCCCCTACACCGCGCCGGAGTTCATCAACGACTACGAGATCGGCATCAAGAAGGACTTCGGCCGCAAGCTGCAGACCAACCTGGCCATCTTCTACTATGACTTCTCGAACTATCAGGCTCCGCTGGCGGTCGCCAACCTGACCGGTGCGATCGCGGTGAGCGAAAGCCGCTACCTGAACATCCCGAAATCGGTTTCCGAGGGCTTCGAACTCGAGACCACCTGGGCTCCGATCGATAACCTGCGGATTCTGTTCAACTACTCGTTCAATCCGACCAAGGTGAAGACGCTCACCAACATCATCGACCCGGTCGATCCGCTAGCCTTGCAGTCCGGCGCTAAGCCGCTGTCGGCGCTCACGGCCTGCACCGGCACGAACGCGGCCCTGCCGGGTGGCAACGCGCTCTGCGACGTCAACACCGGCTTCGTTCAACGGGCGCAGGACCTGAGCGGCAACGCGTTGCCGCAGCAGCCTCGCAACAAGATCGCGCTGAACGTCCTCTATACCTGGGACTTCGAGAAGGGCTCCCTGACGCCGTCGGTCAGCTACGTCTGGCGCGACAAGGAGTACTCGAGCGTGTTCGAGCGCAACTACTACGCCTCGCCTTCGTGGGATCAGGTCGACGGCCGGGTCACCTGGAAGGGTAAGGACAACAAATACACGATCATCGCCTACGTGAAGAACGCGTTCGATCGTCTGGGCTACGACGGCGGCTCCACCGCCGCCCGTCTCTCGGGCGCCTATCCGAATGCGACGGTCACGGCCTCCCAGGCTGGCCCGGTCAAGGTTGTTCCGGGTCTCGCCTCGGGCGCCAACGCGACCAACGGGGTTCTGTCGGGCGCCGGTCTGCTGCCCGGCGGCATCGGTGTCGGCTACGCGCTGACCCCGCCCCGCACCTTCGGGGTGGAGTTCCAGTACCGCTTCTAAACGACCCGGTTCTCCGGTTCATACGATCAAGGCAGGGGGCGCGTCCGCAGGGACGCGCCCTTTGTTTTTGCGGATGATTTCGACCATCCGCATCCCGGTCTTTCGAACGTGTCTACACTGTAAGATCAAACCCGTTGACGGCCCCAGAGGCCTCCCGCACGGTCACCGGACATAGGAGCGGGCGCAGGCCCTCACGGCCTGACAAGTCCGACGAACGCCGCGGCGATGCGGCAGGAGGACGTCATGGCGGCAGGCAGCAAGTCCCGGCAGGGTGGGCGGTCTTGAGCCCGCTGGTCTCCACGCCGCCACCGCTCGGCTTTCCGCTCAAGATCACCTACGGCCTGGGATCGGTGGCCTATGGCGTCGCCTATGTGATCCTGTCGTCGGCCGTTCTGCAGATCTACTTCAACCAGGTGCTCGGCATTCCCGCTGTCTGGGTGGGGGCGGCGATCCTGGTCTCGCTGCTCGCCGACCTGATCCTGGACCCGCTCATCGGCCAGTGGTCGGACCATTTCCGGTCCCGATGGGGCCGCCGCCATCCCTTCATGTACGCCTCGGCCATTCCGGCTGCGGCGCTTTCCTATTTCCTGTGGCACGCGCCGCGGGGCCTGCAGCCGACGGAGTTGCTGGGCCTTGCGGTCGTCACCATGATCGCGCTGCGGGTCGCGGTGGCGAGCTATGAGATTCCCTCCGCCGCGCTCGCGCCGGAACTGGCGCCCGACTACGACCAGCGCACGTCGTTGATGGCCTTCCGCTCGTTCTTCGCCTTCGGCGCCATCGGCGTCATGCAGCTGGTCCTCTACACGGTCTTCCTGCGGCAAGACGCGGCCAACCCGCTGGGCGTGCTCAATCCGGAGCGCTACGCCCAGTTCGGCGCGATGGCCGCGATCCTGATCGTGGTCTGTATCCTGGTCTCTGCGGTCGCGACGCACAGCCGCATCCCGTACCTGCACAAGCCGCCGGCCAAACGCGCGACCGTGGCCGACACCTTCCGCCAGATCGCCTCGACCTTCGCCAACCCGGCGCTGGTGGTGGTGATGGCCTCCAGCCTGCTCGGCGGCACAGGCGTCGGGATCACCACGACACTCTCCAACTACTTCTACCTGCACCTGTGGGGCCTGAAGTCGCAGGCCATCGGTCCCCTGGCCGCCGGCGGACTCCTGGCCTCTGTCGTCGGCGTCTTCCTGGCCCCGTTCCTGGCCAAGCGGTTCGGCAAGAAGCAGGCGATGATCGGTCTGTTCTCGACCTCGGTCTTCACCTCGATGCTGCCGATCGGCGGCCGCCTGATCGGGATCATGCCCCCGAACGGGTCCGGCCTGCTTTATGGGCTGCTGTTCGGCGACGTGGTGATCACCGCGGCTCTGGGCCTGATGGGCTTCGTGATCATCGCTTCGATGGTCGCCGACGTGGCCGAAGACCAGGCGGTGAAGAGCGGCGCGCGGTCCGAGGGTGTGCTGTTCGCCGCCAACGGCCTGGTGGGCAAGTTCACCCTGGGGCTGGGCGCCTTTATCGCCGGCATCCTGATCTCGGCAGTGGGTTTCCCGGTCCACGCCGTGCCGGGCACGGTCGATCCCGACATCGTGCGGCGGTTGGCGATGTTCTACCTGCCCTGCGTCCTGATCTTCAACGGCGGCTCGGTGGTCGTCCTGCAGTTCTACCGCATCGATCGCGCGGCCCATGAGAGCAACATCGCCCGGCTGCGCGAGGCCGCCGCCGCGGAAAAGGCCGGCTAGGCCCTAGCGCTCAAAAACCCCCATCAGCAGGGGGCGGACGAAGACCGCGGGCGCGGCCTTCTGACTGACGCCGGGAACCCAGTGGCCGAGTTCGGCGGCGGCGTTCAGGGTGGCGTTCAGCATCTGGGCGGCCAGGAACGGGTCGACGGCGCGCAGCGAGCCCTCGGCGATGCCGTCGGAGATCATCGCGGCGAAGCGGTCGGAGACCCGGTCGGAGTGCTTGACCATCTCGCGACGGATTTTCTCCGGCAGGGCGGCCAGCGCCGAGGTGCGCAACAGCGGACCGTGGTCGGAGAGCTGGTATTCCGCCAGCGCGGCGGCCGCGCTGCTCAGCCGCAGCCACTCGTCGCCGGGCAGCGTCATGGCCAGCCGCTGGACGTGGGTCATCACCTCGAAGGTTCGGTCGAAGCAGGCCACGACCAGGTCGTCCTTGGCTTCGTTGTGGTGATAGAAACTGCCCTTGGTGACGTTGAGCTCGGCGGAGATCTTGTCCACCGAGGCGCCGCGATAGCCGCGGGCGTTGATCAGCCGGGTGGCCGCCACCAGGAAGGTCTCGCGGCCCATCTCCTGGCGGCCCACCTCCTGTCGGCCCGTCTCGTGGCGGCCCACCTGCTGACGGGCGCGCGGCGCGAGGTCGGCCATCGGCACGGCCAGCGGCGCCCAGCGGGACTGCGGCGCGGCGAGCCCGCCCACCAGGATGTCGTACATCCGCTCGCAGACCCGGCCGTAGTCTTCCGGGTCGTATTTCGGCAGCCAGGCGTTGGCCCAGAACAGCTGCTCGAACAGCATCTGGGTGCGCGCCGTGCGCCGGCCGCGCGACAGCCAGGCCAACTCCGGGACCTCGAAGATCTGCCGCAGGCGCCGGAACATCTTCAGGTAGGCGGCGGCCACCTCGTCGCGCTGCGGCAGGTTCAGCGCCCGCAGGTCGGAGAGCGACGGCAGGGCCGGGGCCTCACCGATCGCTGCGCGGCGCACACGGTCGAGATACCGCGACAGCAGCGCGTGCAGCCGGGCCTGGGGCGTGCTCTCAGCCATCGCGGTCTGGACGATCTGCATCATCGCCGCGATGCCGCGCAGCATGCAGGCCGCCGCCAGATCGTCCTTGCGCTTGAAATAGTAGGTCACGCTGGTGGTCGACAGATCGACGGCCGCCGCCGCGACGCTCAGCGTCAGGCCCTTGACGCCACGGGTGTTCAGCAGGTCCGTCGCCGCATCGAGGATCGCCTCGCGCTTACGCTCGAACCGGTCCGTGGACTGGACCGCAACCTGAGCCATGTTTCGTTCCCAGCTTTTATTCGGGAACGTGGCGCATCCCCGCTATTTCCCTGATTTTGCGCATGGAAATCGCGACCGCGCCAGCGGCTTGCCGCATGGGAACCCGCCGGCCGACCAAGTAATCGCCGGTCACGTTGCGCGCGCCGCGGCCCGCCCCGCTCAGGTGTCCGAAAAGCCGAAGGGCAGGCTGGTCCGGCGGATATCGTCGGGCAGGATCTGGCGTCCGATCGGCGGCTCCGAGCGGGCTGTGCACTCGGTGCGCTGGCACAGGCGGCAGGTGACGCCGATGGGCGTGGCCGCGGCGCCGCCCGTTGGCTGGTCCTGGGTATAGATCAGCCGATCCGCGTGCTCCGCCGCGCAGCCGAGCGCGATGGCCCGCTCCACGCGGGGCGCGCCGAAGCCCCCGCCGCCGGCGGTGACTGTGCGGGCGATGGAGAAGAACCGCTGGCCGTCGGGGAGCTCCAGCCACTGGGTGACGACCTCGCGCGGCGTGCGGAAGGCATGGTGGATCGACCACAGCGGACAGCCGCCGCCGTGGCGGGCGAAGGGAAATCCCGCGCCGTCCAACCGCTTGGAGACGTTGCCGGCCGGATCGACGCGGATGAAGAAGAACGGCACCCGCTGGGCGCCCGGTTTTTGCAGGGTCGTGAGCCGGTGCGCGGTCTGTTCGAAGCTGCAGCCGAACTGGCGGGCCAGCGCCTCGACGTCATAGCGGCGCGCCTCGACGGCGCGGGCGAAGGCGCCATAGGGCATCAGGAGCGCGGCGGCGGCATAGCTGGCCAGCGCGCGGCGGGTCAGGCGCTCGCCGCTCTCGCTGGCGAAACGGACGCCCTCCAGCACCGCGTCGATCTCAGGGCCAAGCTCCAGGTAGCAGAGCTGCAAGGCCAGCTGGAACGCCTGGCTGGCGGCGTCGAGGCTGTCGTCCAGCAGCACTTCCTGGCGGTGTCGGTCGAGCCTCCGCGTCGAGCCCACCATGAAGCTCGCCGGCACGCGCCGGACCTTCAGGTCGTGGCGGGCCCGCAGATAGCCGGTGACGGTGTCGTGGGTCGCCACCGCCTGGACCAGCCGTTCGGCGGCGTCGTCGAGCGTCGGGAAGCTGTTGCGCCGCGCGGCCAGGAAGCGCCGGGACTCCGCCACCGGATCGGACGCATCGTCGGCCTCGCCGCCCGCGCCGGCCGCCGCACCTCGGTCGGCGAAGGCCAGCTGGCCCTCCTGATAGGTGGTGTAGAGCCGCAGCAGCGCCTCGGTGACCCCCGGCGAGTTGGTCGCCATGTCGGTGAGCTCGCCCGCGCCCCAGTCGATGCCGGCGAACACCGGATCCTTCAGCACCGCCTGCAGTCGCTGGCTGTCCTCCGCCGCCCCGCTGCCGAGCGCGGCCATGTCGACCTTGTAGGTCTGCGCCAGCTTCAGCAGCAGCCCCGCGGTCAGCGGCCGGTTGTTGCGCTCCAGCAGCGCGATGTAGGACGCCGAGACGTCCAGCGCCGCGGCCATGTCGGCCTGGGTCAGCCCCAGATCGCGCCGCATCCGCCGCAGCCGGGGGCCGACATAAAGTCCGCGTTGCATCGCCATGGGTTTGTCCACTGCCAACTTGACAACATTACAGCATATATTTGTAAAGTTTTACAGCGCGACCGCGAGGCCTCTCCTCAAACGTGGCTCATTGCCGTTACGGGAGCGTCAAGCATGGCGGGCCTAGAAGGCTCGTCTCCCCAACTTGGACGAGGCCCATGGCGTATCAGGACCACATCATCGAGATGAGCCAGCTCATCCAGAGCAAGAGCGGCGCGTGGGATGGGATCAACGCCGAGGGCGTGGCCCGGATGCGCTTGCAGAACCGCTTCAAGACCGGTCTGGAGATCGCCAAGTTCACCGCCGGGATCATGCGCGAGGACATGGCGGCCTATGACGCCGATCCCGCGAACTACACCCAGTCGCTGGGCTGCTGGCACGGCTTCGTCGCCCAGCAGAAGATCATCTCGATCAAGAAGCACTTCGGCTCGACCAAGGGCCGCTACATCTATCTCTCCGGCTGGATGGTGGCGGCGCTACGCTCCGACTTCGGGCCGCTGCCCGACCAGTCGATGCACGAGAAGACCTCGGTCCCGGCGCTGATCGAGGAAATCTATACCTTCCTGAAGCAGGCCGACGCCCGCGAGCTTTCCCTGCTGTTCCGCGACCTCGACGCGGCCCGCGCGGCCGGCGACGCCGCCAAGGAACAGACGCTGCTCGACGCGGTCGACAACTTCGAGACCCACGTGGTTCCGATCATCGCCGACATCGACGCTGGCTTCGGCAACGCGGAAGCCACCTATCTGCTGGCCAAGAAGATGATCGAGGCGGGCGCCTGCGCCCTGCAGATCGAAAACCAAGTCTCCGACGAAAAGCAGTGCGGCCACCAGGACGGCAAGGTCACGGTGCCGCACGAGGACTTCCTGGCGAAGGTGCGCGCCTGCCGCTACGCCTTCCTGGAACTGGGCGTCGACAACGGCGTGGTCGTCACCCGCACCGACTCGCTCGGCGCCGGCCTGACCAAGCAGATCGCCGTCAGCCATGAGCCCGGCGACCTCGGCGACCAGTACAATTCCTTCCTCGACTGCGAGGAGATTTCGCCGGCCGACATGAAGAACGGCGACGTGGTGCTGAACCGTGGCGGCAAGCTGCTGCGGCCCAAGCGCCTGCCGTCGAACCTGTTCCAGTTCCGCGCCGGCACCGGTGAGGACCGCTGCGTCCTCGACAGCATCACCTCGCTGCAGAACGGCGCGGACCTGCTGTGGATCGAAACCGAGAAGCCGCACATCGAGCAGATCGCTGGCATGATGGACCGCATCCGCGCGGTCGTCCCGAACGCCAAGCTCGCCTACAACAACTCGCCGTCCTTCAACTGGACGCTCAACTTCCGTCAGCAGATCTACGACGCCTGGTCCAAGGCCGGGAAGGATGTCTCAGCCTACGACCGCGAAAAGCTGATGAGCATTGACTACGACGCGACCGCGCTGGCCATCGAGGCGGACGAGAAGATCCGCACCTTCCAGGCCGACAGCGCCAAGCGCTCGGGCATCTTCCACCACCTGATCACGCTGCCGACCTATCACACGGCCGCGCTCTCGACCGACAACCTGGCCAAGGCGTATTTCGGCGACCAGGGCATGCTGGGCTACGTGCTGGGCGTCCAGCGCCAGGAAATCCGCCAGGGCATCGCCTGCGTGAGGCACCAGAACATGTCGGGCTCCGACCTGGGCGATGACCACAAGGAATACTTCGCCGGCGAGGCCGCGCTGAAGGCCGGCGGCGCCCACAACACCATGAACCAGTTCGCGTAAGACACGCGGGCTCGCTCACCGAGACCTGGCTCCCGTCTCACGGCGGGGGCCTTTCTTTTCCGCGGCCACCCTGCTTGCTTTAGCGGCCCGTCTCCCAACACCTGCGGTCACGCCATGGACATCACCCCTAGCCTATCGGTCGACGACATCCTGGCGGCCTTCGTGGCTGACGAGCTGCTGCCGGGGACCGGCCTCGAGCCCCGGACTTTCTGGGCCGCGCTCGACGCGATCCTGGCGGATTTCACCCCGCGCAACGCCGCCCTGCTGGCCCGCCGCGACGACCTGCAGGCGCAGATCGACGCCTGGTGGCGCGCACACCGCGGCAAGGCCTTCGACGTGGCCGAGGAGACCGCGTTCCTGCGCGAGATCGGCTACCTGCTGCCCGAACCGCCGGCCTTTGAAATCGCTACCCGAAACGTCGATCCGGAGATCGCCCAGCTGGCCGGCCCGCAGCTTGTGGTGCCGGTCTCCAACGGCCGCTTCGCGCTGAACGCCGCCAACGCGCGTTGGGGCAGCCTCTATGACGCGCTCTACGGCACCGACGCGCTCGCGCCACCGACCGGCGCCAAGGGCTACGATCCGGAACGCGGCGCCCAGGTCATCGCCTATGCCCGAGCCTTCCTCGACAAGGCCGCACCGCTCAAGGACGCCAGTCACACGGAGGCTGCCGGCTACGCGATCCAGGACGGCCAACTTGTCGTCAGCCTGAGCGGCGGCGGGACGGCCGCCCTGGCCACGCCGGGCCAGCTCATCGGCTGGCAGGGCGCCGCGGACGCACCGCGGGGGGTGCTGCTGCGCCACAATAGCCTGCACCTGGAAATCCAGATCGACCGCACCCATAACATCGGCAAGGACGACGCCGCGGGCGTCGCCGACGTGCTGATGGAGGCCGCACTCACCACCATCCAGGACTGCGAGGACTCCGTCGCGGCCGTGGACGCCGAGGACAAGGTGGGCGTCTACAGGAACTGGCTGGGCCTGATGCGCGGCGACCTGACGGCCAGCTTCGCCAAGGGCGGCAGGACCGAGACCCGCGCGCTGGCCGATGACCGCACCTACACGACCGCCCAGGGCGATGTGACCTTGCCCGGCCGCAGCCTGATGCTGGTCCGCAACGTCGGCCACCACATGCTGAGCGAGGCCGTGCGCTATCGGGGCCAGCCGGTGTTCGAGACCGTCGTCGACGCCCTGATCACCGTCACCGCCGCCCTGCACGACCTGAACGGCGCGCACCGCAACAGTCCCGCCGGCTCGGTCTACATCGTGAAGCCGAAGATGCACGGACCCGACGAAGTGGCCTTGGCGGTTCGCCTGTTCGACCTCGTCGAAGACGCGCTCGGCCTGGCCCGCAACACCGTCAAGCTCGGCGTCATGGATGAGGAGCGCCGCACCAGCGCCAACCTGGCGGCCTGCATCCATGCCGCCCGCGAACGGATCGTGTTCATCAACACCGGCTTTCTCGATCGCACCGGCGACGAGATCCACACCGCGATGGAAGCCGGCCCGGTGGTCCGCAAGGACGCCATCAAGGCCGAGCCGTGGCTGCCGGCCTACGAGAAGCGCAACGTCGAGATCGGCCTGGCCACCGGCTTCCCTGGCCGCGCCCAGATCGGCAAGGGCATGTGGGCCGCGCCCGACATGATGGCCGCCATGCTGGCCGCCAAGATCGGCCACCCCAAGGCCGGGGCCAACACCGCCTGGGTGCCCTCGCCCACCGCCGCCGTGCTGCACGCCCTGCACTATCACGAGGTCGATGTGCCGGGGCTGCAGGCGACCATGGCGAAGTCTGGCGAGAAGACCGGGACCGACGCGCTCCTCACCCCGCCGCTGGCCCGCTCCAACTGGAATGCCGCCGACGTCGCCGAGGAGCTGGACAACAACGCGCAGGGCATCCTGGGCTATGTGGTCCGCTGGATCGACCAGGGCATCGGCTGCTCCAAGGTGCCGGATATCCACGACGTGGGCCTTATGGAGGACCGCGCGACCCTGCGGATCTCCAGCCAGCACATCGCCAACTGGCTGCATCACGGCGTGTGTACCGAGGCCCAGGTGCGCGAGACCCTGCTGCGGATGGCCAAGGTGGTGGACGGCCAGAACGCGGGCGATCCGGGCTATGCGCCGATGAGCCCGGACCCGGCCTCAAGCCTCGCCTTCCAGGCGGCGCTCGACCTGGTGTTCCAGGGGCGCGAACAGCCCAACGGCTACACTGAGCACATCCTCAGCTCGCGGCGCCGCGAGCGGAAAGCCCAGCTGGCGGGGTAGCTACTTGCGCGTCCAGCCCCCGCCGGCCGGCCGGAAGTAGTCGCCGGGGTGGAGCTTGGCCTGCACCACGCCGGTGTAGGCCGCGGCGCCGGCCGCCGCGGGCGTGACGCCGTTCTTGGCCGCAGCCTGGCTGTAGAGCTGGGCGCGCCCGGCGTTGGTCTCGGCCACCGCGGCCTTAATCGCCGGATCGGCGGCGGCGGTCACGAAACCTAGGAAGCCGTCGGCCTGCTCGCCGACGATGCCGGCCGACTTGGCGGAATCCACCGTGGCCTTGGTCTGCGCCGACTGGGCGACGGCGACGACCGGGAGCGCCAGGGCGGCGGCGAAGCCGAGGGCGAAAATCGTTTTGGTCTGCATGGTCAGCTTCCTCAGAAGAGGTTCGGGTTCTTTTGGATCAGGGCCTTCACGTCAGCATCCAGGCTGAGCCGGACATTGGCGTCCAGCTTGGCGTAGATGGTGATCGGATCGACCTTGACGTGAACGGTGGGCGCGCAGGCGGCGAGCGCCGCCAGGACCACGCCAGAGAGGGCCATGCCGGCGAGGGCGGCGGCGGTCGGTCGAGGCGGCGCGGTCATTTGGGCGTCTCCGGGGGCTTGACGGCGGTTATCGGCGCGGGCGGCTGAACCGGCGGTGAACCGCGAAGATCGCGGTAGGCCGCATAGTCCGCCAGCAGGTCGTCGAGGTTAAGCGTGGTGTCCAGCGTCAGGTCGACGCCGGTGTCGGAGGGCAAAGGCAGCGGCTTGGTCAGGAACTTGCGCCCAATCAGATCGAAGAGCGAGAGCCGGATTTCCTGATGCTTCGGCGGATCGTGGCGGCCGACGATGTGGGCCAGCACACCCAGGCGGCCGTCGTCGCGGCTGGTGATGGCCGCGTCCAGTTTGTCAAAAGCCAAGTTCTCCATGGCCTGGTAGGCGAAGTCGGTGAAGGTGTCGTTGGCCGCGACCGCAGCGGCGGCGGCGGCGCCCCCCGGACCGAGGGCCGCGCTGAGCGCGCCGCCAGCCGCCACGCCGGTCAGGGCCTGGCGGGCGATGGACAGGCGGCCCGGCTGAATGGCGTGAACCTCGGCGCCCGTGACCCGCACCTTCCCGGCCAGGCTCTGGAACGGCACGCGGCCGCTGACCTTGGCGTCCAGGTCGACCCGGTCGCCGAACGGCGAAGCCTCCACCAGGTCGTGCAGCTGCACGCCTTCCAGCACCAGGACCCCGGTCATCGCCGCGTCGGGGGCCAGCGGGACGCTGAGGCTTTCGATCCGCACACGGCCGCCGCCGACTGCCGCCTCGCCGCCGGTGATGGTCAGCGCCTTGTCGTCGAGGCTGACGCCCGCGGTCACGCCGGTGATCGGCACGAGGGCGGCGATGGACTCGACCCGCAACATCTGGCCCGGCGCGGCGATCAGCGGCGCCAGACTACTGAACACGATCTCGCCCTTCAGGCCGCTCACCTTGCCGGCGGCGCTCTGGAAATCCAGGCTCGGCACGCTGAGCGTTCCGCCGCTGGTCGTCCCGCCTGGCGTCCAGTCCACGTGGCCTGCGAACCGCGCCTGACCCTCGGCCGGTGAGGCGATCACGACGGCCAAGGGTGAGAGCTGCAAAGGCTGGAGGCCGCCGTCGGCAAACACCAGCGCCCCGGTGTCGAGGGTCAGGCCGCCCCGGCCGTCGCGGGTGTTCTGCCGCAGGCGCGCGTCGCCCAGAGACTTACCGCCTGGCGTGGTGAAGGCGAGGTCGGCGGTCCAGACCGCGTCGGCGAGCCCCGCGGTTCCGCCCATCCGCAGAGCGTTGAACCGCGTCTGACGGGCGGTGTCCGAGACCTTGGCCGCGTCCAGAACGGCGGTCACCGCCAGGCGGCCGGAGGTCTGCGCCGCCGTCACGCGGGCCGCACCGCCGGCAAGCCGGGCTTGCAGGAAGGGCGTCTCGCCATTGAGGCCCTCGACCTGTCCCCGCAGTCGCCAGTCGCCCTTGGCGAGTATGAAGACCGGTCCGTCCCACGGGCAAAAGCGGCCCGCCAGTCCCTCCACGTCATTCGCCCCGAACGCCAGCTTACGCGCGGTGAACGGCGCGCAGCGGGCGGCGGTAAAGCGCAGGATGCCGGCCTGCGCACTGAGGGTCCCGGAAGCGTTCAGGGTCGCCTCCCGCGCCGGGCCGAAGCTGCCCGCGACACTCGCCACGCCCTCAGCGGTGACGCCACCGGCGGCGATTGCCAGGCGGCGCAGATCGGCATTGAGCATCGGCAGGCCGCCACCCTTCAGCGCGAGGCTGAGCCTGCCACCGTCCGGACCGACCACCGGGCCTCCGCTCCGCCCACTCACTGTCAGGACACCGCCGCTGTCGGCCAGGACCCGCGCCGGCCTCGGCAGGGCCACACGGACAACGCCGGCCGCGAGATCGACCCGCGCGTCCGTCGTGACAAATCGGAACCCTTGCGCCGCGCGCTTGGCCGCTGCGACAGTGGGGTCATCGGCCGGCGCGACCGCACCCAGGCCCCGCCACGCGCCGCGTCCGTCAAGCCCACCCGTCAGAGCGGCGCGCAGGACGCCCGAGCCGAAGCTGACCGGACCCTGAACCTGTGTGCGGATCTGGGCCAGCCGCAGATCGCCGGCGTCTACTGTCTGGACGAGCAGGCTAGCCCGGGGCGTGGCGGCGACGGCGTCGCCGCCGGGGCGCGTCCACCGGAGGTCGGACGCCTTGACGCTAGCCCGCAGGCCACCGATCCGGGCGCCGCGCACGGTCCCGCCCGAGCTCCGCAGATCGACGGTCGCCAGGCCGTTGAGCGCGAAATCGCCGATCCCGCCAGCAGCCTGGCCATCGACGGTGGCGTTGAGTTGCAACCCCGCCAGGCTATCGCCTGCGAGATCCAGCTGACCGCCGGCGAGCCCGGCCCGCAGCGTCACGGCGCCGTCCAGGCGCTGGCGCTTGAGGTCCGGATAGGGGGCGGTCGCCGTCAGCGTCAGCCGCGCGCCGGTGGCGGTGACGCGGCCGGCCTGCAAGCGGTTCAGGGGGGCCTCAAGAGCGAGCGCCAACCGTGGGCCCGTCGTGCGAACGCTCGCCGTGGCGGCTCCGGTCGCCACGTCGAAACCCGCGCCGTGCAGGCGGGCAGGGTCGGCGCGGACCGCCAGCCGCGTCAGGCGGCCGTCTTCGAGCGTTGCATCGCCCGCCAGCCGCAGCGGCCCATAGTCGGTCGTCAGCAGCAGCACGCCGCCTTCGATGGCGATGCGCGGCTGGCCGGTGTCCGGCTGCGGCGGCCGGCGCCGCAGTTCCTCGATCAGCGGGTCGAGGGCGCCCAGGCTGAGCTTGCCGCCATGCAGCCGGGCCCGCAGCACCGGCGCGCGCAAGGTGACCGAGCGAACCTCGAAGCTAAGTCCGCGTAGCCCGTAGGTGATGCGGACGTCGTCCACGGTGGCGTCCGGCGCGCGCGGGTCGCCAAGCCGCAACCGGCCCCCGAACGCGCCCAGGCCCAGGCCATCGACCTCCAACTGCGCGGCCACCCCATGGGCGCGCAGCCAGCCGGTCAGCACCTCGCGGGCGATCACCTTGCGGGCGGTATAGAGCGCCAGCAGGACCAGCAGAACGGCTACGCCCACGACGGCCACAACCCGTCGCGACCGGCGGCGCGGCGCGGGCGTGCTGGGGTCGGTCAAGGGCGGACAACCGGGCTCACGACAGACAGGTCATAGACCAATCCGCGCGAAACCGTGGCGCCGGCGCGCTTTTTAGAGGCTGCCGAAGCTGGCGAGCGCAACGCCGCCGTCGACCGCGATGGTTTCGCCCACCACATAGTCGCCGGCGCGGCTGGCCAGGTAGATGGCGGCGGCCGCCATGTCCTCATCGCGGCCGATCCGGCGCGAGGGGATGCGCTTGGCGATCTCGTCGCCCTGGTCGCGGGCGACCCGGTTCATCTCCGAGGCGAAGGCGCCGGGCGCGATAGCGGTGACGTTGATGGCGTCGGCGATCAGCGCCGCGGCCATCCGGCGGGTCAGGTAGATCAGGCCCGACTTGGACGCGTGATAGCTGAAGGTGTCCTGCGGGTTTAACCGGATGCCGTCGATCGAGGCGATGTTGATCACCTTGGCCGGCTGGTCGCGGCTGGCGGCGGCCTTCAGCGCGCCGTGCAGGGCCTGGGTCAGGAAGAACGGCGACTTCAGGTTCAGGTCCATGACCTTGTCCCAGCCGCTCTCCGGGAACTCGTCGAAGGGCGCGCCCCAGGCGGCGCCGGCGTTGTTGACCAGAATGTCGAGTTTGGACTCCTTGGCCATGTAGGCGGCGGCTAGCGCCTTCACGCCCTCGACCGTTGAGACGTCCTGCGGCAGGGCGATGCAGTTGGGGCCAAGCTCCTCGGCGGTCTCCAGGCAGGCGGGCGCCTTGCGCGAGGAGATGTAGACTTTGGCGCCCTGGTCGATGAAGCCCTTGGCGATCATCTTACCAATGCCGCGCGAGCCGCCGGTGATCAGCGCCACGCGGCCCTGCAGTGAGAACAGATCGAGCGCCATTGCGGGCCTCCCCCAATTGTTGTTTTGGCGGCTGAACGCCGCTCTATTCCCCTCGCACATTTGACTTGGAGGGGTCCAGCGTGGCCTGTAACAAGCGTTTGAATTTCGGGGCCGCCACCCCAGATAAATGAGCGGCCCGCCAGCCATAGGGATGCCAAGGCCATGACCGAGATCAATTCGGTGACCACCCTCACCCGCGACGGCGACATCGCCGTCATCACGCTGAATTCGCCGCCGGTGAACGCGCTCTCGGCCAAGGTCCGCGAGGGCTTGTTCGAGGGCTTCAAGGCGGCCGGCGCGTCGGACGCCACGGCTATCGTGCTGATCTGCGAAGGCCGCACGTTCATCGCCGGCGCCGACATCACCGAGTTTGGCGGCGCCATGGCTGGCCCCAGCCTGTTCGACGTGCAGGACATGATGGAGGGCTCGCCGAAGCCGGTGGTCGCCGCGATCCACGGCACGGCGCTGGGCGGCGGCCTGGAGGTCGCGCTGTGCGCCCACTATCGCGTGGCCGTGCCGTCCGCCCGCGTCGGCCTTCCGGAAGTGGCGCTGGGCCTGCTGCCCGGCGCCGGCGGCACCCAGCGGCTGCCGCGCATCGTGGGCGTGGAAGCCGCCCTCGACATGGTCACCTCCGGCCGCCACGTGCCGGCCAAGCAGGCGCTGGCCATGGGCCTGGTCGATGAGCTGGTCGAGGAAGGCAAACTGCTCGACGGCGCGCTGGCCTTCGCCCGCAAGGCGGTGGCAGAGGGCAAGCCGCTGGTGAAGGTCCGCGACAACAACGCCAAGCTTGAGGCCGCCAAGGGTCACCCCGAAATCTTCGCCGATTTCCGTAAGGCCAATGCCCGCAAATTCCGCGGCTTCGCGGCGCCGGAAGCCAATATCCAGTGCATCGAGGCGGCGGTGAATTCCGCCAGCTTCGAGGACGGCCTGAAGGCCGAGCGCAAGCTCTTCGGCGGCCTGATGACCGGCGCTCAGTCGGCGGCCCAACGCTACTATTTCTTCGCCGAGCGCCAGGCCAACAAGATCCCCGACGTGCCGGACGACACCCCGATCCGCCCGATCAAGAAGGTCGGCATCATCGGCGCCGGCACCATGGGCGGCGGCATCGCCATGAACTTCGCCAACGTCGGCATCGCGGTGGTCATCGTCGAGCAGGAACAGGCGCCGCTGGACCGGGGCCTGGCCACCATCCGCAAGAACTACGAGCGCTCACGCAGTGCGAACGCCGAGGAGACCGAGAAGCGGGTGGGCCTGATCACCGGCTCGCTGTCGATGGAAGACGCCTTCAAAGACGTCGACCTGGTCATCGAAGCGGTGTTCGAGCGGATGGATGTGAAGAAGGACATCTTCACCAGGCTGGATGCGATCTGTAAGCCCGGCGCGATCCTGGCCACCAACACGTCTGGCCTGAATATCGACGAGATCGCCTCGGTGACGAAGCGGCCGCAAGACGTCATCGGCCTGCACTTCTTCTCGCCGGCCAACGTAATGAAGTTGCTGGAAATCGTTCGCGCCGACCACACGGCCAAGGACGTGATCGCCACCTCGATGAAGCTCGCCAAGCAGATCGGTAAGATCGCCGTGCTGGTGGGCGTCACCCCCGGCTTCGTCGGCAACCGCATCCTGGGCCAGCGCCAGCGCGAGGCGCAGAAGCTGGTGATGGAGGGCGCCATGCCCTGGGACATCGACCGCGTACTCTACGATTTCGGTTTCCCCATGGGGCCCTTTGCCATGAGCGACCTGGCCGGCCTCGACATCGGCTGGGTAAAGGAAAAGTCGCACGGCGAGACCATCCGCGATGTGCTCTGCGAAGCCGATCGCCGGGGCCAGAAGACCGGCGCGGGCTACTACGACTACGACGAGAACCGCAACGCCAAGCCGAGCGCCTTCACCGAGAAGGTGATCAACGACTTCATCGTCAAGACCGGCGCCAACCCGCGCAAGATCTCCGATGAGGAGATCCTCGAACGCTGCATCTATCCGATGATCAACGAGGGCGCGAAGATCCTCGAGGAGGGCAAGGCGATCCGCCCGTCGGACGTCGATGTGGTCTGGGTCAATGGCTACGGCTGGCCCGTCTACCGCGGCGGCCCGATGCATTACGGCGACCAGGTCGGCGCTGAGAAGGTGCTGGCCAAGATGAAGGAATTCCAGGCCACCATGGGCGATGCGTTCAAGCCCTCGGCGCTGCTGGAAAAGCTCGTCGCCGAAGGCAAGAAGTTCTCCGACATCAAGGCGTAGCTTTAACCTCCCCCGCGAAGCGGCGGGAGGTAACGAACGAAGGAACTGACCCATGCGTGAAGCCATCATCGTCGCCGCCCGCCGGACCGCCATCGGCAAGGCCTATCGCGGCGCGTTCAACAACACCTACGGCGCGACGCTTGGCGCGCACGCCATCTCGGCGGCGGTCGCGCAAGCCGGAATCGACCCCGGCGAGATCGACGACATTGCCATGGGCTGCGCCCTGCAGCAGGGCTCGACGGGCAACAACATCGCCCGTCAGGCCGCACTGCGCGCCGGCCTGCCCAACACCGTCTCGGGCATGACCATAGACCGCCAGTGCTCCTCGGGCCTGATGGGCGTGGCGACGGCGGCCAAATACATCATCAACGACGGCGCACCGGTAGCGATGGGCGCCGGCATCGAGTCGATCAGCCTGGTCCAGAACGGCCATATCAATGGCTTCATGGCCGTCGATCCCTGGTTGAAAGAGCACGTGCCGGAGCTCGGCACCTCGATGCTGGAGACCGCCGAGGTGGTCGCCGAACGCTATGGCGTCAGCCGCGAGGCGCAGGATGAATACGCCCTGCAGTCGCAGCAGCGTACCGCCCAGGCCCAGGCCGAGGGCCGCTTCGACCGCGAGATCGCGCCGATGACCACGGTCATGAAGGTGCTGGTCAACAAGGAAACCGGCGAGACCGCCGACAAGGAAATCACCATCGGCGCCGACGAGGGCAACCGCCCGCAGACCACGCTCGCCGACCTGCAGAAGCTCACCCCGGTGTTCAAGGGCGGCCGCTATGTGCAGGAAGGCAAATACATCACCGCCGGCAACGCCAGCCAACTCTCCGATGGCGCGGCCGCCGTGTTGATGATGGAAGGCAAGGAAGCCGAGCGGCGCGGGATGCAGGCGCTGGGCGCCTATCGCGGCATGGCGGTCGCCGGCTGCGGCCCGGAGGAAATGGGCATTGGCCCGGTGTTCGCGATTCCCAAGCTGCTTGAGCGCAACGGCCTGACCATCGACGACATCGACATCTGGGAGCTGAACGAGGCCTTCGCCTCCCAGGCGCTCTATTGCCGCGACAAGCTCGGCATCGATCCGGCGAAGTACAACGTCTCCGGTGGCTCGATCTCCATCGGCCACCCCTACGGCATGACCGGCGCCCGCTGCACCGCGCACCTGCTGTACGAAGGCAAGCGCCGCGGCGCCAAGTACGGCGTCGTCACCATGTGCATCGGCGGCGGCATGGGCGCGGCGGGCCTGTTCGAAATTTTCTAGCTTTCAATCACCATCACAGCGATCAGGGCCGCTCGCGAGGGCGGCCCTTTTCGTGGACACAGGGCGCGCCTCAAACGCGTTCCCCGCTCTAAATCTCACGGCCGATCCGGAGGGAAAACTGGCCGCCATGAGATCCAAGGCTCGGTCCGTCCGACGGACGAGCTAGGTACACCCTTCGATCAGGACCAGCTTGCTCACCGTCGTCCGATGCCGGATGGCGAACAACGCCTGGGCCGCTGGATCGGCAAGGAAGCCTTGGGCGTTTTCCCGCGATGGAAATTCAAGGATGACCATCCGCTCCGGCGCCCAGTCGCCCTCCATCACGGTCGGCGATTCGCCCCGGACGACGTAGCGACCGCCGTACTTCTCGATGAAATGCGGGATCGCCTCGACATAGGGCAAGAAGCCCTGCAGGTCGCGAACGGCGAAGTCGAGCACCAGATAGGCTCTCATCACGCCTCCCCATCAATCTGCGCGAACGTCAGCCCCTTGGTCTCCTTGGCCAGTAGCGCCGCCACGAAACTGATCGCGCAGGCGCCGGCCAGGTAGAGCGAGATCGGCAGGGTGGAGTGGAAGTGTCTGTAGAGCGCCAGCGAGACGATCGGGGCCCAGGAACCACCGACGATGCTGGTCACCTGGTAGCAGAGCGAGGCGCCGGAATAGCGGACGCGGGTGGGGAACAGCTCGGCGATGATCGCGCCCTGTGGCCCGTTCATGGCGCTGTGGACCAGGAGACCCACGACCACGGCCGCGGCGATAAGCGCGGGATTGCGGGTATCCAGCATAGGGTAGAAGCAGAACGCCCAGACCACCAGGCCAGCAGCCCCAAAGGCGTAGACCGGCCGGCGTCCGATCCGGTCCGACAGCGCGGCCCACAGCGGCATGGAGACGGTGGCGACCAGCGCCCCGGCCAGAACGCCGTTCAGTGCCACGCTGCGCGACAGGTGCAGCATTTCGGTGACGTAGGTGATGGCGAACGCGGTCATCAGGTAGAAGGAGATGTTTTCCCCGATCTTCAGCGCTCCGCCCAGGACCACCTGCCAGGGCAAGGTGCGCAAGGTCTCCAGCACCGGCGCGTCGTGGGCGCCCTCCTCCGCCTGTTCCAGGGCTTGCTCAAAGACCGGGCTCTCGGCCAGGCTGACGCGCACCCACAGGCCGATACCGATCAGCACGACGCTGAGCAGAAAGGGGATGCGCCAGCCCCAGGCCAGGAAATCCGCCGGGCTGAGCGTCGCGGCCAGCACCGCCAGCACCGCCGTCGCCAGGAAGTTGCCGAATCCGCCGCCGGCCTGGGTCAGGCCGGTCCAGAGGCCGCGCCGCCGGGCGTCGCCATATTCCGCCGACATCAGGATCGCCCCACCCCACTGGCCGCCGAGCCCGAAGCCCTGGGCCAGCCTGAGCGTCACCAGCAGGATCGGAGCCAGCACGCCCACCTGGTTGAAGGTCGGCAGGACGCCGATCAGGAAGGTCGCGGTCCCCATGATCAGCATGCTGAGCATCAACAGTTGCTTGCGCCCGATCCGGTCGCCGTAGTGACCGAAGATGATGCCGCCCACCGGCCGGGCCAGGAACCCCACGCCGTAGGTGGCGAAGGCGAACATGGTCCCGGTCAGCGGGTCGGACTTCGGGAAGAACACCTTGCCAAACACCAGCGCCGCGGCGGTGCCGTAGAGCAGGAAATCGTACCATTCGACGGTGGTGCCGATGGCGCTGGCGGCGATGACCCGGGCGCGTAGCGCGGCCGGCGGCGGGCGGCGTTCGGTTGTTTTGGCTATTGGGGCGGAGACGCTCATACCGCGGCGTCGATCTCAGCGAAGGTCAGCCCCTTGGTCTCGCGGGCCTTCCACGCCGAGAACGCGCTGATCGCGCCGGCGATGGCCAGATAGATCGAGATCGGCAGCCAGGACTTGTAGTGGTTGAAGAGCGCCAGCGCGATGATCGGCGCGAGCGAGCCCGCGAAGATCGACGTCGCCTGATAGGCCAGCGACGCGCCGGAATAGCGCATGCGCGTGGGAAACAGCTCGGCGATGAAGGCGGCCTGCGGGCCGTACATGGCGCCGTGGCAGGCCAAGCCAACGATCATGGCGATCAGCACATTGAGGGTCAGGCCGGTGTCGATCATCCGGAAGAAGGCAAAGCCCCAGATGGCGATCCCCGCGGCGCCCACGAAATAGACCGGCCGGCGTCCGATCCTGTCCGACAGGGTCGCGAAGACCGGGATCAGCATCACCTCGACGGCGGTGGCCACCAGCATGCAGTTGAGCGCGAAGGTGCGGCTCAGGTGGACCACCTCGGTCATGTAGGAGATCGCGTAGGTGGTCAGAAGATAGAAGCTGATGTTCTCGGCCACCCGCAGGCCCGCGCCGATGGCGATGCCGCCCGGCCGCTCTCGGATCGCGTCGAGCACCGGCGCCTTGGGCTGGCCCGCGTCGGCCAGCGCCTGCTGAAAGAGCGGGCTCTCGGCCAGGCTCACCCGCACCCAATAGCCGATCGCCACCAGAACGCCGGAGAGCAGGAAGGGCACGCGCCAGCCCCAGGCCAGGAAGTCCGCGTTGGACTGCAGCGCCGACATGATGGCCAGCACGCCCGCCGCCAGCAGGTTGCCGGCCGGGACGCCGGCCTGTGGCCAGCCGGCCCAGAAGCCGCGGCGTTTGGCATCGCCATATTCGGTGACCATCAGCACCGCGCCGCCCCACTCGCCGCCGACCGCGAAGCCCTGCACGAGCCTCAGCAGCACCAGGCCCAGCGGCGCCAGGATTCCGACCTGATGGAAGGTCGGTAGGACTCCGATCAGCATTGACGAGCCGCCCATCAGCAGCAGGCTCAGCATCAGGAGCTGCTTACGGCCGATCCGGTCGCCGAAGTGGCCGAAAATCACCCCGCCCAGCGGCCGGGCGACGAACCCCAGCGCGTACGTGGCGAAGGCCAGCATGGTCCCGGTCACCGGGTCCGACCTCGGGAAGAACAGCTTGCCGAACACCAGGGCGGCCGCCGAGCCATAGAGGAAGAAGTCGTACCACTCGATGGTGGTCCCGATCATCGAGGCCAGCACCACCTTGCGCAGGCTGGCGGCGGGCGCAGGCGCGCCGGGACTGATGTTGCTCAAGACTGGCCCTCCCCGATGGCCCGTTCTCATGGCGGGCTCGGGGCAGATGACCGCGTTAAGGCGGGCCGCACAAGGGTTCAGCGACAGGACGCCTACACTGGCTACCAGAGGCCTGGGATGACCGGGCTCGTGGGGTCCGTCGGCGGATGGTTTCCGGTCGGATCAGCGCTTGATATCGCCCAAGCCGGTCAGGCTCGGGACGCCCTTGCCCGGCAGTTCGGCACGCCGTTCGATACGCAGTTCGCGCGAGGTGTCGCCGGGCCGCGGTTCAGGCCCGCAGGCTCTCCACCAGCGCCTTGGCGTAGGGGCGCAGTTCGCCCGTCGCGCGGACCACGATAGTCAGTTCTCGTAAGGCCCAGTCATCGGCGAGGTCGGTGATGGCCAGCGCCATGGTCTTAGCGGCTCGCGCCGCGGTGGTGGCGGGCACGACGCCCACGCCGACGCCGCACTCCACCAGCCGGCAGACCGCGTCGAAGCTGCGCAACTGGACCCGCAGGCGCAAGGGCTTGCCCTCCCGCGCCGCCTTGCCCACCAGGAACCGCTGCAGGGAGCTGGACCGCTCCAGGCCGACGAGGTCGTAGTCCAACACCTCGGCGAAGCTGGCCGCCCGGCGTTGCGCCAGCGCATGGTCCGTCGGCGTGACCACAACGAAGCGGTCGGAGCGGAACGGATAGGTGGTCAGCGCGCCCACATCGACCGTGCCGGCCACAATGCCCACGTCAGCCACCCCTTCGGCGATCAGGCCCACGATCTCATCGGAAAGCCGCTCCTCCAGATCGACGCTGATCTGCGGATGGGCCGCCAGGAAGGCCGACAGCACCTCGGGCAGAAATTCGGTGAGCGCATTGGTGTTGGCCAGCAGCCGCACCTCGCCCGACATCCCGCCGGCGAAGGCCGAAAGGTCTTCGCGCAGCCGCGCCGATTGGGCCAGCAGGGTCCGGGCGTGTTTCAACAGGGTGCGGCCGGCCTCCGTGGGCGTCACCCCCTGGCGCGAGCGGATCAGCAGCGGCGCGCCCAGCGCGTCTTCCATGCCGCGAATGCGAGTCGAGGCGGCGGCGAGCGCCAGCGCGCTGCGCTCAGCGCCGGCGGTGATCGAGCCCGCGTCGGCCACCTCGCAGAACAGTTTCAGGTCGGTGAGATCGAACCGCATCCTTCGCCTTTCGCGAAGGAAGACTATAGCAATTGCAGATTGCGAGGCAAACAGACTTGGCTCAAGCTTCGGCTCTCGCGAAGGGTGAGTAGAGCTCGCGCGAGGCATCGATCGCCCTTCGTTGACACCCCTAGCGCGGCGCTTAAAAGCGGACGCACCTCCGGACAGGGAAAAGCGGCTCGAAACGCATGACAGACGCCCCCATCAAACGCCGCGAACCGCCCAAATCGCCACACCTGGTCACCGGCGGCCTCGGTTCGCCGCTGCTCTGGCGCTGGCACATCACCATGTGGACCTCGATCCTGCATCGGGCGACGGGTGTGGCGCTCTATGTCGGCGCCTTGATCGTCGCGGCCTGGGCCGTGTCGCTGGCCTCGGGGCCGGAGACCTACGCCGGCTTCAAGGCCCTGCTGGGCTCGATCCCGGGCAAGGTGGTGATGTTCGGCCTTACGCTGAGCATCTTCTACCACCTGGGCAACGGGATCCGGCACCTCGTGTGGGACACCGGGCACGGCCTGGACGTCAAGTCGGCCAACGCCTCGGCCGTCGTGGTCTTCGCCTTCGCCGCCGCCGCCACGCTCGCCATCTGGGCGATCGCCAGCCAGACCGGAGCCCTCTGATGGTCAGCTACCGCACGCCGCTCGGCCGCGCCCGCGGCCTGGGCTCGGCCAAGCACGGCGCCAGCCACTGGGTCTCCGAACGGGTCAGCGCCATCGCGCTCGTGCCGCTGACGATCTGGGCGATCTACGGCGTCCTGCGGCTCGCCGCCGGCGACTACGGCTTCGCGGTCCACTGGGTCCAGTCCCCGCTGAACGCGACATTGGCGGTCATCACGCTCGCCATCAGCTTCTGGCACATGCACGCCGGCCTTCGCGTCGTGGTCGAGGATTACATCCACAAGACCCTCACCAAGACCGCGCTCCTGCTACTCAACCTCTTCATCTGCGGCCTCGCAGGCGCCTTGGCGATCTTTTCGATCCTCAAGGTCGCCCTCGACGCCGGCATTCCGGTCGGCGCGTGAGCTCACCCATGGCGAACACCTACGATTTCATCGACCACAAGTACGACGTCGTCGTCGTGGGCGCGGGCGGCTCGGGCCTGCGCGCGGCGCTCGGCTGCGCGGCGGCCGGGCTGAAGACGGCCTGCATCTCCAAGGTCTTCCCGACACGGTCGCACACGGTTGCCGCTCAAGGGGGCATTTCGGCCTCTTTGGGCAACATGAGCGAGGATGACTGGCGCTGGCACATGTACGACACCGTCAAGGGATCGGACTGGCTGGGCGACCAGGACGCCATCGAATACCTGGTCCGCAATGCGCCGGCCGCCGTCTACGAGCTGGAGCACTGGGGCGTGCCGTTCTCGCGGACCCCGGAAGGCAAGATCTACCAGCGGGCCTTTGGCGGCATGACCCGCAACTACGGCGAGGCGCCGATCCAGCGCACCTGCGCGGCGGCCGACCGCACCGGCCACGCCATGCTGCACACCATGTACGGCCAGGCGCTGGCCAAGAAGACCGAGTTCTTCATCGAATACTTCGCCCTCGACCTGATCATGGATGAGGGGGCCTGCCGGGGCGTCACGGCGTGGAAGCTGGACGATGGCACCCTGCACCGCTTCCAGGCCCAGCAGGTGATCCTGGCGACCGGCGGCTACGGCCGTGCCTACTTCTCCTGCACCTCGGCCCACACCTGCACCGGCGACGGCGGCGGCATGGCGCTGCGCGCCGGCCTGCCGCTGCAGGACATGGAGTTCGTGCAGTTCCACCCGACCGGCATCTATGGCGCTGGCTGCCTGATCACCGAAGGCGCGCGCGGCGAGGGCGGCTATCTGACCAATTCCGAGGGCGAGCGGTTCATGGAGCGCTATGCGCCGTCCGTGAAGGACCTGGCGCCGCGCGACATGGTCTCCCGCGCCATGACCATCGAGATCCGTGAAGGGCGCGGCGTCGGTCCGAAGAAGGACCACATCAATCTGCACCTGGATCACCTGGACCCGAAGGTGCTGCACGAGCGCCTGCCCGGCATCTCGGAAAGCGCGCGGATTTTCGCCGGCGTGGACGTCACCAAGGAGCCGATCCCGGTGCTCCCGACGGTGCATTACAACATGGGCGGCATACCCACGAACTTCTACTCCGAGGTCGTGACCATAGCCGGCAAGAACCCTGACAAGGTGGTGCCCGGCCTGATGGCGGTGGGTGAGGCGGCTTGCGTTTCGGTGCATGGGGCCAATCGGCTGGGCTCCAACTCGCTGATCGACCTGGTGGTGTTCGGCCGCTCGGCGGCGCTTCGCTGCGCCGACACGATCAAGGCCGGCGCGACGCAGGTCGAGCTGAAGCCCGCGATGACCGACGGCCACCTGGCGCGCTTCGACCGCTTCCGTACCGCGGCCGGCAAGACCTCGACCGCGGCGCTGCGTCTGGAGATGCAGCAGGCGATGCAGGAGGACGCCGCGGTGTTTCGGGACGGCAAGAGCCTGACCTCGGGCGTCAAGCGGCTGGAAGTCGTGCAGAAGGCCCGCAAGGATCTGGCCGTCTCCGACCGGGGCATGGTCTGGAACACCGACCTGATGGAGACGCTGGAGCTCGACAACCTGATCGGCCAGGCGGTGGTCACCGTGGTCGGCGCGGCGAACCGCCAGGAGAGCCGCGGAGCCCATGCCCGCGAGGACTTCGCGGCCCGCGACGACAAGACCTGGATGAAGCACACGCTGACCTGGTTCGACGACGCGACCGGCAAGGTGAAGATCGACTACCGCCCGGTCCACGATTTTACGATGACCAACGACATCGCTCCGATCCCGCCAAAAGCCCGGGTCTACTAGGGCGATGAGCCCGCCCCTCGACGCCCGCGATACCGATGCGGACTGGCGCGAGCTCGGCGCCAGCCAGCCCTATTGGGGCGTGCTCAGCCACCCGGACTTCCGGACGGAGACTATCACACCTGAGGGCATCGAGACCTTTTACGCTTCCGGCCGCGACTATATCGCTCAGATGGTCGCGACGCTCACGGGCCTGACCGGCGAGGCGCCGCGGGGGCCGGCGCTGGACTTCGGCTGCGGCGTGGGGCGCCTGGCCGAGGCCATGGCCGAGCACGCGGCGACCACCGGCCTCGACATCTCGCCCGGTATGTTGGCGCTGGCCCGCGAGCGCGGCGGCAAGGCGACCTATACCGACACCCTGCCGGCCGGGCCGTTCGGCTGGATCAACAGCTTCATCGTCTTCCAGCACATTCCGCCCGAGCGTGGGATGGAGATCCTGAGGGACCTGCTGGCCCGGCTCGCGCCCGGCGGCATGATCAGTATCCAGCTCACCGCCTGGCGGGACGCGCGGCATGAGCGGCCCACCGCCACGGGCCTCCGCCGGCTGGTCGCCGACCGCCGCTACCAGCAGTGGGTCAGGACCCTGCCGGTCGGCCAGATCTGGATGTACGACTACGACCTGTCGAAGGTCCTGCGCGTTCTCAACCTGGCCGGGATGGAGGAGATGAAGCTCGTCTCCACCGACCACGACGGCCACCATGGCGTCATCATCTTCGGTCGCAAGACCGCCCCTGCCCAGACAAGCCCCGCTTAAGGACCGCGCTCATGGTCGAACTCGTCATGCCGAAGAATTCGCGGGTCCAGAAGGGGCGGCACCATCCCGCGCCCGACGGCGCCAAGACGGTCAAGACCTTCAAGGTCTACCGCTACGACCCCGAGGGGACCGAGAACCCGCGCTGGGACACCTATGACGTCGACGTGGACGCCTGCGGCCCGATGGTGCTGGACGTGCTGATCCACATCAAGAACACCATGGACCCTGGCCTGGCCTTCCGCCGCTCCTGCCGCGAGGGCGTCTGCGGCTCGTGCGCCATGAACATCGGCGGGCGCAACACGCTGGCCTGCACCCACGGCTGGAGCGAGGTTCCCGGCAAGGACGTGCAGGTGAGCCCCTTGCCGTCGATGCCGGTGCTCAAGGACCTGATCCCGGACCTGACGCAATTCTACGCCCAGTACGCCTCCATCGAGCCCTGGCTGCACACCGAGACGCCGGAGCCGCAGAAGGAGTGGCTGCAAAGCCCCGAGGACCGCGAGAAACTGGACGGGCTCTACGAGTGCATCCTGTGCGCCTGCTGCACCACCTCGTGCCCCAGCTACTGGTGGAATGCCGACAAGTACCTGGGCCCCGCGACCCTGCTGCAATCCTACCGCTGGCTGATCGACAGCCGCGACGAGGCGACGGGCGAGCGGCTGGACGCGCTGGAAGATCCCTTCAAGCTCTACCGCTGCCACACGATCATGAACTGCGCCCAGGTCTGCCCGAAGGGGTTGAACCCCGCCAAGGCCATCGCCGAGGTGAAGAAGATGCTGGTGGACCGGGTGGTTTAGTTAAGCACCGCTCATCCCCGCGAAGGCGGGGACCCATTCGGGGTCCGCGGGTGAGTGATCGCGGGAATATTTAAGTCGGCTTGGGTCCCCGCCTGCGCGGGGATGAGCGGAGGGTGGGATGGCGTTCAGGAACTTGGGCACGCGAAGATCGGCCGCCCTCGCGGCGATGGGGCTGGCATTCTTGTCTGCGATCGCTCCGGTGCCGGCCGCCGCCCAGTTCAGCAGCGCGGCCGAGGCCGAACGGGTCGCGTCGATGGCGGCCCATAACGTCGCCGACTCGGAACAGCTGCGTATCTTCCTCGACCGGGAGTTCGAGCAGGAGGTGGCGCTTAAGCCGCAGCTGGCCACGGCGCTCGGGCGCAAGGACGGCATGGACCGGCTGAACGACATCAGCGACGCGGGCCAGCTTAAGCTGCTCGAATGGCGGCGCGGCAGCGTGGCCCGGATGAAGGCCCAGTTCGACCGCGCCAAGCTGACGCCGCACGCCCAGGCCAGCTATGACATGTGGGCTCTGGAGCTCGACCGGGCGGAGCTCAGCTACAAGTTCCGCCGCTTCCAGCCGCCGTTCTATTCGTTCCTCTATTCGGTGCATTCCGAGCTGCCGAACTTCCTGATCAACACCCATGGGGTCAGCGCGGCCTCGGATATGGCCGCCTATAATGCCCGCCTGCGGGGCATCCCAAAGGTGCTGGACACGGCGATCGCGCAGAGCCGGCTGTCGAGCGCCCAGGGCGTGCGCGCCCCGCGTTTCGAAATCGAGCGGGTGATCGACGGCAGCCAGCTGATGACGTCCGGCCAGCCGTTCGACACCCCAGATGGCGAAAAGGGCGGGAAAGACTCTCCGCTGTGGGCCGACGCCAAGGCCAAGGTCGGCAAGCTGGCCGCGGCCGGCAAGGTGACGCCCGCCGAAGCCGAGGCGCTGCTGGCCGACGCCAAGGCCGCGATTCGCGGCCTGGAGGCGCCCTACGGCCGGGTGATCGCCTGGGCGCGAGGCGAGCTGCCGAAGGCGCCGTCCGGCCGCACCGGGGCGATCTCCCTGCCCGGCGGCGCGACCTGGTACGCCGCGGCGCTGACGCTCAACACCACCACCGACCTGACGCCGGAGCAGGTACGCCAGATCGGCCTGTCCGAGGTCACCCGCATCGAGGCGGAACAGGACAAGCTCGCCCGCTCGGCCGGGTTCAAGGACCGCCAAGCGTACTATGACGAGCGCGCCCGGCTGTTCCCGCCGACGCCCTGGACCGACGCGATCCGCGCCGACTATCTGGTCCGCTACAATGCCGCCGTCGCCCATAACCGCAGCCTGCTGCCGGGCTATTTCAACATCCTGCCGGTCTACAAGGCCGAAGTGGTCCGCGAGCCGGCGTTCAGCGAAGTGGCCGGCGGCGCGGCCCACGCTTCGGGGCCCAGTCCGGACGGCGCGCGGCCCGGGCGCGTCTACATCCACATGCTGGGCGTCACCGACGACCCGGCCAACATCACCGACCTGATGTGCCACGAGGGCATCCCCGGCCACGTGATGCAGGGCGATATCCAGGCGCGCCAGAAGGGCAATCCGAAGTTCCGGCAGGCCTATCGCTATGTGGCCTATGGCGAGGGCTGGGCGCTCTACACCGAGGCGCTGTGCAAGGAGATGGGGGCCTATCCGGACGTGGCGTCAGACTTCTTCCGCCTCGACGCCGAACTGTTCCGCGCCGCGCGCCTGGTCACCGACACCGGCATCCACGCCAAGGGTTGGACCGAGGATCAGGCGGTCGACTACATGATCAAGACCGGCCGCCGGCCGCCCAACCAGGCGCGCTCCGAGGTCCGCCGCTACATCACCCTGCCGGGCCAGGCGACGGGCTACAAGATCGGCATGCTGAAGATCATGGAACTGCGCCACAAGGCCGAGGCGGCGCTGGGGCCGAAGTTCGACCTCAAGGCCTATGACGACCTGGTGGTCGGCGAAGGCTCCGTGCCGCTGGTCGTCCTGGAACGCAGCGTCGACGACTGGATCGCGAGCCAGAAGTAGCGGCGGACTTCCTCTTCGCCGACGCGCAGCGCGAGGGAAGAGGAAAGTTGACGCTAGTGTCATTTTTGGGCATCGGGAACTGAGATGAGTGTGGACCAACATGCGGTGATCCTGGGCGCCGGGCATGCGGGCGGCACGGCGGCGGCGCTGTTGCGGCAGTATGGGCATCTGGGGCCGATCACCCTGGTGGGCGAGGAGCCGATCGTGCCCTATCAGCGCCCGCCGCTGTCCAAGGCCTGGCTGAAGGGCGAGGCCGACGCGGACTCGCTGGCGCTGAAGCCGCTGGAATTCTACGCCGAGCACAACATCGACTTCCGGGCCTCGACCACGGCGACGGCGATCCATCGCGACGCCAAGACCGTGACGCTCTCCGATGGGTCCGAGCTCGCCTACGACATCCTGATCATAGCCACGGGCGCGCGGGCCATCGCCCTGCCGATCCCCGGCGCGGACCTGGCCGGCGTGATGTTCCTGCGCACCGCCGCCGACGCCGAGCGGCTGAAGGCCACGGTCGGCCCCGGAAAGCGCCTGGCCGTGGTCGGCGGCGGCTATATCGGGCTGGAGGTCGCCGCGTCCGGCCGGGCCCTGGGCGCCGACGTCGTGGTGCTGGAGCGCGAGCCGCGGCTGCTCGCGCGCGTCGCCTGCGAGACCCTGTCAGACTTCTTCAAGGCCCAGCACGAGGCGCACGGCGTCACCTTCGAACTGGGCGCCACGGCGGCGGCCTTCGTCGGTGGCGGCGGCCATGTCACCGGCGTCACCCTGGCGGACGGCCGCACCATCGCCTGCGATGCGGTGGTGGTGGGCGTCGGCGCCGCGCCCAACGACGAGATCGCGCGGGCCTGCGGCCTCGACGTCGCCCGCGGCATCGTCGTCGACCTGGAGGCCCGCACGTCCGACCCGGCGATCTTCGCCATCGGCGACGTCGCCCACCGGCCGATGCCGATCTACGACCGCATGTTCCGCATGGAGAGCGTGCCCAACGCGCTGGAACAGGCCAAGCAGGCGGCCAGCGCCATCACCGGCCGCGCGGCGCCGGCTGGCGAGGTTCCCTGGCAATGGTCCGACCAGTACGATCTGAAGCTGCAGATCGCCGGCTACGCCTTCGATGTCGACGAGATCCTGGTCCGGGGTGACCCAGCGTCAGCCAAGTTCGCGGTCTTCCATCTGAACGGCGATCTCGTCCAGGCGGTGGAAGCGATCAATTCACCGCCCGAGTTCATGATGGGCAAGCAGCTCATCGGGGCGCGGCGTCCGGTCGACAAGGCCAGACTTGCGGACCCGACCGTTTCCATGAAAGAGGTCGCGGCATAAGAGCCGCGTCGAGGGGTTTATGGCCAAGATCACCTACATTGAGCACAACGGGACCGAGCACGTCATCGACGTCAAGACCGGCCTCAGCGTCATGGAAGGCGCCGTCAAGAACAACATCCCCGGCATCGACGCCGACTGCGGCGGCGCCTGCGCCTGCGCCACCTGCCACGTCTATGTGGACGAGGCCTGGCGCGACAAGACCGGCGCGTCGTCGGCCATGGAGGAGTCCATGCTCGATTTCGCCGAGAACGTGGAGCCCAACAGCCGGCTGTCGTGCCAGATCAAGGTGAGCGACGCGCTGGACGGCCTGGTGGTGCGGATGCCGGAGAGCCAGCACTAGCGGGTTGGTGGGTGAACAGTTCGCCGTCTCAAGTCATTTTGGCCTTGCTGACTGTCGCGCTTCTAAGTGGTCGCGCCTCTGCCTCCGGGAGCTTTCAATCCGAGCCGGCGACGGAATCACCGGTCGCGACGACGGCACAACCCACCATCCGGCGTGCGGAACCCAACTTCAAGAAGATGGACGACTATCGGCAGAACGGCGTTGCCGGACCCTACTATCCTGAGCGCGCGGCCCGCATGGGGCTTCAAGGCGGGGCCGCCTTGGAGTGCCTTTTGCTGGCGAATGGCGCGCTCACCAAATGCCGAGTCTTGGTCGAAAAGCCCCCGGGCTCCGGTTTTGGCGACGCCTCACTCAAAATGGCTGAGTCGCGTTGGATGACGGCCAAACCCACAATCGCCGAAGGTCATCCTCTTGCCGAAGAGACCGTCGATGTCCTTGTGCCGTTCGTGTTCCGCAAGCCCTAAGCCGAACTGAGACAAAGAGCCGCCCTTACCAAGTTTGCTGTTTGCATCTCCCAGATGCCACCGCGCCTTATTTCTCATGGATGATGCGAGCCTTGGGGCCTGGGCTTGGAAGCCTGCCCTCGGGCGGGTCGCGTAGCGTCACGACCCGGGGGTCATCCAGACGCGCCGGCGTCGGGGATTTGCCTGCCAGGCCGGTGCGTCTGGACCCCCGGCACAAGGCCGGGGATGACGAGCGAGTGCGGTTGACGAGCGAATAGCGGTGCCTACGCCGCCGTCAGCGTTGGAATCCGCGCCAAGGCGTCGGCCAGTTCGGTCTCCGCCTTGCGCATGTCGTAAGCGGTTTGCAGCGCGAACCAGAACGGGCCGCCGTTGCCGCACATCTTTCCCAGGCGAAGCGCCATGGGGATCGTCACGCCCTGTTTCTCGGCCAGCAGATCGTAGAGGCTCTGGCGCGAGGTTCCCAAGACGCGGGCGATCTCGGCCTTGGACTTGCCAAGGGCGGGCAGGACATCTTCACGGAGGATTTCTCCCGGATGGACAGGGGCGAGGCCGGTCAAGAGCGTGGGGGCGGTCATGGGGTGGGCTTTCTCAGTGATAGTCTTCCAGATCGACGTCGATCGCGTCGTGTTCGTCCCACCCGAAGGTGATCCGCCAATTGCCGCTCGCATCGACAGCGAAGCGGCCCTTGGCCTGACCCTGCAGCGCATGGAAGCGCCAACCCGGCACATTCATCTGCTGCGGCGTCCCGGCGACATCGAGGGCGCCCAGGATGCGCCGCACGCGAGCGGCGTTCGGCACACTCAGGCGCGATGGGTCTCCCGTCGTCGCGAACCGCTCCAGTCCTTTGTTTCGGAACGACCGGATCATGGAAGAATGTAAGGTATCAGCTTACGGTATGTCAAGTTAGTCCTTACATTTGGCCGTGAGCCGCAAGACCGTATGTTCTTTATTTGTTCTTTTGCTGTCAAGGCGGTACAATCCTGCGATGCGCTTTCCACCGTTCGCCTATCCGCGCGCCGAGATGCAGGACCGGGTGATCGCGCGGCTGGAGGCGGGGTGTGGGTTGCGCGGGCTGGATCGGGAGCCAGGGTTTCCGAAGCGGCAGACGTTGCACAGCTGGGGCAAGGCCGATCCGGAGTTCGCGCGGCGGCTGGCGCGCGCGCGGGCCTGGGGCAAGGGGATACGGGTCTCGGCGACGGCGGGGCCGGTGTTCGACGCGGACCGGGCCGAGGCCTTGCTGGTGAAGGTCAGGCTGGGCGGGGCGCTGAAGGACCTGGTGAAACGGCCGGCCGGGCCAACGCGGCTGTTGTTGAACCGCTGGCGACGGGAGCGGCCGGACTTCGATGCGGCCCTGAAGGTGGCGGCGTGGTCGGCGCGGGGTTTCCATGGACGCCGGAAGGGTTGGGGCCGCCAGAAGGGTTGGCCCTATGACGAGGCGGTCGCCGACCTGATCGTGCTTCGCGTCCTGCGCGGCGAGGTGCTGCCGGCGGTGATGGCCGACCCCGACATGCCGGGCAAGGACGCGCTGGCCCGCTGGCGCCGCGACCACCCGGAGTTCGCCGGCGCGCTGCGGCTGGCGCATCGGAGCGGCTTTCGGGTGCGGGGGCGGGCCCGGCGGCGGACGCCGGCGTTGCTGGCCGCGATCGTCGCCCATATCCAGGACGGCGGCTCGGTGCGCAGCGCGGCGATGACCGTGCCGGGCGCGCCGAATATCTCCAACCTGCGGCAATGGCTGAAGGCCGACCGCGCCTTCGCCGTGGACGTGGCCTGGGCCAAGCGGATGCGCGACGACCGGATGATGGACGCGGTGCTGGAACTGGGCGGCAGGGCGACGCGCGCGACGGCGGCGGGCGACGCGGGGCGCTTCGCCACGATGCGCCGGCGGTTCGGACAGCTGCACGGTGGGCGCAAGCCGCGGGGATCGGACTGAGGCGGCAGGGGCAGGACGGCACGGGCAGGACGGCCGGGGCTCAGGCCTTCGCTCAGGCCGGGACTCAGGTGGGCGCGAAGCGTAGGCCCTGGATTTTCGGGTCGCGGCCGGGTGTCAGTGTCAGATCGCAGACGGCGTCGCCGCGCGCGCAGGTCAGGCGCAGCCGCCCGGCCAGGCGGTGCTGGGCCTCGATGCGGTCGAGGATGCCGTCGCCGACCTGGGCCTTCAGAGCGGTCAGCGCGGCGTTGCGCGCGGCCAGCGGACTGTCGGCCAGCAGGTTCGGGGCGAAGTGAGCCTGGGCGGCGGCCAGGTCCCCGGCCGCATAGGCGCTCGCCACGGCCTCGGCGGCGGCCCGCAGGACGTGGGAGACCGCCACGTTCCGTGGACGCCAGAGCCCGTGGGCGTGGAGCCGGCTCGCCGCTTCTATGTTGGTGGGCTCGGGGCTGGCGTAGGTGACATTGGCGAAGGCGAACAGGCCGACGCCGGCGTCGGGCGCGAAGATCACGTTGGAGCCGAAGCCCGGCAGGCCGCCGGAATGGCCGAGCACGCGGCCCAGCTGTGGGTCGGCGGCGCTGGCCAGACCGTAGCCATAGGCGATGGCGACCGGCAGCGTGGCGCCGTCCACGACCCGGGTGCGCGCCTCGCCCGGCATGGCGTGGCAGGTCGCCAGTTCGCGGCGGGTGGCGCGGCGCACCGGGCCGGTCTCGGCGTCGTCGCGCGGTGGCCAGGCGTCCAGCAGGAAGGCCACGTAGCGGGCGTAGTCTGCCGCCGTGGTGACGATGCCGCCCATCGCGCCGATCTCGCCATCCGGCTCCGGCGGCTCCTCGCCGTGGACGCCGTCGCGGAACCAGTAGCCGCGCGCGCGGCGGGCGTCCGGCACGGCGGCGGGATCGAAGGTGGTGGCGCTCATGCCCAGCGGCTCAAGGATCCGCTCGCCGATCGCGCGCTGGAACGGCTTGCCGCAGAGGTTGCTGATCGCCCGGCCGAGGATGCCGTAGCCGAGGTTGGAATATTCGAAGGCCACGCCCGGCGCGCGGACGGACAGGCCGCCGTCGCGCAGGAAGGCCGAGAATTCGTCCGGCGTCATGCGCATGGCGCGGTCGGCCCAGGGGTCGTCGGTGACGAAGCCTTCGGTGTGGCTGAGCAGGTCGCGGATGGTGATCGCCGGGCTGTCGGCGGTGGGCCGCGGCAGGGCGGCGAGCTCTGGCACATAGGCCGAGGCCGGCGCCTCCAGGGAGATCAGGCCCTCGTCGCGCAGCATCAGGATGGTCAGCGCCGTGATGTTCTTGGTCATCGAGGCGATGCGGAAGCCGGTGTCGGCGGTGACCGGCGCGCCAGACTCCAGATCGGCGACGCCGTGGGTGAACAGGTGGGCCAGGCCGCCGTCGCGCACCACGCCCGCGACGACACCCGGCGCGTGGACGCGCTCGGCGTAGGCCGCGTAGATCGCGTCGAGGTCGGCCGGCCATGGGGCGATTTCGGCCATGGCTCAGCCCCGCAGCCCCAGCTCGGGCTGGGCGGCGGAGCCTTGCGCTTCCTCGGGCAGGTGGCAGGTGAACGCAGCGCCGGCCCCGGGCTCGCTTTCCAGGGCCACCCAGCCGCCGTGCAGCTCGGTCAGCGCCTTGACCAGGGCCAGGCCGAGGCCCGGCCCGCCGCGCTCGCGGCCGATGAAGCGGTCGAAGATATGCGCCTGGACGTGGAACGGGATGCCCCGGCCGGTGTCGGAGACCCGCAGCTGGATTTCTCCCAGCGCCTTCTTGGCCCCGATGGTCACCACGCCGTCGGCCGGCGTCTGGCCGAGCGCGTTTTCCACCAGATGTTCCAGGATCTGGCCCAGCCGGCGGGCGTCGCCGCGGATCAGGCCGATGTCCGGGGCGACCTCGACCACCAGCGCGACATTGGCCGCCTGGGCGACCTCGGCCCAACGCTCGGCCTGGGCGGCGAGCAGGTCGGCGACGCGCACGTCCTCCAGGTCGAGCGCCATCTCGTCGGCGTCGATCTGGGCCATGTCGAGCACGTCGTCGATCGACCGGGCCAGCTGGGTGGCGGCGGACTTGACGGCCGCGGCATGGGACCGGCCACGCTCCGACAGCGCCTCGCCGGAGCGCTCCAGCAGTTCCGAATAGCCGATGATCGTGGTCAGCGGGGTGCGCAGTTCGTAGGAGACGTTGCCGACGAAATCCCGCTTCAGCCGCTCGGCGTCGGCCAGGGCCTGTTCCTTGGCGGCCAGCGCGCCCTCGAGCTTGCGCGCGTCGGTGACGTCGGTGAACGCGATCAGGGTCGCGCCGTCCGGCAGGGGCCGGGACTGATAGACCACGATGCGGCTGTCGGAGGTTTTCACCTCGCCGGTCGTGGGGGCCCTGGCCTGCGGGTCGGGATCGGCGACGCGGCCCTTCAGCTCGGCCCAGAAGGTCTTGTCGTGCAGCTTGGGGATGCAGAGCTCGACGACGCCCTCGAAGTCGCCGGCCGCCTCCACCCGTTCCGGCGTGACGTTCCAGAACCGCGCGAAGCTCTCGTTGTGCAGCCGCAGGCGGCCGTCGGAGCCGAACACGGTGACGGCGTCGGAGAGCTTGTCGAGCGTCGCCTGCTGCACCTGGATCAAGGCGTTGTACTGACTGGTCAGCTTCAGCTCGTCGGTGATGTCGGAATAGAGCAGCAGGATGCCGCCCATCGGGTGCGGCTGGCGGACCACCTTCAGGGTGCGCCCGTCCGGCAGGCTCCACATCTCGTCCGGCCCGCCGGCCAACTGTTCGTAGCGGTCGAGCTCGGCGGCCTTCCACTTGCCGTAGTCCGCCGTCTCCGGCAGCCGCCGCCGCTGGCGCAGGCGGTCCAGCACCTCGGAGTGGCTGGGCTGTTCGGCCAGCCAGGCTGGTTCCAGGCCCCAGAGGTCGGCGAAGGCGGTGTTGTGGAACATCAGCTTCTTGGACTTGTCGAAGACCGCGACGGCCTCGGCGATGTGGTTGAGCGTCTCGTCATGGGCCGCGACATTGCGTTGCAGCAGCTCGCGCAGGCTCTCCTGTTCGCTGACGTCGTCGGTCCAGACGCCGACGCCGCCGCCGTCCAGCGGCTGGGCGGTGATGTGGAAGGCGCGGCGCTTGCCGGCGACGGTGGCCCACAGGAGAGCCTCGCGCCGCTGTCCGAGGTTGGCGGCCTCGCTGGCCAGGGCGTCGGCGGACCGGTCGAAGGCGACGCCGCGCGTGGCGGCCTCGTCCAGGCTCGCCGCATCGACCGCCTTCAGCCAGGCGGCGTTGACCCAGACGGGCGAGCCGTCCGCCGCGGCGATCCAGGCCGGCGTGGCGCGCGCGTTGAGCAGGGCGGCGAAGCGCGGCGCCGTGGGCAGGCCCGCCTCCTCGCCCACCGCCGCCGAGAGCCTGAGCCAGGCCAGCGCGCCGGCCGCGCGGCCCTCCACGGCCACCAGGCCGCCAGCCCCAGCCGGGCCCTGCACCTCGAAGGCGCAGGCCTCGCCACGCTCGAACAGCGCGCGCAGGCGCCGTGCGTGATCGGGATCGGCGCGCATCAGGGCGTTGACGACACCCTGCGGGTCGGGTTCGGACAGGCCCAGGGCCGCGGCGCAGGCCGCCAGGGCTTCCTCGCCCGAGGCCAGCAGGGCGCGGCCGTCCTCCACCGCCAGCAGCGCGGAATCGAAGGCCTCGGCCGAGGCCTGGGCGGCGTCGGCGCGGGCCTCGATGAGCACCAGGCGGGTGGCATAGGCGTCCACGCGGTCCTGCGCCTGGCGTCGCTGGGCCAGCGCCCAGAGCACCGCGCAGATCGCCAGGCTGACCGCGCCCGCCGCCGCTGCAAGGATCAGTTGGTGGGAGGTCATCCCGGCTTCGGTCCCGCTCCGGCGAATCACCTGACTGGCACAGTAAGCCGCGGCGGACCTCGCCGCATCCGCGCCGCGTTTGAAATGCTAACCTGAAACCCGGCATGATCGGAACGATGACGGCAATCCTCTATCCCGTGGCGGCGAACGCCGAGCTGGCGCTGGCGGGCCCCCTGGGCCGGGCGGCGCGGGCGCGCGAGGCGCAGGGCGTCGCCGACCAGGCGGTGATCTTCACCAGCGAACCCACCGGACCGGCCTTCGCGACGCGCGAGGCGGCGCTGGAGGCCTATGCCGGACCGGTCGGCGAGGCCTGGGCGCGGCTCGCCGAACAGATCCTGCCCGGCCAGGCGCCGCTCCGGGTGCAGCCCACCTTCGAAGGCGGCCGGCGCTGGCCCGCGGTCCCGCCGTCGCCGCCGCGAACCGCCTGGCGGCTGATGGTCTCCTACTGGCGCATCGCCACCGCCGCGCGGCCGCTGGAAACGCCGCAGGCCCGCAAGGCGCGGCGCGCGCGCCCGACTCTCGACAGCGAGGCGCCGGACAGCGAGACCCTGCGCGCCATGGCCCGCCAGCCGCTGCGCCCCATCGCGCCGCAGCAGGCGCTGGACATCGGCCTGTTCGAGGTCCGCCCGCCGGACGCGCCGCATATCGTCATGCCCGATGAGTGAGACCGTATCGTTCGGCAAGGCGCCATCGCTCGACGACCTGGCGGCGCTGGCCGCGGCGGCGTTCCAGGCCCTGCCGGCGGGGTTCCGCAAGCTGGCCGGCGACGTGGTCTTCCGGGTCGACGATTTCCCGTCCGACGAGGTGCTGGACGAACTCGGGATCGAGGACCCGTTCGGCCTGACCGGGCTCTATCAGGGCGTCGACATCGGCCACCGCGACGCGGGCGGACCCGCGCCGGGCCCCTCGATGATCTTCCTCTACCGCCGCCCGATCCTCGACGAATGGTGCGAGCACGGCGAGATCACGCTGGAGGAGCTGGTCACCCACGTCCTGGTCCACGAGATCGGCCACCACATGGGCCTGTCCGACGCCGACATCGACCGGATCGAGGCGAGCGTGGGATGACCGGTTCCGGTCAGAGCCCTTCGAACAACGCGGTGGAGACGTAGCGCTCGGCGAAGCTCGGGATGATCGCGACGATCAGCTTGCCGGCCATGTCGTCGCGACCGGCGACGTCGAAGGCGGCGGTCAGCGCCGCGCCCGACGAGATGCCGACCGGGATGCCTTCCTCGGCGGCCACGCGCCTAGCCATGGCGAAGCTGTCGTCGTTGGAGACCTGCACCACCTCGTCGATGATCTGGCGGTCGAGGATCGAGGGGACGAAGCCCGCGCCGATGCCCTGGATCTTGTGCGGCCCCGGCGCGCCGCCCGACAGGATCGGCGAGCCCTCTGGCTCGACCGCGATCATCCGGACCGAGGGCTTGCGGGCCTTCAGCACCTGGCCGATGCCGGTGATGGTGCCGCCGGTCCCCACACCGGAGATGACGGCGTCAACGCGGCCCTCGGTGTCGTTCCAGATCTCCTGCGCCGTCGAGACCCGGTGGATCAGCGGGTTGGCGACATTGTCGAACTGCTGGGGCATCACCGCGCCGGGTGTCGCCTCGACGATCTCGCGGGCCCGGGCCACGGCCCCGGCCATGCCGCGCTCGGCGGGCGTGAGTTCCAGTTTCGCACCCAGGATCAGCAACATCTTGCGCCGCTCCATGGACATGCTTTCCGGCATGACCAGGGTCAGACGATAGCCCTTGGCGGCGGCCACGAAGGCCAGCGCGATGCCGGTGTTGCCGCTGGTCGGCTCGACGATCATGCCGCCGGGCTTCAGCACGCCCTTGGCCTCCAGATACTCCACCATGGCCACGCCGATGCGGTCCTTGACCGAGGAGATCGGGTTGAAGAACTCCAGCTTGGCGACCACCTCGCCCTTGGGCTTCAGCGCCGCGGTCAGGCGCGGCAGGCGCACCAGCGGGGTGTCGCCGATGGTGTCGAGGATCGAGTCGAAAATCTTGCCCCGTCCGGCGCGGTGATAGCGGGCGGCGTCGTAGAGCTTGTCGGGGGTGGCGTCGGCCATGGGAACGGTCTTTCGCGAGAAGGGCTGCCAGGAGCTTTCGCGAACCTAAGACTTCCGGGAAGGATTGGAAGGGGCCGCTATTCGGCGGCCATCGCCGCGGCGGCGGCGAGCAGCGGCTCCAGGATCTGCTGGCCCAGCCATCGGACCACCGGCACGGCCACGCCGTCGCCGGTCACGTGCAGGGCCGAGGTCGCGGCCTTTGGCAGGCGGTAGCCCTCCGGCAGGCCCATCAGCCGCGCGGCCTCGCGGGCGGTGAGCAGTCGGGTTCGCACCTGACCGGCCTCCACCACCACGATCACCTGGCGCGAGGAGCCACCGCGCGGGGTGCGCAGGCATCCGGCGACGCCGTCGAAGCGGACTTCCGCGCGCTGCACCTTGCGGCCGTCTTCCAGGCGCATCCGGCGATAGACGGCGCCCACCGAGCGGTCTGCCCGATCGCCGATCGCCGCCAGCCGCGCGCGATGCAGCGGCGCCATCAGGTCGAGCCACCGCGCCGTCCGTTCCGGCGAATGCCAGGCGACGGCGGCGTCCGGCTCCAGCAGGGCGGCGAGGTCGGTGTTGCGCGGCGCCGGCGCGGCGGCCCGCCACCAGATCCAGCGCTCCGCCAGCACCGACGGCAGCGCGGCGTGGGCGGCCTTCACCGCGCGGGTGTGGAACGGGCTGGTCCCGATAAGGTCGGCCGGCGCGGGCTCACGCGTGCCAATCACGAAGACCCTCGGCCGCGACTGCGGCAGAAACCCCGCGGCGTCGATTTCCAGGGCGCCGAAGCTGTAGCCCTGGGCGGCCAGCGCCGCGCCCAGCGCCGCGAAATCCCGCCCGCCGTGAGAGGTCAACAGGCCGCTGACGTTTTCGATGACGATGGCGCGGGGCGCGCGCCCCTCCGCCGCCAGGCCCTCGATCAGCCGCCAGAAGCCGAAGAAGGCCGAGGATCGCCCGCCCGCCAGCCCGGCCCGCGCGCCGGCCAGGCTGAAATCCTGGCAGGGGCTCGACGCCCAGGCGAGGTCGGCCCGGCCCGGCAGATCGCCAGTATTGAGCTTCCAGACGTCGCCTTCGTGGAAATGCTCGGCGGCGGCGCCCGGCTGTTGCGGAAAATTCGCCCGATAGGCGGCAGCCTTCACGGCGTCGAAGTCGTTGGCGAACGTGCAGTCCCAGGCCGCGCCCAGACCCAGCCGCGCCATGCCGCCGCCGGCGAAGAACTCATAGAAGGAGAAGGGCGCCCGACTCATCGCGGTTTCAGTCTATCGTGCGCCGCCCAATCCCAAAGGATGCATGCATGCGCCGGTTGATCGTGGTTTCGGCCGTCCTGCTGGTCGGCGCGGGCGCGCTGTCGGCCTGCGGGGGCTCGGACACCAACCCCAACGCGCCGGTGGCGGCGCCGGACGTGGCGGCCAACTTCAGCCAGCCGATCGATGCGCGCGGCGCCGATCCCGCCTGGGGGCTGAAAATCCGCGGCCTGCAGTTCACGCTGCAGCGGCCGAACCAGCCGGATGTGGTCGCCACCGCGCCCGGCGCGACGCTGACCGCGCACTCGGCCGCCTGGAGCGCGACGCTGGCCAACGGCCAGACCATGAAGATCAATCTCTACGCCAGCCCCTGCGCCGACGCCGCGCGCCTGGCGACCTATCCGTTCACGGCAGAGGTGCTGTTGCCGGCCGCCGCGCCGCTGAACGGCTGCGCGGGCAAGCCGGCCAGCGCGGTGGCGGGCAAGCCGTAGGGTCAATCAGACGTCGATCTTTCCGGTGCGCGCATCTGGGGTCCTCCTCCGCTTGTGGGAGGAGGTGTCGGCGGAGGGCCGACGGAGCTGGGGTCGCACGCCCTGCTCGGCGCGATACGGAGCTTCGGGCGAAGCTGAGAGTCTGAGAAACCCCACCTCCGACCCGCTCCGCGGGCCACCTCCGCCCGCAAGGGGAGGAGGCCGCATTCCCCTTAGCCGCGTCCGAGTTCGATCTGCTGGATCTGCGACTTGGGCTCGGGCGTCGGGCCGGCCCGATGGTGCGTCGTGGGCAGGCAAAAGCCCGCCACGATCGCGGCCGCCCCGAAGGCGGCCAGCGTCAGCCTAAGCGTCATGATGGGCCCCTCAGCCAACGTCACGCGAGCGCCCCATCTAGCGGACGGCGCTTAATTCTCACGGAACAGACGTGCTGAATCCTTTGTGACCGTCTCGGCCAGAGCCTTCCGCGACTGAGTTGGATCGCGAGATATCTGTAAATGCTGGGCCGTCATTCTCGGCCCAGGAGCGCAGCGACGCCGTGCCGGGACCCCAGAGACACTGCCGGTGCAAGACGAGGCTCGGCGCCGCCGCAATTCCCATGGCGCGCGTCGGCGTATCTGGACGGCCGGCGCCGGGGGCCGGCCATGACGAGCTTTCGGTGGGTCAACTCAAGGGCGCGGCGCCGAAGCCGCTTGACCGGGAGCCCCTCCTGGGCGGCAAAATGCGCCGAGAGACAGCGAAGGCTGCGGGCGGAAGATTGCGGGCCTGACGAAGACCGCGGGCTTGAGGGAGCGGACCATGGAAAAGGCTTACGACCTGGTGATCCGAGGCGGTGTCGTCGTCGACGGCACGGGCGCGGCGCCCTTCGAGGCCGACGTGGCGGTGCGGAATGGCGCGATCGCCGCCATCAGCGCCAAGGGCGGCCGGATCGCCGGCGCCGGGTCGCAGGAGATCGACGCGCGCGGCCAGATCGTGACGCCGGGCTTTGTCGATATCCACACCCACTATGACGGCCAGGCCACCTGGGACGAACGGCTGCAGCCCTCGTCGTGGCACGGGGTGACCACCGTGGTCATGGGCAACTGCGGCGTGGGCTTCGCACCCTGCAAGGCCGCCGACCACGACCGGCTGATCCAGCTGATGGAAGGCGTCGAGGACATTCCCTTCCCGGTGCTGTCCGAAGGTCTGCCGTGGAACTGGGAGAGCTATCCTGAGTACCTGGACGCCCTGGCCAGCCGCCGCTTCGACATCGACGTGGCGAGCCAGCTGCCGCACGCCGCGCTGAGGGTCTTTGTGATGGGTGAGCGCGGGGTCAATCGCGAGCCCGCCACGCAGGCCGACATCCACGCCATGGCCGCCATCGCCAAGCGGGCCATGGAGGCCGGGGCCATCGGCTTCGGCACCTCGCGCACGCTCAACCACCGATCCTCCGACGGCTCGCCGATCGCCACGCTGAGCGCGGGCGAGGACGAGCTGACCGGCATCGCCATGGGCATGGCCGCCGCCAACAACGGCGCCGGCCAGGGCGTCTTGCAGGTGGTCTCCGACTTCAACGATCCGGAAGCCGAGTTCGACATGTTGCAGCGGATCGTCGCCAAGTCCGGCCGTCCGCTCTCGTTTTCTCTGCTGCAGAGCCCGCGCGATCCGGAACAGTGGCGCTACATGTTGCAGCGGATGACCGCGGCCAAGGCGGCGGGCCTGACCATGCGGGCGCAGGTCGCGACCCGGCCGGTCGGCGTGCTGTTCGGCTTCGAACTGACCGCCAACCCGTTCAGCACCTATCCGGCCTACCGCGAGATCAAGGACCTGCCGTTCGCCGAGCGCATCGCGCGCCTGCGCGACCCGGCCTTCCGCGCCCGGCTGTTGGCGGAAGAGCCGGACAGCGGCCGTGCGCCCGGCCTGTCGCCTGCGCGGGCCTGGGAGAAGATCTATCCGATGGGGCTTGAGAGCCCGGACTATGAGCCCACGACGGAGACCTCCATCGCGGCCATCGCCGCGGCGCGCGGGCTCGATCCCCGCGAGATCGCGCTGGATCACATGCTGGACGGCGGACCAGACACCGAAGACGGCGGCGGTGGGCGCGGCATGCTCTATCTGCCGCTGCTGAACTATGCCCAGAACAGCCTCGATCCGGCCTACCAGATGCTGCAGCACGACTGCGTTGTTCCCGGGCTCTCCGACGGCGGGGCGCATGTCGGCATGATCTGCGACGGGAGTTTCCCGACCACCAATCTGGTCCACTGGACGCGGGACCGCACGCGGGGGCCGAAGCTGCCGCTGGAATATATGATCAAGGCCCAGTGCCGCGACACCGCCGAGACGGTCGGCCTGTTCGACCGTGGCCTGATCGCGCCGGGATATCGCGCCGACCTCAACGTCATCGACTACGATCGGCTGACCCTGAAGGCTCCCGGCGTCGCCTATGACCTGCCGGCGGGAGGGCGTCGCTTGGTCCAGCGGGCGTCGGGCTATACCGCCACCATCGTCGCCGGCCAGGTCACCTATCGTGACGGCGAGCCCACCGACGCCCTGCCGGGCCGCCTGCTGCGCGGCGCCCGGAGCGCGCCGGTCGCCATGGCCGCGGAATAGGAGACGACGCCATGAACAACATCGCAAACGTCGCGCCTCGGGTCCTGGAGACCCACTGCGAGTGGACGGCCAAGGACGTGGCCGACCCGGCGCTGTGGACCGAGCCGCTGTCCGCCGCCGAGATCGATGAGCTGGAAGCGGCCGTGGCCCACGCCTTCGGAGTCTCCGACGACTTCCTGGCGATCGGCAAGGCGCAGTTCCCGCTGCCGACGCTCGGCCTCCGCCTGAAAGCCATCGAGCGCGAACTGATCGACGGACGTGGCTTTGTCCGCCTGCGCGGCCTGCCGCGCGAGCGCTGGTCGAACGACGAGATGAGCATGGCCTACTGGGGGATCGGCGCGCATCTGGGCCGGCCCTGGCCGCAGAACGCCAAGGGCCACCTGCTGGGCGATGTCACCGACCATGGCAAGCCGGTCGGCGATCCGACCTCACGCGGCAACGAGATCGGCCTCGTCGGCCTCGACTTCCACTGCGACGGCTCAGACCTGGTGGGCCTGATGTGCCTGCAGACCGGGATCAGCGGCGGACTTTCGGCGGTCTGCAATTCGGTCGCGCTGCACAACCGGCTGGTCCGCGAACGGCCGGACCTGGCGGCCGAGCTGTATAAGCCCCAGCCCTTCGACTACCGGGGCGAACAGGCGCCCGGCAAACCCGGCTGGTACCTGATGCCGGTGTTCACCCGTCACGGCGAGCGCATCTTCACCCGCCTGATCCGCCCCTACATCCTGGCCTCGCAGCGGCACGCCGACGCGCCGCGCCTGACGGCGGTGGCCATCGAGGCGCTGACCTGGATGCAGGACCAGGCCGAGGGCGGCGGCTATTCGGTGATGATGGATTTCGAGCCGGGAGACATGCAGTTCATCAACAACTACCACGTGCTGCACGGCCGCGGCGCCTATGAGGATGACCGCGCCACGGGCAAGGTGCGGCACCTGAAGCGCCTGTGGCTGGAAACCGACGTCCTGGCCGACCGCCCGGAGCTGTTCCGCAACCGCATGGGCAGCCACTGGGCGAAGTCGGCCTCGATCAGCCGGATGGACGCGGCGACCTAGAGCGGGACCGCTCTAACCCCCCAGCCGGACGCGGTTAGAATTTTTTCAACCGCCTGCCGATAGGACTCCCGCAGACGTGGAGTTCGCGATGAGTACGATTTCCAGCAGCCGCACGCTGCACCGGCTGATCTACATGAGCCGGATCACCATTCCGCCGATCGACCTGCAGGCCGAGGTCGGAGAGATCATCCGGACCTCGATCCGCCGGAACCGCGAGGTCGCGGTGACCGGGCTGCTGCTGGTCCACGACGGCTGGTTTCTGCAGGCGCTGGAGGGGCCGGCCGAGGCGGTGCTGACCACCTATGGCCGCATCTGTGACGACCCGCGCCACGTCGACGCCAAGGTGCTGGGGGCCGGCCCGGCCGATGCGCGATCCTTCGCCGACTGGAACATGTGCGCCCGGCGCGTCACGGCCGCCGACGACGCCATCCTGGATACCCTGGAGATGCGGAGCAAATTCGAGCCCCAGAGGCTCGAGCCAGGCTCAGCCCTTCGATTGCTGCAGGCGGTCCGCGGCATCCAGGAGCGCACGCAGCTTCGCGCCATGCGCTAGCCCTGGCGCGGCGCCCGAGTCACCCCCATAAGACAGGCATGCCTTCCGCCGTCGCCGAGCGCGATCCCGATACCTTGCACGATGGCCTTGTCGGGGCCCGCGAGATCCTGCGCCGCACCTTCGGGCACCAGGAGTTCCGCGGCCTGCAGGGCGAGGTGATCGCCGAGGTGCTGGCCGGGCGCAGCGCCATGGCGGTGCTGCCGACCGGCGGCGGCAAGAGCCTCTGCTACCAGATTCCCTCGATCCTGCGGCCGGGCCTGGGGCTGGTGGTCTCGCCGTTGATCGCGCTGATGACCGACCAGGTGGCGGCCATGCAGCAGTCGGGCGTGGCGGCCGCCCGGCTGGATTCCAACATCGACCCGGCCGAGAAGGGCGAGATCTGGCGGCGGATCGAGGCGGGCGAACTGGACCTGCTCTATGTCTCGCCGGAAGGCCTGATGCAGCCTTGGATGCTGGAGCGGCTGAGCCAGGTCCCGCTCGCCCTGATCGCCATCGACGAGGCCCACTGCGTCAGCCAGTGGGGCCATGACTTCCGCCCCGACTACCGGATGCTGGGCCGGCTGGCCGACCTGTTCCCGGGGGTTCCACGGCTGGCGGTGACCGCGACGGCCGACGAGCGCACGCGCGAGGATATCCGGCGCGAGCTGCGGCTGGAGCAGTCGGCCGAGTTCGTCGCGAGCTTCGCGCGGCCCGAGCTGATCCTGTCGGCGGAACGCAAGCGCGGCGCGGCGCACAAGCGGGTGGTCGAGCTGGTCACCGCCCGGTCCGGCCGCTCCGGCGTGGTCTATGCCGGCAGCCGCGACAACACCGAAAAGCTCGCCCAGGCGCTGCGCGACGCGGGCGTGCCGGCGCTGGCCTACCACGCCGGCCTCGACCGCCAGGTGCGCATCGACCGGCTGGAGCAGTTCCTGCAGGCCGACGAGGCGGTGATGGTGGCGACCATCGCCTTCGGCATGGGCGTGGACAAGCCCGACGTCCGCTTCGTGATCCACGCCGATCCGCCGGGCTCCATCGAGGCCTATTGGCAGGAGATCGGCCGCGCCGGGCGTGACGGCGACCCGGCCGAGGGCATCACCCTCTATGGCGCCGCCGACATGAGCTGGGCGTTGCGCCGCACCGGCGAGCGCGACGTCGATCCGGCGGTCAAGCAGGTGCAGGCGCACAAGGTCCGCCAGCTCTACGCCCTGCTGGACGGCGCCGGCTGCCGCGCGGCGACCGTGCGGCGCTATTTCGGCGAGGAGGGGGTCGAGGCCTGCGGTCAGTGCGACCTGTGCACCGGCCAGGTGGACCTGAGCGACGCGTCCCAGGCGGCCCAGAAGGCGCTGTCGGCGGCCCATCGGCTGGCCGGACGCTATGGCCGCGGCCGGCTGGTCGACCACCTGCTGGGCAAGACCAAGGACGTCAGCGACCACGAGGCTGCGCTCTCCACCTGGGGCATCGGCCAGGAGCTGTCGGCCAACGCCTGGCGCGACCTGGTGGAACAGCTGCTGTTCGAGGGCCTGTTGCGCGAGGACCCCAACGACGGCCGCCCGCTGGTGGGCGTGGGCGATGCCGACGCCGTGCGCGCGGTGTTCCGCGGCGAGCGCAAGGTGATGGTCCAGACCCGCCACGAGGCGCCCGAGAAGGCCACCCGCAAGACCCGTAAAGGTCGCGAGACGGTCACCGCCTCGCCCGCCGACCAGCCGCTGTTCGAGGCGCTGCGGGCGTGGCGCTCGGCGGAGGCCAAGAGCCAGCATGTGCCGCCCTACGTGATCTTCCACGACCGCACGCTCACCGAGATCGCTCAGGCGAAACCGGGAAGCCGCGCGGCGCTGGAGCAGATCAACGGGGTCGGCGAAGGCAAGCTGGCCCGCTATGGGGCCGCGGTGCTGGGGGTCGTCGCAGGCTTCGCCGGCTGATCTATCGGGCGCGGATCGGGAGGCGGACTGGGGCGGCGACCCGGCGACCGCGCAAGGCCGCGCCGGTCAGGCCGAAGCCCACGATCAGCAGGGCCCATGCGCCGGGCTCGGGAACCACCGCCCCGACGCTGACCGCGTCGAGATCGCCGGCTTCGATGGCCGTGGGATCGAACACGCCATCGAAATTGACCTGCAGCCGCACCTCGTCGAAGGGCGCGCCGTAGAATCCATAGACGTTGAAGCCGCCATAGGCCGGGACCGGTCCGGCCACGCCGGTCTGCACCACGACGCCGTCGTTCAACAGCTGATAGTTGAGCCGCGCGCCGGCGTCGTCGAAGGCGCTGCCCATCGCAAACTGGATAGCCGGGAAGTCGCCGCCGCCGCTCAGCGTGATGTCGGCATAGCCGTGCGCCAGGTGGGCGGTCCCGCCGGTGACGCCCTCGGCGAAGAAGCTGTGCGTCCCCTCGTAGGCCTGGATCGTGCTGAAGATGTTGTAGTCTTCGTCGGTCACATAGCGCACGGCGATGCCCTGCTCGACGTAGGGAACGCCGAAGTTGGCCGGCAGGTTTTCGAACCCGTTGAACGCGGTGGGCGCGCCGATGAAGCTACCGCTGACCACGGTGATGGCCGCCTGCGCCGATCCGCCGGCGAGCAACGCGGCGAGCGCCGTGGCCGCAATTGAAAGTCTCATGGCGTCAGCGCCTTCCAGCAAGCGAGCGATCATCCGCGTTACTATAACAACGAGCGAAAGCGCGCGCCGGACGCATCGTCGCGCCCAATGCCTGGCCGCGGCCGCGCACGTTCCCCTCTCGCGGGAGTTATTCCCCTGTCGGGGAATGCCGCGCGGCGAAACCGATCCTGATGGTTAACAACAGGTTGACTCGTCGGCGAACAAGGGTTTCGGATGGATCAGGCTTGGACTCAAAGGCCGAAGTCTTTTGGGGTTGGAACAATGCGTAATTCCCTGCTCGGCGCCGCGGCGTCGCTCGTCCTGCTCGCGGCCGGCGCCGCCCAGGCGGGGGTCACGACCTACGTCTACAACGGCCACACCCAGGTCGGCGGCGGCGCGCCGTTTTCGGATCTCGTCGGAGTGCTGAACACGCCCGGGATTTCCTTCGGCACCGACACCGGCTTCAATTGGCACCCTTTCGGCCTGTTTGACTTCGGGACGGATTCCTTCGGGACCGTGGTCGTGGCGGCGGATGGAATCTATACCTTCGATCTGTCGTCCGACGACGGCTCGCAGGTGTTCATCGATGGCAATTCGTTCATCAGCCGGCCTGGCCCGCATGGCCCTGACAGCACGAGCGGCACCATCTTCCTGAGCGCGGGCGTTCACGCGTTCGAGGTGCAGTTCTTCGAATGCTGCGGCGGGCCGTCGGGCCTCGATTTCGACCTGGCGAACGGCGTGGTGATCGGCGGCGGCGTTCCCGAGCCGGCCTCCTGGGCGCTGATGCTCACCGGCTTCTTCGGCCTCGGCGGCGCGCTGCGCCATGCCCGCAAGGCGAAGACCGCGACCACCTGATCGCAGACGTGACGGATCGGCGAGACAGCCCGAAGCTCAGCTTCGGGCCGTTTTCGTTGGGGTCGGCGCGCAGAGGCGGCGGAACGCAAAACGCCCGCCCGGTCGGAACCGGGCGGGCGAATTCGCGGGTCGCGATGCGAGACTAGGCGGCGATCGCGCGGCGGCGGCGCAGCGAAGCGCCGGCCAAGCCGAAGCCCGAGATCATCAGCGCCCAGCTCGCCGGTTCCGGCACGCCGCCGCCGACGTCGGGGGTGACGTGGAAGGCGAAGTTTTGCAGGTGCAGGCTGTGGTCGGAGACGTAGGCCGAGAAGGACCCATCCAGCTGGAACGGCTGGCGATAGCCGTCGTTGCCCACGTCGATGTGCATATCCTGGGCGCAGGGGCCGGCGTAGCCGCAGGTGGTGGGGTCGCCCCAGGCGTCGTAGAAGGCCGAGAAGTTGATCCCGGCGGTCTCGCGACCGTTGGTGGAGATCGCGTAGTCGGCGGCCGCGCCACCGAAGATGTAGGCCGCAGCTTCCTGACCGGAGAACACCGGCGGATTGTCGTCGTACCAGTTCGGCCCGGCGTCGACGAACCAGGAGCCGACGTAGGTGTAGGTGTCGGCCATGGCCGAGGTCGCCGCACCGGCGGCAAGCGCGCCGACGACGGCGGACGCGATAAGCATTGAGCGAAGGCGCATGTGAATGTGTCCCAACTTGACGCACCGCGCGCCGTTTTCGGGAACCCCGTCGCAAACGCCGCGCCAGCCGGTCGGCTTAGACGTCCACCTCGGCGTCCAGGGCGTTTTCCTGGATGAACTCGCGGCGCGGTTCGACCAGGTCGCCCATCAGGCGGGAGAACATGTCACTGGCGTCGTCGGTGTGGTTGACCTTGACCTGCAGCAGGGTGCGGGCGTCGGCGTCCAACGTGGTCTCCCACAGCTGATCGGCGTTCATCTCGCCCAGGCCCTTGTAGCGCTGGATGGAAAGCCCGCGCCGGCCGTTGTCCATCACCGCATTGACCAGGTCGATCGGTCCGCGGACCACGGTCGCCCGGTCGCGGCGGGTATAGGTCGCCCGGCCCTCGAAGATCACCGCCAGCTCCTTGGAGCGTTCCGCCAGGCGCCGCGCGTCGGCGGCGTGCAGCAGCAGTTCGTCCAGCACCACGCGCTCGGAGACGCCGCGCTTCATGCGGCTGAACACGAAGCTGCCCGCCTCGCCCGGCGCGCCGGTCCAGGCGCCGTCGCCCTCCTCGGCATAGAGGTCGAGCCGCGCGGCGGCCTTCATGGGATCGCCGTCTGGCGCCAGCAAGCCAGCCAGCGCGGCCTGTTCGATGGCGAAGGCCGGGGCGCGGGCCGCCAGCCGCTCGACGTTGGCCTTGGCGCCGCGCGCGGTCTGCACCATGGCCAGCAGGTCCGCGCCGGTGATCCGCTCGCCGTTGGAGAGATCGAGGGTCGCGCCATCGACGCCCTCGTCGATCAGGTAGATTTCCAGCTCGGCGTCGTCCTTCAGGTAGCGGACCGACTTGCCCTTCGACGCCTTATAGAGCGGCGGCTGGGCGATATAGAGGTAGCCGCGGTCGATGACCTCGCGCATCTGCCGATAGAAGAAGGTCAGCAGCAGGGTGCGGATGTGCGCCCCGTCCACGTCGGCGTCGGTCATCAGCACGATCTTGTGGTAGCGGATCTTCTCGATATTGAAGTCTTCCGAGCCGATGCCGGCGCCCAGGGCGGTGATCAGGGTGCCGATCTGCTCGGAGCCCAGCATCTTGTCGAAGCGGGCGCGCTCGACGTTGAGGATCTTGCCCCGGAGCGGCAGGATCGCCTGGTTGTCGCGGTTGCGGGCCTGTTTGGCCGAGCCGCCGGCGGAATCGCCCTCGACGATGAAGATCTCCGACTTGGCCGGGTCCTTCTCGGCGCAGTCGGCGAGCTTGCCGGGGAGCGAGGAGATATCCAGCGCCGACTTGCGCCGGGTCAGTTCGCGGGCCTTGCGGGCGGCCTCGCGGGCGGCAGCGGCCTCGGCGATCTTCTGGACGATCAGGCGGGCCTCGGTGGGGTGTTCCTCGAACCAGGCGCCGAGGCCTTCGCCGACCAGGCCTTCAACCGCCGGGCGCACTTCGGAGGAGACCAGCTTGTCCTTGGTCTGGGAGGAGAACTTCGGGTCCGGCACCTTGACCGACAGGACGCAGGTCAGGCCCTCGCGCGCATCCTCGCCGCCGACCGAGACCTTCTCGCGCTTGGCCGCGCCGGAGCTGTCGGCATAGCCGGTGATGATCCGCGTCAGCGCCGAGCGGAACGCCGCCAGATGGGTGCCGCCATCCCGCTGGGGGATGTTGTTGGTGAAGCACAGGACGTTCTCGTGGTAGCCGTCGTTCCACCACAGGGACAGGTCGATCTCGACGTTCTCGCGCTTGCCGCGGATGACGATCGGCGCTTTCAGCAGCGGGGTCTTGGCCTTGTCCAGATGGCGCACGAAGGCTTCCACGCCGCCCTCGTAGTGCATCACCTCGACGAACGGCTCGGCGCCGCGGTTGTCCTTCAGCCAGATGGTCACGCCGGAGTTCAGGAAGGCCAGCTCGCGCAGCCGGTGCTCCAGGGTCTTCACGTCGAAATCGATGAAGGCGAAGGTCTGCAGCGAGGGCATGAAGGTGACCTCGGTGCCGGACAGCGGCTGGCCGTTCTCGCGCATCGGCGCGTCACCGGTCTCCTTCAGGGGCGCGACGGAATCCCCGTGCCGGAACTCCATCTCGTAGGACTTGCCGCCGCGATAGATTTTCAGCTTCAGATATTCGGACAGCGCGTTCACGACCGAGACGCCGACCCCGTGCAAACCGCCGCTGACCTTGTAGGAATTCTGGTCGAATTTCCCGCCGGCGTGCAGCTGGGTCATGATCACCTCGGCCGCCGAGATGCCCTCGCCCTCGTGGATGTCCACCGGGATGCCGCGGCCGTCGTCGGTGACCGTCACCGAGCCGTCGGCGTTGAGGATCACCTCGACGCGGCTCGCCCAGCCGGCCAGCGTCTCGTCGATGGCGTTGTCGACCACCTCATAGACCATGTGGTGCAGACCCGAGCCGTCGTCGGTGTCACCGATATACATGCCCGGCCGCTTGCGCACGGCGTCCAGGCCCTTGAGGACCTTGATGCTCTCCGCGCCATAGTCGTCCTGCCCGTTGTTCTCGGGCGTGGGGCCCTGACCATGGGAAGACTCGGGACCATGCGAGGAATCGGGGCCGTGGATGTCGTTCTCTTCGCTCATCGTGCGTCCAGTTGGAGGCGGTCGCGCCGCGCGTCACGGCGCGGCCCGCGCGCCCGGCGCCGACGTCCCGAATCGCAGGGAAACCGCCGACAATTTCACAGGCGTCTATATAGGGGCTAACCGCTGATTCTGCATCCTTTTGCGGCGCGGCGGGCCTTGGCGTCCTGGCGGCGTCCGCTAAGCTGACGGTGAGCTGGGGATGGGCGGATGAAAGACCGAAGACGTGGCCTTGCGGCGGCGATCCTGGCGCTTGGGCTGGCGGGCTCCGCCGCCGCCGCGCCGGCGGTCATCACCCAACCCGATTGGCTGACCATGCCCAATGGCGAGGACATGGCCAACGCCTACCCGCGGCTCGCGGCGCAGCTCGGCCTAAGCGGGCGGGTCATCCTGTCCTGCGGCGTCGCGACGACCGGAAAGCTGCAGGATTGCAGCACCTGGGACGAAGCGCCGGCCGGACTGGGTTTCGACAAGGCCGTACTGTCGCTTGCCGCGAGCTTTCGCATGCGTCCGCAGACGCGTGACGGTCAGCCTGTCACGGGCGGCACCGTCAGAATTCCCGTCAAGTTCGTGCTGCCCCTCGCGCTGACGCTCACCCCTTCGCCGCCGCCCGCGCTACCCACCTCGCCGCGCGCCCTTGAACTGGCCCACCAGTTGCTCGCCATCAACCCACCGACCGACCAGGCCGCAAGGAGGCTCTCGGCGTTGGCCACAGGTCTGGAGAATTTCGGGCAGCCGGGTGTGTCGAGTGACGCAACGGCGTCGATCGCCAAGGCGCTTCGAGCGAGCTATCCGCCTCTATTGCGGGAGGCCGCCGACCGGCAGGCCAGGCTCTACGCAGCCGCCTTCGGCGATGCACAACTGGAGGCCTTCGTCGCCTTCTTCCGCAGCCCGGCCGGGGAGGCCCTGAACCGCGCGACCCAGCCGACCCAGGCTGAGCAAGCCGCCATTGCCCGCCGCGCTCAGCCGCTGGTGATCGCGGCGACCCAAGCAGCCTTCTGCGCAAAACACACCTGCCTGAGCGCGGATGTTGGCGCCATTGGCGCGCCCCAAGGTGCGGCCCGTGCGAGCGCGGACAGCGCCGAGGCCGTCGATATCGCGTCGCCACAATGGGTGGATATCCCGAGCCATGACCAAGTCATTCAGGCGCGGCCAGACCTGGCAAAGGTCATGCGACTTCCCGGCGCGGTGCGGCTCGCCTGCATCGTCGCCCAACAGGGCGTGCTTGGACCCTGCCGCATCCGCAGCGAGACGCCGCGCGGCCTGGGCTTCGGCCAGGCCGCGCGAACACTGGCTCCCTACTACCGACTTAGCCTCTACGCCCCACAGGACACGGCGGCCGGCAAAGCCGTGGCCGTCGATATCCATTTCGAGGCGGAAGACCCCGGGCCGCCGGAACCCGACGCCAGCGCCCCGCCGCGTTCCCTCGCCTCGCTCGCCCTGGCGCGGACTCTAATCGCGACCCTCAACGCGGCGCCGCCGTCCTACACGGCGTTTCAACGGCAACGCACCGCGAACCAGCCGCTCGGGCCGGGCATAAGCCACGCCGATCTGGACGCGGTCTACGACGCGATGGATCAGGGTGCGGCCGAGGTCAAAGGCCAGATCGCCGATCTGCAGGCCGCCAGACTCAGCGTCGCGCTGACCGACGTGCAAATGACCGAGATCGTCAGGTTCTGGCGTAGTCCGCCAGGCGCTGCATGGGTCGCCAAAGTCGGCGGCCTCTCCCGCGACGTCCAGCAAATAGGGCTGGAGGCGACGCAGCAAATCTGGACTGAGACCGCCCGGGCCTTTTGCGCCGGCCGGGACTGCCTGCCGGCAATCCCTCAGGATTTCAAAGCGCAAGGTTCCGCGCCGTCGACTCTGAAGCCCTGAGCCCGTCCCGCCAGACCCTCGAACAGCACCTCGTCGGTCCCGGTCAGGAAGGCCTGCAGGCCCAGGGCCTCGATCTCGTCGAACAGCGCGCCGCGGCGGCGCGCGTCCAGGTGGGCGGCCACCTCGTCCAGCAGCAGGATGGGGGTCGGCGCGCTGTCGGCGCGGGCGAGGCGCGCGGCCTGGGCCAGGACCAGGTTGAGGATCAGGGCCTTCTGCTCTCCCGTCGAGCATTCGGCGGCCGGACGGTCCTTCTCCGCGTGGATCACCGCCAGATCGCCCCGGTGCGGCCCGGTCAAGGCCCGGCCGGCGGCGGCGTCGCGGGGCCGGGCGTCGGCCAGGGCGCGAGCCAGTTTCGCCTCGATGTCGGCGATCTGCGCGCCGGCGGCGGAGAGCTGTTCCCATTCGCCGGTGAGCGCGAGCCTGGCCTGCGGAAACGGGCGTTCGCCCCGGCCGTCGATCTCGGCCTGCAGGGCGGTCAGCGTCGTGGCGCGCGCCTCGGCCATCAGGGCGCCGGCCTCGGCGAGGCGGGCCTCCAGGGCGTCGAGCCAGGCGGGATCGGCCGCGGCGCCGGTGTCGCTGGCGTCGGTCAGCAGGCGCATGCGCTCGCGTGAACTGCGGTCATAGGCCTGGGCGTGAGCCGCGTGGCGCGGAATGGCGGCGAACACCAGCCGGTCGAAGAACCGGCGGCGATCGGCGGCGCCCTCCAGGAACAGCCGGTCCTGGGCCGGTGTCAGCCAGACCTGGCGCAGGTGGTCGGCGAGGCGGCCCGGCGGCAGGGTCTCGCCGGCGATCCGCACCGTGCGCCGCGCCGCGCCGGGCGCCTCGACACCGGTGCCGAGCTGAGTCTCCTCGCCATCCAGCGACACCACGGCCGCCACCGTCCAGGGCCGCCCGGTGGCCTCGCCCGGCAGCCGCCGGCCCATTTCGGCCAGGCTCGACCCGCGCAGGCCACGGCCCGGCGTGAACAGGCTGACGGCCTCCAGCAGGTTGGTCTTGCCCGCCCCGTTCGGCCCGACCAGATAGACCGGCCGCCCATCCAGCACGAGGTCGGCCCGCGCATAGGAGCGGAAGTCGGTCAGGGTCAGGCGAGCCAGAGTCTGGCGGGCCGGAGTCTGGCGAGAGAGGGCAGCCACGGTCACGGCGGCGTTCTACAGGGTTTCGCGCGCCGAGGTGAAACCTGTCGAGATCCGGAAACCGCGAACGGGCAGGTTGTCACACGACCCGCGCGCCCTACGTCTAGGTGGAAGATCGGAGCATTCGCGATTCCAGTTCCGTCATCCCGGCCAAAGCGTAGCGGAGAGCCGGGACCCAGGGGATGGGCCGTGCGGTAGCCCTGGGCCCCGGCTCGGCCTTGCAGGCCGTCCGGGATGACGAACGGCTTCAGGAAAATGATCTAGCGGCACAACAATTTGGGAGGGGATCATGGACCAGACGAGCAAGGCCGAGGCGTTCGCCGCGCTGCATCACACCGGCGAAATCCTGATCCTGCCCAACGCCTGGGACGCGGCGAGCGCGGCGGTGATGGCCGATGTGGGCGCCAAGGCGGTGGCGACGTCGTCGGCGGCGGTGGCCTGGAGCCATGGCTATCCGGACGGCGACGCCCTGCCGCTGCCGTTGCTGCTGGCGACCATCTCGGCCGTGGCGCGGGTTTCGAATGTGCCCGTCACCGCCGACATCGAGGGGGGCTATACCGACGACCTGGCCGAGCTTGACGAGACGATCCGCGCGGTGATCGGCGCGGGCGCGGTGGGGATCAATCTGGAGGACGGCCGGCGTGACCCTGATCTGCACGCGCGGAAGATCGAGGCGGCCCGCCAAGCCGCGGACGGAGCTGGCGTCGCGCTGTTCATCAACGCCCGCACCGACGTCTATCTGAAGGGCCTGGCCGAGGGCCACGCGGCCTATGTGGAGACGCTGCGGCGCGCCGAGCTCTACCGGGGCGCCGGGGCCAGCGGCATCTTCGTGCCCGGCCCTTCGGAGCCTGACCTGATCGGCCGGCTGGCCGACGAGATCCGGCTACCGTTGAACATCATGCTGCTGCCGAACCTGCCCGCGGCGAGCCAGCTGCAGGCGCTGGGCGTGCGGCGGATCAGCTCGGCCACCGCCCCCTTCCGGCAGGCCTATGCCACCCTCGCTAACGCCACGGCGGCGTTCCTGACCGACGGCGCGGCGAGCGCTTTCGCGGCCGACGCGACGCGGCTGGGCAACCTCAACACCCGGTTCGGATAGCCCTCGCCTATTGCGGCGGCGGTTCACGCATAGTGCAACTGCACTATGCGGCCTCGCGGCGAGTTCGCTACGGACGGCCTACGCCCTGTGGCGGATCCTGTCGGACGAGCGTGGCCGATCGTAGCGTAAAAGGTGAGTGATGAAGAAGATTGCATTGGCGGCGACCCTCGCCGCGCTGGCGACAACCGTCGCCCTACCGGCCGCTGCGGCGGTCTATGTCACGACCTGGAGCGGCACCCTCGTCAACGGCTACGACCGGACGGGTGAGTTCGGCCAGATCGGCCGCATCCTGACCGGCCTCGCCTTCACCGCCGTCTACACCCTGGACGACTCGGCGCCCAACGCCGTCCTGTCGCTTTCGCCGGGCTACAGCACGATTGTTGGAGGTACGGACCAGGGATCGGCGTTCACGCCGTTGACCGCGGATCTGACGATCGCCGGGCACGTGATGCATTTCGGCGTCGGCGCGAACGCCTACCATCAGGCCTCGAACGGCGACGCCAAGGGTGTCGTCTCGGGCAACTACAACGACTATGAGGACGAGATCTTCGGCGGGTTCGGCGACAACACCATCATTCGCAACGCCGTCACCTCCACGACCGTACACTTCCTGACGGCGTCCGATCCCCGGACCCCGTTCGCCGCCAGCGGCGCCGGGGTGACGTTCAGCGGTGGCTTCTCGGTGAACAATATCGGCGGCGGCAATCGACCGCAGCAATATGCCTATTCCGACTTCGCGATCACCGGCGTCACGACCGTCCTGCGGCCGCAGGGCGGGGCGGTGCCCGAGCCGGCCAGCTGGGCGCTGATGATCACCGGGTTCGGGGCCGCGGGCGCCATGCTGCGCCATCGGCGGCGCGTCGCCGCGCTGGGTTAGGCGACCGCGCTGAGGCATCGACCGATCTAGTGTCCCGATTCCGCAGTTCGCAAGCGCCTGTGGCAGTCTCTGGCGACCTTCGGAATCGATGAGGACACTAGCAAGTGTATGTTTCTAGTGTGCTTCTTGGATCTGAAGTTCGCTCTGAGTCCAATCCATGAGCAGGCGAACTGCAGATCCAGCAAACTAGGCGGTCACGGCCGACGCAGGCTATGGGCGGGGTCATGGCCAACGACCTCCAGACCCTCGCCGCGCTGCTCGGCCTCGACGCAGCTCTGGAGGTGGCCGACATCGGGGCGGCGGATATCGCCGAGACGCCGCCCTATCGGCCGTTGCTGGACGCCGGGCTCGCGCGGCTGAACGCCTTCGAGGCCGACGCCCGGCAGCACGGCAAGCTGCGCGAGACCTACGGCGAGAGCCTGTCGCTGTTCAGCGAGGTCATCGGCGACGGGACCGAACAGACCCTGTACCTGGCGGCGCCGGCGTCGGGCATGACCTCGCTGCTGAAGCCGGACGCCGCGCGTCTGGCGTTTTTCAACGGCTTTTCGCGGTTCGGCGAAGTCCATGCCACCGAGCCGGTGCGGACCACGCGCCTGGACGACGTGGCGGGCCTGCCCGACCTCGACTTCCTGAAGATGGATATCCAGGGCGCCGAGCTGATGGCGCTGGAGCACGGCCAGGTGCGGCTGGCGCGTTGCGCGATGATCCATCTGGAGGTCTCCTTCACGCCGCTCTACGAGGGCCAGCCGAGCTTTGGCGACATCGACGTCTGGATGCGGCGCCACGGCTTCGCGCCCCACCGGTTCACCGAGGTGAAGTCGTGGTCGATCGCCCCGATCCTGCGTGACAACGACGTGCGCGCGCCCTTCCACCAGCTGCTCGAGGCCGACGTGGTCTATATGCGCGACCTGATCGACCCCGATCTGGACGCCGACCTGCTGAAGAAGACCGTGCTGCTGGCCCATGGTTGTTATGGCAGCCCGGACCTGGCGGGCCACATCCTGGCCCGGCTGGAGGTCGCGGGGCACGTGGCGGCGGGGTCGTTCGGGGCCTATCTGGGGATGATCGGCGTCGTCCCCTAAGGCGCGGGCCCTAAGGCGCGGGATGACCTGCGGCGATTGCGGTCCTATCTTGGCGCCATGACCGACACGCTCGACGCGCCTTCACCCGAGACCCTCGACGAGATTCCGCGCGGCGTGACGCAGGACGGGCCGAAGATGCGGCTCTATCTGGTCGATGGCTCGGGCTTCATTTTCCGCGCCTTCCACGCCCTGCCGCCGCTGACCCGCAAGTCGGACGGCCTGCCGATCGGCGCGGTCTCCGGCTTCTGCAACATGCTGTGGAAGCTGCTGGTCGACATGAAGGCCTCGGCCGAGGCGCCGACCCACCTGGCGGTGATCTTCGACCACTCCGAGAAGACCTTTCGCAACAAGCTCTACGACCTCTACAAGGCCCACCGCCCGCCGCCGCCCGAGGACCTGGTGCCGCAGTTCCCGCTGGTGCGCGACGCCACGCGGGCGTTCGGCGTGCCCTGCCTGGAGCTGCCCGGCTATGAGGCCGACGACCTGATCGCGGCCTATGCCTGCAAGGTGCGCGACGCCGGCGGCGAGGTGGTGATCGTGTCCTCGGACAAGGACCTGATGCAGCTGGTGGGGCCCCGGGTCTCGATGCTCGACACCATGAAGACGCCCAATCTGGTGATCCGCGCAGAGCAGGTGTTCGACAAGTTCGGGGTGACCCCGGACAAGGTGGTGGACGTCCAGTCGCTATGCGGCGACAGCGTCGACAACGTCCCCGGCGCGCCCGGCATCGGCGTCAAGACGGCCTCGGCGCTGATCAACGAATATGGCGACCTGGACACCCTGCTGGCCCGCGCCTCCGAGATCAAACAGGACAAGCGCCGCCAGACCCTGATCGACTTCGCCGACCAGATCCGGCTGTCGCGCCAGCTGGTGCAGCTCGACTGCGACACGCCGCTGCCCTCGCCCGTCGATGAGCTGGTGGTGCGCGAGCCCGACGCGCAGGCGCTGGCGGCCTTCCTCGACCAGATGGAGTTGCGCACCATCGCGCGGCGCGTCGCCGAGGTGCTGGCCGGCGGCGGGGCCGGGGCGGCGACGCCCGAGCCCGCGGCCATGGCGGCGGCGGCCGCGCCGCAGCACGCGGCCATCGACGTCACCGCCTATCAATGCGTCCGCGATCTGGAGACCCTGGACGCCTGGATCGCCAAGGCCTTCGCCAAGGGGATCGTGGCCTTCGACACCGAGACCGACGCGCTGTCGGCCTCGGCGGCCAACCTGTGCGGCGTGTCGCTGGCGACCGCGCCGGGCGAGGCCTGCTACATCCCGGTCGGCCATGAGCATGAGCATGAAGGCGGCCTGCAGCTCGACGCGCCCGCCGCCCTCGACCAGATCCCGCTGGCCGACGCCATCGCCCGGCTGAAGCCCCTGCTGGAAAGCCCGGCGGTGCTGAAGGTCGCGCAGAACGGCAAGTACGACCTCGCGGTCCTGGCGCGCTATGGGATCGACGTCGGGCCGATGGACGACACCATGCTGATCGCCTTTGCTCTCGAAGGCGGCCTGCACAAGAGCTACGGCATGGATGAGCTCTCCAAGCGCCTGCTGGGCCACGAGCCGATCAGCTTCAAGACCGTGGCCGGCGCCGGCAAGGCGCAGAAGAGCTTCAAGCATGTCGAGCTGGGCGCCGCGACCTGCTACGCCGCCGAGGACGCTGACGTCACTCTGCGCATCTATGAGCACCTGCGGCCGCGCCTGGGCCGCGAGCATATGATGACCGTCTACGAGACCCTGGAACGGCCGATGCCCAAGGTGCTGGTCGAGATGGAGCTGGCCGGCGTCAAGGTGGACCCCGAGCGGCTGCGCCAGCTTTCCAACGACTTCGCGGTGCGCATGGGCGAACTGGAGATCGAGGCCCATCGGGTCGCCGGCCGGCCGTTCAACCTGGGCAGCCCGAAACAGATCGGCGACCTGTTGTTCACCGAGATGGGCCTGGCGTCGGGGCGCACGACCGCAAAAGGCGCGGCCTCGACCGACGCCTCGATGCTGGAGGACCTGGCCGCCCAGGGCCACGAACTGCCGCGCATCCTGCTGGACTGGCGGCAGCTGTCGAAGCTGAAGGGCACCTACACCGACAACCTGGTGGCCGCGATCGATCCCAGGACCAACCGGGTGCACACCTCCTATTCGCTGGCGGCGGCGACCACCGGGCGGCTCGCCTCGTCGGACCCCAACCTGCAGAACATCCCGGTCCGCACCGAGGAAGGCCGCAAGATCCGCAAGTGCTTTATCGCCGAGCCGGGCCATGTGCTGATCAGCGCCGACTACAGCCAGATCGAACTGCGCCTGCTGGCCCACATCGGCGACATCCCGCAGCTGAAGGCCGCCTTCGCGCAGGGCCTCGACATCCACGCCATGACCGCCTCGGAGATGTTCGGCGTGCCGGTCGAAGGCATGCCGGCCGAGACGCGGCGGCGCGCCAAGGCGATCAACTTCGGCATCGTCTACGGCATCTCGGCCTTCGGGCTGGCCAACCAGCTGTCGATCCCGCGCGACGAGGCCAGCGCCTATATCAAGACCTACTTCGAGCGCTTCCCCGGCATCCGCGGCTACATGGACCGCATGCAGCGCCAGGTCCGCGCCGAGGCGTTCGTCACCACCATCTTCGGCCGCAAGATCTTCGTGCCCGCGGCCCGCGGCCACTCCCAGGCCGAGCGCGCGTTCGGCGACCGGGCAGCGATCAACGCCCCGATCCAGGGCGCCGCCGCCGACGTGATCCGCCGCGCCATGGTGCGCATGCCGGGCGCCTTACGCGACGCCGGCCTGAAAGCCCGGATGCTGCTGCAGGTCCACGACGAACTGATCTTCGAGGCGCCGGAGGCCGAGGCGCAGGCGGTGATCGCCGTCGCCAGGCAGGTCATGGAACGCGCGCCGGAGCCCGCCGTCTCGCTCAGCGTGCCGCTGGTGGTCGACGCCCGCGCGGCGACCAACTGGGACGACGCGCACTAGGGATTTGCGGGCGGCGTTGGGGGTCCTGGTGGAGCCGAGGGGAATCGAACCCCTGACCTCCTCATTGCGAACGAGGCGCTCTACCATCTGAGCTACGGCCCCTGGAATTCCCAGGAAGGCGCGGAATAACCCTTTTGCGGCCGCCTCTGTCAAGCCGCCGAAGCGTCTCGGCGTTCGGGCGGCGCCTTGCCAGCCCCGCAAAGGGCGCTAGAACCCGGCCATGGGCTCTTTCCTCTACTTCATCGTCGATGGCCTGCTGGGCCTTCTGGTCGTGGCCATCATCATCAGCGCGGTCCTGTCGTGGCTGGTGGCCTTTGACGTGATCAACCTGCGCAATCCGATGGTCTACAACGTCGCGCGGTTCCTGGACGCCGTGACCCGCCCGATCCTGCAGCCGGTGCAGAAGGTGATCCCGGCGATCGGCGGCGTCGATATCAGCCCGATCATCGTGCTGCTGGTCATCCAGGGCGTCCGCCTCTACCTCCTGCCGCTCGCCTTCGGCCCGATCATTTCGGTCCTGCACTAGCCGCGCCAGGGTTTGTTGGCGCCCGCCGGAACCTATTGTTCGCCGAACGGTTACCCTGACGACCCTCAGCCGCCCCCCTGCTGAGCGTCGAATACGGGCCGATCCGGCGAGCATGGAATCCCCCCGATCCACGCCAGATCGGCCCCCTATTCCCCGGCAAAACAGTCTGGATTCCGCTCCAAAACAGTCTGGCCGGCCAGGGTGAATCCGCGCCAAGGTGGGCCGATGTCCACGCGCCCTCTCCACGCCGATCTGGCCCGGCTGATCGCCGACGCGCGACGGCTGGTGGTGTTCACCGGGGCCGGCATTTCCACCGAGTCCGGCATCCCGGATTTCCGCAGCCCGGGCGGCGTCTGGAGCCAGATGAAGCCGATCTATTTCCAGGACTTCGTCGCCGACCCGGCGCGGCGGCGCGAGGCCTGGGAGCGGGCGTTTTCCGGCCGCGCCGGCTGGGTGGGCCGCGAACCCAACGCCGGGCACGACGCCGTCGCCCGGCTGGTGGCACAGGGCAAGGCCACCCACGTGATCACCCAGAACGTCGACAACCTGCACCAGGCCTCGGGCATACCGGCGGACAAGATCATCGAGCTGCACGGCAACGCCAGCTATGCGACCTGTCTGGAATGCGCCGAGCGGCATGAGCTGGACGCGCTGAAGGTGGGCTTCCTGAAGGCCGGCGAAATCCCCTACTGCCGAGCCTGTGGCGGGCTGGTGAAGGTCGCGACCATCTCGTTCGGCCAGGCCATGCCGATCGAGCCGATGGCGCGCGCGGAGGCCGCGACGCTGGGCTGCGACACGTTCCTGGTGCTGGGATCGTCGCTGGTGGTCCACCCGGCCGCGGGGTTCCCGCTGATGGCCAGGCAGAACGGCGCGCGGCTGATCATCGTCAACCGCGAGCCCACCGATCTGGACGGCTATGCCGACCTCGTGCTTCACGACGAGATCGGCCCGGCGATGACCGCCGCCGTCCCAGCCAATTAGCGGGCCAGCCAATTAGCGGGCCAGCCAACTAGCGGGCCAGCGAACTAACGGGCCGGCAGACTAACGGGAACGGCTGCGGCGCTGGGACCTATTTGGGCGCGGGCGTCATCGGGGTCGCCATGGGCGCGGGCGACGGCGCCACAGGCGCTGCCGCGGCGCCCGGAGCGGCCCCGGGGGCGGAACCGGGCGGACGCAGGCCGTTGATCGAGGTCTGCAGGCTCTGCGAGGCCGCGGCGACCATGGCGCCACAGCGCTTCAGTTCTTCCTGCAGCGCCGGCGGGGTCAGTTTCGGCGCCTCGGCCCGCATGGCGGCGGCGAGGTCGAAGCCTGGGGCCTCGGAATTGATGCGGCCGGCGAAGAAATAGACGCCCATCTGGCCGGCCTGGGCGCGGGTCTTGTCTTGACCGAAGGCGTACATGGTCATCAGGCACCGGACATCGGCCGACGGCCCGCCGGCGCGCGGCGCACCCGACTTGGCCGGACCGGCCTTCGCCGCCACGGCGGCGGTCGCCGGCGACGCGGCCGCGACCAGCAGCGCGCCCACCAGGGCGGTTGAAAAGGCTCGCATGATCATACCTCGAAGGCTCGTGTGGATTATTGGCGTGGCCTGGCGATAGGCGTCAGGCGGCCGTTAGGTTGCACACACCTATAGGCGGCGGCCTAACAGCCGGTAACCCGCCGCGCGCTCTGGGCGGCTGTTCGAGACGACATCAGCCTCCGGCGGACGCCTGGACAGGCGCTGGCGCCGCGGCCTTGCAGTAGACGTAGCCTTCGACTTCATAGCCCAGCGCCAGGCGCGACCCGAAGCCCGCGCTGTACTGGACATAGCCGGCGGGAATCATGAGTTCCTTAAGTTCGGATCTGAACACGATGCGCTTGGACACGCCGCCGGGACACAGCTCCTCGGCGCGGCGATCCCAAAACGACCGCGCCTCGGTTGGCGAAGACTGCCGCGGCACGACCACCAGCACGGTGTGGCCCCCGTCCGGATTGGGGCGGTCTTTATAGCCATATTGCACCGCCTCTCCGATGGGAGCGTAGACGGCAGGCTCAGGCGTCGCGCAGGCTTGCAGGGCCAGGGGCGCGCCCGAGACGAGCAGCGCCGCGGCAACCAGGCTGCGGCGCACTACTTGGCCTTCTTGGCCGGATGCTTCAGGCCGTTGACGTAGTCCTCGGTGGCCTTGCCGACCGCGACCGCGTTCCCATAGGTGGCCGGCGTGGCGGCATTGGCGGCTGACGAGACGTAGGATCCCGCCCCGACACCGGCTCCTATGCGGCGCACGGTGCGGTCATCCGTCGTGGTTTCCAGCAACTCGTCCGTTCCCTCCAGGGACGGGATGGCGGTGCGGTTGACGTCCAGCAGCGCGTATTTGGCGATGAAGGCGTGGGCCCTCTCGATCTCCTGCTTCAAGGGGGCGCCGTGGTTCTTGAGCCATTCGCGGGTCAGGAAGACCGAGCTCTCACCGCTGCTCAGCTTGTCATCCTGGGCCAGCTCTACGTCGTGCAGCATCGACTTGTATTCGCCCGTGCCCTCGGCCGGCAAGGCGCCGCTTTCGTTGCGCATGCTGTCGCGAACCGAGGCGGCCAGCCGCTCTTTCAACTCCGGCGTAAGGACCGGCACAGGCAGAGGCGTTGAATAGTAGGTGAAGACATTCCGGTAGAGCGGGCCGGTGGTCTCGGAAGCCGGCGTCTGCTTCTTGAAGGTGTACGGCGTTTTGTACGGGATCGCCGCCGACTTGTAGGTGGCCGTTGAGATCACCCGCAAGACGCTGGAATCCTCTGACAGGGTGTAGCTCGTGGCGATCTCCAGCGTGTCGTCGAGTTCACCCGGCGCCAGCACCTTCTGGGTCACAACGACATCGCTGAAGGTGACCTTGCCCTCCTGCGGGGCGGCGGTCAGCGCCTTGAACTTGGCGTCGAGCGACTCGTTCAGCCTCTCCGGGGTGATCACCTCCGCGATCTCCGTGGCCTGCCGGTTCGCGCGGTGGGAGGGCGCGGCGTTGATAATCGCGCCGGCGATCAAGCCGCCAATCACCCCGGCCAAGCCGGCGCCGGCGCCGTTGACCTCAGTGTAAAACCAGCTCTTGCCCACGCCGCCCTGGTCAGCGGTGATGCTCGCCCGGGTCGGCCCAAGGGCCGCGAGGTTCGCCGGCGACAAGGGTCGGGCTGACGGCGACGGCTCAACCGTCGCGCAAGCGGCCAGAACAAAGCAAAGCGGAAGCACAGCGAAAGCGCGCATCAATTTCCCCCAGGGCTGGCCACTTCACCGGGCCTTAAGGTTAAGCTTTCCTTTACCCAGGGGAATGTCAATCGAGCGCCGTGGAAATCGGCTAAGAGATTGAAAAAGATGGTGCCGCCTAGGTGACTCGAACACCTGACCCCCGCATTACGAATGCGGTGCTCTACCAGCTGAGCTAAGGCGGCCCTGGTCCCTGCGGGGGGCCTGTTCCGACGGCGGTGCGAGACGGTCCCGACCGCGAAGGAGCGCCTATTTAGCGGACCTCGGCGCGCTCGCCAAGCGGCCACGGCCCGGGCGGCCGCCGCCCCGACGATTGGGCGCCGGCGCGGGGGCCGTTTCCTCCGCCGCATCCTCGTCGCCATAGGCTTCGTCGTCGACCGGATAGAGCACCGGATCGAACCCGCCCTCGGTAATGAAGGCGGCGCGGTCGGCATAGGCGATGGGCAGGTCCGGCAGCGCGCTCAAGCTGCGTTCGCGGCGCTCGAAGCGCGGATGGATCAGCGCGCCGGTCTCGGCATAGGTGATCACCAGCCGGGCCCAGTCCGAGGCCTGATAGGCGAAGGCCCGGCCCTCGGGGTCGAGATCGGACCAGTCGGGCTCCTGGGCGGCGTCCAGGCCGCGGGTGAGCCACAGCCGGGCCTCGTCGGGCTGGCCGCAGGCGAAAGCCACCCGGGCGCGCAGGCCCGCGATCCGCGCGGTCAGCAGCTCGGTGTCCAGCGTGGCCATGGCGGCGGCCGCCGTAGCCGTCTCACCAGCGATCAGGGCGCGCTCGACATGCAGGATGCGGCTCTCGCGGTGGTCTGGGTTCTGATTGGCGAGATCGAGCAGCCGCCGGCCACGTTCGCGCGGCGTCTCGTCGGTCTTCAGGTCGCGGAAAGCCAGCCACAGCGCCGGATGCGGCGCGGTCTTCCAGGCGTTCTCCAGCGTTGCCGTCGCGCGCCCGGCCTTGCCGTCGGCGGCCAGCAGGCGCGCGGCCATCACCACGCCGGGCGCGAAACCCGGCTGCAGCTTGGCGGCCTCGACGGCGCTGTCGAGCGCCTGGCCGCGGACCTTGGGATCGCGCGACGTCTCGAGCTGGGCGGCGAGCGCTGCCAGCAGGGCGGCGCGGGCCCGCTCAGCGGTGACCGGCGGGACGATCTTGCGGTCGAGCGCTGTCTTGACCAGCTCCAGGCCCGCACCCCATTCGGCGGCGTCGAGGCGGGATTCCAGCAGGGCGCGCCAGGCCCAGCGGGCGCTGCGGGTCTCGTTGAAGGCCTCCTGGGCGTGGCGCAGCGCGGTCTCGCGCAGGCCCTGCGACAGGGCGAGCTGCATCAGCCCCTTGTGGCCGGCCAGCCGCATCTCCGGGAAGCCCAGCATGGCGGTGTAGGCGGCCTGGGCGGCGGGCGCGTCGCCGGCGGCTTCCGCCGCCTGGGCGGCCAGCACCCGGACCAGGGCCGGCGTCTCCTCGGCCAGTTCGGCGGCTTTCTGCGCCAGGCGGCGCGCCTCCGACCCGTCGCCCGCCGCGGCGGCCAGGAAGCCACGGCTGAGCGCCTCGTTGGCCTGGCGGCGGCGGCTTTCGGCGCGGGTGCGGGCGGCGCGCTGGGGCGCGGCCAGGATCCACAGGACCGTGCGCCAGAACAGCGCGGCCAGCAGAGCGCCAAACAGCACGATGATCACGGCGGCCGACGCCGTCATGTCGGCGCGCCAGCCCAGCCAGACGACCTGAGCGTGGCCGGCGTCGCCGGTCATCGCGATCGCGGCCACGGCTGCGGCGCAAAGGATCAGGATGACCAGGCCGGCGCGGATCATCCGCCGCCTCCGCCCGCTGGGGACAAGACCTCTCTCGGCAAGACCTCTCTGGGCGGGGCCTCATTGGCCAGGGTCTGCAGGGCGCGGGCGCGCAGGGCCGCGGCGTTGCGGTCGATTTCGGCGCGGCGGTCAGCCCGGTCGCGCCACGGCGCCAGGGCGTCCCGCGCGCCAGCCGGCAGCTTGTCGAGGGTCTTGAGCGCCCGGTCGAGATCGCCGTCGTCGATCTGTCGCTCGGCGCGGGCCAGCAGCGCATCGACGCCATCGCCGGGCACATCGCCCACCCGGCGCAGGCTGACGACGCGGGAGAGCGCGTAGACGATCCGGTCGCCCAGGCCGGCCCCGTCGCCGCCGCCTTGGCTGTTGGGCGCGCGCGCGGCGCTCACGGCGCTGGCGGCGTAGTCGGGAAAGCTGGCGGCCAGCGCGGTGCGGCTGGGGGCCCCGACAGCGGCCAGACGCGCCAGCGCCTGCAGCTCCGGCGACGGTGGCGAAATGGCGCGCAGGCTCGACAGCGCCTCGACGAAGGGGCCGGTCCCCTGAGTGGCCTCGACCACGGCGGCGGCGGCCAGCGCGGCGGCGGCGGCTTGCGAGGCGTGGGTCTGCTGGGCTTCCAGGCTGGCCACCCGGGCGGTGAGGCGCGCGACGTCGGGCGAGGACTGGGACACCGGCCCCGGCGCCAGGGATGGCGCGGGCGCGGGCGGGGCCGCGGGGCTTTCCCTCGGAGCGGCTTCGACAGGGATTTTCGCGCGCGGCGGGGGGCCGAACAGGCGCGGCCCGAAGTTGGCGACCGCCACGCCGGCCAGCACGCACAGCAGCATCAGCGCCAGCATCGCCCAGAAGGTCGCGCCCAGCAGCGGCTTCGGCCGATAGTCGGCCGGATCCTTGGGCGCGGAGCTCTCCGAGGCGTCGGGCGGCAGGCTCATGGGGTCCGGTCTATCAGATTCAGCAGGGCCCCTTCGAGGGGCATGGAGGGGTAGGCCCGCCCACCGATCTTGGCGCGCGCCAGCGGCTTCATCACCGCCTTGGAGAGGCCCAGCGCGCGCAGCTTCGGAGCCGGATAGGCCTTGAGGACGGCGGCCAGCGCCTGGGCGGCGCGCGGCGAGTGCAGCAGCACCGCGTCGGCCAGCACCAGCTGGGCCACGGCCTCCGGATCGACGGGGGCCAGGACGGTTTCGTAGACGGTCAGCGAGCGCGCGACGACGCGCTGCTTCTCCAGCGCCCCCACCAGGTCGCCCGCCAGTTCGGCGGCGCCCAGATGCAGCACCGCGCCGCGCAGTTCGCCGCGCCGCTGGCCGATGCCCTCGGCCAGGGCCTCGACATTGCCGTCCGCCGACAGCACCAGCTTGAACCCCGCGGCCCGGGCGGCCTGGGCGGTGACCGCGCCCACCGCGAACACCCGGATCGCGCGCTCGGCGCAGAGGTCGGCGAAGGCGCGGACGCCATTGGCGCTGGTGAAGGCCAACGCCGCGACGCCGCCCAGGTCCACCGCCACGTCCGGCAGCGCCTGCACGGCGAGCAGCGGTGCGATCAGAGCCTCATGCCCCAGCGCCCGCACCCGTTCGGCGGTGGCGTCCGCGCCAGGTTGCGCCCGAGTGATCCAGATCTTTTGCCGACGCCGCGCCATGCGATTCCCCGAGCTCCCAAATCTTCCCTAACGGAGAGAGCCTTAACCTTCCGCAAACCCTATATGTGGCCCTGCGCCTGTCGCCAAACCCGAGGATCGCCGATGTCCAAAGACCCAGAGACCGCCTCGGAAACCCCGATCCAGCGCGCGCTGCGGCTGAAGACCGAAAAGATCGCCGCCCGACCGAAGCCGCCACGCGGCGGCAAATTCCAGCGCGAGCAGGCCGCGGCGCAACAGTCCTCGTCGAAATCCAAGCCCTGGATGTCGCGGTAGCTGCGTAAGCAGCACAACGGCGTCATCCCGGTTTTCGCGCAAGCGAAAGACCGGGACCCATAGACTCAAGGTTTCGGAGACTGAACCTGAAGACCGCCGCGCATTTCCATCGTCAACGGCGCGTATAGGTCCCGGACAGCCGCGCAGCGGCTTCCGGGATAACACAGGTCGCGCTAGCTGAGGTCGATCGCGTCGCCGGCTTCGGCCTTTACGGCGAGACCGATGGACAGGCCGAGCTCGCGCGCGGAGGCTTCCGGATCGGCCAGTTCGGTGAGGTCGGCCTCGCCCGCGTGGCGGAAACGGCGGGCCCCGTCGGTCGAGAGCGCCTCGACGATCAGCTTGAGATGCGCGCCTTCGAACCAGGCATGCGCCCCGATGGCGGTCTTGCAGGAGCCTTCCAAGGCCATCAGAGCGCCGCGCTCGGCGGCCACGGCGATGGTCGATGGCGCGTGCCGGATCGCCTGCACCCAGGGCAGGTCGCAGTCGCCGATGCGGGTCTCGATGGCCAGCGCCCCCTGGCCGGGGGCCGGCGGACACTCGATGGGGTCGATCAGGCTCTTGGGCAGGTGGCCGAGGCCCAGGCGCTTGAGGCCCGCATAGGCCAGCAGGATCGCGTCAGCGGCGCCGGCCTCCAGCTTGGCGAGGCGGGTGTCGACGTTGCCGCGCAGCATCTGGACGTCGAGATCGGGGCGGCGGTGCAGCATCTGAGCCTGACGCCGCAGGCTGGCGGTGCCCAGCACCGCGCCCTGGGCCAAGTCTTCCACCCGCCCGGCCTTCAGGCTGAGGAAGGCGTCGCGCGGATCTTCCCGCTCGGGGATGGCGGCGATGCACAGGCCTTCGGGCAACAGCCCCGGCATGTCCTTCAGGGAGTGGACGGCGCAGTCGATGTGGCCCGCCAGCAGGGCCTCCTCGATCTCCTTGGTGAACATGCCCTTGCCGCCGATTTCCAGCAGCCGGCGGTCCTGCACCCGATCGCCGGTGGTGGTGATGACGATCAGCGGGGCGACCGCCTCGACCGCGGCGGCGTCCTGCGGATCAGCCCCCAGGGCCGCGGCGATCCGGCGCTGCATATGGCCGGCCTGGGCCAGCGACAGCTTGGACCCTCGGGCGCCGATGCGCACCGGGCCCGTTCTCGCCGGAATTGGGGCTGGCGGTTGCGTGGTCACGGGCGGAGGGCTACCTCGGAGCGGAACTGAGAGCGCCTGCTACAGGAGCAGGGGCGCCCCGGCAACCGAATGACCCCCAGCGCGCACGACGTCCCCCAAGTGGTCCTAGGCCTGGAGACCAGCTGCGACGAGACCGCGGCGGCGGTCGTGCGCCTGAGCCCGGACGGCGCGGTCGAGGTAATGTCCTCGGTGATCGCCAGCCAGATCGCGGCGCACGCACCGTTCGGCGGGGTGGTGCCGGAGATCGCCGCCCGCGCGCATGTGGAATGCATCGACGCCATCGCCGCGCGCGCGCTGGCCGACGCCGGCATGGGCTTCGAGGGACTGACCGGCGTGGCCGCGACCGCCGGGCCGGGACTGGTCGGCGGCGTGATGGTGGGACTGTCGTTCGGCAAGGCCATCGCGCTGGCCCGCGGCCTGCCGCTGGTGGCGGTCAACCACCTGGAGGGCCACGCGGTCTCCGCGCGGCTGGCGGCGGAGGTCGGCTATCCGTTCCTGCTGCTGCTGGTCTCCGGCGGGCATTGCCAGCTTTTGGATGTGGGGGGCATCGGGGCCTGCCGCCGCCTGGGCTCGACCATCGACGACGCGGCCGGCGAGGCGTTCGACAAGATCGCCAAGACGCTGGGCCTGCCCTATCCCGGCGGCCCGGCGCTGGAAGCCCTGGCCCAGACCGGCGACCCCGGCAAGTTCACGCTCCCGCGCATGCTGCTCGGCCGCAAGGACTGCGACTTCTCCTTCTCCGGACTGAAGACCGCCGCCGCGCGGCTGGCCGAGGGCCTGACAACCGACACCGAGCGCGCCGACCTTGCCGCCACCGTCCAGGCCGCCATCGCCACCCAGCTCGCCGAGCGCAGTGACCGCGCCATGGCCGCCTACGCCGCCGAGCATGAGGGCCCCAAAACCGCACAGGACGGCTTGCGCTTCGTCGTGGCCGGCGGGGTCGCCGCCAACCGGGCGGTGCGCGCGCGGTTGCAGGCCGTCGCCGAGGCGCGCGGCTTTTCCTTCACCGCCCCGCCGCTGGCCTATTGCACCGACAACGCCGCGATGATCGCGCTGGCCGGGGCCGAACGGCTGGCGCTGGGCATCAGCGACCCGCTGGATGCAGCCGCACGGCCCCGCTGGCCGTTGGATGCCGCGGCGGCCAACGCCAACCCGACCCACGTTCCCGGCCGCAAGGGCGCGAAAGCATGAGCAAGAAAGCCCCACTTGCGAAAAAAGCTGGCGTGATCGGCGGCGGCGCCTGGGGCACGGCGCTCGCCCAGGTCTGCGCGCGGGCGGGCCTTGCGACGACGCTGTGGGCGCGCGAGGCCGACGTGGTGGCCTCGGTGAACGCCCGCCACGAGAATACCAGCTTCCTGCCGGGCATCGCGCTGGACCCCTCGATCCGCGCCACCGGCGACTTCGCCGACCTGGCCGGCAGCGACATCGTGCTGGCCGTGACGCCGGCCCAGCACCTGCGCGCGACGCTGATGGCTTTCGCGCCGCATGCGCGCCAGGGCCTGCAGATCCTGCTCTGCGCCAAGGGGGTCGAGCAGGGCTCGCTGAAGCTGATGACCCAGGTGCTGGCCGAGACCATCCCGCACGCCGCGCCCGCCGTGCTCTCCGGACCCAGTTTCGCCGGCGAAGTGGCCCGGGGCCTGCCGACCGCCGTGACGCTGGCCTGCCCCGATCCCGGTTGCGCCGAGGATCTGGCGGAGCTGATCGCCACGCCGAGCTTCCGGCCCTACTTCGCCACCGACATGATCGGCGCCGAGGCCGGCGGCGCGGTGAAGAACGTGCTGGCCATCGCCTGCGGCATCGTCGAGGGCCGGGGCCTGGGCCGCAGCGCGCACGCCGCGCTGATCACCCGCGGCTTTTCCGAACTAACCCGGCTGGCCGTCGCCCTGGGCGGCGAGGCCGAGACCGTTGCGGGACTCTGTGGCCTGGGCGACCTGGTGCTCACCTGTTCCAGCCCGCAGTCGCGCAACATGAGCGTCGGCCTGGCGCTCGGCCGCGGCCAGACGCTGCAGGAGGCCCTGGCCGGCAAGCTGTCGGTGGCTGAGGGCGTCGCCTCCGCGCCGGCCGTGCGGCAACTGGCGAAAAAGCTTGGCGTCGATGTGCCGATCTGCGAGGCCACCGCCGCCATCCTGGCCGGCGAGGTCGGCGTCGACCAGGCGATCCGTGGCCTGCTTTCCCGACCCCTTCGCGAGGAATAGACGATGGCGCTCTTCATGCTGGCCTGTTTCGATAAACCCGATTGCCTCGCGCTGCGGATGGCCACCCGCGAGGCGCACCTGGCCTATGTCCGGGAGACCGCCGGCGTCGTGAAGCTGGCCGGACCAATGCTGGACGCGGCCGACGCCATGGCCGGCTCGCTGTTCATCCTGGACGTCGAAGACCGCGCGGCGGCCGAAGCCTTCAACGCCGCCGACCCCTACCAGACGGCCGGGGTGTTCGGCCGGGTCGAAATCCGCGGTTTCCGGGCCTCCATTGGCGCACTCTAGCGACACCCACAATCCGGCCAGGCCAGCCGCCGGCCTGCGCCTCTGCGCGCTGGATGAGATCGCCGATCCGGGCTCCAAGGGCTTCCGCTTCCGCGCCGACAGCCGCCTGTTCGCGGCCTTCGTGGTGCGGTCGGGCGACCTGCTGGCCGGCTATCTGGACCAGTGTCCGCACGCCGGCTGGCCGCTGGGCTTCGACGACCGCTACCTGACGCGGGCCGGCGACCACATCCTGTGCGCGGGCCACGGCGCGCTGTTCGCGCTGACCGGCCAGGGCGTCACCACGCCCTGCGTCGGCGAGCAGCTGACCCCCTGGCCGATCGCGGTCCGCGACGGAGCGGTGTTCACGGCTTAGCTCTCCGGATCCTCCCCCAGCGCGTCAGCGCGATTGAAGGGGAGCATCTGGAGTCAGATTGGCGCGGCCTCGGCGGAGAACGCCGCGACGTCGGTGATCAGGCCCTTCACGGCCATCGCCACCAGCTCGCCGCCCTTGTCCGGGGTCGCCTGACCGGGGTCGGAGCCCATGCGGCCGTCGGGGTAGCGCGCGCGGAAGTCGAGAGCCTCGCGGATCGGCCCGGTGGGCGCGACCTGCGGCGCGTAGTTCGCCGACTTGATGGCGTCCGGATAGGCCCATTGGGTGACCGCGATCTCGGACGGTGTGGCGTGGCTGCCGTGGCCGGTGGGAAACTGGCGGTTGGCGAGGCTGAGCACGCCGGGCAGTTCCCACCAGTTCCTCTGCTTGCAGGCGAAGCCGCGATTGCGCTGGGCGTAGGTGGCCTCGGCGTAGAGCTCGGAGAAGGCCGCGTCGATGGTGGCCACATTACCGCCGTGGCCGTTCAGGAAATAGAGCTTCTCGAAGCCCGCCAGGCCCAGGCTGCGGCACCAGTCGCCGATGGCGGCCATGAAGGTCGAGGGCCTGAGCGCGATGGTGCCCGGAAAGCCCAGGTGGTGCTGCGCCATGCCGATGTTGAAGGTCGGCGCAACCAGGATGTCGGCGGTCTTCTGAGCCTCGTGCGCGATGATCTCCGGGCAGAGCCAGTCGGTGCCCAGCAGGCCGGTGGGGCCATGCTGCTCATTGGAGCCGATGGGAATCACCACCGTCTTGGAGCGGGTCAGATGATCCTCGATCTCTTGCCAGGTCGAGAGGTGCAGCAGCATGGGACGGCCTCATGGAAACTCAGGTCCGGCATAGGGCTTCGAAAGCCCCGAGGCCAGGGCTAGGGCGGCTCGCTCGAGGCGGCCTCGGTGGCGGGCCCGGTGGTCCGGAAGGCGGCGGTCTCGGTCTCGGCCGGCGGCGGTGTGAACATCATTCCGGTCAGCCGCCAGGCGCCGTCCTTCCGGGCGAAGCTGAGCAGGCAGCGCTTGGTCGCCGCCTCTTCCAGGCAGATATGGCGGCTGTCCCTGGCCTTCATGTGCGGCGCGATCTGGATGGCGGTGGGGGTCGCCGGCCAGACCGGCGCGACACGGGCCGCGGTCAGGCGCACGGCCTGGAGCGTGATCATCCGGTCGACGGCGAACTCGGACGGCCCCTCGCCCACATCGACCTCATGGCGCTTGGCGACGTCGGCCATCTGTTCGGTCAGGTCGGAGCGCACGGCGGGCCGGTCGATCAGCGCTTCGAAGGCCTTGCGGTCGCCGCTGTGAACCGTCGCCAGGAACCGGGCGATAGCCGCCGAGCCCTGAGTGCGCACGCCGCCGCCACAGGCGCTCAACAGCGCCGCGCACGCGCAAAGACTGGCTGCCGAACGCGTGTAGAGCCGTTGGGAAAGCATCGTCGGACCATGGCCGCGCCCGCCGGAACCGGCAAGCGGCGCCGCGCGGCTTGTCACGCCCGCCTTGTAGCGCCCGCCTGTTGCGCCCGCGTTGTTGCTTATGGGCCGCCTCTCCGCATACTCCATCCGGGACGGCCAATCCGGGAGTGAACACGAGTGTCCGACAGCGAAGTCTTTCCAGTACCCGAGGCCTGGGCGAAGAACGCCCGCATGGACGCCGCCGGCTATGACGCGGCCATGGCACGGGTCGAAAGCGACCCGGACGGCTATTGGACCGAGGTCGGCCAGCGCCTCGACTGGATGACCCCGTTCACCCAGGTGAAGGATGTCTCGTTCGACGCCGACGACTTCCGGGTGCGCTGGTACGCCGACGGCGTGCTGAACGTCTCGGTCAACTGCATCGACCGGCATCTGCCGCAGCGCGCCGACGAGATCGCGATCATCTGGGAAAGCGATGACGGTTCGATCAGCGACGAGATATCCTACGGCCAGCTGCATTCCGAAGTCTGCCGGATGGCCAATGTGCTCAAGGCCAAGGGCGTCAGGAAGGGCGACCGGGTCACCATCTACCTGCCGATGGTGCCGCAGGCGGCCTACGCCATGCTGGCCTGCGCGCGGATCGGGGCGATCCATTCGGTGATCTTCGGCGGCTTCTCGCCGGATAGCATCGCCGGCCGCATCCAGGACTGCGATTCCAGGATCGTGATCACCGCTGATGAGGGCCTGCGCGGCGGCAAACCGGTGCCGCTGAAGCGGAATGTCGACGAGGCGCTGAAGGCATGCCCCGGCGTGACCGACGTCATCGTGGTCCGCCGCACCAAGGCCGACGTGCCGATGACCGCCGGCCGCGACGTCTTCTATTCGGAGGTCAAGGCCACCGTCTCCGACCGCTGCGATCCCGAGCCGATGAACGCCGAGGACCCGCTGTTTATCCTCTATACCTCCGGCTCGACGGGCAAGCCCAAGGGCGTGCTGCACACCACCGGAGGCTACCTGACCTGGGCCAGCCACACCCACGAACTGGTCTTCGACTATCGGCCAGGCGAGGTCTTCTGGTGCACCGCCGACGTGGGCTGGGTGACCGGCCACAGCTATGTGGTCTATGGCCCGCTGGCAAACGCCGCCACCACCCTGATGTTCGAGGGCGTGCCCAACTACCCGACCTCGTCGCGATTCTGGGAAGTCTGCGACAAGCACAAGGTGGAAATCTTCTACACCGCGCCCACCGCCATCCGCGCCCTGATGCGCGAGGGCGACGCTCCGGTGACCCGCACCTCGCGCTCAACCATCCGCCTGCTGGGTACGGTTGGCGAACCCATCAACCCCGAAGCCTGGCTGTGGTATCACCGCGTGGTCGGCGAGGGCCGCTGCCCGATCGTCGACACCTGGTGGCAGACCGAGACCGGCGCCTGCCTGATGAGCCCGCTGCCAGGGGCGACGGCGCTGAAGCCTGGCTCCTGCGCCAAGCCGCTGCCCGGCGTGAAGCCGCAGCTGGTGGACGCCGAGGGCAAGGTCCTGGAAGGCGCGATCAATGGCAACCTGTGCCTGACCGACGCCTGGCCGGGGATGATGCGCACGGTCTATGGCGACCACGCGCGGTTTATTTCGACCTATTTCACAACCTATCCCGGCAAGTACTTCACCGGCGACGGCGCGCGGCGCGACGCGGACGGCTACTACTGGATCACCGGCCGGGTGGACGACGTGATCAACGTCTCCGGCCACCGCCTGGGCACCGCCGAGATCGAGAGCGCCCTGGTGGCCGACCCGAAGGTCGCCGAGGCCGCCGTCGTGGGCTATCCGCACGAGATCAAGGGGCAGGGCATCTACTGCTTCGTGACGCTGAAATCCGGCGTCGAGGTGACCGCCAGCCTGGAGCCGGAGCTGCGCAACTGGGTGCGCCGCGAGATCGGCCCCTTCGCCGCGCCGGACGTGATCCAGTTCGCGCCTGGCCTGCCGAAGACCCGATCCGGCAAGATCATGCGCCGCATCCTGCGCAAGGTTGCCGAGGGCGATATCGCCAACCTCGGCGACACCTCGACGCTGGCCGACCCTGGCGTGGTTGACGACCTGGTGCGTAACCGGACAGAGGACGGCGCCGCCGATATCCTCACCGTGGGCGGCGTCCGCATCGACGCCGGCGAGATCGAGCGGGTCATCGAGGGCCACGATAGCGTCGCCGAAGCCGCCTGCGTCGGCGCCGCCGACGGGGTCCATGCCTATGTGGTCGTGGCGTCGGACGCGCGCGCCACCGACGTCCTGGAGGCCGACCTGAAGGGTCTGGTCCGCCGCGACGTGGGGCCGGCGGCGGCGCCGGTGGAGGTGCGGTTCCTCTCGGGCCTGCCCCGCGCCAAGTCGGGCGCTGTCGTGCGGCGGATCCTGCGCAAAGTGGCCGCCGGCGACCTGAGCAACCTTGGCGACCCGGCGTCCCTGGTCGAGCCGGCGGTTCTCGACGAACTCCTGAAGTCGCCGGCCAGCGCCTAGGCCTCGCAGCGGTCGGCGAGATGCGCACCCTGCTGATCGTCCTGCTGCTGGCGGCGGGCCCGGCGTTCTCCGCCGACCTGCCGCCGCGCGCCCAGGCGCTGCTGGACCGTGGACGACCCTATGTCGACGTCGAGCCGGACCCGGACGGTCGCTCCGGCGCGATCCTGGCAGTGATCGACGTCGCCGCGCCGCAAGCCGTCGTCTGGGACGTCATGACCGACTGCGAACTCGCGCCGAAGATGGTCGCCAACCTGAAGAGCTGCCGCGTCCTGGAGCGGGACCCACAAGGGCGCTGGGACATCCGCGAGGAGGTCACGCGCGCGACCTTCACGCCCTCGGTGCGCACCGTCTACCGCGAGGACTTCGAACCTAACCACCGGATGGCGTTCCATCGCACCGGTGGCGACCTGAAGGTGTTCGAGGGCGAATGGCGGTTGGAGCCGCACGGCGATCAGGTGCGCGTCACCTACCGGGCCCGGGTCGCCGCGCCGTTCTCGGCGCCGGGCTGGGTGGCGAGGCTGGCGTTGCGCCGCGACGTGCCGTTGGCCCTGCTGGCGCTGCGCCGCGAGGCCCTGGCGCGGGCGCGCCAGACGCCATGAGCCCCGACCTTCCAGGCCCGCTCCGGGCCGCCCTCGACCGCGCTCTGCAGGGCGTGCCGCGCAAGGGTCTGGCGGAGCGCGCGGCGCGCACCTCGGAGGCCTATCGCGCCGGCAAGCCATCGTCCGGCGTGATCCGTGAGCCCGACGACGCCCTGGCCTATGCGCTGACCCGCCTTCCGGCCACCTACGCGGCCTGCGCCACGGTGCTGGCCGACGCGGCGCGCAGGGCGCCGGGCTTCGCGCCCCGGACCTTGCTCGACGCCGGGGCCGGGACCGGTGCGGCGAGCTGGGCGGCGGCGGAGGTCTGGCCAGCCCTGAGCGGCATCACCTGGCTCGACTCCAGCCCACCGTTCCTGGCGCTCGCCACGCGGCTGGCGAGCGGCGGCTCTGCGGCCTTGCAAACCGCCGAGACGCGCCGAGGCGATCTCACCGCGCCAGGTCCGTGGCCCACCGCAGACCTCGTCGTCGCGAGCTATGCCCTGGCGGAGATCGCACCCGACCGGCAAGATTCGACTGTTGCCGCACTATGGAATGCCGCCGAGGGCATCCTCGCCCTGGTCGAGCCCGGCACGCCCGCCGGCTACGCGCGCATCCTGGCCGCGCGGACGGCCCTGATTGCGGCCGGCGCGACGATCCTGGCGCCCTGCCCGCACGAGGCCGCCTGTCCGCTGACCGGCGAGGACTGGTGTCACTTCAGCGTCCGCCTGCCCCGCAGCCGCGACCATCGGCTGGCGAAGGATGCGGTGGTCCCGTTCGAGGATGAGCGGTTCAGCTACCTGATCGCCGCGCGGCCCGGGATCGTCGTGGCCCCACGCCGCCCGCGCATCCTCGCCCCGCCCAAGACCGCCAAGCCCGGCATCGCGCTCAAGCTCTGCGGCCTGGGTGGCGAGGTCGAACAGCGCCTCGTCCCAAGGCGCGACAAGCCGGCCTACGCGGTGGCCCGCCGGCGCGATTGGGGCGACACCCTCTAGCTTCAGCGTCATCCCAGAAGCGCGCGGCGCCTGTCCGGGCCCCAGGATCACTCGGCTCTCCAGGTCGTCTCGGGCCTTCAGCGCCCATGGGGCCCGGTCTTCCCTGGCGAAACCCGGATGACCCTTGAGAGGGATGTGGCGAGGGTCCACAAGGCTGCGTATTTGAACCATTCATTTCCGGAGACCCGCCATGCCCAAGAGCCGTGAGATCCATCTCGTTCAGCGTCCGACCGGCGCGCCGGCGGCGGCGAATTTCGCCCTGGTCGAGCGCGAGGTGGGCGACGCGGGCGAAGGCCAGGTGCTGGTGCAGAACCTGCTGATGTCGGTCGACCCGGCCATGCGGCCGAGGCTGACCGCCGGCCAGGCGCTGGACGAGGCGATGATGGGCGGCGCGCTGGGCCGCGTGGTGCAATCGAAGCACGACGGGTTCGCGGTCGGCGACCTGGTCACCAACCGGCTGGGCTTTCGCGAATATTTCACCTCCGATGGCAAGGGGCTGACCAAGCTCTCACCCGACCCGGACCTGCCGCTCACCGTCCATATGCACGCGCTGGGCGGCACCGGCTTCACGGCCTATGGCGGCCTGCTGCACATCGGCCAGCTGAAGGACGGCGAGCAGGTGTTCGTCTCCACCGCCGGCGGCGCCGTGGGCTCGGTCGCCGCCCAGATCGCCAAGATCAAGGGCTGCTACGTCGTGGGCTCAACCGGATCGGACGAGAAGGCCGCCTGGCTGCGCGACGAGGTCGGGCTGGACGCGGTGATCAACTACAAGACGCAAGCCATCCGCCAGGCCCTGGAAGAGGCGACGCCCAAGGGCCTCGACGTCTATTTCGACAACGTCGGCGGCGATCACCTGGAGGCGGCGCTGCGAAGGATGAACACGCTGGGACGTATCCCGGTGTGCGGCTTCATCTCCGGCTACAACTCCGGGCACTCGAATGTCGGCAACCTGTCCAACATCATCTATTCGCGGGTGATGCTGCGGGGCTTCGTGGCGCCCGACTTCATGCACCTCTACCCGGACTTCCTGCGCGACATGGCCGGCTGGCTGAAGGACGGGCGCGTCAAGTACCAGGAGACCGTGATGGACGGCATCGCCGCGGCGCCCGCCGCCCTGATCGGCCTGATGGAGGGCAAGAACGCGGGCAAGATGCTGGTCAGGCTGGCGGAATAGAGGCGGATGACGAAGCCGTAAGCTTTCGGCGGGCATTGAGGATGCTAAGGCTTCGACGCCCACTGATCTTCCCGGAAGCGCCATGATCCGCCCAGCCGTCAGCGTTCTTGTCCTCGCCACCGCGCTCGCACTCGCCGCGCCGTCCACGGCCGCGCCCGTCCACAAGGCTCCAGCGCCGACCGTCAAGACAAGCCAGGTCCCGCCCATCGTCTACACCCAGCGGACGCTGGCCAACGGGTTGAAGGTCTATGCCTCGCTGGACCGCTCGACGCCCAACGTCACGGTGCAGGTCTGGTACGGCGTCGGGTCGAAGGACGATCCGGCCGGCCGCTCCGGCTTCGCCCACCTGTTCGAACACATGATGTTCAAGGCCACCCGCGACCTGCCGGCGGAGAGCTTCGACCGCCTGACCGAGGACGTCGGGGGCTTGAACAACGCGTCCACCGCCGACGACTACACCAACTACTACGAGGTCGTGCCGGCCAACCATCTGGAGCGGCTGATCTGGGCCGAGGGCGAGCGGATGGGGACGCTGGTCATCGATGAGGCCAACTTCAAATCCGAGCGCGACGTGGTGAAGGAGGAGCTGCGCCAGCGGGTGCTGGCCTCGCCCTACGGGCGGCTGTTTGCGCTTTACCTGCCGCAGGCGACCTATGCGCTGCATCCCTACCATCGCCCCGGCATCGGTTCGATCGAGGAGCTGGACGCCGCCACCATCGACGACGTGCGCGCCTTCCACGAGGCCTACTACCGCCCGGACAACGCCGCCCTGGTGGTGGTCGGCAACTTCGACGCAGCCCAGCTGAACGCCTGGATCGACAGATATCTCGCGCCCCTGAAGAACCCGACCCAGCCGATCAAGCGGGTGACCGCCGTGGAGCCGCCGCGCACCGGGCCTGGGGTCTATGACGGTTACGGTCCCAACGTGCCCCTGCCGGCCGTGGCGATCACCTGGCTGGGGGTGAAGGCGTCGGACCCCGACGCGCCGGCCCTGAAGATGCTCGATGCGCTGCTGTCGGGCGGCAAGTCCTCGAGGCTCTACGACAGCCTGGTCTACGACAAGCAGATCGCCGCCGAGATCTATTCCAACGCCGACCTGCCGGCCCAGCCGGGCAATTTCGCGGTCGGCGCGATACTGGCCTCGGGGCATTCCATCGCCGAGGGCGAGGCGGCGCTGCTGGCCCAGGTGCAGCGCCTTCGCGACGCGACGCCGAGCGCCGCCGAACTGGCCTCGGCCAAGACCCAGCTGATCGCCGGCAAGCTGCGCGAGCGCGAGACCATCGACGGGCGCGGCTTTGCGCTGGGCTATGCGCTGCGCATCGACGGCGACCCCGCCAAGGCCAATACCGAGCTTGCCGAACTGCAGGCGGTGACCCCGGCCGACGTCCAGCGGGTGGCCCGCAAATACCTCGATCCGCAGCGGCGCATGACCATCCGCTACCGCCCCGAGAGCGAACGGCCGAAGGGCGAGGTCGCGGCCAAGACCTCGACGCCGCCGGAGCGGGTGGTCGATTACACCGGTCCGGTCTTCACGCTCGCCGCCGAGGGCCAGCGCGAGGCGCCGCCGCCGGTGGCCGCGCCGGTCTCGCCCGTGCTGCCGAAGCCCGCCGAGAAAACGCTGGCCAATGGCCTGCGGGTCATCGTGGCGCGGTCCTCCAGCCTGCCGCTGGTCACCGCCGACCTGACGCTGAAAACCGGTGGCTGGGCGGATCCGAAGGGGCTCGCCGGCGCCTTCGGCATGACCGCCGACATGCTGACCGAGGGGACCAAGACCCGCTCGGCCCGCGACATCGCCCGGGCGACCGAGGCCCTGGGCGCGACGCTGGCCTCCAGCGCGAGCCTGGAGGCCTCGTCGGTCACCCTCAATGTCATGCCGGACAAGCTCGCCGCCGCCATGGCGATCATGGCCGACGTGGTCCGCAACCCGGCCTTCAAGGCCGACGAACTGGACCGCCAGCGCGCCCAGAGCCTCGACGGCCTGCGCGTCGCCTACCAGGAGCCCGGGCAGGTCTCGGCCTTCGCCGCCGCGCCCGTCGTGTTCGCCGGCACCCCGTTCGGCCATGTCTCCACAGGCACCCCGGGATCTATCGCCAGGCTGAAGCCCGCCGATCTGGCGGCCCTGCACAAGACCTGGTTCCGGCCCGACAACGCCATCCTGGTGCTGACCGGCGACATCACCCCCGAGCAGGGCTTTGCGCTGGCGCAGACCGCCTTTGGGAGCTGGGCCAAGCCAACGACCCCGATGCCCGCGATCCCGGCCATCGTGCCGCAAGCCAAGCCGCGGGCCATCGCCATCGACCTGCCGGGGACCGGTCAGGCCGCGGTCAACCTGGCCAAGTCGGCGATCGCGCGCGGCGACCCGGACTTCTATCCGGGCATCGTCGCCAACACCCTGCTGGGCGGCGGCTATTCCTCCCGGCTGAACCTGGAGATCCGGGTGAAACGGGGCCTGTCCTACGGCGCGTCTTCGAACCTCAGCGCCAATCGCTCGACCGGGTCGTTCCGCGCCGCGGCGCAGACCAAGAACGAGACGGCCGTACAGGTCCTCGACCTGATCGGCGAACAAATGACCGCCATCGGGACGACGCCCGCCTCGGTGGACGAGCTCACGGCGCGGAAGTCGAACCTGGTGGGCGGTTACGGCCGCCGCCTCGCCACCAGCCATGGCCTGGCCGACATCCTGGGCAACCTCGCCCTGTTCGGGGTGCCGCTGGACGAGATCACCCGCTACACGGCCAAGGTCGAGGCGGTCACGCCCGCGCAGGTGCAGGCCTTCGCGGCCCGCGTCATGGACCCGGCCAAGGCCAGCCTGATCGTCGCCGGCGACGCCAAGACCTTTGCCGCCGGGCTGAAGGCCAAGCGCCCGGATCTGGAGGTGATCGCGGTCAGCGACCTCGACCTGGACAGCCCGACACTGAAAAAGGCCACGCGCTAACCCGCCTCGGCTAAAGCCTACCCGCCATGGCCGCCAGCTTGGCCACGGTGTTCATGTTGCGCGCCGTGCCGGCCTTGGCCGCCGGGATCCTCAGCTTCGAGGTTCCCATGCCCTCGTCGTAGCGGACGTAGATTTCTCGCAGGCCGAGCGCCATCTCTTCATGCCCGCGACCGACCGCCCTCTCCAGCGCGTCGGCCGGCGGCGGCGCGTCGAGGAAGATCACCACCGCGCGGTTGCCTGGCGCGTCCGGGAACGGGTTGGCGTCGCGCACCGCGGCCATTTCGGCGGCCGTGCGGACCACCACGCCGACCGGCTTGCCGGCATGGTCGGCCAGCCGCTGTTCCAGATCGGCGCGCACCGCGGCTTCGCTCTGGCGGCTCTCGAAGACCACGTTGCCGCTGGCGATATAGGTGCGCACGGCCATGTGGCCGGCCGCCTCGCACATCGCCTTGAGCTCAGTCATCGGCAGCTTGCCCGTGCCGCCCACATTGACGGCCCGCAGGAGGGCGATGAAGGCGGTCATGGGATTGCGCCGACGCGCGTGGTCCAGCGGGAGAGGTCGCGCTCGCGGCCCATCAGCGCCAGCCCCGAGGCGATGGATTCCAGCTCGGCTCCGGTCTCGATCTTCGATGGGTCGAAGCGGCGATGGAAGATCGCGCGGACCGCCGGCACCAACGACGACCCGCCGGTCAGGAAGACCCGATCGACACCCTCGGGGGTGAGGTTCGCAGTGGCCAGGGCCTCATCGACGGCGGCTTCGATCCGCGCCAGTTCCGGGGCGATCCAGCCCTCGAAGGTCGTGCGCTTGACGCCGCCCTGCAGCGAGATCGAGCCGGCCTCGAAGTGGAACATCGCCGCGTCCTGGCTGGAGAGGTCCTCCTTCAGGCGGCTGACCGAGCGGTAGAGCTGGTAGCCGTAGTTCTCGTCGAGGGTCTCCACGAGGCGCTCGATCTTCTCCGGCTCCATGGCTTCGCGGACCAGCGCGCGGATCTCGCGCATGTCGCGGCTGGCCCGCATCAGGGCCAACTGGTCCCAGCGCGCGAACGCGGAATAGTAGCGGTTGGGGATCGGCAGCACCTTGCCGAAGCTCTGGTAGCTCGAGCCCTTGCCAAGCGCCGGGGAGACCAGGTTGTCGATGATCCGGTAGTCGAAGGCGTCGCCCGCCACGCCGACGCCGGAGCGGCCCAGCGGAATGGCGCGGATTTCGCCGGCCCCGGCCCCCGACTTGAGCCGCTCGAAGCGGATGATCGAGAAATCGGACGTGCCGCCGCCGAAGTCGCCGACCAGCACGGTGGCGTCATGGTCAAGCTCGCGGGCGAAGAAGAAGGCCGCGCCCACCGGCTCGTAGGCATAGAGGATCTCGCTGAACCCCATCCGCTCGAAAGCCGTCTCGTAGCGCGACAGCGCCAGGGGCTCGCTGGGCGCGCCGCCGGCGAAGGTCACCGGCCGGCCGACGATGACGCGGGCCGGCAACTCGGCCATGCCGGCGTCGGCATAGGCGCGCAGCTTCAGGAGGAAGGTCGAGAGCAGGTCTTCGAACCGGTATCGGCGGTTCAGGATGGTGGTCTCGCTGAAGCTCTCGGACGCCGCGAACGACTTGAACGACTGGATGAAGCGGGTATCCGCCGGGTCTTCCACATAGGCGTCGATCGCCCAGGGCCCGGCGGCGATGGCGCGTTCGTTCGGCTTGTCGCCCGCGTGGAACGACAGGCAGGAGCGGAACGCGAACAATTCCCCCTCCGGCGCGGGGAACTCTATCAGGCGCGCCGGCCCGGATGCGTCGGCGAGCGCCACCACGGTGTTGGTCGTGCCGAAGTCGATGCCCAAACACGAAGAGGAGCGGGAAAGGGGCGAGGTCACCGGAGACGCTCCTTGCGGGGCGCGCCCCATAGCAATTTCAGTGTCATCCCAGAAGCCGCGAAGACGGCTGTCCAGGACCCATGAACTCGATTCTCTCGAGGAAGATCGCCTAGTCAGAGCGTATGGGTCCCGGTCTTTCGCTCCGCGAAAACCGGGATCACACCTCTAGCTCTCGGTCTCCGAAAGCTGGCGCTCGTAGGCGCAGACCGTGGCCATCTGCAGGATCTTCGAGACCGACGCGGACAGCGGGCAGATCTGCACGGCCTTGTCGAGACCGAGCAGGATCGGGCCGATGACGGTGGCGCCGCCCAGGGACTGGATCAGCTGGGTCGAGATCGCCGCGGAGTGGATCGCCGGCATGATCAGGACGTTGGCGGGCCCGGAGAGGCGCATGAACGGGTAGTTGCCCCGCGCCTCGGGGTCGAGCGCCAGCTCCGGCGGCATCTCGCCCTCGTACTCGAAGTCGATGCCTTCCATCTCGTCGAGCGTCGCCACGGCCTCGCGCACCTTCTCCGAGCGCGTACCCATGGGATTGCCGAAGGTCGAATAGCTCATGAAGGCCAGACGCGGCGTATAGCCCAGGGCGCGCACCGCGCGGGCGGCCTCCAGGGCGATTTCCACCAGGTCCTCGGCCTCCGGCATCTCGGTGACCGTGGTGTCGGCGATGAACAGGGTGCGGCCCTTGGCGAGCACCACGCTCATGCCGATGATCCGGCCGCCCGGCGCGGTGTCGACGACGCGCAGCACCTCTTCCAGCACCTGGTCGAAGGCCCGCGTGACGCCGGTGACCATGCCGTCGGCGTCGCCCAGGGCGACCATGGCCGCGGCGAAGGCGTTGCGGTCCTGGTTGATCAGCCGCTGGACGTCGCGGCGCAGATAGCCCTCCCGCTGCAGGCGCACGTAGAGGTAGTCGACGTAGTCGGTATTCCGCTCGGAGAGCCGGGCGTTGAGGATTTCGAGGTTCGCGTCGGCGGGCTCCAGGCCCACGGCCCGCATGTTTTCGTGCACCAGCTCTTCGCGGCCGATCAGGATCGCGTTGCCGAGGCCCGCGGTCTGGAAAGCGTAGGCGGCGCGGATGACGCTGGCTTCCTCGCCCTCGGTGAAAACGATCCGCTTCTTCGGCGCAGAGAGCACCGCGCCTTGCAGCTTCTGCAGGAAGGCCGCGGTGGGATCGAGCCGCTGGGCGAGGCTGGCGCGATAGGCGTCCATGTCCTCGATGGGCCTGCGGGCTACCCCGGTGTCCATCGCCGCTTGAGCGATGAAGGGCGGGATGTACCAGATCAGCCGAGGGTCGAACGGCGTCGGAATGATGTACTGCGGCCCGAATTTGAGCTGCACGCCATGATAGGCGGCGGCGACCTCGTCGGGCACGTCCTCGCGGGCGAGCATCGCGAGCGCGTTGGCGCAGGCGATCTTCATCTCCATGTTCACCTGCCGGGCGCGGACATCCAGCGCGCCGCGGAAGATGTAGGGAAAGCCCAGGACGTTGTTCACCTGGTTCGGATAGTCGCTGCGCCCAGTGGCGACGATGGCGTCGGGACGGACTTCGTAGACCTCCTCCGGCCGGATTTCCGGGTCCGGATTGGCCATGGCGAAGATCACCGGATTGGGGGCCATCAGCTTGATGTCCTCCTGGGTGATCGCGCCCTTCACCGACGTGGCGATCAGGACGTCGGCGCCCTTGAGCGCCTCGGCCAGCGTGCGCTTGTCGGTCTCGATGGCGTGAGCCGACTTCCATTGGTTCATCGCCTCGGAGCGGCCTTTGTAGAGGACGCCCTTGGAGTCGACGGCGATGCAGTTGCCGTGCGGCACGCCCATGGCCTTCAGGAGGTCAAGCGTGGCGATCCCCGCTGCCCCGGGGCCGTTCAGCACGACCTTGACGTCCTTCAGCTCGCGTCCGGTCAGGTGGCAGACGTTGATCAGGCCGGCGGCCGAGATGATCGCGGTGCCATGCTGGTCGTCGTGGAACACCGGGATGTCCATGAGTTCCTGCAGCGCCGCCTCGACGATGAAGCATTCCGGGGACTTGATGTCCTCAAGGTTGATGCCGCCGAAGGTCGGCCCGAGGTTCCTGACCACCGTGATGATCTCGTCCGGGTCGGTCGCCGTGATCTCGATGTCGATGGCGTCCACGTCGGCGAAACGCTTGAAGAGCACGCCTTTGCCCTCCATCACCGGCTTGGCCGCGAGCGGGCCCAGGTCGCCCAGGCCCAGGATCGCCGTGCCATTGGAGACCACACCCACCAGGTTGCCCTTGGAGGTGTATTCGTAGACCGCGTCCGGGTCCTTGGCGATGGCGAGCACCGGCGCCGCGACGCCGGGCGAATAGGCCAGGCTCAGGTCGCGTTGGGTCGCCATCGGCTTGGTGGCCGCGATCGCGATCTTCCCCGGGGTCGGATACCGATGGAAGTTGAGGGCTTCCTCATCGGTAAAGGTGCGTTTCTCGGCGTCGCTCATGGCGGCGGCGGGTCCTTCCGGCGGCGGTGAGAATGAAGCGGCGAACCTACAGAGCCGCGCCCTGTGAAACAACCTCGCTCGAGCTTGAGCGTTAGCGGACGCTGTTTCGGGAACCGTTGCGGGCTCGGAGCCATCCCGGCGCGGCGTTCTGTCCGCACCGGATCAGGCCACACCCAAAGCAGGCTTGACTCAAATGTTAGTCATAACTTACGGTAAGTCATGACTAACGCCCTAGCCCTTTCCGCCCTGGCCGACCCCACCCGCCGCGAGGTGTTCGAACGCCTCGCGCGCGGACCTCTGCCGGTTGGCGAACTGGCGCTAGGCCTGCCGGTCAGCCGGCCCGCCGTATCCCAGCACCTCAAAATCCTGAAGGCGGCCGGCCTGGTGACCGATCGGCCGGACGGGACGCGCCGCGTCTATCAGATCGATCCGCGGGGCCTGGGACAGATCCGCGCCTGGCTCGACCAGGTCTGGGACGTGGCCCTGGACGCCTTCAGGGCCGAAGTCGAACGTCAAGCCGAGCAAGACCAGGAGCAGCCGTGAGCCAGACCATTGCCCCCGCGGCCATCCGCAAGAGCTTCACCGTCCGCGCGACGCCGGAAAGGGCGTTCGAGGTGTTCACCGCCGGCCTGCACCGCTGGTGGCCGAAGAGTCATTCGATCGGCGATGCGCCGCTGAAGATGGCGACCATCGAACCCCGCGTCGGCGGGCGCTGGTACAGCTTGACGGAAGACGGCGTCGAGCACGAGTGGGGCGATGTCCTGGCCTGGGAGCCGCCGGCGCGGCTGATCCTGGCGTGGCGCCTCAACGGCGCGTTCACCTACGACCCGGACCTGCTGACCGAGGTCGAGGTCTGCTTCGCCGCGACCGGCGAGGGCGAGACCCGCGTCGACTTCGAGCACCGCGGCCTCGAGCGCTTCGGCGCCGGCGAGGCCGTGCAAGCCATCCGCGGCGGCATGGACCAGGGTTGGGGGCTCATTCTCGACGCCTTCCAGACCGTGGCCGACGCCTGAGACCCGCGCCGTCCAGAAAGAAGACCATCCGGGACCGGTTGCTGGAAGCCCAGGCGGCTTAAGCTTGACCCGGCGGGCGGGCTCGGGAGAGTAGCGTCTCTGAAGGCCCGCCGCCGGAGTGACGCCGCTGCCCACCACCACGAAACAAGGCGCCCCGATCAAGATCGCCGTCGCGGGCGCGTTGGGGCGCATGGGCAAGGTGGTGTCCGACGCCGTGGCGGCCGACCCGGGCCTGGCCCTCGTCGCGCGTTTCGACCGCCCGGACCTCGCCGGCGAAGGCCTGGTGAGCCAGGACGCGGCCCTGGCCGCCGCCGAGATCGTCATCGACTTCACCCTGCCGGCCGCCTCGGCGGCTCTGGCGACGCTCTGCGCCGGGCGTGGCGGCCCGTCGCTGATCCTGGGCGCCACAGGCTTCGACGAGACCCAGATCGCGGCCATCGCCGCGGCCGCGAGCCGGATCGCCATCGTCCGCGCCGGCAATTTCTCGCTGGGTCTCAACCTGGTGATGGGGTTCGTGGAGCAGGCCGCCCGCCAGCTTGGGCCGGACGCCTATGACATCGAGGTGTTCGAGGCCCACCACCGCCGCAAGATCGACGCGCCGTCCGGCGCCGCCCTGATGTTGGGCGCCGCGGCCGCCAAGGGCCGGGGCGTGGCGTTGGACGATGTGGCCAAGCGCGGCCGCGACGGCGTCACCGGCGCGCGACCGGCCGGTGAGATCGGCTTTTCGGTCATGCGCGGCGGCGGCATCGTCGGCGAGCACAGCGTGAGCTTCATCGCCGAGGACGAAATCCTGACCCTGTCGCACTCGGCCCGAGACCGGGGCCTGTTCGCCAGAGGCGCGCTGGCCGCCGCCCACTGGGTCGCCAGCCGCCCGCCCGGTGAATACACCATGCGCGATGTTCTGGGCTTCTCGGCCCCCGCGAACGGTTAGGGCTTCGCGGCCGGCGGGCTGATCCGGGCCCAGGCCTGATCGACCGCCGCCTGCAGGTCCTCGCCAACCGAGCGGCGCATCAGCGACATGCCCTCCAGCGCCACCTTGTCGGCCCGCAACACGCGCGGGTGGCTGGAGTAGCCCACCAGATAGATCGCCCGGTCGGTCTTGGGCTGGCCGTCCTCGATGAAGACGGTGACGATGCCCACCGGAATCCGGCCCTGGTGGGATTTGCCGCCGCGGGCGTGCTCGGCCTTGGTCAGGCCGCCATCGATCCAGCCGGCTTCAAGACGGGGATTGCCGGTCGTTTGCACATCGTCGCCGCGGATCTCGCCCGGGAAACGGATCGCCTGAGTTTGAATCACCTGGTCGGCATGGACGCTCGACAGCCGCAGGCGTTCGCCGCCGCTCTCCGGCGTCCCGGTCATCAGGAACGAGAGCTTCAGGGCGCCGGCCTTGGCCTCGGCCTTCCTCTCCTGGACCTCGGCTGCGCGTTCTCTGGCCGTCTGGGTGCGCTCGCGATGGCTATCCCAATAGCCGAGCCCCGCGATGATCAGGGCGGCGACGCCGACGAACTCCGCCAGCGTCAGGAACCGCAGGCGGCGGCGCTTTTCAGCGGGAGTCTCGTTCATCGCCTCAGCGCCCCGTGGAGCCGAAGCCGCCGGCCCCGCGCACCGTTTCGTCCAGGCTGTCGACCTCGGCCCACACCGCGCGCACCACGGGCGCGATCACCAGCTGGCCGATACGGTCGCCGCGGCGGATCACGAAGTCCTCCTCGCCGTGGTTGATCAGGATCACCTTCACCTCGCCGCGATAGTCGGCGTCGATCGTGCCGGGCGAATTTAGGCAGGTGACGCCGTGCTTGAACGCCAGGCCGGAACGCGGCCGAACCTGGCCCTCGAACCCCGGCGGCAGGGCGAACGCCAGACCGGTCGGGACCGGAAACCGCGATCCGGGGCGGAGCGTCAGCGGCTCATCGTCGGGCACCGCGGCGCGCAGGTCCATACCGGCGGCCAGCGCCGTCTCGTAGGCCGGCAGCGGCAGGCCCTGCGCATGCGGCAGGCGGATGATCGGCACGGTCGGGGTCACGAGATTTTCCTTAGGCGAGTTCGGCGGCGATGCGCTCGGCCAACCGGCGGGCGACCTCGCCCTTGGCCATCCGCGCCCATCGCTCGATTCCGGCCTCCGTGACGAGGGCCACGGCGTTGTCGTCGCCGCCCAGGGTTCCGGCGATGCTCACATCGTTGGCGACGATCCAGTCGCAACCTTTCCTGGCAAGCTTGGCCTGGGCGTGGGCCTCCAGGTCGTTGGTCTCGGCGGCGAAGCCCACCACCAGCCTCGGGCGGCGCGCGCCCTTCGACAACGTGGCGAGGATATCGGGATTTTCGACGAGCGCGATGGGGTCCGGCGCGCTCGTCCCCTTCTTGATCTTCTGGGCGCCGGTTGCCGCGGGCCGCCAGTCGGCGACGGCGGCGACGCAGACAGCGATATCCGCCGGCAGCGCGGCCTCGCAGGCGGCCAGCATCTCGCGCGCGCTCTCCACGTCCACCCGCGTCACGCCCGAAGGCGCGGGCAGCGCCGTGGGGCCGCTGACCAGGGTCACCTCAGCGCCCAGCGCCGCCAGCGCGTCGGCGATGGCGTAGCCTTGTTTGCCGGACGAGCGGTTGGTCAGCATCCGCACCGGATCGATGGCCTCAACGGTCGGGCCGGCGGTGACGATGGCGCGCTTGCCAGCCAAAGGCCGCACGGTCGCCGCGCGCGTCGCCAGACCCAGGGCCGCCAGGATCGCCTGGAAAATCTCGGCGGGCTCGGCCATCCGGCCCGGCCCGTACTCGCCGCAGGCCATCGCGCCCTCATCGGGACCGACGAAGCTCACGCCATCGGCCTTCAGGGTCACCAGGTTCCGCTGGGTCGCCGCATGGCCCCACATGCGTACGTTCATCGCCGGGGCCATCAGCACCGGCTTGTCGGTGGCCAGCAGGGTCGTGGACGCCAGGTCGTTGGCCAGACCGTTCGCCGCCTTGGCCATCAGGTCCGCCGTCGCCGGGGCCAACACCACCAGGTCGGCCGAGCGCGACAGCTCGATGTGGCCCATCTCCGCCTCGTCGGTCAGCGAGAAGAGGTCGGAATAGACCTTGTCCTCGGCCAGGGCCGACAGCGACAGCGGGGTCACGAACTGGGCGCCGGCCTTCGTCAGGATCGGGCGCACGGCGATGCCCGCCCTGCGCAGCAGGCGTGTCAGCTCCAGCGATTTGTAGGCCGCGATGCCGCCGCCGACGATCAGGAGAATTCGCTTCTGGTCCAAGGCTTTCGCCCCCTCGACGACGGGCGCCAGACTTACGGCAGATGGGGGCTCGCGACAAATCTCGCAATTTGGACTCGACAGCGATCGATTATTGTTCTTTCTTTGTTCCGGTTCTGCTGTTTCAGGAGAAGAAATGATGGCTCGGTTGAAGACGGCGCTGTCCCTGGCTCTGGGAATTTCCGCGATGGCGCTGGTCAGCGCCTGTGACAATGGCCCCTCGGCGGTCAGCAAGCAGCCGGCGGGGTCGCAGTCGGCCAGCGCGCGCGGGCCCGAGCGGTCTGATGGCGCCGACCGCGGCGGCGGATCCTACGACAGCGGCCCCCGCGTCGATCACCGCAAGGACGAGGTGGCCAAGGCCGACGACGGCAAGCCGGTGTGGGCCGCCTCCAAGCGCTTCTCGGCCGAGGAAGGGGCGCAGCGCCAGTTCGAGCGCGATGGGGCGACCTTCGACGCCAAGACCGTCGATCAGTACGTCAAGAAGGCCCATGCCTTCGTGGGCCACCCGCCCAAGGGCACGCTGACCCTGACCCGCAAGAACGGCGACATCCTCTACTACGATCCCAAGGGCAACATCTTCGCCGTGGCGAGCAAGGAGGGCGCGCCGCGCACCATGTTCAAGCCCGACGACGGCATGACCTATTGGGAAAAGCAGAAGGATCGCGAAGAGCGCAGCCAAAGCGCCCGCTCCGGCCGCCGGAAATACGCCGACGACGCGGAATAGCCGACCCAAGTCAGGCGCGGGGCGCTAAGCAACCCGCGTCGCTGTCGGGTTTCGGCGGCGTCCAAAGCGCCAGGGAGCCCGAACATGTCTGATCCAAAGCATATCGTGCGCACCGCGAGGCTCGACTGGTCGCAGGTCTGGCGCGGCCGTCACCCGTTCAACCCGGCGTCGGACATGCGGATGGTCATGCTGAGCGATCCGGCGGGCATGACCCAGATCGGGGCGCACCTCATCCGCATCCCTCCCGGCAAGGAGAGCTTCATCCCGCACGCCCACTCGGTGTCGGAGGAGTTCGTCTTCGTCCTGGAAGGGGTCGGTGAAATGGTGCTGGACGGCGTCGGCCACGCGGTGGGGCCCGGCGACTTCGTGGGCTTCCCCATCGATGGCGTGGTCCACTCGCTGAAATCCAAGGGACCCGGCGATCTTGTCTACCTGACGGCGGGCCGCCGCGACCCCGTTGAGATCGCCGACATGCCGACCATCGGGAAGACCACGGTCTTTCGGAACGGCAAGATGGAGTTGTTCGGCGAAGACGGCGTGGAGCGGCTGACCCAGGCCGAATGGATGGCCCGGACGAAGCTTGAAGACTGAACGACCCTCAGCGGAAGCTCTCCAGATCACCCGCCGCGTAGGGGAGGGATCTGCGTTAGCGCAGGTAGAGCGTCGCCAGGAACGCCGCGCCGGCGGCCAAGGCGCCGAGGGCGAACCAGAGCAGCGCTGAGCCCTCGCGGCGGGCGTCCCTCACCTCGATCCGCGCGGGCGGCGGGTTCTCCGCCAGCCGGGCGATATTGTGCAACGCCGTGGCGGCCTCATCGGCGAAGCGCCTGATCCGCGCGATGGGCGAGAGCTCGCGGGCCATCCAGCGACGGACCACCGGATCGGCGGCGGTCCAGATGTCGTGGTCGGGCTGGATGCGGCGGGCGACGCCCTCGACCATGGTCATGGTCTTCTGCAGCAGCACCAGCTCGGGCCGCAGGTGCATGTCGTAGAGCGCGGTGATCTCGAAGAGCTGCATCAGCACCCGGCTCATCGGCACTTCGCTGGCGGGGCGGCCGAACACCGGCTCGCCGACCGCGCGCAGCGCCTGGGCGAAGGCCGCCACGCTATGGTGGGCCGGGACATAGCCCGCGTTGAAGTGGGTCTTGGCGACGCCCTCGTAGTCCTTGTTGAGGAAACCCCAGAGGATCTCGGCCAGATAGCGCCGCTCGGCGGGGCCGATCCGGCCGATGATCCCGAAATCCACCGCCGTCACCTGCGATGGCGCGGCCACGAACAGATTGCCCTCGTGCAGGTCGGCGTGGAAGACCCCGTGGTCCAACGCCTGGGCCAGGAAGGCGCGGATCAGCTTGTCGGCGGTCGCCTGATGGTCGAGCCCGGGCTGGGTCAGCGCCGCCGGGTCGGAGAGCGGCCAGCCGATGGCCCACTCCATGGTCAGGACCCGTTTGCCGACGCCGTCCCAGACGATCCGTGGCGCGGTCATGTGCCCGTCCAGCGCCATCACCTCGCGCAGCTCGTCGGCGCCGGCGGCCTCGAGCCGCAGATCCAGCTCCAGCAGGGTGGCGCGGATCACCGTATCGGCGAACGCCACAGGCTCCAGCCGCCGGGCCGGCGGAATCCAACGCTCGATCAGGCGCGCGGCCAGCGCCAGGCTCTCGGCGTCGTCGGCGACCCGGCGCTCGATTCCCGGCCGCAGCACCTTAACCGCCACCTTGCGGCCGTCGAGCAGCCTGGCCTCATGCGCCTGGGCCAGTGAGGCCGCGGCGAGGGGGTCGTCGAACTCGGCGTAGAGGCTCTCGATGGTGCGGCCCAGCGTCCGCTCCACCTCGGCGCGGGCGACCTGCGTCGGGAAGGGGGAGAGCTGGTCCTTCAGTCGCGCCAGGTCGTCGGCGAACTCGCGGCCGAAGAAGTCACCCCGGGTCGACAGCATCTGGCCCAGCTTGACCGCCACCGGCCCCATGCCCTCGAGCGACCGCGCCAGACGCTGACCGGGTCGCCCGATCCGCGCGCCGCTCCCGGCGAAAATCCGCAGCGTCCGGGCCAGGCCCACCACCTGCGGCGGATAGGCGTGATCCAGTTCGCGCGGCAGCAGGGCGTCGTTACGGACCAGCGTCCAGACCGCGCCGGTCACGCGGCCCAGCGCGCCTATTCCACTCATCGCCTCTAGAGCGCCCGGCCGGTGTGCAGGGCCGCCACGCCGCCGGTGAAGTTGGTGAACTCCACCCGTCCGAAGCCGGCGTCAGCGATCATGCCGGCGAAGGTCCGCTGGTCGGGGAAGCGCCGGATGCTCTCCACCAGGTATTGATAGGCCTCGCGGTCGCCGCCGACCCGGGCGCCGATCTCCGGGATCACCTTGAAGCTGTAGGCGTCATAGGCCTTTTGCAGCGCCTCGGTCACCGGCCGGGAAAACTCCAGGCACAGAAACCGGCCGCCCGGCTTCAGCACCCGGCGCGCCTCGCGCAGCGCCGCCGGAATGTCGGTCACATTGCGAATGCCGAAGGAAATCACATAGGCCTCGGCGCTGGCGTCCGGCAGCGGCAAGGCTTGGGCGTCGCCCACGGCCCAGGCCATCTCCGGCTCGGAGCCCTTCTCGCGGCCGGCCATGATCATCTCGGCGTTGTAGTCGACCACGAAGATCTTCGCGGCCCCGACTCCGTTAAGGGGGCCGCCGCGGCGCAGCTGCGCGCGCCGGGCCATCTTCGCGAACCGCCGCGCCATGTCGCCGGTGCCGCCGGCCACATCGATGATGGTCTCGCCCGGCTGCGGGTTCAGGCGCGCGGCGACGGCGTCCTTCCACAGGCGATGGACGCCCCCGCTCATAAGGTCGTTCATCAGGTCGTAGCGGCGCGCCACGCGGTCGAACACGCCGCGCACCAAGCCGGGCTTCTCGCTCGCATCCACGTCGCGGAAGCCGAAGGTGGCGGCAGGTCCGGTCATGGCTCCCTCTTGAAACATGCAGGCGTCTTAGCCCTCCGCCCGCGGCGCTCCAAGGGCCCATTACTCAAGTCGCTTGGCGCGCGCGCGACACCATGCCAAGCCCGCTTTCTTACTTGGTAGGAAGAGGCATGCCCGAACTTCCCGAGGTCGAGACGGTGCGCGGCGGCCTGGCGCCCGTGCTGGAGGGCCACCGCCTGGCCCGCGTCGAGGCCCGCCGGCCGGACTTGCGTTTCCCCCTGCCGGTGAATTTCGTCCAGATCCTGACCGGCGCCACGATCGTCAAGCTGGCGCGGCGGGCGAAATATCTGGTGGCGACTCTGGACCGCGAGGACACCTTGGTCATGCACCTGGGCATGAGCGGACGGTTCGAGATTTCGCGGCCCGAGCCAGACGGGGCGGAGGGCTCCGAAAGGCCGGGCCACTTCCACTACGCGCCGGCCCCCGATCCTAAGCACGCCCATATCGTCTTCGAAACCGAGGCCGGCGCGCGGGTCACCTACTATGACCCCCGGCGCTTCGGCTACATGGCGCTGATCAACACCGCGACCCTGCACCTGCACCCCTGGTTCGCCGGGCTCGGCCCCGAACCGCTCTCCGAGGCCTTCGGCGCCCAGCGCCTCAAGACCGCCTTCAAGGACCGCAAACAGGGGCCCAAGACCTTGCTGCTCGACCAGAGGATCGTCGCGGGCCTGGGCAATATCTATGTCTGCGAGGCGCTCAACCGCGCCCGCATATCGCCGTTCAAGCCGGCGGGCGGGATATCCAGGCCACGCCTGGAACGGCTGACGGCGGAAATCCGCGCGGTCCTGACCGAGGCCATCGCCGCCGGCGGCTCGACCTTGCGCGACTTTGCCCAGGCCGACGGCGCCCTGGGTTATTTCCAGCACAGCTTCCGCACCTACGACCGCGAAGGCGAACCGTGTTGCAACGCCCCCTGCAAGGGCGTCATCGCGCGGAAGATGCAGGCCGGGCGCTCCACCTTCTATTGCCCGACGTGCCAAGTATGAGGGGCCAGGTATGAGCGGCCAGGTATGAGGGGGCCAAGTATGAGGGGGCCAGGTATGCGGCGTCTGCGGACATCCCTCACGAGCGCCCTCGCCGTCCTGGCCTTTGCGGGCGCCGCGGTCGCCGCGCCGCCGATCTGGGTGGTGAGGGACAAGGACAGCGAGATGGTCCTGTTCGGCTCCGTCCATGTGCTGCCGCCGAACATGGACTGGGCGCCGCCGGCCCTCACCGAAGCCCTGAAGGCCGCCGATGACATCTGGTTCGAACTGCCGGTCGACGCCCAGACCGAAACCGAGACCGCGGGCCTGGCCGCCCAGGTGGGCGTGCTGCCCCCCGACGGATCGCTGTTCAAGCTTTTGAGCCCGGCCGACGCCGCCCTGATGAGCCGGGTGGCCGAGGCCTATGGCGTCTCGACCGCCCTGCTGGACCGCCTGCAGCCCTGGCTGGCGGAGATTTCCCTGGCCGGCGGCGCCTATCGCAAGGCCGGGGCCGACGCCGGCGGCGGGGTTGAGAAGGTCGTCGCCGGCATGGTCAGCCCGACGGCCAAACGCGAGGCGTTCGAGACGCCGGCCGAACAGATCGCGCTGCTGTCCGACGGCAAGCTCGCAGAGCAGATCGCCTCGCTGCGCGAAACCCTGCACGAGATGGAGGACAAGCCCGACGAGTTCCAGGTTCTGCTGAAGGCCTGGTTGGACGGCGATGTGGACGCCCTGCGGCGCGAGGCGGTCGATCCGATCCGCGAGACCTCGCCGGCGCTGTTCCTTCGCCTGATCACCGAGCGCAACGCCCGCTGGACCCAGATCCTCGACGCCCGCCTGAAGGGCCATGGGCGCACGGTCGTGGTGGTCGGCGCGGGCCACTTGGTGGGGCCCGACGGCGTGCCGGCCCGCCTGCGGGCGCTTGGCTATTCGGTCACGGGGCCTTAAGGCGGCGGCTGGACCTCGAAGGAGCCGGAGCCGATGACCCTGCAAACCCTGATCGTGGAGCGCCACGAGGCCGTCACCCTGATCCGGCTGAACCGTCCCGAGGCGCTGAACGCGCTGAACGGTCAGCTGATGGACGAACTGACCGCGACGCTCGACGCGGCCGAGGCCGATCCCGCCGTCCGCTGCATGGTGATCACCGGCTCGGACCGGGCCTTCGCCGCGGGCGCCGACATCAAGGAAATGGCCTCCAAGAGCTATGCCGAGGTGTTCGCCGAGGACTTCATCACCAAGAACTGGGAACGCGTCACCCGCTGCCGCAAGCCGGTGATCGCCGCGGTGGCCGGCTATGCGCTCGGCGGCGGCTGCGAACTGGCGATGATGTGTGACTTCATCATCGCCGCCGACAACGCCCGGTTCGGCCAGCCGGAGATCAACCTCGGCGTCATCCCCGGCGCCGGCGGCACCCAGCGCCTGACCCGTTTCGTCGGCAAGTCCAAGGCCATGGACATGGTCCTGACCGCCCGGATGATGACCGCCGAGGAGGCCAACCAGTGTGGCCTGGTCAGCCGTGTCGTGCCGCTGGCCGAGCTTATTTCGACGGCCATGGAAGTCGCGCAGAAGATCGCGGCGCTCTCGCCCAATTCGGTGATGATCGCCAAGGAACTGGTGAACGCCGCCTATGAGACCCCGCTGAGCCAGGGCGTGAAGATGGAACGGCGCCTGTTCCATTCGCTGTTCGCCTTCGACGATCAGAAGGAAGGCATGGCGGCCTTCGTCGAGAAGCGGCCGGCGAAGTTCACGGGCAAGTAGGGCCGAGGGAAACAGCGGGTGGGTTTCGCGGCGGATTTTAGCGGCGGATTTTAGCGGCCGGCGTGCATTGACCCCGGGCCTTGCCTCCCGTATATCCGCGCCTCCAATTTTCACCGCCCGGCACGCCGGGTGCGCATCTTTGAAGAGCTCTAAAGAATGGCCAATACGCCCGGCTCCAAGAAGGCGGTCCGCAAGATCGCCCGCCGCACCGAGATCAACACGGCTCGCCGTTCGCGCGTGCGCACCTTCCTGCGCAAGTTCGACGAGGCGCTTAGCGGCGGTGACGCCGCGGTCGCCAAGGACGCCTTTGTGAAGGCTCAGTCGGAGCTGATGCGCGCCGTCACCAAGGGCGTGGTTCACAAGAACACCGGCGCCCGCAAGGTCTCGCGCCTGCACGCGCAACTGCGGAAGATGTCGGCCGCCTGATCGGCGCCGCCAAGGTCGGGGACCCGGCAACGATACCCCGCTTTTCCCATCGGAATTGAAAGACCCAAAACGGCGCCTTCACGGGCGCCGTTTTCGCGTCTGGCGCGAGTCTCCGCGGTGCGTCGCCGGTGTCGAATCTGCTCAGCGCACGGACCGCCGGCGGGCGTTTTCCCAAGCCCCAAAAGGGGTAATCCGGAGTCAACGAAAATATCGTCTTGAGCGTCTAAGAATCACCGTTGACCGGCCATGCCCCCCCATTAGTGTCTGGCTTCCTACAGGCGTCTTCATCTGATCCCGGATCGAAAACGGGGCGCCGGCGGAGCGCATGCGCTCGCCGGATAAGAGCCTGTTTGTGTTGAGAAAAAGCGTGGTCCCTTGCGTGGGGCTGGGACCGCGACGTGGGCAGGACGGGATTGCTGGAATGATGAGTGGGGGGTTGGCGGGAGCTATGGCGAGCGCACCGGCCGGTATCGTGTGGACGAAGACCTGTCAGGTCTTGAAGCGCGAGCTGGGCGAGGCGACGTTTGGCTCCTGGCTGGGCCAGGCGGCGCTGCGTGAAACCGGAGACGACGTGTGCCTGGTGGCGGCCACGGGGGTGGCGCGCGACTGGATCGCCCGGCACGCCTGGCGCCGCATCGGTGAGCTGTGGGCGCAGAACGACCCGCTGGGCCGTCGCCTGGACCTCAAGTCCCGGATGGAATTCGATTCCGAGGGCCTGGTGGCCGCGTCGGCGGCGCTGACGCCGGTCGCCCTGGACGTCGCGCCGGCCACCGCGCCGGAGGTTTTCGAGGTCGAGGCGCAGGCCGCGCCGGCGGCTGCGCGTCAGGCGCGCCTGCTGGGTCTGCAGGACCGGTTTTCCTTCGACACCTTTGTCGCGGGGCCCTCCAACGAGTTCGCCTTCGCCGTGGCTCGCCGCGTGGCGACCTGGTCGGACGGCCACTTCAACCCGGTGATGTTCCACGGCCCCTACGGGTTTGGGAAAACCCACCTTTTGAACGCGCTCGCCTGGGAGGCCATGCGCAATGAGCCCAGCAAGCGCGTCGTCTACCTGACCGCCGAGAAGTTCACCTCCACCTTCGTCAGGGCCTTGCAGGACAAGCAGACCGCGGCCTTCAAGGACGAACTGCGCAACGCCGACCTGCTGCTGATCGACGACGTGCATTTCGTCGCCGGCAAGACTTCGACCCAGGAAGAACTGTTCCACACACTGATCGCCCTGGTGGAAGACGGCCGCCGGGTGGTGCTGACCGCCGACCGCTCGCCGACCGAGCTGTCGGAGATGGAGCCGCGCCTGCGCTCACACCTGCAGGCGGGCCTGGTCTGCGGTATCGAGCCGGCGGACCGCAACCTTCGCCTGGGTATCCTGGAGCGCAAGCTGCAGACCCTCGCGCAGCAGGGCAAGTTCCTGCCCTCGGCCAAGCCCGAGGTCATGCAGTTCCTGGCCGACCGCTTCACCGACAGCGTCCGCGAGCTGGAAGGCGCGCTGAACACGCTGGTCGCCCGGGTCGGCGGCGATCTCGCGCGCCTGGGGCTGGACGAGGCCCAGACCATCCTGCGGCCCCACCTGTCGGTCAACGAACGCAAGGTGACGGTGGACCAGATTCAGAAGGCGGTCTCCGAGCACTACGGCCTGAAGCAGGCGGACCTGATCTCCGAGCGGCGCGCCCGCGCGGTGGCCCGGCCGCGGCAGGTTGCCATGTGGCTGGCCAAGCAGATCACCACGCGGTCGCTGCCGGACATCGGCCGCCGCTTCGGGGGCCGCGACCACACCACCGTCCTGCATGGGGTGCGCCGGATCGAGGCCCTGAAAGCCGAGGATCCAGTCATCGCCCGCGATGTCGACGTCCTGCTGCGCAAGCTGCGGGGCTAAGGCCAGGCCTTAGTTTCCGGCGGCCGGCGGGCGCGAGCCTGGCCGGGCGACCGCGTACATCTCCCAGGCGAAGACGTTCAACAGAGCCCGGTCGTCATCGCCGATCTTGTAGAGATCGAGGTGTGTCCGGTCGGGGATGAACTGGAACCGGCTCTTCGCGCCGAGCCCGTCCAGCACGCCCTGCAGCCGGTGGGCCGCGCCATCCAGGTAGAAGGTGTCGGCCGTGCCGACCGCCACGCGAATCTTGCCATCGAGGTCGGGTTTCAGCGCCGGCCATGAGGCGGCCAGCCGGTGGGCGATGTCGTAGTGATCGCGCCAATAGGCGACGACGGCGGGATCGACGTCCCCGGTGGCGCGGTTGAACATCGGCAGCGGCCGGCCGTCCGGCCCCTTGGGCGAGAACACCCAGTCGAAGGCTCGGAACTGGCCGCCATAGTCACCCAACGCCTCCTCCATCCGGACGAACTGCTCGAGCGAGGCCACCACCTGGCCGTGATCGCGAACCAGGGGCCAAGCCGAACCATCTGGCTTGCGATAGACGTTGGCGTGAGGCGCATAGATATCGACGCCGGTGAAATCGTGGAAATCGCTGGGGTCCGGTGCGGTCGCCCATGCGCCGCCGAACACCTTGGGATAGCGCGTCTGCAGCCAAAGCGTCGCCCAGCCTCCGGACGAATGACCCGTGACAAACCGGCTCGAGACTCGGGCGTCCATACGGTAGTGGCGTTCCAGGTCAGGAATGAGCTCTTGGGTCAGGGCGCGGCCCCAGGGGCCGTTGTTCACACCGTCGGCGAACTCGTGGGTCCCGACAGGGCTGGAATGGTCGAGGAACACCCAGATCATCGGTGGCGCCTGATGCGCCGCCATGGCGGCGTAGGTCGTGGACGCCGGGCGCAGCAGGCCGGCAAAATTGCCTCCAAACCCGGAGGTGACATAAACCGTCGGATAGGTCGCCTTCGCGCCAGGCTCGTAGCCGGGCGGCGTCAGCACCCAGCCGAGCATCGCGATGGGGCGGCCCCAGAAGGCGCTGAGCGCCGGGCTGGTGAAGGCGATCGGCGCGACGTGGGCCCGCAAGGCCGCCATGCCCTCGGCGTCGCCGGCCTTCACGCCCGGCAGCCTGGTCCACGGATCGCGCGCCGGCAGCGCCTTCGAAAGGGTCAGGGCGGCGGCGCTATCCAGCGGCAGCCGCATCCGCGTGACCGGGCTCACCAGGTCGCCCGCGCCGCGGCCGGCGTAGTTGTAGTCGTGGTTCACATCGAGCACCGCCTGCATGGCGTATTCGCCGGGTGGCAGATGCGAGAAGGCCTGTGGGAAGGTGACGCCGTCCAGATCGATGTCCAGCACCTCGCCCGGCGCGACGCGCGCCACCTCCGTCGCCGCCACGGCGGAGCCGACCCCGTCGAAGGGATCGAGGTCCACTGGCGGCAGTTCACCATTCTTGGCCTTGGCCTGCGCCGCGGCGATGGGCTGGGCGAAGACCAGCAGCCGTCCGCCGGTGGGCGCGCTCAGCCCAGGCGCCAGGCCCACCTGCAGGATCGGATGCCCCGCCGGCGCGGCGAGCGCACCCCACGCCATGGCCACAGCCGCCACGAAGCTCGTCAGTCCAGCCGTCCGCCGCATGCTCACGCCCCTATCGCAAATCGCGCCCGACAACCTTTACGGTCACGTTGCCGGTGGCAAGTACCGCGGACCGGGCGCTGCGGCTGGAAATGCTGTAAGGAGGGTTGTCGCGCAATCGCGGCCGTTCCCCTGAAAAGCCGTCCATGTCCGTGAGAGACCTCAAGGGCTCCGGCCTGACCGATCGCCTGGCCGCCGCCGCCGATGCCAAGGCCGCGCTGCTGGCCAAGCTGAAGCCCAAGCCCACCGTCACCGATCCGCTGTTCGAAGACCGCGCGGCCATGCGCGAAGCCGAGCTGAAAGCCGTGCGCGAGGCGCGCGCCGTGGACAAGGCCGCGGCCGTCCAGGCGACCGCCGAGGCCCACGCCGCGGTTCAGGCCGGCGTCGTGGCCGCCGAGGAGGCCGCGCTGGCCGAGAAGCGGGGGCTGCGCAAGGAGCGCAAGCAGCTCACCAAAGCCGAGGCCCAGCAGAAGCGCGACGCCCGCTACGCGGCCCGCAAGGCGCGCTAGACGGCGCTAGGCAGCGGCGCGGGGAAGGCGCTGGTCGCCAAACGCCTTCATCGCCTCCACCACCGGCTCGAAGTCCCGACCCATCTCGGTGAGCACGTATTCGTCGCGCGGCGGCCGCTGGGTATAGCGCCGTCGTTCCAGCAGGCCGGCCTCGACCAGCTTGCCCAGGCGATCGGCCAGGATGTTCGACGCCACGCCCAGCCGTCGGCGGAAGTCGTCGAACCGGGTGTGGCCCAGGAAGGCGTCGCGCAGGATCATCAGGCTCCAGAGATCGCCCACGCGGGAGACCGTGCGGGCCACCGGACAAAGGCTGTCGGCCAGGTCAGAATTTCTCATGGATATCAGATGAGCCCGTAACTTGCGATTTGCAAGTGACTAGCCATCTAGGCTGAGTGGCGACGCTGATGATCGCCCTCACTTTTCGGTCTCTGGGAGATTTCGACATGAGCCATGACACCAAGGGCGTCGCCCTGATCACCGGCGCCTCGTCCGGCATCGGCGCCACCTATGCGGACCGCCTCGCCAGGCGCGGCTACGACCTGCTGCTCGCCGCCCGCGACGAAGGCCGGCTGGAGACCCTGGCCGGGCGCCTGCGCGCCGAGACCGGCGTCAAGGTCGAGGTGCTGAAGACCGACCTCACGGACAAGGCTTCGCTCGGTCGCCTTGAGGCCCGCCTGCGCGCCGACGCCGCCATCACGCTGTTGATCAACAACGCCGGCGCGGCGAGCTTCGGAACCTTCACGGAGAGCGATCCCGACGCCCTGGAAACCCTGATCGATCTCAATGTGATCGCCGTGACGCGACTGGCCAGCGCCGCGGCCGCCGCCTTCGTGAAGCGTGGTCGCGGAACCATCGTCAACGTAGGCTCCGTCGTGGGACTGCTGCCCGAGTACCGCAGCGTCGTCTACGGCGCGACCAAGGCCTTTGTCCTCTACCTGACGCAGGGGTTGAACGAGGAGATCGGCGGGGCCGGCGTCAAGTTGCAGGCCGTGCTGCCGGGCGCCACGCGCACCGAGATCTGGGAACGCTCCGGCCGCAAGGTCGAAGACCTCGACCCCAATCGAACCATGGATGTAGACGAGCTGGTTGACGCCGCGCTCGCGGGCCTCGACCGGGGCGAACTGGTGACCATCCCCTCGTTGCTCGACCCCGCGCAGTGGGAGGCCTTCAACGCCGCCCGCCTGGCGATGGCCCCCAACCTCTCCAACGCTCACCCCGCTCCGCGCTATGGTGTCCGCGCGGCCGTGGCGGCCTGACCCGAACGAAAAGGGCGGCCGCATCGCTGCGGCCGCCCCGATCGTTTCAGCGAAAGATCTGACGCTTAGGCGTCGGCGCCTTCCGGCTGCTTGGACGAGAGGTCTTCGCCGGTTTCCTGATCGACAACCTTCATCGACAGCCGGGTCTTGCCGCGATCGTCGAAGCCCAGGAGCTTGACCTTCACGGACTGGCCCTCGACGAGCACGTCGGAGACCTTGTTCACGCGCTCGTTGGCGATCTGGCTGACGTGCACCAAGCCGTCCTTGGCGCCGAAGAAGTTCACGAAGGCGCCGAAGTCGACGATCTTCACGACCTTGCCGGTGTAGATGGCGTTCAGTTCAGGCTCGGAGGCGATCGACTTGATCCACTCCTTGGCCGCGTCGATCTTCGACTGCTCGGCGGCCGCGATCTTGATCGTGCCGTCTTCGCCGATGTCGATCTTGGCGCCGGTTTCGGCGGTGATCTCGCGGATCACCTTGCCGCCCGAGCCGATCACTTCACGGATCTTGTCCACCGGGATCTTGATGGTCTCGATCTTCGGCGCGTATTCGCCCAGCTCCTGGCGCGGGGCTTCCATGGCCTTGTTCATTTCGCCAAGGATGTGGTCGCGGCCGCCCTTCGCCTGGGCCAGCGCCTGCTTCATGATCGCCTCGGTGATGCCGGCGATCTTGATGTCCATCTGCAGCGAGGTGATGCCGTCGGCGGTGCCGGCGACCTTGAAGTCCATGTCGCCCAGGTGATCCTCATCACCCAGGATGTCGGACAGCACCGCGAAGCCGTCCTTTTCGAGGATCAGGCCCATGGCGATGCCGGAGACCGGCTTCTTCAGGGGCACGCCCGCATCCATCAGGGCCAGCGAGGAGCCGCAGACCGAGGCCATCGAGGACGAGCCATTGGACTCGAAGATCTCGGAGACCAGGCGGATCGTATAGGGGAACTCCTCGACGGACGGCAGCATCGGGCGGATCGCCCGCCACGCCAGCTTGCCGTGGCCGACTTCACGACGGCCCGGCGCGCCCATGCGGCCGGTTTCCCCGACCGAGAAGGGGGGGAAATTGTAGTGCAGCATGAACTTCTCATAGTACTTGCCCTCGAGGGCATCGATGAGCTGTTCGTCGTCGCCGGTGCCGAGGGTGGCCACAACGAGCGCCTGGGTTTCGCCGCGGGTGAACAGGGCCGAGCCGTGGGCGCGGGGCAGGACGCCGACTTCGCCGACGATCTGGCGGACCTCATCGACCTTGCGGCCGTCGATGCGGATGCCGGTGTCCAGGATGTTGCGGCGGACAACGTCGGCTTCCAGTTCCTTGAAGACCGCGCCCAGCTTGTCCGGGCTGATGCCGGCCGGATTGGCGTCCGACTTGCCGAACTTCTCGGCGGCCTTGGCCTTGGCCGCGCCAACCGCGTCCTGACGTTCCAGCTTGGCGGGAATCTTGAAGGCGGCGGCGAGATCCTTGCCGATGGCCTTCTTCATCTCGGCCTTGATGGCGTCGGTGTCTTCGGGCTGGAAGTCGAAGGGCTCCTTGGCGGAGTGTTCGGCCAGCTCGATGATCGCCTGGATGACGGGCTGCATGCCGGCGTGGGCGAACATCACCCCCTTCAGCACTTCGTCCTCGTCCATTTCCTGGATTTCGGACTCGACCATCATGACCGCGTCATCGGTGCCGGCGACCACCAGGTCCATCCGGCTGTCCTTCATTTCGTCCAGCGTCGGGTTGAGGACGTACTCGCCGTTCACGAAGCCGACGCGGGCGCCGCCGATCGGGCCCATGAAGGGCGCGCCGGAGATCACCAGGGCGGCCGAGGCGGCCACCAGGGCCACGATGTCCGGATCGTTCTCGAGATCGTGGGCCAGCACGGTGCAGACCACCTGCACTTCGTTCTTGAAGCCCTTGACGAACAGCGGGCGGATCGGACGGTCGATCAGGCGGCTGGTCAGGGTTTCCTTCTGGGAGGGCGCCCCCTCGCGGCGGGGGAAGGAGCCCGGGATCTTGCCCGCGGCGTAAAACTTCTCCTGGTAGTTCACGGTCAGCGGGAAGAAGTCCTGACCGGGCTTCGCGCTCTTGGCGAAGACGGCGGTGGCGAGCACCATGGTCTCGCCGTAGGTGGCCAGGACCGAGCCGTCGGCTTGACGGGCCATGCGGCCGGTTTCGAGCGTGAGCGTCTTGCCGCCCCACTCGAGAGTCTTGCGTTTGATATTGAACATTTTCAGCTTCTTTCTCTCCCGGCGGGCGTATTCCCGGCGGGCACGGATAAGGTTCGGTCCCTTTGCTATCGGGCTGGCGAAATCCTCTCCAAATGAACAGGCGATGAGGACTTCTGTGGAGCCCTCGGCGTGTGCGGCGATCTCGAACCTAAGCGAGAGGTCGCCAGTGCCGCATGGGGTCCCCCGGCCTGTTGCGGAGGAGCGGCGAATTAGAACCCCCGCTCATCCCCGCGAAAGCCGGGACGAAAAGCGGTCTATCGGTCTGCGTCGAACTCAGCTCGGATCCCTGCTTTCGCGGGGCCGAGCGGAATCAGCGGCGCAGGCCGAGGGTCTCGATCAGCTTCTGATAGCGGTCCGCGTCGGACGTCTTCAGGTGATCCAGGAGCGACCGGCGCGCGGAGACGAGCTTCAGCAGCCCGCGGCGCGAGTGGTTGTCCTTCTTGTGGGTCTTGAAGTGTTCGGTGAGGTTCGAAATCCGTTCGGACATGATCGCCACCTGGACTTCGGCGCTGCCCGTGTCCGCGTCGCCGCGGGCATGGGTCTTGATCACTTCGGCCTTACGTTCGGCTGTAATCGACATCGGTCAGTCTCCGCTCTCCAAGAGGAAGACACGTGAGGGTTCGAGCCGTCCCGCACGCATCTCGCAGAGCGCCACCACCTTCCCGCCCGCCATGGCTGAAACAGTGCGCGAGCCGGGTTTGAGCCTGGCTTTCACAGCTTCGACCTGTCGGGGAACGAGAACGATAGCGCGTCCCTGCTTCAGTCGGAAAGCGTCTTCGGCGGTCACGGCCAGCTCCGGGATGTCGTCCAGGGCGGTCTCGACCGGAAGCAATAGCTCCGACTGGCGGGCCTTATGCCCCAAATCCTCAAGGAATTCCAGCGTCACCGCAGATTGTTCGGTGAAGCCGCCCACGCGGGTCCGGCGCAGGTCGCTGACATGCCCGCAGGCCCCCAGCATTTCGGCCAGATCGCGGGCGATGGCGCGGACATAGGTGCCCTTGCCGCACTCAATTTCCAGGGTGATGTGACCCTCGTCCGGCGTGTCGGCCACGCGGGCCGAATGGACCGTCACGATGCGCGCGGCGAGCTCGACCGCCTGGCCGGCGCGCGCCAGGTCGTAGGACCGCTCGCCGTTCACCTTGATCGCCGAATAGGCCGGCGGGATCTGGCTGATCTCGCCCACGAAGCGAGGCAGGAGGGCCTCGACCTCCGCCAGCGTCGGCCGCACGTCGGAGGTGGCGACCACTTCGCCCTCTCGGTCGTAGGTGGCGGTGGTCTCGCCCCAGGCGATGGTGAAGCGGTAGGCCTTATCCGCGTCGACCAGGAACGGGACCGTCTTGGTCGCCTCGCCCAGCGCGATCGGCAGGATGCCGGTGGCCAGCGGATCCAGCGTGCCGGCGTGGCCCGCCTTCTGGGCGTTGAACGCCCGGCGCACGCGGCTGACCGCATGGGTCGAGGTCAGGTCGTAGGGCTTGTCGAGGCAGATCCAGCCGGAGACGGCGTCGCCCTTGCGCTTGCGCGCCACTAATCGGCTTCCTTCCACGAGTCTGAAGGCGGCCGGGGCTCCAGATCCTGCGCCACCTTGGGGTCGGCGAAGATCGCGCTGATCCGCGCGGCCTCGTCGAAGGTGTCGTCATGCAGGAACTTCAGCTCCGGGGTGAACTTCATGTCGATGGCGTGACCCAGCCGGCCGCGCAGGAACTTGTGGTGACGGTTCAGCGCCTTGACCACCACGCGCGCCTGCTCGCCGCCGCCCAGCGGCTCGACGAAGACGGTGGCGTGACGCAGGTCCGGGCTCATCCGCACTTCCGTCAGGGTGACCGAGACTCCGGCGATATCCGGGTCGGTAATCTCTTGGGCTCGCAGGATGTCCACCAGGGCATGGCGCATCAGCTCGCCCGCCCGCAGCTGACGCTGCGAGGGACCGCGCGGGGCCTGTCGGCCGGTGGTGATGGGACGTTTCATAGGGTTAAGCTCGCTCAAACCTGGGGTGCGGATCGGACGCAACCGACGCAGGGGAAGCGCGGGCTTTTAGGGGGGCGAGGCGCGGGAGTCCAGCGCGCGGAAGACCGCGTAGAGTTCGGCGGCGAGTGGTCAGTCCTTTGGGAAGCCATCCAGTTCCGGCACGCTGACGTAGCGCCCAGCCAGGCTGCCGTCGCGCAGATAGACCTCGATCTCAGTGAACTGCCCGGCGTCGGAATAGCGTTCCGCGAGCCGGCGCGCGGCGGTCTCCGCCTCGGCGCCGCTGAGGAACATCATGCCGTTCTCCACCGTGTCGCCTTCGACGCGCCAGCCGTCCTGCGCGGCCTTGATGCAGATAATCAGGCTCATCGGGGATCTCCAACGTCGGCGGGGCCGCAGCGATGCGCCGGGCCCGTGTCGGAGTGATGACGGCATCGCGACGAAAGCCGCCCAAGGGTTTCCCGCCCACCTCACGAATGTCCTAGGCGCGGGCCGCGCGTCATCGGATGTTGCCTGTCGCAGCAGTCAGATTGGGGCCCGCATGAGCACCTCGCCGCCCACCGCCTCGCAAGATCATACGGTCGCCGAGGTCGCCGGTCCGGCCTACACGCCGACCGAGACCGGGGCGGCGATCCTGCTGGGCGTGCTGGCCCTGCTGATTTCCGGCCTGCTGGGGCTGCTGCTCAGCACGCTGGCCGAGGAGCATCGGCTGGCCACGTCAGGCATCGGGGTCGCGGCCATGCTGGAAGCGCTGACCACCGGGCTGGTGACCGGCCTCGCCGGCATTGTCCTGAAGCCCAAGGGCTTGCGGCCAATCGCCATGGTGGCCGCGCTGGCGCTGGTCGCGGTCGACCTGGCGACGACACGGGCCAGCGGCGGCGGCATCTTCGCGATGCGGGCGCTGGCCGGCCTGCCACAGGGCGTCCTGCTATGGATCGCCATCGGCTTCATCTCGCGCACCGTGACCCCGGAGCGCTGGGCCGCGGTGCTGTTCACCGGCATGGGGATCACCCAGCTGGGCGCCGCGACCGTGCTGAGCGCGGTCATCCTGCCGAGGTTCGGCGCCAATGGCGGGTATGTGATGCTGGCCGGCGGCGCGGCGCTGGGGCTGCCGGTGGCGCTGTTCCTGCCGCGCGCCCTGGGCGCGGTGCCGGGACAGGAGGGTCATGGCGCCGGCGCCGGCGCGCCGCCGCTTAAGGGCTGGATCGCGCTGCTCGGCACGCTCTGTTTCGCTGCCCCGCTCGCGGCGGTGGCGGTCTACGTCGTCCCGCTCGCCAGGCAGGCAGGCCTCAGCGTCGGCGCGGGTCGGACGGCGATTTCGGTTGGCCTGGCCTGCCAGATTCTGGGCGGCGTGCTGGCCACCGTGCTGGCCGGGCGCGTGCGCTACATCGCCGTCTTCTGGGCCTGCGCCGTCGCCCTGTTTTCGACCTGGGCGGTCTATGCGCTCGGCGCGCCGGCCGGGCTGTTCATCGCGGTGACCGGCCTGGCCGGCGTCTGCGGCGGCCTGGGCGGCCCCTTCCTGGTGCCGATGACCATCGAGGCCGATCCATCGCGCCGCGCCGCCGTGCAAAGCGGAGCGGTCCAGCTGCTGGCCGGCGCGCTTGGCCCGCTGCTGGCGGCTTTGGTGGTGAGCGAGCGCGACGCGCACGGCGTGCTGATGCTGGCCGCCGCCCTGCTGGTCGCCGGCCTGGCGATCATCATGGGCCTGCATCGCGCCAACCGCAGAGCGGCGGCTCGATAGGGCCCCTTCAGGACTGGTTCGTCAGGCGACGGCGCGGTAGGCGAGCGCGCGGCGGCGGCGCAGCAATGCGCCCAGGCCGCCGAAGCCGACGAGCATCATGGTCCAGGTCGCGGGTTCAGGCACGCCGCCCTGCAGTTCTACTGTGACCGGCTTCAGCGCGCCGATGTTGCCGGTCTTGCCGCCCGTGTTGGCGACATCAGCCGAAAAATAGACATCTCCGTACGTGGCAGAATGGGTGAAGGTCAGACTGTTGACCGTCAAGCCGCCTGCCCGGCTGACCGTGAACGTAAGATGTTTCGCCGAGGCAGCCGAGTAGCCAGTGCTGCAACCGGTATCGCAATCGACGATGTAGCCGAAGGAGCCGAACGGCGACATGTTCTTCGGCCCGGCGATTGCGTGGAAGGTTCCGGTCCCATCGTCGACAATACCGCCGATGGTTGCCGCGCCGCCGGTGAGATCGAACCCGAACGACCAATGGTTCGCATCGGGGGCGTTTCGGAACCGCAGATCGTCAAGCAGGTCGATGGTGAAGGCGAGCGTCCCGCCAGTATCATCCACCTTTACCTTACCATCGATGGCGCCGAGCAGGGCTCCGGGATCGGACTGCGTGAAATGCGACACCACCACGGCGGCCTGCGAGGCCCCGGCGCCGGCGGAGAGAGCGGCGGCGAGCGCAACGGCGGCGATGATCGAACGGCTGGTCTGCACGGTATTTTTCCTCGGTGGTCGGCCTAGGCAATTAATTTCGGTGAACTGGCTGCGCCTATAAACCATTCAAGCTTGACCGTGTTAACGATTCTCGCCGGCGATGAATTTTGCGCGCTCTGCGGCAGTAGTGGCAAGATTAACCCTCAAGTTGCATCTAAGGGGGTGTCTGACATCGACATCAGCGAATTCACTACTTTCAAGGCGTCGCTCGCCGCGTAGTACGCCAAGAGATCTCGACCACGGAACGGCGGGCGAGTTTCGACTTGAGTCCGGCCTCAAGGCCGCTTAATCGCTGTTGCGACTTAATCGCAAACTAGCCCCTGGACGAGGAACGATCGCTTGGTGAAACCGAAACGGGCGCGGGCCAATCCGGCCGCCATGCGGCTGGGCCTCATCCGGCAGCTTCACGTCTACCTCAGCGTCTTCGTCGCCCCGAGCCTGTTGTTCTTCGCCGCCACCGGCGCGCTCCAGACCTTCCGCATTCCCGACCAGAAGACCGCGCCGATGGTGATCCAGAAGCTCGCCCGCCTGCACAAGGACGACGTCTTCGCGGAGAAGCCGCCGCGTCCGAAGCGCGCGGAGAGCCATGACGCCGGCAAGGGGTCCGAGGCGAAGTCGCCAGAAAAGCCACCCGAGAAGCCGCCCGAGAAGCGCTCGGTCACCGCCATGAAATGGTTCGGCGTGACGGTCTCCATCGGCATGGCGATCACCACCCTGTTCGGGCTCTGGATGGCGCTGGTCTACAGCCGGAACAAGCTGCTCGTCTGGCTGCTGCTGATGGCCGGGATCGCGACGCCAATGGTCATCGCGGCCCTTTAGGCCCCGGTCCGCGCCTTGAAGAACTGGATCACGCGGTCTTCCACGGCCTTGGACGGGCCGGTCGGCATCAGGTGCAGGGCAAGCACCGAATGCGGCGGGATCTGCGCCGGCGCCGCGTCCTCGTCGCCGAGCTCGATCAGCTCCACCCGGTCGCCGAATTCGCACTTCAGCATGTTGAAGCGGGCGTCCGGAACCAGCACGTCGCTCTTGTAGCGCAGCGCCAGCATGGTCAGGTCCTCGGCCTCCATCCGGGCCTTGGCGCAGGCGATTTCCTTACGTGAAACATCGATGCCGGCTGCCCGCTTCTTCGAGCCCGTGGCGGCCGGCATGGACGGCTGCGACAACACCGGCGCGACCACGCTCGGCTCGGTCATCATGGCGAGCGCAAAACCGCCGGTGAAGCACATGCCGACGGCGCCGACCCCCTTGCCGCCGCACTCGGCGTGGACCTGGCGGGCGAGCGCGCGCAGCCACGCGACAATGGGGCTCGACCGTTCCGTCGACCAGACGTTGAACTCGCGGCGGATGCAGACCGCGTTGAACATTGAGGCCGCCGCATAGCCCCGGCTGACCGGCCGGCCGGGCGTGCCGAACAGGCTCGGGCAGAAGACCGTCATGCCCGCGGCCGCCACATGGTCGGCGAAGCGCAAAACGAGCGGGTGAAGCCCTGGGATTTCATGGATGATGATGACCGCGGGGCCGGAGCCCTTGCGATAGACCGGCCGCGTCCAGGGACCGGCGGTGAATTCGAATTTCTCGTAGTCCGCCAACGCCGCGTCGTAACTCATGCCTGCCTCTGTTGTTGCGGTCGCGAGCTTAACCGGATCAGAGCTTCAGGCGCAGCATCGATGAATCGCCCTCGAAGCCGGTCAGCTTCCAGACGCCCTGTTCCTTGGTGAACACCAGCAGGCAGGGTCCGTCCTTCTTCTTGGTCGCGCAGACCCGGCCGTCCGGCAGGGTTTTCAGCGCCTGGGAGATGGCGATGGCGCCGGGGATCTGGGTGTCGGCCTTGTAGCCATATTGCTCGGCGACCATGCGGAAGGTCTTGGGCCTGACCAGCGCCTGGTCGGCGAAGTCGACCACCGAGGGGCCGAGCAGGGCGGCGAGGTCGCCGATCTTCTTGTTCTTGCCGATCGCGTCACCGAGCCGGGCCTTCAGCTCGGTCTTCAGCGCCTCGTGGTCGACGTGGGCGTCGAAGGCGGTGGTGTCGTTGTCGCGGATCGAGATCAGCAGGGCGTGGACGTCGTTGGCCGCGCCCAGCTTCTGAGCGGTGGCGCAGGCGCTGAGGGTCAGGGGCCCAAAGATCAGGGCGGCGAGGACTATGATGAGGCGGCGCATGGGCGGCTCCTAAGGATCGCTCTAGATAACCCCAAAGCGCGGCGACTTCACGGCCTTGGCTTGGTCGCGATGCAATGGCCGATGCCGCATCCTGAGACGTTCGCGGCGAACCCGCCGATGCGGGCGCGAAAAAGCCCCGGAGGCTGGCTCCGGGGCTCTGATCGTTCGGCGAAACCCCGTTCCCGAGGGTGCGCCTTTAGAGGGTGCGCTTGACCTCTTCGAGGGTGAAGCACTCGATGACGTCGCCGGTCTTGATGTCCTGGAAGCCGGCGAAGGCCATGCCGCACTCGGTGCCGGACTGGACCTCGTTGACCTCGTCCTTGAAGCGCTTGAGCGTCTGCAGGGTGCCGAGTTCGAGGACCACGATGTCGTCGCGGATGATCCGGACGCGCGCGCCCTTTCGGACCACGCCCTCGGTGACGATACAGCCGGCGACGCGGCCGATCTTCGAGATATCGAAGGCCTGCAGCACCTTGGCGTTGCCGAGGAAGGTTTCGCGCTGGATCGGGGCCAGCATGCCCGAGAGCACGCCTTTGATGTCATCCAACAGGTCGTAGATGATCGCGTAGTAGCGGATCTCGACGCCCTCGCGTTCGGCCAGCGTCCGGGCCTGGGCCGAGGCGCGGACGTTGAAGCCGATGATCGCGGCTCCGGCGCCCTTGGCCAGCATGACGTCGCTTTCGCTGATCGCGCCGGCGCCCGACAGGATGATCCGCGCGCGGACCTCGTCGGTGCCGATCTGCTCGAGGCTGCCGAGGATGGCTTCCACCGAGCCCTGCACGTCGGCCTTGATGACCAGCGGCAGTTCGGACGCCTTCTTGTCGGTGATCTTCGACATCATCTCGGCCAGCGAATTGCCCTGGGCCGGAGCGCCGGCCTTCTCGCGCTTCACGCGGACGCGGTAGGCGGTGAGTTCGCGGGCGCGGGCTTCGTTTTCGACCACGGCGAAGGGGTCGCCGGGGGCCGGCGTGCCGTCGAGCCCGAGGACTTCCACCGGCACGGACGGGCCGGCTTCGGCCACCTGTTCCTCACGCTCGTTGAGCAGCGCGCGGACCTTGCCCCAGTGGTCGCCGGCCACGACGATGTCGCCACGGCGCAGCGTGCCGCGCTTGACCAGCACGGTGGAGACGGCGCCGCGCCCACGGTCCAGCTTGGCCTCGATCACCACGCCGTCGGCGATGCGGTCGGGGTTGGCCTTGAGATCGAGCACCTCGGCCTGCAGCAGGATGGATTCCAGCAGGGTGTCGAGACCGGTCTTCGCCTTGGCGGAAACCTCGATGATCTGGGTTTCACCACCCAGGCTCTCGACGACGATCTCGTGCTGCAGCAGCTCGTTGGTCACCCGCGTCGGATCGGCGCCGGCCTTGTCCATCTTGTTGACGGCCACGATCAGCGGCACGCCGGCCGCCTTGGCGTGATTGATCGCCTCGATGGTCTGGGGCATCACGCCATCGTCGGCCGCCACCACCAGCACCACGATGTCGGTCACCGTCGCGCCGCGCATCCGCATGGCGGAGAAGGCCGCGTGGCCGGGGGTGTCGAGGAAGGTGACCTTCTGGCCGTCGGCCAGGTTCACCTGATAGGCGCCGATGTGCTGGGTGATCCCGCCGTGCTCGCCCGACACCACGTCGGCCGAACGGAGCGCGTCCAGCAGCGAAGTCTTGCCGTGGTCGACATGGCCCATGATGGTCACGACCGGCGGGCGGGTGACCTGATGGTCGTCCACGTCCTCGGCGCCGATGAAGCCTTCTTCGACGTCGGCTTCCGACACGCGGCGCACGGTATGGCCGAATTCGGTGGCCACCAGTTCGGCGGTGTCGTTGTCGATCACGTCGCCGCTCTTCAGCATCACGCCCTGACGCATCAGGAACTTGATGATCTCCGCGCCGCGGATCGCCATCCGGTTGGCGAGTTCCGCCACGGTGATGACGTCGGGAATGACCACTTCGCGGGCCGCGCGGGCCTGCTCCTGGCCGCCGCCCTTGCGCTTTTCACGTTCGCGTTCACGGGCCCGGCGGACCGAGGCCAGGGAGCGCATCCGGTCGACGGCGCCCTCATCGTCACCGGCCACGGCCTGGATGGTGAGGCGGCCTTCGCGGCGCTGCGGCGCGCCCTTGGCGCGGCTGATCGCCTTGGAGGCGGGCATGCCACTCTTGCGGCCGCCGTCATCGTCGTCGGGACGGCGGTCCATGAGCGCACCGCCTGGCCGTGGGGCCTGGCGGGTGGCGCGTTGAATCTCGGGCGTGGCGGGCGGGGCGGCCGGACCCATGCGCGGGCCACCGGGACCCCGGGCGCCGGGAGCGCCCGCACGCGGCGGCGCTGGACGCGGGGCTAGCGCCGAATAGCGGACGGTGTCGCCGCCGGGCGCGGGGCGAGCGCCCCGGTCGTCGCCACGCGGCGGGCCACGGTCGTCACGGACCGGACGGCGGTCATCGTCGGGCCGCGGCGCGCGCTGACCAAAGTTGGTGCCTTCGAACCGGGCCGATGGCGGCGCGGGACGGTAGGTGGTGGTCGAGGCGCGGTCGTCGCGGCGGTCGGCCGAGGGCTGATAGGTGCGGGTCTGGTTGCCGCCCATCTGCGGGGCGGCCGGACGCGGCGCGGCCGGAGCCTGAGCTTGCGGGGGAGCCTGAGCCGGTGTCGGTGCGGCGGCCGGGGGCGCGGCGGCGACCGGCGCGGGCGCGGCGGGGGTCGGGGCTGGCGCGACGGCGGCCGGAGCCTCGGCCGCAGTCTGGGCCGGAGCCGGGACCGAGGGCGTGGCGACAGGGGCCGCGGCGACGGCAGCCGTAACCGGAGCCTCGGCGGGGGCCGCGGCGACGGGAGCGACCGGAGCGGCGGGCGGCGGCGGAGCCGCGGCGGCGGCGGCCTGGGCGCGAGCCTCGGCGGCGGCGCGTTCGGACGCCTGGCGTTCCTGAGCGGCCTCGAGCACCCGCTGGCGGGCGGCGCGCTCTTCAGCCGAGAGGCCGTCATTGGGCGCTCCGGCCGGGCGCGGCGCGGCGGGCGGCGCGGGGCGCGGCTCGAACAGGCGCTTTTCAGCGGACGACGGCGCGGCCAGGTTGCCACCGCCACCGGGCAGGTGCGTGCGGGCGCGCTTGGTCTCGACGACCACCGTCTTGGAACGGCCGTGGCTGAAGCTCTGCTTCACCGTACCGGCGCTGACCGATCCGGCCCCGCGGGGCTTCAGGGTCAGAGGCGCGCGGCCGCCCGGAGGCGGAGGATTGCGGCCGTTGTTGTTCTCGTCGCTCATGCGCTCGCTTTACTCGTCAGCCGGCGGTCCGGCCAAAGGGATAGATAACATACGAAAACGACGGGACTTTCGTCCCGTTGTCTTCAAGGCTCCTCGCGCCAACTCTCAGGAAGGAGCGGACAGAAGCCCGACAACCGAAAGGCATCCTGCGCCCAACGTTCGGCGGCTCGTCCCGCAAGGAAGGCGGTGTGTATCACATTCTCTCCGCCTAAGGCCAAACCCAATTCCTCGGCGTCGAACACGCCGAAGATCGGTGTCGGCGGGGATTGTTTTCGGGTCTTTGCCCAGAGCTTGCGGCGGCCGTCCGCGGCGCCGTCGGACGCCTCGATCAGCCAGGCGGCCTTGCCCGCGGTGATCGCGGCCGAGACCTTTTCGAACCCCGAGGTAAGATCGCCGGCCCGCCGCGCAAGCCCCAGCCCCGACAAAAGCCGGCGCTTCAACAGGCTTTCCACCAGATTGGCGAGGTCAGGCGGGGCCTGAATCTTGGCCTTGGCTGCGCGGGCGAAGAGGCCCTTTTTCGCCGCCGTCTCGATGGAGGCGCGCTCGGCGGCCACCCACAGGCCCCGGCCCGGCAGCTTGCGCGCCAGGTCGGGAACCACGACGCCGTCCGGCCCGGCCACGAAGCGGATCAGCCGCGCCTCCTCCATCACCTCGCCGGTGACGATGTCGCGCCGCTCGCGGTTGGCTTCAGCGAGCGTGAGGGGCTTGGCCTCAGTCATCAGGTCCTCCGCCGAAGGCGTCAGCCAGACAACCTGCCGAACAGTGGCGAACCACGAACGCACACGAACGCACACGAACAAACGAATGCTCGCCAAGACCGGCGCCGCGGTTCGGGGCCGCGTTCGTGTGGGTTCGTGTGGGTTCGTGGTTCAAAGAAAATCCTGTCTCCCCGCTCGCGCGGGGAGGACGTTAGGCGTCCTGGGCTTCGCCGGCGGCTTCGGCTTCGGCGAAGACGTCGCTGTCTTCGAGAGCTTCCGGCTCTTCGACCTCCGGTTCCGGCGGGGCTTCGATCCAGCCCATGACCACGCGGGCGCGCATGATCAGCGCCTCGGCGTCGGCCGGCTCCAGGCCGAAGGCCTCGAGGATGCCGGTCTCGCGGACCCGTTCGCCGTTCTTGGTCTCGAACCAGCCGCGCAGGTCGTCCGGGACCAGGTCGGCCAGGTCTTCCACCGTCTTGACGCCGCCTTCGCCCAGCGCGACCGCGATCGGCAGGGTGACGCCTTCGATCTCGAGCAGACCGTCCGCGACGCCCAGTTCGGTGCGCTTGGCGTCGAACTCGGCGGAAATCTTGTCGAGGAAGTCGGTGGCGCGCGCCTGGATTTCGGCGCCGGTGTCCTCGTCGAAGCCTTCGATGGAGGCGATTTCGGAGACATCGACGTAGGCCACGTCTTCCACCGTGGCGAAGCCCTCGGTGACCAGCAGCTGGGCGATCACCTCATCGACGTCCAGGGCCTCCTGGAACAGCGCGGTGCGCTCGGCGAACTCGCGCTGGCGGCGCTCGCTCTCCTGGCTCTCGGTCATGATGTCGATCTGCCAGCCGGTCAGTTGGCTCGCCAGGCGGACGTTCTGGCCGCGGCGGCCGATCGCCAGCGACAGCTGCTCGTCCGGGACCACGACTTCGACGCGCTCGTCTTCCTCGTCCATGACGACCTTGGAGACTTCGGCCGGCGCCAAGGCGTTGACGATGAAGGTCGCCTCGTCCGGGCTCCACTGGATGATGTCGATCTTCTCGCCTTGCAGTTCAGCCACAACGGCCTGAACACGGGAGCCGCGCATGCCGACGCAGGCGCCGACCGGGTCGATGGAGCTGTCGTTGGAGACCACCGCCATCTTGGCGCGGCTGCCCGGGTCGCGGGCCACGGCGCGGATCTCGATGACCCCGTCGTAGACCTCCGGCACTTCCTGGGCGAACAGCTTGGCCATGAAGCCGCCGTGCGCGCGGCTGAGCAGGATCTGCGGGCCCTTGGTCTCGCGGCGGACGTCATAGATGTAGCAGCGGATGCGGTCGCCGATGTTGAAGTTCTCGCGCGGGATCGACTGGTCGCGCCTGGCGATGCCCTCGCCGCGTCCAAGATCAACGACGATGTTGCCGTATTCGACGCGCTTGACGGTGCCGTTGACGATCTCGCCGACCCGATCCTTGTACTCTTCGAACTGACGCTCGCGCTCGGCCTCGCGGACCTTACCGGTCACCACCTGGCGGGCCATCTGGGTCTGCACCCGGCCGAATTCGAAGGGCGGCAGGATCTCTTCGTAGGTCTTGCCGATCACCGCGTCGTCATCGGTGCGCTTGGCGTCGGCGAGGCGCAGGATGCCCTGCGGCTCCTCGGCCGGGGCCTCTTCGCCTTCTTCGTTGACCACGGTGCCGTAGTCGGCGTCGTCGGCCACCACGGTGACCACCCGCTTGACGATGACCTCGCCGGTCTTCTGGTCGATGTTGACCCGGATGTCGTGCTCGGCGCCGTAGCGGGCCCGCGCGCCCTTCTGGATGGCCTCTTCGATCGCCTCGATGACGATCTCGCGGTCGATGGACTTTTCACGCGCGACCGCGTCGGCGATCTGCAGCAGCTCAAGCCGATTGGCGGAAATGCCGGTGAGGCTCATGGGATGTTCCCTCTGTACTCGGAAGTCTGTGTTTGAGAATCTTGGGGCGTGTTGGATTCGGATTGGATGCGGGCCGCGCGGACATCGGCGCCGCGCTTCATCAGTTGGTCGGAGAGCACCAGCTTGGCCTCGGCGATCCAGGCGAACGGGATCAGCGCGGTCTCGGCCTCGCCCTCGATGTCGAAGGCCACCTGGTCGGCGTCGACGCCGGCCAGCACGCCCTTGAAACGCTTGCGGCCCTCGGCCAGGCGGTCGAGCTCGATGCGCGCCTCATAGCCCTGGTAGGACTCGAAATCGTGGAACCGGGTCAACGGGCGGTCGACGCCGGGGGAGGAGACCTCCAGCGTATATTCCCCGGCGATCGGGTCGGCGGCGTCCATGATCTCGGAAATGGCGCGGCTCAGGCGCGCACAGTCCTCGACGTTCATGTCGCCGTCGCTGGGCCGCTCGGCCATGATCTGCAGGCGCCGAGCATGCTCGCCGCCCATCAGGCGCAGGCGCACGATGGCGTAGCCCGCCGCCTCGGCCACGGGGTCGAGCAGCTCCAACAGGTTCAGGTCTTCGGCGGTCTTCCCACGCATGGGCTTAAGGCCAGGCCTCCGGCAAAGAAAAGAGCGGCCGGGCCGGAGCCCGCCGCTCGTAGGCGCCATACAGCGCAAACGGACGATGTTGAGGGGAATATAGAGGGTCGGGAGGGGTTTGTCAGCCCTGTTGACAGCGGCTCCAATTAAGCTGCTTAATATAAATAAGCTGCTTATTTCAACTTAGATCGGAGCTTTGCTATGTACGTGAAATACGCGGGCCTTACCGCAGATGCCGCAGAGGCTCTGGAACGTTACCGCGCCTCTCCGTCCGAGACGGAGAGCGACATAATCATTCGAAAGCTTGGGAGACCCGAGCAAGGGAGTATTGCGCGCCCCGAATCTCGACCCGCATCACCCGGCGGCGCGCAGCTTGATCTGGGTCAAGGTATTCAGTTGAGGGTCGGAGAGACCGCCTACCTATACCTCAGCAAAACCGACATGCTCCGGGACGAGATAGCGGCAACGGCATTGGTGACAGACAACGGCCTTCGGATGAATGGACGCGTCTACGGAAAATTCCACGGAAGCTACGTTCAGCAGCCGATGAAGGAAATCCAAAGGCGTCTCAAGCACGTGAATAACCAAGGCAAATTGATCTCGTTGAGTGCTTATCGACAGTGGTACGTGTTGAGAGACCGCACCCTAGTGCCAATTGAATCCTTGAAAAACGCTGCGCTTGCCCGAACGCGATTGCGCGCGGTTGATCGGCTGGACTTGGGAGAATTGGGACTGACCTAAGGCATCTTCAGCTGCTCCCCGCCCCTTAAACCTAATGGTCAGATGCGAGCCTGCGGGTCCGGGCGTGTCAAGGCCGCGCTCTCCGGCGCGCCGCTTCGCGGGCGGCCCTTGGCAGCGCCTTGAGACGCCCAAACCCGCAGGCAAACTGGCCGACATGAGATTTAAGCCGCGGTCGGCGTCCTTCTCCCCTTGCGGGAGAAGGTGTCGCCCGAAGGGTGACGGATGAGGGCTTTGCTCCGCTCTCGCCGCGCTTCCAGAACCAGATTGGACAGGGCTTTCGACCCCTCATCCGACCTGCTTCGCAGCCCACCTTCTCCCGCAAGGGGAGAAGGACGCGGATGAGATTTGCCCGCTGCGCCGACGCGGCGCCTTTCTCCTTAACCCGAGATGGTCCATGGGAGCGGCCAACTCTCCCCTTTGTGTGTTTGAAAGGCCCTTCCCATGGACCTCTCCAAGATCCCCGTCGGCGTCAATCCGCCCTATGACGTCAACGCCATCATCGAGATCCCGCAGGGCGGCGTGCCGGTGAAGTACGAGATCGACAAGGCCTCCGGCGCCCTGTTCGTCGACCGGTTTCTGCACACCGCGATGTTCTATCCCGGCAACTACGGGTTCATCCCGCATACGCTGGCCGACGACGGCGACCCGATGGATATCATGGTGGTCTGCCAGACCCCGGTGGCGCCCGGCGCGATCATCCGGGCGCGGCCGATCGGCACCCTGATGATGAGCGACGAGGCCGGCGGCGACGAGAAGGTGCTGGCCGTGCCGGTGGACGCGCTGCACCCGTTCTATGCTGGGGTGGACAGCTGGCGCTCGCTGCCCGGCATCCTGACCGAGCAGATCGCCCACTTTTTCCAGCACTACAAAGACCTGGAAAAGGGCAAGTCGGTGAAGATCACCGGCTGGGCCGAGCCGGAACAGACCGCCGACCTGATCCGCGCCGCGATCCAGCGGTATAAGGACGCCGGCTAGGTCCGCAGGCGCTAGACTCTGGCGAAATCCAGGAACACCGGGGCGCAGTCGCCGAGGCGCTTTTCCTCGTAGCGGGTGGTGATGTGGTCGGCGGGCGCGGCGCGCCAGTCCGAGGCGTGTTCGGCGGTCCAGGTGAACGCCGGGCTGGCGGTGATCTTCTCCAGCGCCCAGTCGACATAGTGCGCCACGTCGCTGGCGAAACGGAGGCGCCCGCCGGGTTTTAGCAGGCGCGCGAACTCCGCCACCGTCTCGGCCTGGACGATGCGCCGCTTGTTGTGCCGCGCCTTGGGCCAGGGGTCGGGGAACAGCACATAGATGCGCTGCAAACAGCCGTCCGGAAGATTGGCCATCAACTCGCGGGCGTCACCGTCGAGCACCCGGACGTTGGTCAGGCCCGCCTCGTCGATGTGGCGCAGGGCGCTGGCGACGCCGTTCTGGAACGGCTCGGCGCCGAGGATCAGGACATCGCGGTGAAGGCCCGCCTGGGCCGCCATGTGCTCGCCGCCGCCGAACCCGATCTCCAGCCAGACCTCGGCCGCGGCGGGCATCAGCGCGCGCGGTTCGAACGGCCCGGTCGGCGGACGCAGGCCCGGCAGCAGGCTTTCCATCAGCGCGGCCTGCCGCGGCTTGATGGTGCGGGTCTTCAGGCGGCCGTAGGAGCGGAGCGGCGGGTGGGGCATCAAGTCTTCCGTGTCATCCCGGAAAGCGCGCAGCGCTTGTCCGGGACCCATACACGCGAACGTCACAAGCTAACCACCGCCATCGGTGTTCATGGGTCCCGGTCTTCCGCTGGCGCGGAAACCGGGATGACGGCGGTGGAGAAACGAGGAGCCTAGGCCAGCTTGCGCAGGTCTTCGGCCAGGTCGGGCCGCTCCCAGGAGAAGCCGCCTTCGTTGTCGGGCTGACGGCCGAAGTGGCCGTAGGCGGCGGTCCGCGCGTAGATCGGCTTGTTGAGGCCCAGGTGCTCGCGGATGGCGCGCGGCGTGGCGCCGCCGACCATTTCCGGCAGGGCCAGTTCCAGCTTCGCCGGGTCGATCTCGCCGGTCTCATGCAGGTCGACATAGAAGCTCAGCGGTTGGGCGACGCCGATCGCATAGCTGATCTGGATGGTGCACTTCTTGGCCAGACCCGCGGCCACCACGTTCTTGGCCAGGTAGCGGCAGAGGTAGGCCGCCGAGCGGTCGACCTTGGTCGGGTCCTTGCCGGAGAAGGCGCCGCCGCCGTGCGGGGCCGCGCCGCCATAGGTGTCGACGATGATCTTGCGACCGGTCAGGCCCGCGTCGCCGTCCGGGCCGCCGATCTCGAACCGGCCGGTCGGATTGACGTGCCACTTGGTCTTCTTGGTGATCAGCCCGGCCGGGAACAGGCCTTCCACGTAGGGACGGATGACGCCTTCGAGGCGCTTGGGCGTGGCGATGTGCAGGCCGATGCGCTTCTTGTGCTGGGTCGAGACGACGATCTGCAGCACCTCGACCGGGCGGCCATCCTCGTAGCGCAGGGTGACCTGGCTCTTGGCGTCCGGCTCCAGCACCGAGCATTCGCCGGAGTGGCGCACCTCGGCCAGCTTGCGCAGGATGTCGTGGCTGTATTGCAGGGTGGCCGGCATCAGCTGCGGGGTCTCGTCGCAGGCGTAGCCGAACATGATGCCCTGGTCGCCGGCGCCCTCTTCCTTCTTGTCGGAGGCGTCCACCCCTTGCGCGATATGCGCCGACTGCGGGTGCAGGTGGCAGGCGTACTTGGCCTTGGCCCAGTGGAAGCCCTTCTGCTCGTAGCCGATGTCCTTCACCGCCTGGCGGACCTTGTCTTCCAGGCCGCGGACGATGTCCTTGGTGAGCTGCTTGTTCTCGGCCTTGGAGGCGCCCGGACGCCCGGCGCGGACCTCGCCGGCCAGCACGATGCGGTTGGTGGTGACCAGGGTCTCGCAGGCCACGCGGGCTTGCGGTTCCACGGACAGGAACGCATCGACCACCGTGTCGGAAATCCGGTCGGCCACCTTATCCGGATGGCCCTCGGAAACGCTTTCGGAGGTGAAGATATAGTTGGAACGGCTCAAGGCGCTGGCTCCGGAAAAAGGGGCCGCCGAGAGAGGCGACGCCAAAAGGTCGGCAATCGTATAAAGATATCTTTATGTCCCGCCAAGCCCGCATTTCGGGGCGTGGTTAAGCGGACGCTCGACCGTTTCCTAAGGCCCGACTCTTAAGATTCCACCGCGTCCGGCTCGCCGGCCATGGCGCGGACCAGGTCGAGGATCTTGCGGCGGACCCGGCTCTTGGCGACCTTCGGAAACACCGCGGCCAGCTCAATACCCTCTGGCGTCAGCAGGAAGTCCTGCATGGACTCGCGCGGCACATTGGCCCCCGGAGGCTCGGCGGCGTCGCCGAGGCCCTCGTAGAAATAGCTGATGCTGGTGGAGAGCGCCCGGCTCATCTCCCACAGTTTCGAGGCGCTCACCCGGTTGGCGGCCCGCTCGTATTTCTGCACCTGCTGGAAGGTGAGCCCGATGGATTCGGCCAGACGCTCCTGGCTGATCCCCAACGCCTTGCGCCGCAGTCTTATGCGCAGGCCCACATGCCGGTCGATGGGGTTCGGCCCCGTCGCCGCCTCGTCGTGCTTGTCCATGGAACTCCCATTGAAACGTGGTCGGACAAGCCGGCGCCCCAGACGCCGCCGAAACCGATTTCTGTCAACGAAACGCGGTCAGCGAACACGATAAGCCAGGGCGACCAAGCCAGACAAGAGCAGCATGGCGCCGAAAAGACGGTCGCCGAACCGGGAAAAGGGCGTCGCTTCAAGGCTTGGCGGCAGCGGCGCGTCAATAACCCCCAGCCGGGCAAGTCCCAGGCTGGCGCCTGGCGCGATGCGCCCGAAGCTGTCGATCACCGCCGAGACGCCGGTCGGCGTCGCCCGCACGATCGGCAGGCCTTCCTCGATGGCGCGGTAGCTGGCGATGTTGAGATGCTGCAGCGGCCCGGATCCACCGCCGAACCAGGAATCGTTGGAGACGTTGAGAATCCAGGCCGGGCGCAGGCCCGCCTGCGCCGCCCCGCGCCGAGTGACGCCCGGAAACAGCGCCTCGTAGCAGATCAGCACCTGCACCGCCGGCACGCCCAGGGGCGCGATCGGCGCCGAGCGGGCGCCCGGGGTGAAATCGTCGGGCATGTGGACGAGGCTGCGGAAGCCCACCCTGGTGGCGAATTCAGCGGCCGGCATATATTCGCCGAACGGCACCAGATGGTGCTTGTCGTAGACGCCGGTCAGTCTCAATCCGTCGTCGGGGCGGTCGGACTCGCGGCGAAAGGCGACCAGGCTGTTGAAATAGCGCGCCGACCCCCCGGGCTCCGCCTCCGCGCGGTTGGCGCCCATCAGCAGGGTCTGGCCCGGCGCGATGGCGTCGCGCAGCCGCAACGCATAGGCGGAGCCCGGGACCAGCATCTCGTCGATGATCGCGGGCAGCGCGCCCTCCGGCCAGATGACGATCGCCGGACGCACCGCCGCCGGCCGCCGGCTGAGGTTCGAATAGGCCTCGAGGATCGCGCTAAGGTTCTCGGGCCGCCACTTTTCCTTCTGGTCGATATTGGCCTGGACGATGCGGATCACCGGCGCGTTCGCCCTGACCGCCGGCGCGGCCCGCAGCCGCGCGGCGCCGAAGCCGTAGAGGCCGGCCAGCGCCAGGCCCGCGACCACCAGGGCCGCGACCCTCGCGCGGCGGCCCTGCGCCTGAGCCAGGGCGGCGGGCGCGCAGGCGATGGCCAGCGTGATCCAGGTCAGGCCGTAGGCGCCGACCACCGAGGCCATCTGTGACGGCGCGCCGCCGGCCCGCCAGCTCTCGCCGGGCAGGTCCCAGGGAAAGCCCGTCAGCACATGGCCGCGCAGCCATTCGCAGCCGGCGAGACAACCGGCGAACACCAGCACGCGCCAAACGCCGCGGGTCTTCAGGCTGCGATAGAGCCCCGCCGCCAGCCCCCAGAACAGCGCCAGGCCGCCGGCCATCAGGACCAGGGCGAAGGGCGCCATCCAACCCTGCGTCTTGGCGTCGACCATGAACGGCTCGGTGATCCAGGACGTCGCCACCGCGAAATAGCCGACGCCGCCCAGCCAGCCTCGGAACAGGGCCGACCGCAGCGGCCTCGGGCTCTCGGCGTCGATGAGGATCAGCAGCAGGGCGTAGCCCAGAAGCCCCGGCAGTATGCCGAACGGCGGATGGGCCAGACCCGCCATGACACCGGCCAGCAGCGCCAGCGTCCGTCCTGGCCATCCGGCCATCCATCCACGGGTCCACGCCAAGGCTAAGCCCTAGCCTTGCGGGTCGGCGGGAACCATCGGGACGCGGCGCACCCTGACCCGCTTCACCCGCCGCGGATCGGCCGACATGACTTCCAGGGTGAAGCCGCCGGGATGGCCCACCACCTCGCGCCGCTGCGGCACGCGGCCGGCCAGCGCATTGACCAGGCCCGCCAGGGTATCGATTTCCTCATCGAGGTCCGGCGGCGCCAGATCGACACCGCCGCCGATGGCGGTCTCCAGGTCGTGCAATGGCGTGCGCCCATCGACGATCCAGCCCTCGTCGTCGGCGACGATCGGCGCGTGACCGTCCTCGGCGACGTCGTCGTGCTCGTCGGAAATCTCGCCGACCAGGGTCTCCAGCAGGTCCTCCAACGTGACCAGGCCGTCGGTGCCGCCGAACTCGTCGATCACCAGAGCCATGTGGGTCTGTTGCGCGCGCATCTGGCCGAGCAGCTCCGAGGCCCGCATCGAGGCCGGCACATAGAGCACCGGGCGCACCGGGTTGTGGCGGCCCGAGAGCACCTTGTCGGTGGGTTTGGGCTTGCCGGTCTTGCGCGCCAGCAGCTTGAAGACGTCCTTCACGTGGACCACGCCCACCGGCTCGTCGAGGGTCTCGCGATAGACCGGCATGCGGCTGTGCTCGGCCTCCACGAAGCGGGCGGTGAGCTCGGCGAACGAACAGCTGCGGTCGATGGCCACGATGTCGGCGCGCGGCTTCATCACGTCATCGACCCGAAGATCCTGGAAGGCGCGGGCCTGGCTGACCAGCTCGCCGGTGGCCGCGGTGGGCGGTTCGGGAACGAAGGCCTCGGCCTGCACCGGCGTCTTCGAGCGGAAGCGGTCGAAAAGGTGCAGCACCCCACGGGCCTGCGAGGCGATGTCGCCGGGGCTCCAGGGCGCGGGATGGGCCGCTGGGGACGGGGTCGCCGGGGACGGGGTCGGCGGCGGAGGTCGGTCGGAGTCGGTCATCGTCTCGTCAGCCGGCGTCATGGACCGGCCAGATAGGGATCGGGAATCCCCAGGCCGGCCAGCACGGCGCGTTCCAGATCCTCCATCTCGGTGGCCTGCGCGTCGGTCTCATGCTCATACCCTAGAAGGTGCAGGACGCCATGCGCCACCAGATGCTGCAGGTGATGCGCCAGCGGTTTGCCCTGTTCGGAGGCTTCCCGCGCACAGACGCCGTAGGCCAGCGCCACATCGCCCAGGAACCGCTCCAGGTTCTGCGGGGCCGGGAAGGCCAGCACATTGGTCGGCTTGTCCTGCTGGCGGAAGCGGCGGTTGAGGTCGCACAGCGCGGCGTCGTCGGTGAGCAACAGGCTGACGCCCTCGCCCACCGCACCCTCGGAGGCGAGCGTCGCCTCAGCGGTCGCCAGGGCCAGCGCCCCGGCGTCGGGGAGAGCCTTGGTCCAGGCCGGGTCCTCGACCTCCAGGTCGATCAAATCGCCCGCCCGGCCGCGGTCTTGGCGCTTTGGGCCGTGTCGGCTTCGTAGGCGCGCACAATCCGCTCCACCAGCGGGTGGCGCACCACATCCTCGGCGGTGAAGCGGGTGACGCCGATCCCCTTGACGCCCTCCAGCAGGCCGACCGCGTGGGCGAGGCCACTGTCGCGCAGGTTCACCAGGTCGATCTGGGTCGGGTCGCCGGTCACCACCATGCGCGCGCCCTCGCCCAGGCGGGTCAGGACCATCTTCATCTGCAGCCGCGTGGCGTTCTGGGCCTCGTCGACGATGACGAACGCGCGGGACAGGGTGCGGCCGCGCAGGAAGGCGATCGGCGCGACCTCGATCTCGCCCTTCTCGCGGCGGCGGCGCAGTTGCTCGGCGCCCAGGATGTCGGTGAGCGCCTCCCAGACCGGGGCCATGTAGGGATCGACCTTTTCGGTCAGGTCGCCCGGCAGGAAGCCCAGCCGTTCACCCGCCTCGACGGCGGGGCGGCTGACGATCAGGCGGTCGACCTCGCCGCGCAGCAAAAGGCCCGCGCCATGCGCCACGGCCAGGAAGGTCTTGCCGGTGCCGGCCGGGCCGACCCCGAACACCAGCTCGCACTGGCCCAGCGCGGCCAGATATTCGGCCTGGGTCTTGGTCTTCGGCGCCACCTGGCCACGGCGGCCTATGGGCAAGGCGCCCTGGTCCAGGCCGTAGCGGCCGACGCCCGCGGCCGCGCCGCCGGTCCGCGCGTTACCGATCGCCACGCGGACGTCGGCCTCGGCGATATCCAGGCCCTGATCGGCGCGCTCGGCGATGGCCTGCACGGCCTTCTTGGCCTGGGCGCGGCCCTTGGAGTCGCCGGTCAGCGACACGCCGCCGCCGGGTGTTTCCACCAGCACGTCGAAGGCGTCCTCGATCAGGGCGGCGTGGCGCGAATGGGCGCCGGCCACCGCGCGGGAGGCGGCGTCGGACAGGGTGATGAATTCAGGCGCGCGGCTCACGCGGTCTCCAGCTCGCCAGGAACGTCATGCGGGACAAGCGCGCCGCCGAGGCTCATGCGCGCGGCGCTCTCGATCCGCACCGGGACGATCTGGCCGATCAGACGATCCGGCGCGGTGGCGTGCACGGCCTGCAGATAGGGGCTGCGGCCGATCAGCTGGCCGGGATGGCGGCCAGGCCGCTCGAACAGCACCGGCAGCACCTTGCCCACCTGGCTGGCGTTGAACGCGCGGGCCTGTTCGTCCAGCAGGGCGTTGAGGCGCGCCAGCCGCTCATCCTTCACCGCCTCGTCTACCTGACCGGGCATGGCGGAGGCCGGCGTGCCGGGGCGCCGTGAATATTTGAAGCTGAAGGCCGTGGCGTAGCTCACCTCGCGCACCAGGTTCAGCGTCGCCTCGAAGTCGCTCTCCCGCTCACCGGGGAAGCCGACGATGAAGTCGCCGGAGATGGCGATGTCGGGCCGGACCGCGCGAATTTTCTCGATCAGCCGGACATAGCCCTCCGCCGTGTGCGCCCGGTTCATGGCCTTCAGGATCCGGTCCGAGCCCGACTGCACCGGCAGATGCAGATAGGGCATCAGAGCCTCAACCTCGGCGTGGGCGGCGATCAGCGCCGCGTCCATGTCGCGCGGGTGGCTGGTGGTGTAGCGGATGCGGTCGAGGCCGGGGATCGCCGCCAGCCTTCGGACGAGGGCGGCCAGGCCACCGTCTCCCGCATAGGCGTTGACGTTCTGACCCAGCAGGGTGACCTCGCGCACGCCTTGCGCGGCCAGGTCGCGGGCCTCGGCCTCAATGGTCTCGGGACTGCGCGACCACTCGCCGCCGCGCGTATAAGGCACCACGCAGAAGGTGCAGAACTTGTCGCAGCCCTCCTGCACCGTCAGGAACGCCGTGACGCCATTGGCGGTGCGGCCGACCGGGCCCAGGGCGTCGAATTTCGCATCCGCCGCGAAGTCGGCGCTGAGCCGCTCACCGCGCGCGCGGTGACTGCGGGCGATCAGTTCCGGCATCTGGTGATAGGCTTGCGGCCCCACGACCAGATCGACGGCGGGCTGGCGGCGCATGATCTCCTCGCCCTCCGCCTGGGCGACGCAGCCGGCGACAGCGATGGTCATGCGGCTCCCGCCGTCCGCCAACCGCTCCTCGCGCATCTCCTTCAGTTTGCCGAGTTCGGAATAGACCTTCTCGGTGGCCTTCTCGCGGATGTGGCAGGTGTTCAAGACCACGAGGTCCGCGCTCTGCGGCGTATCGGTCATGGCATAGCCCAGCGGGGCCAGCACATCGGCCATCCGCTCGCTGTCATAGACGTTCATCTGACAGCCGTAGGTCTTGATGAAGAGGCGCTTTGCGGGCGCGGGGTCAGCCATGGCTGGGTTATGGGGGCGAGAGCCCACCTCCGCAAGATTTCCCCGCCATCGTCATCCCGGAAGGCGCGTAGCGGCTGTCCTGGGCCCATGATCTCAAGCGCTCAAAGCTGTCTGCCGAGACGCCGCGCGAGATCACCGGCATCGGCGCCTATGGGTCCCGGACATCGGCTGCGCCGATTCCGGGATGACACCGATTACTTGTCCTCGATCGGCATCCCGTAGAGCTCCAGCCGGTGGTCCACGAGCTTGTACCCGAGCCGCTTGGCGATGGCCTCCTGCAGGGCCTCGATCTCGGCGTCCATGAACTCCACCACCTGGCCGGTCTTCATGTCGATCAGGTGGTCGTGGTGCTGGTCGGGGTGTTCCTCGTAGCGGGAGCGGCCGTCGCGGAAGTCGTGGCGGGTGATGATCCCGGCCTCGTCGAACAGGCGCACCGTCCGATAGACGGTGGCGATCGAGATGTGCGGATCGACGGCGTGGGCGCGGCGGTGCAGCTCTTCCACATCCGGATGGTCGTCGGCCGCCGACAGCACGCGGGCGATCACCCGGCGCTGCTCGGTCATGCGCATGCCCTTTTCGATGCAGAGCTTTTCGATGCGATCGGACAAGGCCGGCTCCCGACTGCTGATGGCGACAGAGGTTAGCTCTAAGCGGCGGCGGCGGTAAGGTCGAGGCGCATCACCAGGGCATCGGTGAATCCCGCCGGGCCGCGGTCATAGTAGGCCTTGCGCAAGCCGGATTTCTCGAAGCCGAGCATGGCGTAGAGGGCGATGGCGCCGTCGTTGTCCACGGCCACCTCCAGAAACGCCTCCGCGAGCCGGGCTTCGCGGGCGACCTCCAGGGCCGCGATCATCAGGGCCAGGCCCACGCCGCGACGCCGCGCCTGTGGCGTCACACCCAGCGTCAGCACCTCGACCTCGCCCGCCGCCATCCGGCAGAGGATGAGGCCCAGCGGCTGGCCGTCGTCATCGGCCAGGAAGCCGTAGATGCCGGCGCCGTCCAGCAGGTCGTCGAACTCGTCCTCGCGCCAGGACTTCTCGTCGAAGGCCGTGGCGTGGGCGTAGGCCATGGCCTCGCACGCCGCCGCCGTGGCGCGGATCAGCTTCATTTCGGCAGCTTGGCGTCGGGCGCGCGCAGGTAAAGCGGTTTCAACGGCCCGGGCGCCCGCGCGGCGGCCAGACGCGCGACGTGGCGGGCATCGGGCCCCTCGGCCGCGATGATCGCGGCGCCGGGCGCGACATCGGCCAGCAGCGCCGCGCCGGAGCCCACCAGGGTGAAGGGCCGGCCTTGCGACAGCTCCGCCAGCCGCGCGGCGGCGACCTCGGCGCTCAGCGCGTCCGGCGCCATCAGCGCGCGGCCGTCCTCGAAGGCCTGCAGGTAGAGCTGGCCCCGGCGGGCGTCGATGGCGGGGAAGACCAGGCCTGCAGCCTCGGCGGCCAGCGCTTCCAGCGTCCCGATGCCGACGGCGGGTTTGTCGAGGGCCAGGGCCAGGCCCTTGGCGAAGGCGATGCCGACCCTGAGGCCGGTGAAGGAGCCAGGACCGACGGTGACGGCGATCCGATCCAGGCGGTCGAAGGCGAGGCCGGCCTGCGCCATCACCTGCCGCGCCATGGGCGCCAGTCGTTCCTGATGCCCGCGCGCCATCACCTCACGCGACGACGCGACGACGCGCTCACCGTCGAGGACGGCGACCGAGCAGCTTGAAAGGCAGGTATCGAGACCGAGGATCAGCATTCGCCCTGGTCTTAGAGCGTTTGCTCCACGCCCGTCACTTCCGGCACGTAATGCTTGAGCATGTTCTCGACCCCAGCCTTCAGGGTCGCCGAGGAGGACGGACAGCCGGAGCAGGCGCCGCGCATGTTCAGATAGACCACGCCGGTCGCCACATCGAAGCGGTTGAACAGGATGTCGCCGCCGTCCTGAGCCACCGCCGGGCGGATGCGGGTGTCGAGCAGGTCTTTGATCTCGGCGACAATCTGGGCGGTCTCGCCTTCGTAGACGCCCTCATCGTGACCGACGGACTGATCGCCCCCAAGAGCATCGGCGCCGGCGAACAGCGGCAAGCCCGAGGTGAAGTGGTCCATGATCGCCGCCAGGATCGGCGCCTTCAGGTGGCTCCAGTCATGATCGGCGGTCTTGCCCACCGTCAGGAAGTCGGGCCCGAAGAACACCCGGTCGACGCCCTCGATGGAAAACAGCTCGCCCGCCAGGGTCGAGGCGACCGCCGCCTCGGCGTCGCGGAAGTCGCGGGTGCCCTCGCCCATGACGTCGCGCCCAGGCAGGAACTTCAGGACCTCGGGGTTCGGGGTCGGCTCGGTCTGGATAAACATGCGCCAGATGTGGCGCCGGAGGGGTTCCGGCGCAAGCTCAGGCCAGATCCGCGATCTCTTCGTCGGTCAGGTCGCCGGGCACCAGGGTCACCGGCACCTTGCGCGCGCCCCAGGTGACGCCCTCCTTGGCGAGCGAGGCCACCAGCGGCCCGGGACCGCGTCCGCCGACCGCGGCGGCCAGGACCAGGATCTTGATGTCGGGATCGGAGCCGATGACCTCGCGCAGCGCGGCGCGGACATTGTCGGCGTGCCGGATCAGCAGTTCGGCCGGCTGGCCGGTTTCGGCCTGAACCAGCGCCGCCGAGGTCTGCAGGATCGCCTCGGCCTCCTCGCGGGCCTGGCGCTCGATCTCCTCGCGGACGCCCGACCAGTGCTCGAAATATTCCGGCTCGATGACCCGCAGCAGGGCCACGTGACCGCCCGTGGACCGCGCGCGGCGGCAGGCGAAGCGCAGCGCCGCCTGGAACTCCGGCGTGTCGTCGGCGACGACCAGGAACTTGCGCTGGCTCATGGGCGCGACGGTGGCCGAGCTTCAGCGTCAAGGCAAGACAAGGGGGGCAAGCTCAGCCGGCCCAGTAGCCCACGATCCGCTTCACCTCGGCCAGGTTCGGCGCCGCGACTTCGCGCGCCCGCTCGCCGCCGGCGGTCAGGATCTTGTCGATCTCGGCGGGGTCGGCCAGCAGCCGGCGCATCTCGCCGCCGATCGGGCCCATGACCGAGACGGCCAGGTCGGCGAGCTTCGGCTTGAAGGCGCCGAACCCCTGGCCGGCGTATTCGGTGAGCACCTCCTGGGCGGTGTGCCCGGAGAGCGCCGCGTAGACGCCGATCAGGTTCTGCGCCTCAGGCCGCCCGGCGAGGTCGTCCAGCTTTTCCGGCAGCACCTCGGCGTCGGTGCGGGCCTTTCGAATCTTCTGGCTGATGGTGTCGGCGTCGTCGGTGAGGTTGATCCGCGAATTGTCCGAGGGATCGGACTTGGACATCTTCACCGCCCCGTCGCGCAGGGACATGATCCGCGCGCCGGGCCCTTGGGTCAGCGCCTCTGGCAGCGGGAAGAAGCCCGGAACGTCGAAGTCGTGGTTGAACTTCGCCGCGATGTCGCGGGTCAGTTCGAGGTGCTGGCGCTGGTCCTCGCCCACCGGCACGTGGGTCGCCTTGTAGACCAGGATGTCGGCGGCCTGCAGCACCGGGTAGGTGTAGAGGCCCACGCTGGAGCGCTCCTTGTGCTTGCCGGCCTTGTCCTTGAACTGGGTCATCCGGTCGAGCCAGCCCAGCCGCGCCACGCAGTTGAACACCCACGCGAGCTCGGCATGCGCCGGCACGGCGGACTGGGCGAAGATGGTGGCGACCTTGGGGTCCAGGCCGGTGGCCAGATAGGCCGCGGCGATCTCGCGGACGTTGGACTTCAGCTTGCCAGGATCGACCCATTCGGTGAGCGCATGCAGGTCGGCGACGAAGATGAAGGTTTCCATCTCGTGCTGCAGGCGGGCGAATTTGACCAGGGCGCCAAGGTAGTTGCCCAGGTGCAGGTCGCCGGTCGGCTGCACGCCGGAAAGCACGCGAGGCTTGCCGGTGAATTGGGCCGGAGCTTGGTCGGTCATGGGAAGGCTTCTGTGGCTAGAGGACATGCGGGCGCAAGGCCCGAGTTCGGGTCGTTCAGCGGGTCAGCGCCATCGCCAAGTCAGGAAGCCGGTAGCCATGGCTGGGGAATTACGCCGCGAGGCCGCCTAGGGCAAGCCTGAGGCCACGGGTCCGGCCTCGCCGCGACGGCGCTTGAGGGCGGCCCGCGCCTCGGCCGGGGTGACGCCGCCGGACGCGAACAGCAGCAGCGGATAGAGCAGAACGCCGGCTAGGCTGACCAGCAGCACGGTCACCTCTTTGTCGTACCGGAAGCCCCGCAAGGGCGCCTCCAGGATCGGCCGGAAGTGCGAGGCCAGCGCCAGCGCCACGCCCAGGCCCAGGCAGGCGGCGGTCACCCGGACGATCCGGCCGGTGGTCTTCGCCGAGGGCCGCCAGGTGTCGTCGCGCCACAGCTTGGCGACCATCTGGGCGACGGTGATCCACGAGGCGGCCGCGGTGGCCAGCGCGAGGCCCGGAAAACCGATGGTGAAGAACAGCGCGACGCCCAGCGCGATGTTCACCGCCACCGAGATCAGCGAATAGTTCATCGGCCGGCGCGTATCGCCGCGCGCGAAGAAGGCCGGCTGCAGAATCTTGATCAGCACGAAGGCCGGCACGCCCCAGCCGTAGTGGAACAGCAGTGAGCCCGAGGCCGCCGCGTCCGCCGCCGTGAATTGGCCGCGCGCGAACAGGCCCTCGCAGAGGTAACCCGGCATGGCCATCAGCGCGGCCGCCGCCGGCAGGCTGAGCGCCAGGCCGAATACCACCGCCTGATCCATGGCCGCGTTCGCGTCGTCGTGGTCCTTCTTCTGCAAGGCGGTCGAAAGCCGGGGCAGCAGGGCCACGCCGATGGCCACGCCGACCAGGCTGAGCGGCAGCTGGTAGAAGCGCTCGGCGATGTTCAGCCAGACCCGCATGCCGGCCACCTGGCTCGCCAGCATGGCCGAGATGAACAGGTTGATCTGCGTGGCGCTGGAGGCGATCACGCCTGGCGCCATGCGCCGCAGCAGCGCGCGGATCGACGGCGTCATCTTCAGGTGTTTCAGGTGAATGCGCGCGCCGCTCCGATGCGCGCCCCACCAGCAAAGCGCGGCCTGGCTGATCCCGGCGATGATCACGCCCACGGACGCCGCATAGGCCGCCCGCGTCGGGTCCTTCTGCGGCAGGACGGCGGCCAGCATCACGATGTTCAGCAGCGCCGGATAGAGGCCGTAGATGATGAACCGGCCGCGCGCCTGCAGCACGCCCGCGAACAGCGAGGCGATCACCACCGCCGGCAGGTAAGGCATGGTGATCTGGGTGAGGATCACCGCCAGCTTGAACTTCGCCGGGTTGGCGATGAAGCCGTAGCTGTAGACCCGCATGATCCACGGCATGGCTAGCTGGCAGGCGATGGTGATCGCCACGGTCAGCGCCGCCATGGTGGCCAGCGCGTCGGCGGCGAAGGCGTCGGCGGCCTCCTTGCCGTCGGCCGCCAGCCGCTTGGAATAGTCCGGCACGAAGGCTGAGGCGAAGGCCCCCTCGGCGAACATCCGGCGGAACAGGTTGGGGAAGGCCAGCGCGGTGATGTAGGCGTCGCCGGTGATATTGCCGGCCCCGCCGAGCCGGGCGGTGATCACCAGGTCGCGCGCCAACCCCAGGAACCGGCTGACCAGGGTCAGCGCCGAATAGATCGCCGAGGACCGGAGCATACCCGGCGCTTTGGTGACCGGCGGGGCTTTCGGGGTGTCGGTCACGGGCGGCGAGGCTTTGAGCAGGAGCGATTCACGGCCCGCAAACTAACCTGCCGCAGGCCAGAGCGCGCGGGGCAAATTCACGCTGCGGCAGCGACCTTCGGGGCTAGACGAAACCACGAACCCACACGAACACCACGAACGCGCCTCATGAGCTGTCAGGCCGCAGGCCCGTTCTTGCCGGCGGCGCGCAAGGCGAATGTGACCCGCGAGGTCTCAGCCCGCAGGGCGCGTTCGTGGCGTTTGTGTGCGTTCGTGGTTCAATCTTGCAGGCCCGTCCGGCGGCTACTTAAGCACCTTGAGCTTGAGGTTCTTGAAGGCGACGTCGGAGCCGTGACACTGCAGCGCGATCGCGCCGGTTTTTCCGGTGGCGTACTGCGGCCACTGCTTGAATTTCGACGCCGCGACGCGGGCCTTGAAATCGGCGGAATTGAGGTCGTACTCGGTGACCATCATGCCGTTCAGCCAATGCTGGACGCGGCCGTGATCGACGATCAGCCGGCTGTGGTTGAACTGGCCGACCGGCTTGGTCATGTCCATCGACGGCGGATAGAGGGCGAACAGCGAGCCGGCGCGCTGCTTCGGCGGCTCGCCGTGGGCGTTGTCGAGGATCTGGTACTCCGGCCCGCTCTCGTAGGTCTCATCGCCCACCGGGATCACGTGATAGATCACGCCCGAATTGCCCTTGGGACTGATCTTCCAGTCGAAATCGAGCTCGAAGCTCCCGTAGGTCCCCTTGCTGACCAGGTCGGCGGACGTCTTGGCGTCGGGGGTGAGCGCGCCGTCCTTCACCGTCCAGCCGGCATCCGGCGCCGGCGTCTTGAACCCGCGCCAGCCGGCCGTCGTCTTGCCGTCGAACAGCAGGGTGAAGCCGGCGGCCTTTTCGGCGGCGCTCAGCGTGTTGTCCGGCGCGGCCTGCGCGAGGGCGCCGGTCGCCATGACGGCGAGGCAGAGCCCGGCTGCGAAAGCATGGGCAAAGGTCTTCATGGCCGTCATCCTCTAAAGGTTCAGCGTCTTGAGCTGGGCTTCGACGGCGGACTTCACCTCGGGCGACGGGCCCGGGTCGGAACCGCGCGGCACGTTGCCGATGTAGCCCACGTCCTTGAAGCCCTCGGGGGTCGTGTAATAGGCGCCGATGGTCAGGCGCCGGAACCGCTTCCAGAATTTCTGGGTCGCCGGATCGGTGGAATGGCGCAGCGCGTCGAGCGCCTTGGCGCGGTCGGCGGCCGAGGTCTTCAGCACCTTGGGCGCCAGCGTGTTGAGGCCCGTCAGGACGATCGGCCGGTCCTTGAGCTGGTCGGGATAGGGCGCGCTCACCCACTCGTCGACGAAGTCCGGCACGCCCAGCGCACTGGCCGAGGGCGCGGCGCCGCTGGCCGGCAGGATGAAGTCGGCCAGGATAGCGGCGGTCTGCAGCTGGGCCGGGATCATGATCCGCGACCAGGGCGCCTTCTCCGGCTTCACCAGCTTCGGATCGGTGCCATAGCCGCGCGTGACCTTCTGGCCACCCATCTGGGGGCCATAGACCACCACGCCCGCGCCACCGGCGACGGCCGCGCCGACCACGCCGATCCAGGCCAGCGCCGACCGGCGGTCGACCTTCGAGACGTATTCGGGCCCCGTTTCAGGAGAATTGGCGCTCATAGGGCCCCCTGCTTGGACAGCGTGACCAGGTTATCGGCCGACCGCCAGGCCAGCGCGAGGATCGAAAGGGTCGGGTTCTTGTCAGGGCTGGAGACCATCACCGCGCCGTCCATCACGAACAGGTTCGGCACGGCCCAGGACTGGCCGTACTGATTGACCACCGAGTCCGCGTCGTTGTGGCCCATCCGCGCGGTGCCGATCTCGTGGATCATCTCGCCGCCCTTGGAGATGGCCTTCTTGCCGTCGGTCTCGATCTTGCCCTGCGGCGTGCCGCCCAGCTTGTCGATGACCTCCAGGAAGGTCTTGACCATGTGCGCGGCCTGGCTTGTCTCCGAGTCGCCCCACTTCCAATGGAAGCGCAGGACCGGGATGCCCCACTTGTCCTTGGCGGTCGGGTCGAGCTCGCAATAGCAGTCGTCGTTGGGGATCATCTCGCCCCGGCCGTTGAAGCCGATCGTCGAGCCGAATTTCTGGCGAAGGTTGGCCCGCAGATCGTCGCCGACGCTCAGGTCGTCGTCATGCAGCAGCCCGCCCATGCCCATCGACGGCATCCGCCGGCCGCCGCCGATCTCGATGTGGTAGCCGCGTGGGAAGCCCAGTTCCTTCTGCTTCTCATAGCCCCACCACGGAACGTAGGTGTGCTCGGTCCCCTGGCCGTCGTCGTTGGTGGGCGGCAGGCCTTCCAGCGCGGGGAACTGGCCGGTGACGCCCAGGCCGACGGTGTCCATCAGGTAGCGGCCGACCATGCCGTGGGTGTTGCACAGGCCATCGGGGAAGCTGGCGGACTTGGAGTTCAGCAGGATGCGCGCGGTCTCGCCCGACCCCGCGGCCAGGATCACCGACTTGGCGGCGACCGAATGGTGCTCGCCGGTCTTGCGGTCGACGAACGAGACGCCCTTGGCCCGGCCCGCCTTGTCGAGGTCGATCTGGTAGACCAGCGCGTCGGTGCGGAGGGTCAGATTGCCGGTCGCCATGGCCGGCGGGATCAGCACGGTCGTCGACTGGAAGTTGGCCCCGATCGCGCAGCCACGGCCGCAGGGGGTCGCGAACAGGCAGGTGTTGCGTCCCTCCATCTGGCCGGTGACCACCGCGCCGTGCATCGGGATCACCGGGATGCCCATGGCCTTGAAGCCGCGCTCGTAGAACATCTCGAAGGCGCGCGGCGGCGCCGATTCCATCAGGCAGCCCGGCGGCGAGTCCGGCGTATTCAGCAGGCCGCGAGCCGGCGCGGCGCCGGAGACCCCGATCAGCTTCTCGGTCTTGTCGTACCAGGGCGCCATGTCGTCATAGGTGATCGGCCAGTCGTAGCCGAGCCCGTCGCGGCTCTTCGGCTTGAAGTCGAGCGGACCGAAGCGCAGCGCGATCCGGCCCCAGTGGTTCGTCCTCCCGCCCAGCATTCTTGGCCGCCACCACGTGAAGGGCTCCGAGCCCTCGGCCACCGTGTAGGGCTCGTTCGGCACCTGCCAGCCGCCGTCGACGGTGGCGTCATAGAAGCCGAAGGGCTTGTCCGGCGTCGATGCGCCCCGCAGCGGCGCCTCGGCGTTGGTATTGAACATCGGGGTCTCGACGCGGGGGTCGTAGTTTCGCCCCGCCTCCAGCATCAGCACCTTCAGGCCCGACTTGGTCAGGTGATAGGCGCTCATCCCGCCACCGGCGCCTGAGCCGACGATGATCGCGTCATAAGTGTCAGTCGCCATGCTCAGGCTCCAGTCCGCGCCGGAAGCGGCACGTAGGTTTCAAGATCATCGTCGGGCAGGCGGACGACCTGGCCGGTTTCAGCCGATTTATAGAGCGCCATGACTATCTTGGTCACCTCGACCCCGTCTTCGAACGTCTCGATGGGGGTTCGGCCATGGCGGAAACAATCGACCATGTGCCGGTTCTCGCCGATGTAGCCATAGGTCCCGGCCTCATCCTCGACGATCGGCATCTGGCCCTGCTCGGCATTCTGTTTCTCGACCAGATCCTCGCCCTGGCCGCCGGTGATGGCGCGCGACAGGAAGACCTTCAGGCTGGGATTCAGCGACGAGAACTCCATGGCGTACTCAGGGCCCAACAGCGCCAGGTCGATGCGCAGGCCCGGGCCGACGTAGGACCAGGACGTGGACGCCTCGATGATCAGCTCCTGGCCGGTCTCATCCTCGAGCGTGATCGTGGCGCGGGCGAAGTCCTCCACCGGATGGGCCTGCATCTCGACGCCCTTGAAGTCATGAGCCAGCGACTTGGCGTACTTGGCCTGGGTCCACTTCAGATAGCCGACCGAGCCCTGGACGGACTTCACGGTCAGGCTTGAGCGGGGCGCGTCCGGCTGGGTCAGCAGGAAGCGGCCGACCTCGACCGAGTGGCACATCATGTCGCTCATCACCCCGCCGCCCTGGCGCGCACCCTGCCAGAACCACGGCTCGTGCGGCCCGGAGTGTTCCTCCGCCGCGCGGGCCAGATAGGGACGACCCGACGCCGGCACGGCTCTACGCCAGATGATCTCCTTGCCGCGCTCGACGGCGGAGGCGAACACCTGGTTCTCCAGATAGCCGTGGGCGAGGCCGGCGTCCTCAGCCAGCGCCAGCACCTCGCGGGCCTCGGACAGCGTCCGGCCCAAGGGCTTTTCGCAGGCGATGGCGCGAACCTTGGAGCGGCCGGATTTCACCGCGGCGTTGATCGCCCGCATGATCGCCAGGCGCCGGTCGTTGGGCGCCAGCAGCCAGATGGCGTCCACATCGTCGGCATTAAGCAGGCTCTCGAGGTCGGCATAAGCGCGGCAGGGGCCGAGCTCCGCCTCGTTGACCTGCTGGGCGAGCGCGTCGCGGTTCTCAGGCGTCGGGCTGTAGACCCCGGTGATCTGGACGTGGCGGACCGAGGTGAAGCTCTTGACGTGGAACTTGGCGATGAAGCCGGAACCGATGAAGCCGATCCGCAAAGGGGGCGGCGCCTCGCTTGCTTGCGCCATGCTCTTTACCCCTCGCGAACCACTGACTTGCGGCGAACTTGGCGCCGGTGGCGGTAGAGGTCAAACCGCGCCGGGTTCGGGGTATCCGGCGGCGGGCTCGCGACAGGTGCGCTTCGGCCCCAACTGTGCAATCGATAGCCGAGGCGGGGCGTAGAGACCCCGCACGGGGAGACGAAGATGACCGTCCAGATTCGGCTTTTTCTGATGATGGTGCTGCAGCTGGCGGTCTGGGGCGCCTGGGCGCCGAAGCTGTTCCCCTACATGGGCATGCTGGGCTTCTCGCCCTGGCAGCAGTCGCTGGTCGGCAGCGCCTGGGGGATCGCCTCGGTGGCCGGGATATTCTTCGCAAACCAGTTCGCCGACCGCAACTTCGCCGCCGAGCGGTTCATGGCCGTCAGCCATGGCTTGAGCGGCCTGGCGCTGGCGGCCTGCGCCTTCCTGACGAGCTTCTGGCCGTTCTTCGCGGCCTATCTGGTCTTCAGCCTGCTTTATGTGCCGACCCTGTCGGTCTCCAACTCCATCGCCTTCGCCAACCTGAAGGACCCGGCCAAGGACTTCGGCGCCGTGCGCATGGGCGGCACGGTCGGCTGGGTGCTGGTCAGCTGGCCGTTCGTCTTCCTGCTGGGGGCCAAGGCTGACGCCGAACACGTCCGCTGGATTTTCCTGGTCGCGGCGATCGTCTCGCTGGCGCTGGCCGCCTACAGCCTGACCCTGCCGCACACGCCTCCCAAGCGCGACGTGCAGGCGGCCGACCCCCTCGCCTGGCGCGAGGCCATCAAGCTGCTGGGTGTGCCGTTCGTGGGCGTGCTGTTTCTGGTCACCTTCATCGATAGCGTGATCCACAACGGCTACTTCGTGATGGCCGACAACTTCCTGACCCACCGCGTGGGCATCGCCGGCAACCTGTCGATGATCGTGCTCAGCCTGGGCCAGCTGGCCGAGATCGTGACCATGTTCGTGCTCGGCGGCGTGCTCGCCCGGCTGGGGTGGAAGACCACCATGATCGTGGGCATCCTGGGCCATGCCGCGCGCTTCGCGGTCTTCGCCTTCTTCGCCGACAGCGTGCCGACGATCGTCGCCGTGCAGCTGCTGCACGGCGTCTGCTACGCCTTCTTCTTCGCCACGGTCTATATCTTCGTGGACGCGGTGTTCCCCAAGGATGTCCGCTCCAGCGCCCAGGGGCTGTTCAACCTGCTGATCCTGGGCATCGGCAACGTCGGCGCGAGCTTCCTCTTCCCGAGTCTGATCGCCCACTGGACCGACGCCGCCGGCAAGGTCGACTACCGCAGCCTGTTCATGGTCCCCACCGGCATGGCGGCGCTCGCGGTCCTGCTGCTCGCCGCCTTCTTCCGCCCGCCTGAGCGCGGTCCGGTGGCGCAGGTCGCGGCGGCCTGACCGACGTTACGAGGGCGGCGGGCCGCCGAAGTCGAAGCCCGGATCGCGCGCCCGCTTGTTTGGCGCACCGAAAGTCCAGTTGAGCCCGATCAGCACCGCCTGGATCGACGGCTTGCCGCGATTGCGCTCGCGAAGCGTCGGCGTGTTGATGGTGTTGCCGAAACGGAAGGTCCCGAGCACATCCTGCACGGTGGCCACCGCCGAGAGGCTGTCGCTGAACTTGTGGCGATAGCCCAGGAAAGTCAGCAGGTTCGGGTCCGAATAGCCCTGTGGCGTCAGCCGTTTAGCGTTGAGCTGGCCGCTCAGCTGCACGGTGTCCTTGGGCGTCGCCTGCCAGTTCAGACTGGCCCGACCGCCGGTTTCGAACGCCGAGCGCCGACCGGCGAACCCCAGCACCTGGGACAGGCCCTGGCTGCTGGCCTCGATCTCCTGCCAGTAGAGATTGGTGGAGACGTTGTAGGTCAGGGTCTTGCTCAGGCGCCCGTTGGCCACCAGCTCCAGGCCCGCGTTCTGGCTCTGGCTGAGGTTTTCCTTGGTGGTCAGCAGGACGCCGTTGCCGAGGCTGGTGACGACGTCGGTCACGCCATGGTCGCTCCGTCGGTAGTAGAGCGTGCCCAGATAAAACGTCCCGCCGGCCTTGTACTGGTAGCCCGCCTCGAAGCTGTCGGTGAGCTGCGGACGCAGGTTCGCGTTGCCCGCCTGGAAATTGAGCGGGTCGCGCTGGACCCGGAAGGGGTTGAGGTCCTGCGGGTTGGGCCGCTGCACGCGCTTGGAATAGCTGAGGATCAGCTGCTGGTCGTCGCTGAACCGGTAGGCCAGGTGCAGGGACGGATAGACCCGGAAATCGTCGGTGTTGTGAACCAGGTTGGAGGTCACCTGATTGAGGTCGAGCTGCACGGCTTCCAGCCGCACGCCGCCCAGCACCGTCCAGTCGCCGAACGGCCGCTCGTAGGTCAGATAGGCTGCGTTGATGGTCTGTTTGTAGAGAAACAGGTTGGTCTGGCTTGGGTCCGGCGCGGCGTTGGCCGGACCCGTCCCGCGCCGGCCGACATTGTCATAGTCGTTCTCGTCGATGCGCAGGTCGTAGCCGGTCTTCAGCTTGGCCTCGCCGGACAGGGCCCGCGTGTAGTCGGCCTTGATCTGGCTAAGCGTCAGCGTCTGGGCGCTCTTCAGGTCGGTAAAGATGTCGGGCAGGACGGGGGTGCTGGTCACCTGGCCGAACTGGCTGGCGCGATCCTCGGTGGTGCGCTCGCGCGAGGCGTTGACCACCAGCTCGTGGCCCTCACCGAACTTGTGGCGCGCGCTGAGCTGGGCGGCGTCGGTGTCGTGCCGCAGGTTCAGGTCAAGGCGCTCGTCGAAGGCCGCGGTGATCGCCCCCGTCGGCCCGAACCCGGTGACGGGCACGTGGTTGTGGGCGTCCACGTCGAAGTGGAAATGGCGCAGCTCGCCGCTCAGCCGGGTCTTGGGATCAACGTCGTAGTCGGCGCTGACGCGGGCGCCGTTTTGCTGCTGCTGGCTGTGCTGGTCGAAGGTGCTGCGGGTCGTGCTCAGCACGTGATCCTGGCCGTCGAGGATCGTGCGCACGTCACTGCCGTGGCCGTTGTTGCCATCCTTGCGCGCGTTGATGTCGCCGGTGATCGTCAGCTTGTTGGAATTGTAGGACGCCGTGGCGCCAGCATTGCCCCGATCACCGGTCCCCACACTGAAGCGGAGCGACCCGGACTTGCCGGCCCGCCGCGTCTGTTTGGTGATCAGGTTGATCACGCCGGCCGAGCCCTCCGGCGAGAAGGCCGCCGAGGGGTTGGTGATCACCTCCACGCGCTCGATGGAATCGGCGGGCATGGCCTGCAGCGCCTGGGCCGCGCTGGCGCCCTTGAACAGGCCGGACGGCTTGCCGTCGATCAGGATGGTGACGTTGGTCTCGCCGCGCAGCGAGACATTGCCGTTCACGTCGACCTCGACGGACGGGATGTTCTTCAGCGCATCGCTGATCGCGCCGGTGGTGGTCGCGAGATCGTTGGCGACGCCGTAGCTGCGCCGGTCGATGGAGCTACGGTAGCCTTGCGTCGACGCTCCGGTGACGGTGATGGCGTCCACGGTCTTGTCGCCGGGCTTTTTCGCCGGCGCGGCGGCCGGCGCCGGCGCCGCGGGCTTCGCGGCCTGAGCCTGGGCTGGGGCGTGAACAGCGACGGCCGCCATGGCGACACCCGCCAGCAAAACGCGAACTCGATCTCGCACGGTTTCCCCCCGCTTGCGCGCCGAGCTGTCTAGGCGAGACCGGTCACGAGAAGATAACCGAACCGAAATCCGTGGCGACGGTATGGCGAAGCTCAGCGCCCCACGCTGGCGCGCGCGCGTTGCAGGTTGCCGCGGCGGCCGTCGTCCGGGTCGGGGTCGTTGAGGGCGGCCAGCAGGGCGGCTTTCAGCGCGTTGCCCTTGCGGGCGTCGGCCAGTTTCTCGCCCTTGGGGCCGGTGACGTAGAAGGCGTCGACCGCGCGCTCGCCATAGCCGTCGATGTGGGCCGAGAGGATCGACAGGCCGGCGTCGGCGATGGTCCTGGCGAGCGCCGCCAACAGGCCCGGCCGGTCGCGGCCGGAGGCTTCGACCACCGTCGAGGTTTCCGAGGCCTCGTTGTCGAGCATCACCGCCGGTTCGATGGAAAAGGCCGCCGCGCGCCCCAGGTCGCCGGGCCGGCGGGGCTCCTGGGCGATCGGCTCGCCGCGCGCGGCGGCCTCCAGGCTCTCGACCAGGCGGGTCAGCGAGCGGGCGTTGTCGGCGCCGTAGGGCTGGCCGGCGGCGTCCTGCAGATAGAAGACGTCCAGCGCCTGGCCGAAGTTCGACGTGAACACCCGCGCGCCCACCACATTGGCCCCGGCCCCGACGATGGCGCCGGCCAGGTCGACGAACAGCCGCTGGCGGTCGGTGGCGGCCACCACCACCTCGGCGGCGTCGCGGTCGGCGCGAATCCGGCCCTCGGCCGCGGCGCCTCCCTCTTTTGAAGCAAAGGAGGCGGCGCGGCGCGACAGGGCGGCGTGGGCCAGCACCTCGGCGTCGGAGAAGGCCGAGAAATAGGCGTCTTCCATGGCGTCGGCCCAGGCCTCGGACGCCGGGTCGGCCTTGGCCACGCGGACGCGGGCGTCATAGGCGAGATTCTCGTGATAGCGCTGCAGGGCGGCGGCTGAATCCGAGCCCCGGCCGCCCCGGAACACCGCTTCGGTGGCGCCATAGAGCTCGCGCATCAGCTGGCCCTTCCAGCCGTTCCAGACACCCGGACCGACCGCGCGGATGTCGGCGACGGTCAGGACTTCCAACAGGCGCAGGCGCTCCGGGGTCTCGACGATCGCGGCGAAGTCGGTGACCGTGCGCGGGTCGGAGATGTCGCGCTTCTGGGCGGTGTCGCTCATCACCAGGTGATGCTCGACGATCCAGGCCACCAGCTCGATCTTCGAGCGCTCCAGGCCCAGCCGCTCACAGGCCTGCCGCGCCGCCCGCGCGCCCGCCAGCTCCTGGCCGCCGACGCCACCCTTGCCGGTGTCGTGCAGCAGCATGGCGAGGTACAGCGCCTCCTTGTCGACGATCAGCGGCATGATCGTGGTGGCCAGCGGATGGTCCTCGGCGAAGCGGCCGGCCTCGATGTCGGCGATCACGCCGACGGCGCGCAGGGTGTGCTCGTCCACCGTGTAGGAGTGGTACATGTTGAACTGCATCTGGGCGACGATCCGCCCGAATTCCGGCAGGTAGCGGCCGAGCACCCCGGCCTCGGTCATCAGGGTCAGGGTGCGCTGCGGATCGCGGCCGTGGGCCAGGATCGACAGGAAGACCTTCGACGCATGCCGGTCGCGCCGGACGCCGGAGGTGATCAGGGTGAGCGACCGCGTCGCGGCGGTGAACGCGTCCGGGTGCAGATCCAGATTCCGCTCGTCGGCGATCTTGAACATCCGGAGCAGGTTCACCGGATCGCGCTCGAAGATGTCGGCGTTGTCGATCGTCAGACGGCCGGAGATTTCATAGAAGCCGGGCTCGTCGAGCGGCTTGCGCTTTGGCCGGCGCGCCGGCAGCAGGCGCGACAGGCCCTTGGGCGCCACCTTCACCCGCTCGGCCTCCAGCTTGGCGGCGAACACCCGAGTGAGCGCGCCGACCTCCTTGGCGATCAGGAAATAGCGCCGCATGAACCGCTCGACGGCGGGGTTGTCGCCCCGGTCGCCATAGCCCATCCGCTGGGCGATCTCCGGCTGCAGGTCGAAGGTCAGACGCTCTTCCGGGCGGCCGGTGGTGAAGTGCAGGTGCGAGCGGACGGCCCAGAGGAAGTCGAAGGCCTGGATGAACGCCCGCACCTCGCGGCGTTCGAACATCTCCAGCTGCAGCACCTTCTCGATCGACTGGCCGGGATGCAGGTACTGGGCGATCCAGAACAGTGTGTTGAGGTCGCGAAGCCCGCCCTTGCCCTCCTTGATGTTGGGCTCGACCATGTAGCGGCTGGCGCCGGCCCGCGCATGGCGCTCGTCGCGCTCCTTCAGCTTGGCGGCGACGAACTCCGCGCCGGTGCCCTTGACCACCTCGTTCTGGAAGCGGCGCACCAGTTCCTCGGCGAGCTTCTGGTCGCCCGCCAGGCGGCGCGCCTCCAGGATCGTGGTGCGGATCACGAAGTCTTCGCGGGAAAGCCTGATGCATTCCTCGACGGTCCGCGAGGCGTGGCCGACTTTGAAGCCCAGGTCCCACAGGGCGTAGAGCATGTATTCGATCACGCTCTCGGCGTGGGCGGTCTGTTTGTACGGCCGCACGAACAGCAGATCGATGTCGCTGAACGGCGCCAGTGTGCCGCGCCCGTAGCCGCCAACCGCCATCAGCGCCAGTCTTTCGCCCTCGGTCGGATTGCGGGCGCGGAACACGTGGACAGTGGTGAAATCCCAGAGCGCGGTGATCACCTCGTCGGTGACGCCGGACAGCAGGCGCGCGGTCTCGATGCCGCCGGCCCCGTTTTCCAGCCGCTCCTTGGCGATCATCCGGCCGCGGAACAGCGCCGCCTTCAGGATCTCCAGAGCCGCCTTGCGCTGGGCCACGTCGCCCGACGCCTCAAGCGCCGCGGCCGACAGCTGGGTGCGCAGCCGCACGCCATCGACGACATATTCCAGGCGGGTTGGGCGGAGGCGGGGCGGCATGGCCTGCGGGATATAGGATGCTTTGGCCTAAACCGCCCCTAGCTTGTCGCGCAGCAGATCGGCGAGGCGGGCCTCGCCGGTCCAGAGCACGGCGCTCCAGCCGGCGGCGAGCGCGCCTGCGACGTTCGGGGCCTGGTCGTCGATCAGCAGGAGCTCCGCGGGAGCGAAACCCGTGCGGGCCTCGATCGTGGCGAAGAAGGCCGCGTCCGGCTTTCTGCACCCCAGCGCGGCGGCGTAGTGCATGGCGTCGAACCGGCGGCTGAGGCCCAAGCGGGTCCAGAGAAAATCGGCGCGCAGGTGCTCCTGCACTGTCGCCAGATGAAGCGCGACGCCCAGCGCCCGAACCCGCGCCAGGTCATCGAGCAGCTGGTGGTCCAGTCCGGCGTCCTTGGCGAACCAATAGGCGGCGAGCTGCTGCGAGGTGACGCCCGGTGCGATGCGGGCCAGGACCGGGCCAAGCCGCTCGTGCAGGCCGGCCTTGCCCAGCACCACCTCCACCCAGTGAACCGCGAAGAAGTGGTCGTCGAGATCGGCCTTCGAGACGCCGAGATCGCCTTCCAGGTCCGCCGCCCAGCCGCCGAGCCGGGGAACGACCAGCACGCCGTCGACATCGACCATCAGGGCCTTGATCGCGCTCACGGAGACGGTGGCTCACGGCGCCTCTGGGCCAGGGTACTCATCGTCGAATGCGAGTCCTCGGCGAATGGCTTGTCAAGCCATGCCTTGGCGCGCCATCGGCCAATGATCGACAGGCCCCGGCGATGGGGCGGCGCTGGGGGCGTTGACGCCGGTCCCGATGCCGAGGCCTGCCTTCCTTAAGCTGGAACGCCGAGGCGTCCCTGCATCCGACGCCGGCGCAGCGCGCCGCCGGCCAGGCCGAAGCCCATGATCATCATCGCCCAGGTCGCCGGCTCCGGCACCGCGGCCAGCATCCGGTTCTCCGGCGCGAAATCGACAAGCTGGTTGCCCGGTCCGCGCGACCAGATGTTGAATCCGTAGTCGCCCGGCTGGAACCCGGCGACGGTGGCCGGCAGGGTCGCCAGTTGAATCAGCAGGCTGAACCCGCTGCCCGACAGTGTGGCGATGACCGCGGCGTTGTTCACCGCGCCGGTCTTCTGCAGCACGAAGGCCTGGTTGAACCGCACGTCGGGTTGGCCCACGCCGGTGAACGGGTGGATGGCGCCGCTGCCGGTGTTGACCCCCAGCACATAGTTGCCGGGATTGCCGGTGTTGATCGGGCCGGCCAGGGTGGCGCTGACCAGGAAGGTCTGCGCCACGTCGTCATAGGTGACGGTCATGCCGGTCAGGTCGAGGTCGGCGTCATGCACCGCGCCGGTCAGGAAATCACCGACCGGGTCGATCGCCGAGCCGGTGAAGGTCGTGGCGCGCGCGGCGCCCGCCCCCAGCGCCAGAACGGCGGCGGTGAGGAAGAAAAGGTTACGCATGTGGCGGGCTCCTGAAGCGTGTCGTTCCAAAGACGGCTCCCAAGGGCTCTCGGGTGGCGTCGAGCGGTTAGTGCCGGCCAGGCGCGAAAAGGTTCAAAGACCTGGCTGTCCCGGCGCGGCCGGCAAAAATCTGCGCGGGCCATTGAACCTTTCGCCGCGAACGCGCCACTAACTCGGAAAATCCATGATCTGGGAAAACCCGTGATCTGGGAAAATGGGGGATCGCCCGATGTTGGGCAGGCAGGGCGCGGCGGAGGGCGGAACGCGGACGGTCGCACGATCGGACCCGCGTGAAGAAGCGCGCCTGCTGGACCGCGTGGCCAAGGGCGAACGCCGCGCCTTCGAGGAGCTCTACCGGCTCTATCACCCCCGGCTCAGCCGCTTCCTGGTCAGCGTGATCCGCCGGCCACATCTGGTGGAGGAGGCCTTGAACGACACCATGCTCGCCATCTGGTCCCAACCGGACAGCTACGCCGGGACCAGCAAGCCTTCGACATGGATTTTCGCCATCGCCTACCGAAAGGCGCTGAAGACTCTGCGCGGCCAGGACGAACCCATCGAGGACAAGCAGGCCGAGGCGCGCGCCAGCGGCGAGCCCGGCCCGGAGTTGGCGCTCGGCCGCCGCCAGACGCAGAGCGCGCTGATGAGCGCCATCGGCGAGCTTTCGCCCGACCACCGCGCGGTGGTCGACCTCTGCTATTTCCATGAGGTCGGCTATCGCGAGATCGCCGAGATCATGGCCTGCCCGGTGGACACGGTGAAAACCCGCATGTTCCACGCCCGCAAGCACCTGAAGACCAAGCTCGCCGGCGGCCTGGCGGACTGGTTGTGAGGCCCCGATGACCGGACAGATCATTCCCCTGCACGCCGACGAACACCGCGAGGCGCAGCTGCTGTTGCCCTGGTACGCGACCGGGCGGCTGGACGCGGCCGACCATGCCCGGGTTGAAGCCCACCTGAGCGCCTGCGCCGAGTGCCAGGCCGACCTGGCCCTGGAGCGTCGGCTGTCCGCCGCCGTCGCCGACCTGCCGGTGGAGGCCGCGCCCGGCTGGGAGGCGCTGAAGGCCCGGTTGCCGCGCCAGGCGGCGGCCCGGCCCGCGCGACGGCCCACGGCGCCTCGCGGGTTGCTGGCCTCGCTCGGCGGTTGGCGGCCCGGCGCGCAGACCCTGGGCTGGACAGCGGCCCTGCAGTTCGTCCTGCTGCTGGGACTGACCGGCGTACTGCTGCTGCGGCCCCTGCAACCCGCCCAGACGCCGCCGGCCGCTGACCGGGGCCCCGCCTACCAAGCCCCCGCCTACCAGGCCTTGGGCGCGACGCCCGCGCCGACGCCGGGCAACCTGATCGTCATCTTCCGGCCGGACACGCCGGAACAGGGGCTGCGGGCGATCCTCAACGCCAGCCATGCGCGGCTGGTGGACGGTCCGACCGCGGCCGACGCCTATGTGCTGCGCGTGGCGCCGGCCGAGCGCGCCGCGGTGCTGACCCGCCTGCGCGCGCGCCGCGAGGTGGTGCTGGCCGAACCGATCGACGCGGGCGGCCGGCCCTGATGCGGCGGCCGGGCCGCGGCCTTCTTCTGGGTCTGGCCGTCTGGCTGGCCGTGGCCGCGCACGCCGCCGCCGCGCCGCCGGAGCCCGGCCGCCAGATCATGGTGCTGCTGCGCCTGCCGCCGGAGCACTTCCGCGCCGGCGCCGGGTACAGTGGCGACTATGGCGATGGCCTCGGCCACAGCGGGCGCCTGCGTATCGCCGAGCAACTGGCCCGCGAGCATGGGCTGACGCTGACCGACGACTGGCCGATGCCGGTGGTCGGCGTCGAGTGTTTCGTCATGACCGTGCCGGCCGGCCGCTCGCCGGCCGACGAGATGGCGAGCCTCGCGCAGGACAAGCGCGTGGACTCCGTCGAGCCGATCAATCTGTACCGCGCCCAGGCCCGGAGTGGACCGGCGGGCGGGTCGGCGGGCGGGTCGGCGAGCCGGTCCGGCGCCGGGACGGCCGAGCCCAACGATCCGCTGTTCCGCGCCCAGCCCGCGGCCAAGGCCTGGCGCCTGGCCGACCTGCACCAACTCGCCACCGGCCGCGGCGTGCGCGTGGCGGTGATCGACAGCACGGTCGACACCCGGCATCCCGACCTGGCCGGGCAGGTGGCGCTCAGCCGCAACTTCGTCACTGGCGGGGGCGAGGCGCCCGAACAGCACGGCACCGGCGTGGCCGGCGTCATCGCCGCCCTGGCGGACAACGGGCAGGGCATAGCCGGGATCGCGCCCCATGCCCGGCTGATGGCCTTGCGCGCCTGCTGGCAGCAGGCCACCGGGCCGAACGGCGCGGCCGACACCGTCTGCGACAGCCTCAGCCTGGCCAAGGCGCTGGAGTTCGCCATCACCCACGACGCCCAGGTGATCAACCTCAGCCTGAGCGGCCCGCCGGACCCGCTGCTCGGCCGGCTACTTGACGCAGCGTTAGCGCGCGGGCTTACCGTCGTGGGCGCCTTCGACGGCGCCCTGCCCGACGGTGGCTTTCCGGCGTCGCACGCCGGCGTCATCGCGGTCAGTGACGATCCGGCCGGGCCGAAACCAGGGAGCACCTATGTCGCGCCGGGCCGCAACGTCCCGACCACCCAGCCCCAGGGGCGCTGGTTCCTGGTCAACGGAAGCTCCTATGCCGCGGCCCACGTCAGCGGCCTGTTCGCCCTGCTGCGTGAAGAAAAATCCTCCGCGCGCGGCGCGGCGGCCCTGGTGGCGGCCCACCACGGCGGCGGCGTCATCGACGCCTGCGCCAGCCTCATCCAGGCGGCGGGGTCCCGCGAATGCGCCTGCGCGCACCCGCCCGAATCCATGGCTAGGGCCCTGGCTCTGGCTGCCGCTGGCGGCAGCCCTGCTGGCGGCCGTTCCGGCGCGGGCGCAGGTCGGCGCTAGCGCGGTTCTTCAGACGGACAACCTCTACCGCGGCCATTCGCTCAGCGGCCGACGTCCGACAGCCGGGCTCAATCTCTCCTACGACCATCCGAGCGGGGCCTATGCGGGCGCGAGCCTGAGCTTGCCGATAGAGCACTACGGCCAGATCGGGGTGGTCGACTACCTGGGCTATGTCGCTCGCCTCGGCGCGCAGAGCCTGGACGTCGGCGTCACCGACGCCAATGTCATCGGCTACCGGGCGCCGCGCCATCGGGTCGAGTATCAGGAGGTCTATGTCGGCCTGCTGAGCCGACACCTCAGCGCCCACCTCCACTATTCGCCGAACTACTTCCATACCGGCGTCCAGACCCTCTACGCCGACCTCGACGGCGTGATGCGCAGCGACGACGACGCCTGGCGGGTATTCGGCCACCTGGGCGCCCTGACGCCGCTGGACGCGCCGGCCCGGCCCGGCAGCCACAAGGAGCGCTACGATGTGAGCGTCGGCGTCGCGCGTCGGTTTTCCCACACCGAAGTCAGTCTCGCCTGGAGCGCCACCACGCCACGGGTCATCCAGGCCAACGGCGAGCCGCAGGACCACGCGGCGGTTGTCCTGAGCCTCGCCTATTTCTTTTAGGGCGCCAGCAGGCTCTTCAGCCGATAGAGCGCGTCCATCGCCTCTCGCGGGCTCATGCCGTCGGGGTCCATGATGCGAAGCGCCTCTTCCGCCGGACTGGGGCCGAACGCGGCAGCCGGCTCGGCCACGGCGGCGAACAGCGGCAGGTCGCCGAGATTGACCGGGCCGGCCGCCTCGCGCTCCAGCCGCTCCAGCACGTCGCGGGCGCGCGCGACGACCGGGGCCGGCACACCGGCCAGCTTGGCCACCTGGACCCCATAGCTGCGGTCGGCGGGACCGGGCCCCGCCTCATGCAGGAAGATCAGGTCGCCGTTCCACTCCTTGGCCTTCAGCGAAAGGTTCGCCACATAGGCCAGCCGCTGCTCCAGCACCGCCAGCTCGTGATAGTGCGTGGCGAACAGCGCGCGGCAACGGTTGGTCTCGTGCAGGGCCTCGGCGCAGGCCCAGGCGATGGCCAGGCCGTCGTAGGTCGCCGTGCCCCGGCCTATCTCGTCGAGGATCACGAAGGAACGCGGCGTCGCCTGCGTGAGGATCGCGGCGGTCTCGACCATCTCGGCCATGAAGGTCGAGCGCCCGCGCGCCAGGTCGTCGCCGGCGCCCACGCGGCTGAACAGCCGGTCGACGACGCCCAGCCGCAGGCGTTTCGCCGGCACGAAACATCCGGCCTGGGCCAGCACCGCCAGCAGCGCGTTCTGGCGCAGGAAGGTAGACTTGCCCGCCATGTTCGGACCGGTGACGATGGATAGCCTGGGGCCGCCCGCGCCGGCGCCGTCCAGGCGGCAGTCGTTGGGGGTGAAGGCCTCGCCCGCCCGGCGGACGGCGTTTTCCACCACCGGATGGCGGGCGGCCTCGGCTTCGAAGGCGGTGGACCTGTCAACCAGCGGCCGGGTCGCGCCGACGTCCTCGGCCCATTCGGCGATGGCGCTGGCGACGTCCAGGCGCGCCGCCGCGTTGGCGCAGGCCTGCAGATCGGCGGCGACCGAGGTGGCCGCGTCGCGCCAGGCCTCGAAGGTGTCGAGCTCGATGGCCAGCGCCCGCTCGGCGGCCTGGGCGATCTTGGCGTCCAGTTCGGCAAGCTCGACGGTCGTGAACCGCACCTGGCTTGCCAAGGTTTGCCGGTGGATAAAGGTGGCGTTGAGCGGTGCGGCGAACAGCGGCTCGGCGGCCCTGGCGGTGGTCTCGACGAAATAGCCCAGGACGGCGTTGTGGCGGATCTTCAGCGCCACGCCGCTGTCGGCGACCAGTTGGGCCTCAAGCTGCAGGATCACGCGGCGGCTGTCGTCGCGAAGCGCGCGCGCTTGGTCGAGTTCGGGCCGGACGCCCGCGCCCACGAAGCCGCCATCGCGGGCCTGGGCCGGCAGGTCGTCCCCCAGCCCTTCGGTCAGCAGGGCGCGGAACTGGGCGAGGTCCCGATGCAGGTCCGGCCTCAGCGCCCGGAGCGCCGAGACCACCTCCTCCGGCGGCTGGACCAGTGGATCCTTGGTCGCGGCGAACAGGCCGGTCACCGCCTCGCCGATGGCCAGGCCGTCCCGCAGGCAGCCAAGGTCGCGCGGCCCGCCCCGGCCCAGCGCCAAGCGGCTGAGCGCGCGCGCCATGTCGCCCAGGCCCTTCAGCGCCTCCCGCAACCGCTGCCGCTGTGGCCGGTGCTCACAGAACCAGGCCACCGCATCCAGCCGGGCGTCGATCGCGGCGGGGTCCAGCAGCGGCCGGGCCAGCCGGGCGGCCAGCAGGCGCGCGCCGGGCGCCGTGACCGTGCGGTCGATGGCGGCCAGCAACGAGCCCTCGCGCGATCCGGAGGTGGCTTTCTCGATCTCCAGGCTGGTCCGCGTCGCCGGATCGATGGCCATGACGTCGGCGTCACCGGCCCGGCGGGGGGCCGACAGGGCGGGCAGCTTTCCGGCCTGGGTGGTCTCCAGGTGCGCGGCGATCAGGCCCAGCGCGGAGATCTCGGCGCCGGACAGCGCCCCGAAACCATCGAGGGTCTCGACGCCATAGAGCCGCTTCAGCCGCGCCTCCGAGGCCGCCGGTTCGGCCAGGGCCTGCGGCAGCGGCTGCACGAAGCCGCCGGCCTGTTTCAGCGCCGTGTTGATCGCCTCGTCCACGAACAGGCGGTCGGGGACCAGGATCTCGGAGGGGCCCAAGGCCGCCAGCGCCGAGGCCAGCCCCGCGACGCTGGTCGCCAGACATTCGACCTCGCCGGTGGAGAGCTCGACGCTGGCCACCGCGGCCTGACCGCCGCGCACGGCGATGGCCGCCAGGCGGTTGGCGCCGCGCGCGTCCAGCAGGCCTTCCTCGGTTAGCGTTCCCGGCGTCACCACGCGCACGACGTCGCGATGCACCACCGACTTGGAGCCGCGCTTGCGGGCCTCGGCGGGGTTCTCCATCTGCTCGCAGACCGCGACCTTGAAGCCGGCCCGGATCAGCTTGGCGAGATAGGCCTCGGCGGCATGGACGGGCACGCCGCACATGGGTATCGGGGCGCCGCCGTGCTGGCCGCGGGCAGTGAGCGTGATGCCCAGGGCCGCGCTGGCCTTCTGGGCGTCCTCGAAGAACAGCTCGTAGAAATCGCCCATCCGGAAGAACACCAGGGCGTCCGGCTGCCGGGTCTTGGCCTCGAAAAACTGCGCCATCACCGGCGAGGCGCCGGCGGACGGGTCGGGCAAGGGGGTTTGAGCCGGGGCGTTCATGAGCCGCGCGACGCTATCTGCCCCCGCGAGTCCCGTCAGCCCCTTGAACGCGCAACGAACAAGCCCAAGCTGTGGATGGATGTCCTGATCTCCCAATCCGCTTGCTGGGGGCGTTCCTGATCGTGAGCTTTGTCGTCTTCCCCGCCGGACCGTCGGACGCCGAGGAGATGGCGCGCGTTCACGTGGTCTCCTGGCGCGAGACCTACCGGGGCCTGCTCGCCGACGCCTTCCTGGCGCGGATGAGCGAGCCTGGGTTCGCGCGGCGGTTCCGGCGCGGCCTGACCGATCCCGGCGACAGCGTGACCCTGGTAGGCGCCGACCGCTTCGGTCTGGTCGCCTATGCGCAAGGGGCGGCCTCGCGGCGCAGGGTCCCCGGCGAGGCGGAGATTTCCACTCTCTACGTCCTGCGCCAAGCTCAGGGCGCCGGGCTCGGAAAGCAGCTGATGACGTCGCTGGCGCGAGCGCTGGCGACCCAGGGCGCGACGTCGCTGATGATCTCGGTGCTGCGCGACAACCTCCGCGCACGCGGCTTCTACGAACACCTGGGGGGCGAGCCCGAGGCCGCGCGCCAGGAACCGGGACCCGGCGGGCGGTTGCTGTACGAGGTGGCCTATCGGTGGGCGGATATCCGAAATTTGATCGGGTAGGGCTGTCGCTTTTTTTCCTGGCCGGTATCCGGGGGCTCGCCCTGCGGGACCGTGCCCGAATCCAGGGTCTCCAGAAGCTTCGCAATATTAATGTTCTTGTTTTGTTCTTAACGCAAATATCGTTCTCTGGCATGTTTTTGCGGCTCGGCCAGTGCCGGGCATCAGCAGAAGGGCGCAAGCGCATGGGTTGGAGCCGCTTCGGATCTGCGGTGTCGGACGACGATCAGCCCATCGAAGCCTGGATGGACGATCAGAACGATCAAGTCGCGCAACGCGAGGCTCTGGCTTCCGCTGGCCGCGACCGTTGGAGCGCCTCGACTCGCTCCGGCGAGTATCTCGACGCCGGACGCCCGGCGGATGTCGTAGCTCTCGGAAACGGGCCGGTGAACGCACCGCGCTTCCGGCGCGATGCCGCCAGCAAGGCCGCGCTTCGTGCGCAGCGGGTGGACGATGCTCAATTCCAGTCGCGGTTCGACGGCGGTCAGAATATGTGGACCGGCAACCCGGTTGCAGCCGACCTGCCGATGCCAATGCCCCGGCCTGTGCCAAGGCGCGCTCCGTCCCAAGCACAACCTTGGTGGGAGACGGCGGCAAAGTTCGGCGCGGGGGCGGGAGCCTACGTAGGCGGGACGGTCCTCGGCGCGCCGCTAGCCGTGGGGGATGCAGCGCGAGACTTGTGGGACGCCGGCTATTTTGGTCTCAAATGGGCTGGCGCTTTCGGACCCCCAGCCAAGGCTCAGGCGCAGCGCGAAGCGGCGGAAGCCTATCGGATGTCGCGCATCATCAGTTCGAGCACGGGCTGAATTTCGGCGAAGCGGCGACCAATGTGGCAGGGATGTTCGCCGGCGGCGAAGCCGTTCAAGGCTTGCGGGCGGCGAAGATGTTCGAAGCGACAAAACCTGCGAGGGTCGCCAAGCTGATCGAGGAAGGCGCCAATCCCAGGTTGGCCGAGTATATGTCTCAACCCTACAAGGGTAGCAGCCACCATTCGATAATATCAAAGCGACAAGCCAAAGACGCGGGCCTGCCGGCTTGGCTGGTTGACAGTCGGCTGAATCTTGCAGAGCCGCGGGGCATGTCGCGGAGCGACTTCTACAAATACCACTATCAAGTGGACCCTAAGGCCGGTGGATTCAGGCTCCCCGCTGATTTGAACGGCGGTAAGGGCTGGCGGCCAAAGGAACTCGGCCTGATCAAATACGGCCTGCCTGAGCGCATTTGGAAGGGAATGCCCGTTCCACTGAAAGACGCCATGGCCGCAGTTCCGTTCGTCGATGCGCCGAGGTTCTATGATAAACTCGAGACGTCGCAATGAGGGTTAAACCCTGGGTCGCCTTCCGGACGGACTTGCCGGACGATCAAGTCGAGAACGAGCAGGACATTGTTGTCTTTGGCGGTCGCAACGTCGCCGTCGCAATCGGCGAGATTCTCGCGCGGCTTGGCTGCGAGGTGGAGGAACCGAAGCCGGCGGGCGAGAACGGTTGGGAATTCGCCGTGAAATACAAGGAGCGGCACAGGTTCTGGTGCCAGGTGAACTCCACGTCTCACCCGGTATTCCGACTGCTGTTCGAGAATATGACGTTCCGTTCGCGGGCCGCCCCGAATGCGGCCGCCTACGCCGAACTCGCGTTGAAGCTGGATGCCGCGCTGAAGAAGAGCTCGCTGTTCCACGATGTCTGCTGGTGGTCCCTCAAAGAAGGGCCTCCGGATGATGAGATCGAACTGGCCGAAGCGAAAAAGCGGGCTAGGAAAGACCGCTCCGGTCCGATTTCCGCTGCGGGCAAAGAAGGCGGACGGCCGGCTTGGGGATGCCTTGCACTCGCTCTCTACGTGACGTTGTCGGGTGTGGCGGCGCCTCTCCTGTTCTTTGTGGGGATAGCCGGAGATACCCTCGGAGCAACCCTCTTTGGGAGCGCATTTCTAATCGTCGTGGGACTGCTGGGCTTCTTCCGGGCATTGGACGAGCCCGTCGAGCACTGACGGTTTGCTTCAATACAAAATGGATTCGGACTGCGATCCGCCTGGCGCGGAACTCACGGTCGGAATGCTGGCTTAGCCCGCCACCTCTTCCGCCGCGTAGGTCAGCGATACGAACACGTCCTCCAAGTCCGGGTCCTCGGTGGAAATATCCTTGATGTGCAGACCGGCGGCGCGGATGGCGGCCAGCACCTGCTCGACGCTCGACTGGCCGGTGCGGTAGCTGACCGAGAAACCGCCGGAGGGCAGCAGGCTGGTCTCGAAGCCTGCCAGCACCGGTGCGATGGTCTGGGCTTCTTCCGGCGTCACCAGCACCTTGCGGGTGTCCATTCGCGCCAGCAGGGTGGTGGTCGGCTCGCAGGCCACCACCTGGCCACGGTTGATGATGGCGATCTGGTCGCAGAGCTCCTGGGCTTCTTCCAGGTAGTGGGTGGTCAGCACGATGGTGACGCCCTTGCGGTTCAGTTCCAGCACATAGGCCCAGAGTTGGCGGCGCAGCTCCACATCGACGCCGGCGGTGGGCTCGTCGAGGATCAGCACCGGCGGGTTGTGCACCATGGCCTTGGCGACCATCAGGCGGCGCTTCATCCCGCCGGACAGCTGGCGGACATAGGCATTGGCCTTGTCGCCGAGCCCCAGCGCGGTGAGCAGCTCCATCGAGCGGCGCTCGGCCTTCGGCACGGCGTACATGCCGGCGGCGACTTCCATGGATTCCATCGGCGTGAAAAACGGGTCGGCGGAAATCTCCTGCGGCACCACGCCGATGGCGGCGCGCGCGTCGCGGGGCCGTTCGTCGATATCGCGGCCCCAGATCTCGACGGTCCCCGAGGTCTTCCGGCAGAGCCCGGCCAGGATGTTGATGAAGGTCGACTTGCCCGCTCCGTTCGGGCCCAGCAGGCCGAAGATCGACCCGCGCGGGATCGCCAGGTCGATGCCCTTCAGCGCCTGCATCTCGGGCGTCGTCTTGGTGGCGGCGTAGGTCTTGACCAGGCCCTTGGCCTCGATCGCGTAGTCGGGAAGGTTCATGAGCATCCAGTCGATTGCCATCCCTGCGTTGACTGGGAAAGCCGCGCTCGCATACCTAGGCGCGCGGCGGCCGCTCCACAATCGCACCGCCAACCGGGAAGACCAAGATGGCTCGCAAAGCTCCGAAAAAGGTATCGCCGCCGCTCGCCGCCGCGACGCCGGGCAATCCCTTGAGCGTCCCGCCGCCGGAGGTGATCGCGGTCCGCACCAGGCGCGTATCCTGCGACGGCGTCGGCGGCGCGCTCGGCCACCCGCGGGTCTATCTGGAGATGGGCGAGGCCGACTTCGTCGAATGCACCTACTGCGACCGCCGCTTCGTGCTGGCCTCGGGCAGCGAGGGGACGGAGAACGAACTGACCGCGCCGGGCGTCTACGAGGGAAGCCACGGGCACTGAGCGAGGCGACACGAGGTCATCCCGGTTTCGCGGAGCGAAGACCGGGACCCATAGACGCTGTGTACGATGCCAGAGGCGCGTTTCGGCGCCGCGCGTCATCCTCGCAAATCGTGTTCATGGGTCCCGGACAGCCGCTACGCGACTTCCGGGGTGACACGGTAGGCGTGAAAGCCAGCATCGATTTGGATGCTGGAGAGTCCCTAACGCCCTTTAGGGCGGGACAATCAGACCCGCAGCGGCATCAAAATGTACTGCACATCCGCGTCCTGCGGATCGAGCACCAGGGCCGGATCGTTGGGGCCGCCGAACCGCAGTTCGGCCATTTCGCCGGAGATCTGGTCGGTGATGTCCAGCAGGTAGCGGGCGTTGAAGGAAAGCTCGAAGGGGTCGCCGTCGTAGTCGAGCTCCAGCTCTTCGACCGCCTGGCCGGCTTCCATGTTGCGCACGGTCAGCACGCACTTGCCGCCTTCCACCGCCATCCGCACGGAGCGGGACTTCTCCGCCGAGATGGTGGCCACGCGGTCGACGGCCTTGGCGAACAGCTTGGAGTCCACCCGCACGATGCGGGTGTTGTCCTTGGGGATCACCCGGGGATAGTCCGGGAAGGTCCCGTCGATGACCTTGGAGGTCAGCGCCGCGCCGCCGAAGTCGAAGCGCACCTTCTGGGGGCTGATCTGCAGCTCGACCTGCTCGCCGGCGTCCTCCAGCAGGCGCCGGGCCTCGTTGATGGTCTTGCGCGGCACGATGACGCCCGGCGCGCCGACGGCGCCTTCCGGGGCGATCATCTCGGCCAGCGCCAGGCGCGAGCCGTCGGTGGCCACCGCGCGCAGCAGGGTCTTGCCGTCCTCGACCACCGTGTGGAGGTAGAGTCCGTTCAGATAGTAGCGGGTCTCCTCCGCCGAGATCGCGAACTTGGTCTTGTCGATCAGCCGGATCAGGTCAGCGGTGTCCACCGCCAGTCTTCCTGAAAGGCCGTCCGAGCTCATCACCGGGAAGTCGCCGGCCGGCAGCACCGGCAGGTTGAAGCGGCTGCGCCCGGCCGAAACGCTCAGCCGCGGGTCCTCGCCGGTGAAGCTCAAAACCACGTCGGCGCCTTCCGGCAGCTTGCGGACGATTTCATAGAGGGTATGGGCCGGCGCGGTGATCTGGCCGGGCTGGTCCACCTGGGCCAGCGCCTCGTCGATGATCTCCAGGTCCAGATCCGTGGCCGAGAAGGTCAGCCGGTCGCGCTCGGCCGACAGCAACACGTTGGACAGGATCGGGATGGTGTTGCGGCGCTCCACGGCGCTCTGCACATGGCCCAGCGCTTTCAACAGCGCCGCCCGCTCGATCGTCAGCTTCATGTCTTTGTCCGAACCTCGACCGCGCGGCGGCGATGCGCCACCCGCGCCCCTCGACCTGGAAGGACTTGCGACATTAGCCGAAATCCGGGGCCGTGGAAGGGGCGCTCACCCGATCAGGCGCGCTTGTCCACCGCCGCCCCGGGGTCGGCCTCGCCTTCGGTCTCATAGGGGTTCTGCGCGCCGTTCGGCTTGGCCGGAGCCTCGGCCCCGGCGGCCGCGCCCTTGGCGGCGACCACCACCATGGCCGGGCGCACCAGACGGCCCAGCAGCTCGTAGCCCGGCTGCATCACCTCGACCACGCCACCGCCGGCCACGTCGGTCCCGGGGACCTCGGTGATGGCCTGGTGCTGATGCGGGTCGAACTTGTCGCCGCGGGCCGGCGAGATACGCTTCAGCCCGTTGCGCTCGAAGGCGCCCTGCAGCTCCTTCTCGGTCATCTCGACGCCGAGCACGAAGTTCTTCACCGCCGGATCGCCCGCGTCGGCGGGCTCATGGGCCAGCGCCCGGGCCAGGTTGTCGGCGACGCCCAGCAGGTCCTTGGCGAACTTCTGGATCGCATAGGCGCGCGCGTCGTTGGCCTCGCGCTCGGCGCGGCGCCGGGTGTTCTCCGCCTCGGCCGCATAGCGCAGAATCTGCTCCTTGAGCGCGACGCTCTCGGCTTTCAGCGCCAGCAGTTCACCCTCGCTCGCCTCGGCGATGAAGGCATCGGCATCATCGGGAATATGGTCTTCGGACATCGTCTCTGGTCTCTTTAAGCGTTCATCACCTGGCCCAGCACCCTGGCGGTATAGTCCACCAACGGGATGATCCGGGCATAGTTCAGCCGGGCCGGGCCGATCACGCCGATCGCGCCCAACACCCGCTGTGAGCCCGTCATATAGGGCGCGGCGATGACGGCGGAACCCGAAAGCGAAAACAGCCGGGTTTCCGCCCCGATGAAAATGCGCACGCCCTGGCCCTCGCGCACCCCGTCCAGCAGGGAGATCAGCTGTTCCTTCTGCTCCAGATCCTCGAACAGCGAGCGGACGCGCTCCAGGTCCTCGGCCGCGCCCGCCTGCTCCAGAAGGTTCGCCCGGCCGCGCACGATCAGCGCCCGATCCTCGGCGTCGCCGCCACCCCAGGCGGCCAGCCCGCCCTCCACAAGCCGCGCGGCGGTGGAGTCCAGTTCCTGGCGGGCCTGATCGAGGTCGCTGCGCAGGTCGGTCTTGGCCTCCACCAGAGTGCGGCCCCGCAGGCGGGCGTTCAGGAAGTTGGAGGCCTCTGTGAGCGCCGACGGCGTCACCCCGGCCGGCAGGCGGATCAGGCGGTTTTCCACCGTGCCGTCGGCGAAGACCATGATCGCCAGCGTGCGCTCGACGCCCAGCGCCACGAACTCCACGTGCTTGACGCCCGCGTCGCGGATCGGCGTGACCACCACCCCGGCGCCGCCGGCCAGGCCGGAGAGGATGGCCGACGCCTCGTTCAGCGCATCCTCATAGTTGCGGCCGTGGGCGTGCAGGCGGGCCTCGATAGCCTGACGGTCAATCTGGCCCAGGTCGCCCACCTCCAGCAGGCCGTCGACGAACAGCCGCAGGCCCGCGTGCGTCGGCAGCCGCCCGGCGCTGACGTGCGGCGCGCCCAGCAACCCCAACTGGGTGAGGTCCTGCATGGTGTTGCGGATCGAGGCGGGCGAGAGCTGCAACCCGCCCTTCGAGAGCGTCCGCGAGCCCACCGGCTCGCCGGTCTCCAGATAGCTCTCCACGATGCGCCGGAAGATGTCGCGCGCGCGTTCGTCAAGTTCGGCCAGCGAGGGACCGGAGGCGAAAAGGGGCGTATTCACTGGCGGCGCTGGCGGGTTCTCTGTCGGGCGTCCATGGACTGGACCTTATTGATCTAGGATAAGCGCGGCCTCAGCCCACGCAAGCCGCCGCCGATCCCAGGAGTTCCTCACTATGCGCCCGTCCGAACGCCTGCCCAATGTTCTGCGCCCCGTGACCCTGGAGACTGGCGTCAACCGCTATGCGGAAGGCTCCTGCCTGGTCTCGTTCGGTCACACGAAGGTGCTGGTCACCGCCAGCCTGGAGGAAGGCGTTCCGGGCTTCCTGCGCGGCAAGGGCCAGGGCTGGGTCACCGCCGAGTACGGCATGTTGCCCAGGGCCACCCACACCCGTGGCCGCCGCGAGGCCGCGCAAGGCAAGCAATCGGGCCGCACCCAGGAAATCCAGCGACTGATCGGCCGCTCCATGCGCGCCATCGTCGATCTGAAGGCCCTTGGGGAACGCCAGATCTCCATCGACTGCGACGTGATCCAGGCCGACGGCGGCACGCGGACGGCCTCGGTCACCGGGGCCTGGGTCGCCCTGCGCCTGGCCACCCGCTACCTGCTGGACGAAGGGGTGATCACCCAGGATCCGATCCTCGATCAGGTCGCGGCGGTGAGCTGCGGGGTGTTCAACAACACCCCCGTCCTCGACCTCGACTACGAGGAGGACTCCAACGCCGAGGCCGACGCCAACTTCGTGCTCACCGGCTCCGGCGCCATCGTCGAAATTCAGGCCACGGGCGAGAAGCGCGGCTTCTCCGAGGGCGAGTTCGAAAGCCTCTATTCCCTGGCCAAGAAGGGGATCGGCGAACTGGTCATCCTGCAGAAGGCGGCGACCGGCGGCTAAAAACAGCGGCTAAACGCAAACGGGCGGCTGGTCACCCAGCCGCCCGCTTCGGCGCTGCCCCTCGGGACGGCGCGTGTGGTGTTCGCCTTAGAGCCCGGCCAGCAGATGGCGGAACGCCGAGGCCGGCATCCGATCCATCTCCCGCGCCAGCGGCGCGAAGAGGGCGCTCAGGGCGCGTTCGATCGCAGAAATCATCAGGAACACTCCATTGTGCATCGCAGCATTGTGCGGCGCATATATGAACCGTCCCTTGAGAATGCAAGGTTTCCCGCGACAATTCTGAAGCGCCGCACCGCAGTGCGGCAAGCCTGGAGGGAAAAAACCACGAACAGACACGAAAACCACGAACGCGCCGCTGAGCCGGTTTTCGCCGCAGGCAGGTCGTGAAACCTCCGCGCCGGAAATGCCTGACGAGCCGAGCCTCACGCCGGCAGAGCGCGTTCGTGGTTTTCGTGTCTGTTCGTGGTTGAATCCTGAAGACTGTTCGCGCGGTCACAGAAGCGCAGGTCAGCCTTCCTCGTCGTCCGGGGCGTCGTCGGGGCCAGGCTCGTAGAGCAGCAGATCGCCCGGCTGGCAGTCCAGTTCGCGGCACAGGGCGGAGAGCGTCGAGAACCGCACGGCCCGGGCCTTGCCGGTCTTCAGGATCGACAGGTTGGCGATGGTGACGCCGACCCGGTCGGCGAGTTCGGTCAGCGACATGCGGCGTTCGAGCAGGACGCGGTCGAGGTGGACGCGGATCGGCATGCGGTTCGTGCGGCTCCTAGATCGTCAGCTCGGCTTCGCGCCGAAGGCGGGCGCCTTCGCGGAACACCTCGGCCAGGACGAAGACCACCAGCACGGAAAACCAGGCGGTGAGACTGAAATTGGGCTCTACCCGCTTTACCCACGGGAGCAGGGGCGACAGGCCCCAGACGAAATAGCGGCCGACCTCGAGACCGGCCAGCATCAGGCCGATCAGCCGCAGGCGCCGCACATTGGTCGGATGGAAGGGATCGCCGGCGGTCAGCGTCATGAAAATCCGCCGCAGAGAGTGGACGATGACCAGGACGCCGCCAATGTAGAGGCCGAACACCAGCAGCATGCCGGCGAACAGCGGCCCGCGGCTGGCCACCGTGGCGGCGTTCTGCGACAGCACGTCGGGGAACAGGTCGGGGTTGAAGCTGAACAGCAGCGCGCCCAGCAGGGCGATCGCCACGCCGCCCAGGCCGATCCACAGCGCGGCGAAGACGACGTCGAGGATGATCTTGAGGAAGCTGGAGACCGATCCCGGCCCTAAAGCTCGCATCTCTGTGTCAGACCTCCCAAACGCCCGCGCCCGAAGCGGGCGCTCTTAGGCCTAAACCTCCTGGAGGCTTCCTGATCTGAAGTTTGCCCGGCGTTCGAACTCATCATCCGGTGGACTTCAGATCACGAAGGCTCCGGGACCCGCCCGAGCTGCGCTCGGTTGGGAGCCAGCGAGAGCGGGTCGGTCGAGCCGCAAGGCGTCTAGCCTAGTGGATCGAAGCGGCGGCGGCGATGGCCGCCATCGGGGTGAGCGCCAGCACCATGAAGATGCTGAGCGAAGCGCGGTCGAAGACGCGCATTGCGGTGGAAAACATGGTCTTTGGTCCTTCGTGGTTTTGCTGCGGTGCAGCAGAGAAATCGAGTGGTTTGGGCCTCCCGATGGCCCAGACTCATAGTCCCGCATCGATTAGCGATCAAATTAACATCGAGTAACGATATTAAACTTTCGCAATGCAACACGACGGGGCGCGTCTATGGTCCTCCAGCCGTAAAGGGAGCGTGAACGCGATGGCGCTGAAGTTGCAGCCTGGGACCCGGCTGGTGGTGGCCACCCACAACCCGGGCAAGGTCCGCGAGCTGGCGGAAATCCTGGAAAACCGCTTCGCGCTGGTCACCGCCGGCGCGCTCGGCCTGGCCGAGCCGGACGAGACCGAAACCAGCTTCGTCGGCAACGCCCTGCTGAAAGCCCGCGCGGCGGCCGACGCCAGCGGCCTGGTCGCGCTGGCCGACGATTCCGGCCTGTCGGTGACGGCGCTGGACGGCTCGCCCGGCATCTATTCCGCGCGCTGGGCCGGCCCCACCAAGGACTTCGCCATGGCCATGAAGAAGGTCGAGGACCGGCTGGAAGAAGCCCGCGCCACGGATTTTTCCGCCTGGTTCACCAGCGCGCTCGCGCTCGCCTGGCCCGGCGGCCCCGCGGTGGTGGTCGAGGGCCGCGTGGACGGCACGCTCAGCTTCCCGCCGCGCGGCGACAAGGGCTTCGGCTACGACCCGATCTTCACGCCGCAGGGCTTTGCCGAGACCTTCGGCGAGATGGACCCGGCGGCGAAGGATGCCATGAGCCACCGGGCGCGCGCTTTCGCCAAGCTGAAGGCCGCGCTCTGGTGAGCATCGCCCCACTGCTGGGGGGCCAAAAGCTGGGGGGCCAAAAGCTAGGGGTCTACATCCACTGGCCCTACTGCGCGCGCATCTGCCCCTACTGCGACTTCAACGTCTTCAAGCACCGGCCAGATCGCAAGGGCGGCGATGAGCCGGCGGCGCTGGCCCGCGCCATCGTCGCCGACCTGGAAGCCCAGGCGGCGATCACCGGTCCTCGCGACCTCGTCTCGATCTTCCTGGGCGGCGGCACGCCATCGCTGATGGACCCCACCTGGGCGGGCGAGATCGTCGCGACCGCCAAACGCCTCTGGACCGCCGCGCCGGACCTGGAAGTCACCCTGGAGGCCAATCCCACCGACGCCGAGGCGGCCCGCTTCGCGGCCTTCGCGGACGCGGGCGTCAACCGCCTGTCGCTGGGCCTGCAGTCGCTGGACGACGAGGCCCTCAGGTTCCTCGGCCGCAACCACGACGCCGCCACAGCGATCCGCGCCACGCAGGCCGCCAGCCGCGCCTTTCCACGACTGTCGATCGACATGATCTACGCCCGGCCGGGGCAGACACCCGCCGCCTGGGCTGAGGAATTGAGAACCGCCATCGCGCTCGGCGCCGAACATGTCTCGCCCTACCAGCTGACCATCGAGGCCGGCACCGCCTTCGACCGCGCCGTGCGCCGAGGCCTGTTCAGCCCGCCGGACGCCGACACTGGCGCGGCGCTGTTCGACACCACCCAGCAGGTCCTGGAGGCCGCCGGCTTCGAGGCCTACGAAGTCTCCAACCACGCCCGGGGCGAGGCCGCCCGCTCGCGCCATAACCTGATCTACTGGCAGGGGTTCGACTATGTCGGCGCCGGCCCCGGCGCGCACGGCCGCATCACCGTCGGCGGCGCCCGCCAGGCCACCCACGCCGCCGCCAGGCCGGCCGACTACATCGCCCGCGTGGCCGCGACCGGCGTCGGGTTCGCCGCGCCGGAAACGCTCGATCCCCGCGCAGTCGCCCAGGAGCGCCTGCTCAGCGGCCTGCGGATCGCCGATGGCGTGGCCCGCGCCGACGTCACGGCCCTGGACATCGCGTCCGCCAAGATCGCCGACCTCGTTCGCCTGGGCCTGCTCGCCGACGACCCCCTGCGCCTGCGCGCCACCCCCGCCGGCCGGCTGGTGCTGGACCGGCTCACCGTGGAGCTGGCGCTCTGACTTCCCGCCCTTAATGGGGAGGGACAGATCGCGCAGCGATCAGGGTGGGGCGGCCGCGTTCAAACGCTGACTCAGCCCGCCGGCCCATACATCCCCACCCGTCTCGGCTTCGCCTCGCCACCCTCCCGATTAAGGGAGGGGAGGCTTGCCTTTGACCCTCCAACACGCGAACCCTCCGCCATGGCCCGACGCCCTCCGCCGCCCGACCTGGACGACACCGCGCTCGCGCCGGGGCTCTATGTCGTCGCGACGCCGATCGGCAATCTGCGGGATATCACGCTGCGCGCCCTCGACGTGCTGGCCGCCGCCGACCTGGTGCTGGCCGAGGACACGCGGATCGCCGGCAAACTGCTCCAGGCCTATGGCCTCTCCGCCAAGCTGGAGCGCTATGACGAGCACGGCGCCGAGCGCACGCGGCCCAAGGCCATGGCGGCGCTGGCGGCCGGCCAGACCGTGGCGCTGGTCTCCGACGCCGGCACGCCGCTGGTCTCCGACCCCGGCTACAAGCTGGTCCGCGAGGCCGCCGCGCTGGGCTACGCGGTGTTCCCGATCCCCGGAGCCTCGGCCCTGCTGGCGGGGCTCTCCGCCGCGGGGTTGCCGACCGACCGGTTCCTGTTCGCGGGCTTTCCGCCGCCGAAGAGCGCCGCGCGCCGTACCTTCCTGGAGGAACTGGCCCCGATCCGCTCGACCCTGGTGTTCTTCGAGGGGGGGTCGCGGCTGGCGGCCAGCCTCGCCGACATGGCCGCCGTCCTGGGCGGCGCGCGCGAAGCCGTGGTCTGCCGCGAACTGACCAAGCTCTACGAGACCATCTACCGGGGCCCGCTCGACGCGCTGGCCGCCGACCCCAAGCTCGACGCGCCGAAGGGCGAGATCGTCATCCTGGTCGGACCGGGCGTCGAGGCCCACGCCACCGCCGGCGACATCGACACCGCGCTCATCGACGCGCTCACCCGCCTGCGCCCCGCCGAAGCCGCCGCCGAGGTCGCCAAGGCGCTCGGGCTCTCCCGCCGCGAAGTCTACCAGCGAGCCATGGAAATGAGGGCGGGCCGATGAGGGTAGGCAGGTGAGCCCCGACTCCCTGAAACCGGTCCGTTCGGCCCGCGGGACCGCCGCGCGCCTGGCCGGCCGCCGCGCCGAGGTGATCGCCGCGCTCTGGCTGATGGCCAAGGGCTACCGCATTCTCGGATTTCGCCTGAAGACCCGCCAGGCGGAGATCGACCTGCTGGCGGTGCGTGGCCGCACCCTGGCCGTCGTCGAGGTCAAGCGGCGCGGCGACCTGCTGACCGCGTTGGAGACCGTCACCTTCGACCAGCGCGACCGCCTCCGGCGGGCCGGCGCGGCCCTGGCGGCCGGCCGCCCGGCGCTGAAGGGCGCGGCGGTTCGTCTCGACCTCATAGCCCTCGCGCCCGGCAGGCTTCCTAGGCATATTCCCGACGCCTGGAAGGGCGATTGAGAGGGACGGATTGGCGAACGATGCGCCGCGAAGAGGCTGAGACCATCCTCAAGGACGCCGGCGCCGGCGCCGACGGCGACTTCCCGCTGCTGGAAGCCGCGATCGCCTGTGCGATCCACGAGGACCCGGCCCGCGACCCGCAGCTCGCCCGCGACCTCGGGGCCGCCGGCGTCGAGCGCCTGGCGCTCCGCCTGAAGCAGGAAAGCGCCGAGGAGGCGCTGGCCGAGGCGATGGCCGGCGACCTGCGCCTGGGCGGCGACCTGTTTACCTACGAAGACCCGGACAACGCTGACATCATCGCCGTCACCGAGCGGCGCAAGGGACTGGCCGTGGCGCTGGGCGTCTTCTACCTGCACGCCGCCCGCAAATGCGCGCTGAGCGTCCAGGGCGTCGACTTTCCCGGCCACTTCCTGCTGCGCATCGAAACCCAGGAAGGCCCGCTGGCGCTGGACCCGTTTTCCGAAGGCCGCGTCGTCCTGCCGTCGGAGCTCACACGCCGCGCCTTGCATGCGGGCCTGACCCCCAACGTCGCCGACCGCCTGGACCGGCTGATGGCCCCGGTCAGCGACCGGGCCGTCCTGCTGCGGCTACAGAACACCGTCTACGCCCGCGCCAGCCAGGCCCGCGACTTCGAACGCGCCGAACGCTCGGCGCTGCGTCGCGCGCTGCTTGACCCCAGCGACCACCGCCCCTGGCTCGACGTCGCCGCCGCCCGCGAAGGCCAGGGCGCGCTGGCCGGCTCCCTGGAGGCCCTGGCCCGCGCCACGGCGCTGGACGGCGGCGCGGCGCTCGCGGCCCGCGTGCAGCGCGAGCGGGTGCGTTTGCAGCTGAACTGATGGCGTCCCTCGACCTCAGCAATGGCCCCCTAGTCTTGCGTCAAAGCCGCCGGGCATTCGTCGGTGGTTTGGCTTTCTATCTCGTAGGCATCGCTCTCTTGGTCGTTGCCTTCCCGCCGCCTGTGGGGAGCAACGACTTTTGGCGGTGGGGCGCGTTCGTAGCTTTCGTCGGGGTTTTCGTCTTCGGCCTCGCGACAATGCTGTTGGGCCTCTGGCGACCTGGCAGGCTAGTCATTTCGCCGGAAGGCCTGCTCTTCAGGACCTGGGCTCGGACTTACTTTTGGCGGTGGGAGGCGACTACGGAATTCCAAGTGCGTGTGGGATCGGAGGCGGCGGACACAATCCAATTCTTCGACCCGCAATCCGATCAAGCGCGAAAAAGACCCAAGGCGATCTCTCTCCCGGGGGCTTGGCCGGCATCATTGCATGATGTCTGTTTGACCTTGAACGAGGCGCGTCGGCGCTGGGGATGATTGTCGGCGGCTAGCGTCGAGAGCCCTCGCAGCCTATGTCCGTTACCTTGGCTGTCGGGAGTTCTCCATGTCTCTGAAGGTCGCGGTGCAGATGGATCCCATCGAGGGGATCAACATCGAGGGCGACACGACCTTCCTGATGATGGAAACGGCGCAGGCGCGGGGCCACGCCCTGTTCGTCTACACCACCGATACGCTGGCCATGGACGAGGGCCGGGTTTCCGCCCGAGGGCGCGACGTCACCGTGCAGCGGACCAAGGGCGATCACGCGCGGCTGGGCGAGCACCGCCGCGTGGACCTCGCGGCGTTCGACGTGATCCTGCTGCGCCAGGACCCGCCCTTCGACATGAACTACATCGACTCGACCTTCTTCCTGGAGAAGGTCCACCCCGCGACCCTGGTGGTGAACGATCCGGTCTCGGTGCGCAACGCGCCGGAAAAGCTGTTCGTCACCGACTTTCCGGGTCTGCAGCCGCCGACCCTGATCACCAACGACCGCGCCGCCATCGCCGAGTTCCGCGCCCGGCACGGCGACGTTGTGCTGAAGCCCCTGAACGGCCGCGGCGGCTCGGGCGTCACGCGGCACCTGACGGAAGATCCCAACCTCGACTCGCTACTGGAAATCCACGCCGAGCTGAGCCCCGAGCCGGTGATCCTGCAGAAGTTCCTGCCGTCAGTGACCCGGGGCGACAAACGCATCCTGCTGATCGACGGCGAGGCCGTGGGCGCCATCAACCGCGTGCCACAGAAGGGCCAGATCCGCTCCAACCTCGCGGTCGGCGGCCGCGCCGAGGCCGTCGAACTCACCGCCCGCGACCGGGAAATCTGCGCGGCCATCGGCCCGGAACTGAAGCGTCGGGGCCTGTTGTTCGTCGGGATCGACGTGATCGGCGATTACCTGACCGAGATCAATGTCACCTCGCCCACCGGCGCCGTGGCCCTGAAGTCCTTCACCGGAATCGACGCGACGGACCTGCTGTGGCAGCGGATTGAGAGCCTTCGCGCCACGGCCTAGCTTGTTTTGCGAAGACGCGCCCGCAAGTCACGGAAACGTCTCATCTTCCCCATAAGTTCTATTTTTGTTCTTGATCTGAGCGCTGCGATGTGGTGCGGTGCTGTGGATAACTGAGGCGGATCAAAGGGTTCCGGCATGGCCGCGCGGGTCGTCACGGTGGCGTTCCAGGGGGTCGAGGCCCGGCGCGTCGATGTGCAGGTGCAGTTCACCGGCGGCGAAGCGAAATTCTTTCTGGTCGGCATGGGCGACAAGGCGATCTCGGAAAGCCGCGAGCGGGTGCGCGCCGCCTTCTCCGGGCTGGGCCTGTCGCTGCCGAGCCGCCGGATCATCGCCAACCTGGCGCCCGCCGACCTGCCCAAGGAAGGCAGCCACTACGACCTGCCCATCGCGCTGGCCATCATGGCCGGCATGAACGTGATCCCGCCGGACGCGCTGGACGACTGGGCGGCGGTGGGCGAGCTGTCCCTGGACGGGCGCATCACGGCGGTGGCCGGCGCGCTGCCCGCCGCGATCGCGGTGGGCGCGATGGGCCTGGGCCTGATCTGTCCCGAGGCCTGCGGGCCGGAGGCCGCCTGGGCCGGCGGCACGCGAATCCTGGCGGCCCCGTCACTGATCGCGCTGGTCAATCACTTCCGTGGGACCCAACTTCTGTCGCCGCCCGTGGTGGGCGCCCTGCGCGAGCCGGAGCGCGCGCCGGACCTGCGCGAGGTCAAGGGCCAGGAAAACGCCAAGCGGTCGCTGGAGATCGCCGCGGCCGGCGGTCACAACCTGGCGTTCGTCGGACCGCCCGGCTCCGGCAAGTCGATGATGGCCCAGCGGCTGCCGGGCCTGCTGCCGCCGCTGACGCCGGAGGAGCTGCTCGAGACCTCGATGATCCATTCGGTGGCGGGGCTGATCGCCAAGGGCGAGCTCACCCGCGCGCGGCCGTTCCGCGCGCCCCACCATTCGGCCAGCATGGCGGCGCTCACCGGCGGCGGCCTGAAGGCCAAGCCCGGCGAGGTCAGCCTGGCGCACAACGGCGTGCTGTTCCTCGACGAACTGCCGGAGTTCAGCGCCCAGGCCCTGGACAGCCTGCGTGGGCCGCTGGAGACCGGGGAGGTGATCGTGGCCCGCGCCAACGCCCACGTGCGCTATCCGGCCCGCGTCCAGCTGGTGGCGGCGATGAACCCCTGCCGCTGCGGACACGGCGGGGCCGGGCGCGGGGCCTGCGGGCGCGCACCGCGCTGTCAGACCGACTACTTGAGCCGCATCTCCGGCCCACTGATGGACCGCATCGACCTGCAGGTGGAGGTCCCGCCGGTCACCGCCGCCGATCTGGCCCTGCCCGCGCCCGCCGAGGGCACGCAGGAAGCCGCCGCGCGGGTGGCCGCGGCGCGCGCAACCCAGGCCGAGCGCGCGGCGACGGGCGGCGACCGCGCGTCCGCCCTCAATTCTCAGGCCGACGGCGACTGGCTGGAAACCATCGCCGGCCTGGACGCCCCGGCCAAGGCGCTGCTGACCCGCGCCGCCGAGGCTGGCGGCCTCACCGCCCGCGGCTGGACCCGCACGGTGCGCCTGGCGCGGACCATCGCCGACCTGGAAGGCTCCGACGCCGTGCGCCGCGTCCACATCGCCGAGGCGCTGATCTACCGAAGGGTTGCGCCGGGGTCAGCCATCGGCTCACCGGCGATGGCGAGATGACGGCTGGCGCGCCAAGTGTTCCAGACCCCGACGCCAAGGGCGACGAACACCAGTTGAGTCCAGATGACCTGCCCCGTCGCGTAGGCCCACGCCCGTACGCCGGGGTCCATGACGCGGGCGACATGGGTGACGACGCAAAGCAACTGAAAGGCGGCCGCCGCCAGGGGCCAATACCGCCGACTTCGCAAGCCGATCCCGGCTAGCAGTAGGAATAGGCAAGTATCAGCGCCAAAGGCGCCCCACTGGGTGCCGCCCCAACGATGGTCGCGAAGGACAAGCGTAGCAAGCCAGCTCAGGAGCAGGCCGGCGGCGGCCATCTGCTCCTCGCGCCCGCCCTTCCAGAAAGCTCCGCCGCAAACGATCACGGTGATCGCAAGTCCAACCCAGGACGGCAGCGCGTAGTTGTGCAGATGCAAAAGAGAAGACCCCCGGCATGAGCCGAGGGTCCAATCTGCCAGACCGCCGAAGCGAGCGGAATGTTTGTTTCTAGGCGGCGCGGATAGCCCGCAGCGCGCGGCGGCCAATTTGCGGTTGCTCATCGCTGGCGAACATCGGCGGGGGTTTCTCGCCACTGCCCGGGTCCGTCATCGTAACCGCGCCGAGACCGATCTGGGTCTGGACGATGGAGAGTTCCTGGTGGGTTTCGACCATGGCGCGGCGGGCTTCGGTCAGCGACATGATCGCCTGGCTGGCCCGCTCGACGGCGGCTTGGCCGATCAGGGCGGATGCGCCGGCCTGCTTGCGCAGTTGCGGCATCACGCCGGTGAGCAGGGCTGCCTTGGTGATCGCGATGTCGATGGCGGTCTCGGCTTCAAAGAGGGCGGCCGCGACTTGTTCGGCGACCATCCGGCGTTGTTTCAGCATGAGTTCTCTCCTGCGCGCGCCGGGGTAAGGCGCTCGCTGCGATGGATTACGGGGTTATGGTTGCGGTCCGGTTTAGGTCCGGAAGAAAGTTCGCCCGAGATCCGAGAGCTCGTGAAGGCCGGCCAGCATCCCCCCGAACGCAAGGGCGGTGATGACCGCGATCCCCACAATCGCCCCCAGACGGGCGGCGGGGCTCAGATCATTTCGGTCGAGCCAGCCTCTTGTTCGGACTTGAAGTTCTCGTCCAGCAAGACCCAGGTCATGCAGAGGATCTCCCGCAAGACCATTTCCGAAGGCTTGAACGGCGCCAGCTTGCGCGTACCCGACACCAGGTGCCGGGCCATGCTGGCCTGCGCCGGGGTCGCCGCCAGATCGACGAGCTGTCGTTCCAGTTGCGCCCACGTAAAGGCGGGAAGGGTTTCCTCCCGGGCCACCGGCGTCGGCCAGCGGGCCTCGAAGTCGTCGATTTCCTGGCGAAGCCGCAGGGCTCTGCCGATCACCGCTCGGTTGTCGAAGTTCTGCCAGTCGCCCATGGGCCTGTTCCTCTGTTGCCAGCCCATCCGGCCAGAGGTTAACGGCGTCGTCTGTCCTGATCGCGTCCTGTCCTGATCCGGTCAGGACATGGTTAACGACCCCACCGACATCCAGGACGCGGGCGAGGCGGGCGGCGGCGTAGCGATCCTCGACGCCCAGTTTGCGGCGCGCGCGGTCGCAATAGGTGTCCACCGAGGTCTTGGACATGCCGAGTTCGCGGGCGATCTGCTTGGACGAAAGATGCTGATCGACCAGCCGCAGGCATTCGCGCTCACGCGGCGTGAGCAGCCCCACCTGTTCTTCGGCCATGGTGTCGCGCGCTCTCATAGCGCGAGCAGTTAACGACGACTTGACGCCCACGTCTACTTTAACGCGAAGCCCGCCGCGTGATCGGCTACACTCTGACGCATTGGGAGGCGCCCAGATGGATACGAAGGACCCCGGCCGCACCGCGCAGCTGGAGCTGATCATCGGCGCCCGGATGCGGACGCGCCGCCGTCAGATGGGCCTGTCGCAGAGCGACCTGGCCGAGCGGCTGGGGGTGTCGTTCCAGCAGGTGCAGAAATATGAGCGCGGCGCGAACCGCGTGGCCGCCTCGACCTTGCTGGCCGCGGCCCAGGCGCTCGGCACCAGCATCTCCTGGCTGGTGGGCGAGGAACATTCCGGCCGCGACGACGACGACGATGTCTTTCGCGCGCTGGCGCGGCCCGGCGCCCTGGAAATCCTGCAGGCCTTCAACGCCATTCCGGAGGCCCGCACCCGGGCGGCCTTGCTGGCGCTGGCCCGCGAAATGGCGGCCCAAGGCTCCGCTTGACCGACCGTTAAGGCGTTGCCGCTATGCAGGGCGTCATGCGCAGAACGCCCCTGAGACCGGCTCGGTCGCTTTCCGAACGCAAGCCGCAACGGGCGCAGATTAGCGCCGAGCAGCTGGCGTCTCTCAGTCACGAATTCCGCACGCCGCTGAACGGCGTGCTTGGCATGTCGCGCCTGCTGGAAAGCACGCGGCTGACCGCCGAGCAGCGCGCCTACGCCGCCGCCATCCGGGATTCCGGCGAACATCTGCTGACGCTGGTCAACGACGTGCTGGACTTCGCCAAGCTGGGCGCCGGCAAGGTCGAGCTGCACGCCGCCGATGTCGAGGTCGCGGGCCTGCTGCGCGGTGTCTGCGAACTGCTCTCGCCGCGCGCCCGGGAAAAAGGCGTCGAGATTGCCTGGGCCGCGCCCGCCGAGCTGGGCGTGATCCGCGCCGATGAGGGCCGGCTGCGCCAGATCCTGCTCAACTTCGCCGGCAACGCCGTCAAGTTCACCGAGACCGGCGGCGTGCTGCTGAGCGTCAGCCAGCCCGAGCGCGGCCGTCTGCGTTTCACGGTCGACGACACCGGGCCGGGCGTCTCGCCGATCCAGCGCGACCGTATCTTCGAAGCCTTCGCCCAGGCTGATCCGGCGCACGCCCACATGGGCGGCGCGGGCCTGGGCCTGGCCATCGCGCGGCGCCTGGCGCTGGCCATGGGCGGCGAAGTCGGCGTCGAGCCGCGCGGTGCGAACGGAGCCGAGAACGGGAACGGGGCCAAGAACGGGAACGGGGCCGAGAACGGGGCCAAAAACGAGAACGAGAACCAGGGCGGCGCGCGCTTCTGGTTCGAGGCGAGCTTCCGCGCGGTCCCGAACGCCAAGACAGCGGCGGCGCTGGCCGGCCGCCGGGTGGGCCTCGCCTCGCCCAACCCCATCGTCCGCGACGCGGCCGCGCGCCAGATCGAAAGCTGCGGCGGCGCGCCTGTCGCGGCGGTCGGCATCGACGCCCTGATCGCGGCCACCCAGTTCGGCGATGTGGTGCTGATCGACCATGCCCTGGCTGCCGGTGCGCGCCTGGTGCGCCGGCCCGCGGAGCGCCGCGCCATCATCCTGCTGGCCCCCGAAGACCGCGCCCTGATCGGCCGCTACCGCCGCCTGGGCTTCGCGGGCTACCTGATCAAGCCCCTGCGGCAAGCCTCCCTGGCCGAGCGCGTGCTGATCGCCGCCGGCGCTGACCAGGCGCCCGCCGCGGGATCCGAGGACGACCGCATCGCCACCGCCGCGGCGCCGGGCAAACGGGTGCTGCTGGTGGAGGACAACCCGATCAACGCGCTCCTCGCGCGCGCGCTGCTGACCCGCGAAGGCTGCGAGATTGATCACGCCAGCCGCGGCGACGAGGCCCTGGCCGCGGTCAAGGTCGGCGCCTACGATCTGATCCTGATGGACATGCGCATGCCGGGCCTTTCCGGGGTCGAGACCGCCGCGGCCATGCGCAAGCTGGGCATCGAGACCCCGATTGTCGCGCTGACCGCCAACGCCTTCGAGGACGATCGCCACGCCTGCCTGAACGCCGGGATGAACGATTTCCTGGTCAAACCGATCTCGCCGGACGCCTTGCGCTCGATGTTGACCCGCTGGACCGGACCCCGCGCCCTTTCGGATCGACTTGCGTTCGATCCGGTCAAACGGGTTCGACCTTCCAAGCGGTAATCGCATGGCCCGCCGTCGGCGGCCGCGCCCTGTCTGGACGGAACCCGCGAGGCGCTCCAAGGTCGGTCGGTCCGGCGCGCGCCCCGCGCCGTGAGGGGGCCGCCGATGACCGCCACGCCGCGCCGCAAACGCACCGCCCTGGAGGTCATCCGCGAACTGCGGCAGCCGAAGGTCGCGGTCATGCTGGCGTTGGGGTTCGCCTCCGGGCTGCCGTTCCTGCTTTCCCAGAACACCCTCGGCTACTGGCTGCGCGACGAGGGGACCAGTCTGAAGGTGATCGGCTTCGCCTCGTGGGCGGGCCTCGCCTACGTGTTCAAGCCGGTCTGGGCGCCGATCGTGGACCGGGTCGATGTGCCCCTGCTCGGGCGCCTGGGACGGCGGCGGGGCTGGATGCTGCTGTCCCAGATCGTGGTCGCCGCCGGCCTGCTCGCCATGGCCATGGTGGGCGTGAAGGCCGGCCTGGCGGCGATCTGCGCCTTCGCTGTCATGGTGGCCTTCGCCTCGGCGACCCAGGACATCGTGATCGACGCCTGGCGGATCGAGGCCGCGGACGGACCTGATGAGATCGGCCTGCTTTCGTCGTCAGCCCAGCTCGGCTATCGCGTCGCGATCCTCATCGCCGACGCCGCGATCATCGCGGGCGCCGCCCACTTCGGCTGGCCCGCGTCCTACGTGGCGATGGCGGTGCTGATGGGTATCGGCGTCACCGCTAGCCTCTTCGCCTTCGAGCCGGCCCGCGCCGACGCCGTGATGCATCGCAAGGCGCCGCTCTGGACGCCGCGCGGCTTTTTCGACGCCGTGGTCGGGCCGTTCGTGGACTTCTTCGCCACCCACAAGGGTCTGGGCCTGTTGATGCTGGCGGCCATCGCCGCCTATCGCCTGCCCGATTTCCTGATGGGCCCGATGTACAACCCCTACTATCACGACCTCGGCCTTTCGAAGGACGCGGTGGCGCTGGTGCGCGGCGCGACCGGCCTGCCCGCGGCCTTCATCGGCATCGCCGTCTCCGGCCTTTTCGCCGCGCGGTTCGGGCTGTTCCGGACGCTGATCGCGGGTTCGATCCTGCAGGGCCTCGGCACCGCCGCCTTCGCCCTGCTCACCCTGTCGCCCGATCTGCGCCTGTTCACCGCCGTCATGGCGCTGGACAACTTCGCCCAGGCTTTCGCGGGGGTGGCGCTGGTCGCCTACATGTCGAGCCTGACGGGGCTGGGCTACACCGCGACCCAATACGCCCTGCTGTCGTCGACCTATGCCTTCCTCGGCAAGTTCCTCAAGGGCTTCTCCGGACAGGCGGTCGACGGCCTGTCGCGCACCCAGGGCCTGATGGGCGCCTATGCGACGGCCTGGATCGTGACCGGCCTGACGGCGATCCCGCCCATCCTGCTCGTCCTCTGGCTCGCCCGGCGAAGCCGCGCCATCGCGTCAGCCTAGTGTGCTGGTTCTGAAGTTCGCCAGAGCCCGCCACAAACGCTTGCGAACTTCGGAATCGGGACACTAGGTCGTCAGGCAGACCACCTGAGCCACCCGCAGGGTCCGGCGCAGGTCGTCGGCCACGCGGCCATAGTTGTCGGCGCCGATGGTCGCGCCCGGCGGCTCGCCCGGCCGCCGGGTGCTGCGGGCCAGCGTCCGCGCGGTGGTCTCCGGCGCGGTGGTGTAGATGCGTCCCCGACGCGGAGACTCGGCGATGGTGACACCGACCACGCGGCCCTGGTCATCCAGGGCGGGTCCGCCCGACAGGCCGGCCAGCGTTCCCTTCAAGCCGTCGGTGCGGCCGGTCTCAGCCCAGACCAGCACCGGCTCGGTCCGCGCCCCGCGGCCCTGAACCACAAGGTTCTCCCGCCCGATAAGTCGCGAACTCGCCTCGCCGGGCCGCCCCTGCGGGAAGCCCATGTGGAAGGCCCGCTCGCCGCGGCGCAGGCTCTGGCCGAGACCCAGCGGCAGAGGCGGCGCACCGCCGTCGGTGGTCAGGATCGCGGTCTCGGCATTGGGATCGATAGCGACGGTGGCTTGCACGCCGCGACCCGGCGCGACCACGATGGCCGCCCTGGCGCAGCCCTCCACCACATGGCGCGCGGTCACCCAGACGCCGGACGAGGCCACCGAAAAGGCGGTGCCGGCCCCGGCCTGGGTCTTGTCGGCGACCTCGACGACCACCGCGGGATCGAAGGGCGAAGGCGGCCCCAGCGCCGCGCCCTCCGCCTCCGGCGGCGGCGGCGGGGCGGCCGGCGCGTCGGCGCGCTCCTGGCGGCCGATAGCCGCGATCAGCAACGCCACCACCACGGCGGCGTAGATCAGCCAGTCGGGCAACCTGGGGAAATGCATCGCGCCGGCCGGTCCTTGAGCCTCAGCCGGAGACGGCGGCCGCGAGGATCAGGGCGGTGGCGATCTTGGCGCCGACCAGCATGGCGGCCGCCGCCATCTCGCCTTCCTGGATCCGCTTCGGCAGTCCGCGCAACAGGATGTCCACCAGCCGGAACACCAGCAGCTGGACCAGCGTGATCGCCACGCCCCAAAGCGCCAGCTCGATCAGGGTGGTGGAGGCCTTCAGCGATACCGCCAGGGGTATGGCCAGCCCCACCAGAACCCCGCCCAGCGACACCGCCGCGGCGGTGTTGCCCTCGCGGATCAGGGTGATTTCCTTGTGCGGCGTCAGCATCACATAGGCGGCCGCCGCCGCGAACAGCAGGGTCACGGTGACGCCCGCGTGCAGCAGGGTCAGCGGGAAGCCGATGGCGAAGGCCTGGATCTCCGGCGACGGCAAAGGGATGGTCATGAGGGGTGGGCTCCCGTGGGCGGCGGACCTCGATAGCACGCGCGCCCGGCCTTGCGGAAAGCCGCTTCAGCGCAAGGCCCACGCCGAGGGTGACTAGGCTTCGGGCGCGGCCGGGGCTCGCTCGGCCTTGCGGCGCACGCTGGCGCGGACCTTCTCGCTCTCGCTCTTCAGCTGGCCACAGGCCGCCAGGATGTCACGGCCCCGGGGCGTGCGGATCGGCGAGGCGTAGCCGCCGCGGTTGAGGATCGCGGCGAAGGCCTCGATGGTCCCCCAGTCGGAGCATTCATAGGGGCTGCCCGGCCATGGGTTGAACGGGATCAGGTTGATCTTGGCCGGGATGCCCTTCAGCAGCTGGACCAGCGCCTTGGCCTCGGCCGGGCTGTCGTTGACGCCCTTCAGCATGACGTATTCGAAGGTGACCCGCTTGGCGTTGGACAGGCCAGGGTATGCCCGGACGCCGGCCATCAGCTCGGCCAGCGGGTACTTCTTGTTCAGCGGCACCAGCTGTTCGCGGAGCGGGTCGTTGGTGGCGTGCAGGCTGATCGCCAGCATGGCCTGGGTGCGTTCGCCCAGCGGCTGCAGCTCCGGCACGACGCCGGAGGTCGAGACCGTGATCCGTCGCCGCGAAATCGCGATGCCTTCGTTGTCGGCGATGATGTCGATGGCGCCGGCGACGCTGTCCAGATTGTAGAGCGGCTCGCCCATGCCCATGAAGACGATGTTGGACAGGCGCCGGTCTTCCTTGGGCGACGGCCATTCGCCCAGGTCGTCGCGCGCCACCTGCACCTGGGCCACGATCTCGGCGGCGGTCAGGTTGCGCACCAGCGCCTGGGTGCCGGTGTGGCAGAAGGTGCAGTTCAACGTGCAGCCGACCTGGCTGGACACGCAGAGCGCGCCGGCCCGGCCGACGTCGGGGATATAGACCGCCTCGACCTCAATGCCGGGCGCGGTGCGGATCAGCCACTTGCGCGTGCCGTCCTTGGAGACCTGCCGCTCGACGATCTCCGGCCGCGCCAGCGTGAAGGCCTCGGCGAGGCTCGCCCGCATCTCCTTGGCCACGTCGGTCATCTGGGCGAAGTCGGTGACGCCGTAGTGGTGGATCCAGCGCCAGAGCTGGGTGGCCCGCATCTTGGCCTTCTCCGGCCGCACGACCTGCGCCGCGACCAGCGCCGTGGCCAGCTCAGCCCGCGTCAGCCCCGAAAGATTGGGCTTGGCTGCGGTTCGAGTCGCGCGCGGCAGGTTCGCCGCATGCGAAAGGTCGAGGGTCACGCCCAAGGCAAGATCATCCTGTTGAGGAGCGGAGCATATAGGCGACCCGGAGCCATCGGCCAAATCGGCGCGGCGGCTTGACGCCACGGGCGGCGCAATCGCCAATCGCCAGCATGCGGATCGCACCCCTTGCCCTCTTCCTGGTCCTTATCGCCGGCGCGGCCCGCGCCGACGACCTGCGCGATTTCTGCGCCCAGCGGCCGGGGAAGGCGACGCCGGCCTGCATCGTCGATGTCGGGCGCCTGCAGATCGAGACCGGGCTCGCCGACGCGGTCCTCCAGCGCGGCGCGGGCGTGCGTCAGGACACCTACACCCTGGGCGCGACGGAGCTTCGGCTGGGCGTGACCAAGCGCGTCGAACTCGAGGCCGACTGGTCGCCGGTGGTCATCGACACCGTGCGGGGCGGCGCGCGGCGGACCGGAACCGGCGATGCGACCCTGGCGGTGCTGGGCGCGCTCACCGATCCGGACGGCAAGGGCGTCGCGGTCTCCGCCCAGGGGTTCGTGACGCTGCCCACCGCGAGCCGCGGCCTGGGCGCCGGCGGCTTCACCGGCGGTCTGCGCCTGCCGGTCACCCTCGCGGTCGGCGATGCGAGCGTGGGCCTCACGCCCGAAGTCGATTTCCTGCGCAACGCCGGGGGTGGCGGTGTCCATGCCGCCTGGACCGGGGTGGGCAGCATCAGCAAAGCGTTCGGCGCCGTCACCCTGGGCGCGGAACTCTGGGGCCAGGTGGAGGACGAGCCCACGGGCACGATCCGCCGCGCCAGCGCCGACCTGACCGCCGCCCTGATGATCGGCAAGACCCTGCAGCTCGACGCCGGCGCGAACTTCGGCCTGAATCACGCGACACCGGACGCCGAGGTCTACATCGGCATCGCCCGCCGGTTCTGACGCCGGTTTCAAACGTCCGTTCGATTTCCAGCCTTCCGCCCCAGATGCGGCTGGGCTAGCGTCCGGCCACCAAGAAAATACCGGCACTTAAGAAAATCGGGAGAGCGGACATGAAGGCGCTGTTGAGCAAGGTCGTTGGCGGACCTGAGTCCCTCGTCCTGGAAGACGTGCCGGCGCCCGAGGCCACGCCCGGCCATGCGGTGATCTCGGTCAAGGCCATCGGCGTCAACTTCCCCGACGTGCTGATCATCGAGGACAAATACCAGTTCAAGCCGGAGCGGCCGTTCGCGCCCGGCGGCGAGCTATCCGGCGTGGTGAAGTCGGTGGGCGAGGGCGTCACCAACGTCAAACCCGGCGACCGCATCCTGGCCAACACCGGCTGGGGCGCCATGGCCGAAGAGGTCGCCTTGCCCGCCAGCCGCCTGTGGAAAATCCCGGATTCGATGCCGCACGACGTCGCCGCGGCCTTCATCCTGACCTACGGCACTTCCTACCACGCGCTGCACGACCGGGGTCACCTGAAGGCCGGCGAGACCCTGCTGGTGCTGGGCGCGGCCGGCGGCGTCGGCCTGTCGGCCGTCGAGCTTGGCAAGGCGGCGGGCGCGCGGGTGATCGCCGCCTGCTCGACCCAGGAGAAGGTCGATCTGGCCATCGCGCACGGCGCCGACGCGGGCGTGGTCTATGGCCGAGGGCCCTTCGACAAGGATGGCCAGCGGGCGCTCAGCACGCTGTTCAAGGACGCCTGCGGACCGAATGGCGCGGACGTGATCTATGACGCGGTCGGCGGCGGCTATGCCGAGCCGGCGCTGCGGGCCATCGCCTGGGAAGGCCGCTATCTGGTCATCGGCTTCGCGGCCGGCGAAATCCCGAAGATCCCGCTGAACCTCGCCCTCATGAAGGGCTGCGATATCGTCGGCGTGTTCTGGGGCACCTGGACCCAGAAGAACCCCGCCGCCTTCGCCGCCAGCATCGAGGCCCTCCTGGGCCTCTACGCCGCGGGCAAGATCAAGCCGCACGTCTCCGCGCACTTCCCGCTCGAGAAGGGCGCCGACGCCATCGCCCACCTGGGCGGCCGCCACGCCATGGGCAAGGTCGTGATCACCGTCGACTGACCCACGCTTATCGAGGATCGCCACATGGCGGGACGTCTGGACGGCAAGGTCGCGGTGATCACCGGCGCGGCCTCGGGGATCGGCCTGGGGAGCGTCGAGTTGTTCGCGGCCGAAGGCTGTCGAATCGTCGCCGCCGACATCCAGGACGAGAAGGGCCGCATGCTGGAGCAGCGGTTCGGCGGCCAGGTTCGCTACGTGCATTGCGACGTGACCCAGGAGCCGGACATCGCCGCGGCGGTGCAACTCGCTGACAGCGAATTCGGCGGGCTCGACATCCTGTTCAACAACGCCGGCATCTCCGACGCCATGCGCTCGATCCCGGAGATCGAGGCGCAGACCTGGAGCTGGATCTTCGACGTGCTGGTGCGCGGTCCGGCGCTGGGCATGAAGCACGCCACGCCGCTGTTGCTGGCGCGCGGCGGCGGCTCGATCATCAACACCGCCTCGATCGCCGGGATGCAGGCCGGCTGGGGCCCGATCGCCTATTCCTCGGCCAAGGCCAGCGTGATCCACATGAGCCGCTGCGCCGCGGCCCAGCTCTCGCGCCAGAAAATCCGCGTCAACGCCATCTGCCCCGGCCTGATCGCCACCTCGATCTTCGGCTCCTCCGTCGGTCAGTCGCGCGAGGTCGCCGACCAGATGGCCGCCCGCGTCGCCGAAAACGGCGCCAAGGTGCAGCCCATCCCGCGCGCCGGCCTGCCGGACGACGTCGCCCGCGCGGCGCTCTATCTGGCCAGCGACGATTCAGCCTTCGTGACGGGAACTCAGATCGTGGTCGACGGCGGCATCACCGTCGGCAGCCGTCACAGCTGGGACAGCGGATCGCTCTCACCGTTCGCCGAACTGTTCCCGGACATCGGCGCCTCGGCCGAGGACTGAGCGTCAGGCGCGGTCTTCGCGCAGCTGGTCCACCGCCGCCTGGGCCGCCGCCCGATGGCGGGGCTTCAGGTTCTTGCCCACCAGGGTCAGCATGGCCATGAACACCGCCGCGTCGTCGGTGTAGCCGATGCCCGCGATGACATCGGGGATCGCGTCGAACGGCATGACGAAATAAGCCAGGGCCGCCAGCATCATCGCCTTGGCGGCGACCGGGGTCTCCTCGTCCCGCGCGCAGTACCATACCGCCAGCGCCTCGGACGCGAAGGGGATGAGGACGGCAACCTTGCGGATCTTTGGCCAGAAGCCCCGCGCCACCCGGCGCTCGTTCAGGCGCACCACGTGCGGGATCAGCGCGCGCGCCGGGTCCAGCGGTCCTCCCGGGTCGAAGTTTCCGTTTACGTAAGGTGACGCTTTTTCGGGATCGCTCATCGGTCTAAAGGCTCAGGCTTAAGTCTCACGCCCACAATGAGATCGGGAGCGCCACGTCCATGCAACTCAATTCCTCCATCGCCGCGGTCGTCACCGGCGGCGCCTCGGGCCTTGGCGAAGCCACGGTCCGGGCCCTGGCCGCCCAGGGCGTGAAAGTCGCCATCTTCGACATGAACGAAGCCAAGGGCGAAGCCGTCGCCAAAGAGGTCGGCGGGGTTTTCTGCAAGGTCAATGTCACCTCGGACGAGGACGTCGACGCGGGCTTCGTCAAGGCGCGGGCCGCCCATGGTCAGGAGCGGATCCTGGTCAATTGCGCCGGCACCGGCAACGCCGCCAAGACCGCCAGCCGCGACAAGACCACTGGCGAGACCAGGCACTTCCCACTCGACGCTTTCAACATGATCATCCAGATCAACCTGGTCGGCACCTTCCGCTGCATCGCCAAGTCGGCGAAGGGCATGCTGGACCTGGAGCCGATCGACGGTGAGCGCGGCGCGATCGTCAACACCGCCTCGGTCGCCGCGGAAGACGGCCAGATGGGCCAGGCGGCCTATTCCGCGTCCAAGGGCGGCGTGGTCGGCATGACCCTGCCCATTGCCCGCGACCTGGCCGGCGACGGCATCCGGGTGAACACCATCCTGCCCGGCATCTTCGCCACGCCGCTGATGAACGGCGCCCCGCCGCAGGTGAAGGACGCGCTGGCCGCCTCCGTGCCCTTCCCCAAGCGCCTGGGCGAGGCTCATGAGTACGCCCAGCTGGCGCTGACCATGATCACCAACGGCTACTTCAACGGCGAAGACGTCCGTCTCGACGGCGCGATCCGCATGGCGCCGCGCTGACTACAGCTACCGAAGCGTCTTCTTGAAGAACCGCACCACGTCCGCGTTGAAGCGGGCGTGGAACGCGGCCCGGTCGATGTTGCTGGTGCAGATCGACGGCGCGACCTTGCCGAGCATCTCGCTGCACGGCGCCATGAAGTCGAAGTGCTCGGCGCCCGGGACCACGTGGTACTCGGCCTTCGGCAGCAGGCCGTGGACCACCTCGGCGTAGTAGGGCTGTGGCAGGACGGTGTCCCATTCCGCGCGCCACAGCTGCACCGGGATCGCCACCTTTGAGAGACCCGTCGGCGCGAAGGCGAAGCCCAGGGCGGGCGCGGCGACCACCGCGGCCTTGATGCGCGGGTCGTGCGCCACCGGGACCGGGGCGGCGGCGCCAAGCTGGCGCTGCAGCGCGCAGTCATAGAAGTGCGGGTGCTGCGCGCAGTGCCGCGCCAGCCCGGTCAGGTCCGGCTCGCCGCCGATGGCGCCCAGCACGGTGAAGGCCCCGGACGAGAAGCCGAACGCCCCGATCTGACCGGCATCCACCGTGTCGTGGCCCCGCCAGTCATGGGTCATGTAGTCGATCACCCGCGAGAGCTGCGCCGGCCGCTCGGTGATCCGCATGGAGCGGCTGCGGTCGCCTTGCGTGTCCCCGGTGTGGGTCGGCGCGACCACCACGAAGCCCGCCGCCGCCAGTGCGCGGGCGGTGTCGTAGTGGTCGGTGTTGGACCCGCCCGTCCCGTGGGAGATCACCACCAGCGGATGACTGCGCCCGCTCGGCGCCGCGCCTGGGGCGACCGATTGCATGTACAGCGCCAGCGGCGCGGACCGCTCGGCGGCGTCGCTCGGGTACCAGATCGTCACGGCGAGCGACTTGTCACCGGGGACCGGCGCGCTGGCCGTCTCGAACCCGACGCCGGCCTGGGCATTGCCAGCCAGGACCAGGGTCGCCGCCAAGGCCATCAGAAGCTTCATCGCCGCCACCCTTTATGTATGCAGCACTTACATTGCGCGCCCATGTTAGCTGTGTCAACATTCTGGTATGGCGACCGCACGCGGCTATCATCACGGAGACCTCAAGGCGGCGCTGATCCGTGGGGCCCTGGCGGCGGTCGAGACGGGCGGCCCGGACGCGGTCTCCCTGCGCGACCTGGCGCAGTCCCTGGGCGTCTCCACCGCCGCGCCCTACCGGCACTTTCCCGATCGCCGCGCGCTGCTGGCCGAGGTCGCCGCCATCGGCTTCAACGACCTGACGGCGGCCTATGCGCGCGCCCAGGCCGAAGCGGCCGACCCCGTCGCCGCCATGCGCGAGACGGCGCGCGCCTACCTGACGTTGGCCTTCGGGCGGCCCGGCCTGTTCAAGCTGATGTTCGCCAGCGACATCGTCGATGGCGAGGCGCCGGCGAGCCTGCTCGGCCCGGCGCAGGCGGCCTGGGAGGGCCTGTTCCGCGCCGTCGCCGCCGCCGAGCCCGGCGCGGAGCCCGCGGCCATCAAGCGCCGCGCGATTACCGGCTGGTCGACCCTGCACGGCTTCATCACCCTGGTGCAGGGCGGCCGCCTCAAGGGCTTCATGACCGAGCCGCTCACCGAGGCCGATCTGCTCGAGGCGATCCTCGACAAGACCCTCCGCGAAGCCTGAGCGCGAAGCCTCTCCTCAGGCGGCGCGAAGCGGCGTAGGGATCGACGGCATGGATGGTGGCCCGCGCGCGGCGGACCGCCGTGCCGGCGCGCCGACGCGAAAGCCCCGAATGCCCACCGAAGAGCCCACGGTCGCGCGAAACGCCACGGTCATCCTGGCGGTGATCGCGGGCGGGACCACCCTCTATTTCCTGGCCCCGATCCTCACACCGCTGGCCCTGGCCCTGTTCCTGGCGGTGATGATCGACGGGTTCGCGCGCACCCTGGAACACCGCCTGCCCGGCGTGTCGCGCAAGGCCGCCCTGCCGTTGGCCCTGGTCCTTTGCCTGATCCTGTTCGGCGGCACGGCGGCGTTCGTCGCCACCAACGGCGCCGGGTTCGTGACCCAGCTGATCGGCTACATCCCGAAGCTCGACACGGTCATCCAGCAGACCACCCATGCCGCGCACCTGCGCCGGCCGCCGACCGTCAACAGCATTATCCGCGGCCTGGACGCCGCCAAATACCTGGGCCTGGCCGCCCGGGCGGTACAGGACTTCGCCTCCACCGCGCTGTTCACCGTGGTCTACCTGGCCTTCATCATCGCCTCGCGGCGCGGCTGGGAGCGCAAGGCGGTGGGCCTGTTCCCGCAGCGCGAGGAGCGCCAGGAGGCCGTCGTCGCCTTCCTACGCATCCGCGACGGCGTGGAGCGCTACCTCTTCGTCCAGACCATCACCGGCCTGATGGTGGCGGTCTTGTCGTGGATCGCCATGACGGCGGTGGGCCTGCACGACTCGCTGTTCTGGGCCTTCCTGATCTTCCTGGCGGTCTACATCCCCGTGGCCGGCGGGGTGTTCGCCGCGGTGGCGCCGCCGATCTTCGCGCTGGTCCAGTTCGACGGCTATGGCCGGGCGCTCATCCTGTTCATCATTCTGCAGTTGATCGGGATGATTATCGGCAATGTGATCTACCCCCGGATGCAAGGCCGCAGCCTGAACCTCGATCCGGTGATGATCCTGTTGTCGCTGGCTTTCTGGAGCGCGATCTGGGGCGTCACCGGCGCGTTTCTTTCGACGCCGCTTACCGTCATGGCGATGGTCATCCTGGCGCAGTTCGACGGCAGCCGCTGGATCTCCGTGATCCTCTCGGCCGACGGCGATCCGCAACAACTGAAGAACAAGCGGCCAGGCGAGCCGCCGGACGAAAAGCTTCCGCCGCCCATCAGGGGAAAGCTCGCCAAGCTGGCGCGACGCCGGCCCAAGCAAGCCTGACCCAGAAAACCTCACCGAGGGGACTTCAACTTGCGATTTCGGTTCCTATCTAAAGTTGGCTCCGGGCACATGCTGTCCGGCGACTGCGCCCGCAACCCCCCAAGCACGCGGCCGCAGCGAACAGCGAGTGTTCCGCCGCCCCCCCACGGCGGAACCACACGGCGCCGGACGCTCTCCTCCGGCGCCGTCCTCGTATCTGGAACCGGCCCGCGCCATCTCACCCGGATTCTGGGAGGCCGCCGATGAACCGCCCCGCCAATTCCACGCTAGCCCGCGCCGTCGCCGCCGCGCTCAAGGGCGACAAGACGCCGGGCAGCGCCAAGGCCTTCGCCGCCCAGGTGGCCGCCGACGCCGCGCCGGATGAGCTGCCGGAGCTGACCACCGCCGAGCTTGCTCAGACGCTGGCCGACTTCTGGCGGTTCGGCGAACGGCGCCGCGGCCGCGGGCCGACGATCCGCTTCGAGCCGGTGTTGTCCGGCCGCAACGCGGGCCTCGACCGGCTGGAGATCGTGCAGGACGACGCGCCGTTCCTGGTCGATTCCATCATGGGCGAGATCGCCGAGCAGGGCCTTTCGGTCCGCGCGCTGTTTCACCCCATCGTCGAGGTGCAGCGCGATAGGGCCGGGGTCCGCTCGGCGACCGGCGCTGTCCGCCGGGAGTCCATGATCCAGGTGATCCTCGATCCGGTCGGCGCCGACCGCGAGGCCGCCCTGGTGGCCGGGATCACCGAAACCTTGCAGGACGTCCGCGCCGCCGTCGACGACTTCCCCGCCATGCTCGAGCTGATGGGCAAGACCCTGGGCGAGCTGAAGCTGCACAGCCGCCATACGAGCGAGGAGGAGCTGGCCTTCCTCGCCTGGCTGCAGGCCGACGAGTTCGTGTTCCTGGGGGCCCGGGTCTACGAATATCCGCGCCTGAAGAATGGCGAATATGCCCCTCAGGAGCCGCTCTACCAGGCCAAGGACGGCCTGGGGGTGCTGCGCGATCCGAGCCGCACGGTGCTGCGCCGCGCCAACGAGCCGGCGATCCTGCTGGGCAAGGTGAAGGACCGCCTGCTCACCGACCCGGCGCTGACGGTCGCCAAGTCCAATGTCAGGAGCCGCGTCCATCGCCGCGGCTACATGGATTACGTCGGCATCAAGCGCTACGGCGCGGACGAGCGCCCGATCGGCGAGGTCCGGTTCGTCGGCCTGTTCACCGCCGAGGCCTACGACCGTCCGGCCGCTGTCGTGCCGTTGATCCGTCAGAAGGTCGCCAATGTGCTGGCCCGCGCCAGGATGCCGGCCGGCAGCCACAACGAAAAACGCCTGAAGACCATCGTCGAGAACTACCCGCGCGACGAACTCTTCCAGATGACCGAGGACGAGCTCCTCGACGTGGCGCTGGGCATATTGCACCTCAACGACCGGCCGCGGGTGCGGCTGTTCGAGCGGCGCGATCCCTTCGACCGGTTCGCCTCCCTGCTGCTGTTCCTGCCTCGCGATCACTACGACAGCGACCTGGCGGCGCGCGCCGGACGGATCCTGGCCAACGCCTACCGCGGCCGGGTGTCGGCCGCCTATCCGAGCTTCTCCGATGCCCCGCTGGCCCGCGTTCACTACATCATCGGCTTCACGCCCGGCGAGCACGAGCGCCCGGACCTGCGCGGCCTGGAAGTCGCCATCGCCGAGGCGGCGCGGACCTGGGAAGACCGCTTCGAGGCCGCGGTCCGCGCCTCGGGCCGCACCCCGGCCGACGTGGCTGATGTGCTGTCGCGCTATCGCGAGGCCTTCCCCGCCGGCTACCGCGACCGCTTCACACCCGAAGAGGCCCTCGCCGACCTGGCGGTGATCGACGGCATGGCGGCCGGCCAGTCGGTCTGCGTGCGCGCCTATCGCGCGGCCAGCGACAGCAAGCTGCAGTTCCGCTTCAAGCTCTACCGTCCGGCGATGCCGGCGCCGCTCGCCGATGTCCTGCCGATCCTCGACAACATGGGCCTGAAGGCCCTGGCCGAGGCCGGCTTCCCGGTCTGCCGGCCGAAGCTGCCGGCCGTCTGGGTGCACGACTTCGAGATCGAGGATCCGCAGGGCGAAACCCTGGTCTTCGCCGACCTCAAGGGCGCCTTCGAAGACGCCGTGGTCGCCGTGTGGACCGGCCGCAGCGAGAACGACGGCTTCAACCGCCTCGTTCTGGAGCTGGCGCTGCCCTGGCGCGACGCCGCCCTGATCCGCGCCTTCGCCCGCCACCGCCAGCAGTCCGGCCTCGACCCCAGTCAGCGGGTGCAGGAAGAGGCGCTCTCCGCGCATCCGGATGTGGCCCGTCTGATCCTCGACCTCTTTCAGGCCAAGTTCGATCCGGCGACCAAACTCACCCTCGACAAGCGCCGCGCCAAGGCCGACGCGATCATGCTGCAGATCGTCGAGGCCCTGCAGGGGGTCGAAAGCCTCGATGAGGACCGCGTGCTGCGCCGCATCGCCCTGCTGGTCCAGGCGATGCAGCGGACCAATTTCTACCAGCCCGGCGCCGACGGGGCTCCCAAGCCCTACATCTCGTTCAAGGTGGCCTCCGGCGAACTGGCCGACCTGCCGGCCCCCAAGCCCTACCGCGAGATCTTCGTCTGGGGGGTCAATGTCGAGGGCGTCCACCTGCGCTTCGGCCCGGTCGCCCGCGGCGGGCTGCGCTGGTCCGACCGGCGCGACGACTTCCGCACCGAGGTCCTGGGGCTGGTGAAGGCCCAACAGGTCAAGAACGCGGTCATCGTGCCCGTGGGCTCCAAGGGCGGCTTCTATCCCAAACAGCTGCCCAAGGGCGGCACGCGCGCGGAGGTGCAGGCCGAGGGCATCAGCGCCTACAAGACCTTCCTTTCCGGCCTGCTCGATATCACCGACAACCTGTCGCCCGACGGCAAGATCATCCCGCCGGAGCACGTCATCGCCTTCGACGGCGACGATCCCTACCTGGTCGTGGCCGCCGACAAGGGCACGGCCACCTTCTCCGATATCGCCAACGGCATGGCCGAGGCCTACGGCTTCTGGCTGGGTGACGCCTTCGCGTCCGGCGGCTCGGCCGGCTACGACCACAAGATCATGGGCATTACCGCCCGCGGCGCGTGGGAGGCCGTGAAGCGCCACTTCCGCGAATTGGGCAAGGATATCCAGACCGAGCCGTTCACCGTGGTCGGCTGCGGCGACATGTCGGGCGATGTGTTCGGCAACGGCATGCTGCTGTCGAAGCAGACCAAATTGCTGGCCGCCTTCGACCACCGCCACATCTTCCTGGATCCCGAGCCGGACACCGCCCGGTCGTGGACCGAACGGGCCCGGATGTTCGCGCTGCCCAGCTCATCCTGGGACGACTACGACAAGAAGCTGATCTCCAAGGGCGGCGGCGTCTATCCGCGCACGCTGAAGTCGATCGCGCTCACCGCGCCGGTGAAGGCCATGCTCGGCGTCACCGCCGACGCCATGGCCCCCACCGAGCTGATCAACGCGATCCTGCGCTCCGAGGCCGAGCTGCTCTATCTGGGCGGCATCGGCACCTATGTGAAGGCGACCTCCGAGGCCAACGCCGACGTTGGCGACAAGGCCAATGACGCGGTCCGGATCAACGGCTCGGAACTACGGGTCAAGGTAGTGGGCGAAGGCGCGAACCTCGGTCTCACCCAGGCCGGGCGCATCGAATACGCGCTCGCCGGCGGCCGCATCGACACCGACGCCATCGACAATTCCGCGGGCGTCGACACCTCCGACCACGAGGTGAACATCAAGATTCTCACCGGCATGCTGGAACGCACCGGCGAGCTCACCCGCAAGAAGCGCGACACCCTGTTGCAGTCGATGACCGAGGAGGTGGGCCGCCACGTCCTGCAGGACAACTACGACCAGACCCTGGCGCTCTCGCTGATGGAGATGGACGCGGTCGGCGAGCTGATGCCCTACGCCCAGTTCATGGCCGAGCTGGAATCCAGGGGCCGCCTCGACCGCGCGGTGGAGGGCCTGCCGGACGCGGCCGCCATCGCCGAGCGCAGCCAGGCCGGCAAGGGCCTGACGCGGCCCGAGCTGGCGGTGCTGCTGGCCTATGGCAAGTTGGAACTGAAGGCCGATATCGTCGCCACGGAAGCCGCCGACGATCCGTTCTTCGAGCGCCAGCTGGAGGGCTATTTCCCAAAGGCCATGCGCAAGTGGGCCGAGCCGATGCGCAAGCACCGCCTGCGCCGCGACATCATCGCCACCGTCGTCGCCAACGACGTCATCAACCGCTGCGGACCGAGCTTCGCGGGCCGCCTGATGCCCGCCGCGGGCGCCGATGCCCAGGCCTTCATCGCCGGCTATGAGGCGGCCAAGGCCGTGCTCGGTATCCCGGCCCTGTGGGACTCGGTGGCCGCGCTGGACGGCAAGGCGCCGGCCGCCGGCCAGATGGCGCTGTTCCGCCGCCTGAGCGCGGCCCTACGCGGCTCCACCTTCTGGCTCGCCCGCCGCGCGGCCCGCGACAAGCTGGAGGTGGACGCCCTGGTCCGCGCCTACGAGCCGGCCTTCCAGGGGCTCCTGAAGCTGATGCCGGGCGTGCTGTCGCCCATCGAACAGGCCGCCGTCGAGGCCCGCGTCGCGCAACTCACCAAGGCTGGCGCGCCGCTGGACAGGGCCCGCGCGGTGGCGGTGCTGCAGCCGATGACCATCGCCGGCGACCTGGTCGATCTGGCCGAGGTCTCCAGCTGGCCGCTGGGTAATGTGGCGCGGCTCTATCACGCGGTCGGCGAAAGCTTCGGCTTCGACCGGGTGCGCCAGGCGGCCGGCGCCTATGCCGTGGGTGACACCTTCGAACGGATGGCGCTTCGCCGGCTGATCGAGGACCTGCTGATCCAACAGAGCGATCTGACCCGCACCGTCATGGCCTTCTGCGGCGGACCGCAGGCGGGTGAGGACGCGACCCAGGCGCGAAACGCCTGCTCGGCCTGGACCCAGATGCGCCGTGGCAAGGCCGACATCGCACGACGCACGATCGACGAGATCGAGGCCTCGGCGGGCGGCTGGTCCTTCGCCAAGCTGACCATCGCCAACGCGGCGCTGCGCGAGCTGGCGGCGGAGGGGTCGAAGCGGAAACGCTGAGCCGTTTCCCTCCCCTCGATGGGGAGGGAAGGGTGCTAATGCCGGAACACCCGCACGCCGGTGAACACCATGGCCAGGCCCCGCTCGTCGGCAGCCGCGATCACCGCCGCATCGCCGATGGACCCGCCGGGCTGGATCACCGCCGTGCAGCCGGCGTCCGCCGCCTGGATCAGGCCGTCGGGGAACGGAAAGAAGGCCTCCGAGGCGCAGGCTGAGCCCTTCAGGTCCAGGCCGAAGTCGGCGGCGCGCAGGGCGGCGATCCGGGCGCTATCCTTGCGGTTCATCTGCCCGGCGCCAACGCCCAACGTCTGGCCGTCTTTGGCATAGACGATGGCGTTGGACTTGACGTGCTTGGCGATGGTGAAGGCGAATAGCATGTCGGCCACCTCCGTCTCGGTCGGCGCCCGCTTGGTGACGACCTTGAGATCGGACCGGGCCAGGCGCGCGTCATCGCGGCTCTGCACCAGGAAACCGCCGGCCACCGACTTGAAGGTCATCCCGGGCGACAGCGGATCGGGCATGCCGCCGGTGGTCAACAGGCGGACGTTCTTCTTCTTGCGGAACAGCTCGACCGCGTCGGCGTCGGCGTCGGGCGCGATCACCACCTCGGTCAGCAGCTTCAGAATCTCGGTGGCGGTCGCCACGTCCAGCTTCTGGTTCATGGCGATGATGCCGCCGAAAGCGCTGGTCGGGTCGCAGGCCAGCGCCCGCGCGTAGGCCTCGACCAGAGTCTTGCCGGTCGCCACGCCGCAGGGGTTGGCATGTTTGATGATCGCGCACGCGGGGCCCGCGTCGGGCGCGAACTCGGCGATCAGCTCATAGGCCGCGTCGGTGTCGTTGATGTTGTTGTAGCTGAGCTCTTTTCCCTGCAGCTGCCTGGCCGTGGCCACCCCGGTCCGTGGATTGGGGAAGCGGTAGAAGGCCGCCTTCTGATGCGGGTTCTCGCCGTAACGCATGGTCTGGACCAGCTCGCCCGCGAAGGCCCGGCGCTTCGGGGCTTCGTCGCCCAGGGCCTCGGCGAACCAGGCCGAGATCGCCGCGTCGTAGGACGCCGTCCGGGCATAGGCCCTGGCCGCCAGGCGCTTGCGCAGGTCCAGGCCGGTGGCGCCGTCCGCCGCCATGTCGGCCAGCACCTCCTCGACGTCGGCGATCTCGGTGCAGACGGCGACGTAGCCGTGGTTCTTGGCCGCCGAGCGGATCATCGCCGGGCCGCCGATGTCGATGTTCTCGACCGCCGTCACATAGTCCGCGCCGGAGGCCACCGCCTGCTCGAACGGGTAGAGATTCACATAGACCAGATCGATGCCGCCGATGCCGTGGTCGGCCATGGCCTTGGCGTGCTCCGGCGCGTCGCGCACGCCCAGCAGGCCGCCATGCACGACCGGATGCAGGGTCTTCACCCGGCCGTCCATCATCTCCGGGAAACCGGTCAGGTCGGCGATGTCCTTCACCGGCAGCCCGGCGTCGGCGATGGCCTTGCGCGTGCCGCCCGTGGAGACCAACTCCACGCCGGCGGCGGCCAGGACGCGGGCGGCCTCGATCAGGCCGGTCTTGTCGGAGACGCTGATCAGCGCGCGCTTCAGCGGGGCGCGGTCAGGAGCGGGCGGGAAATCAGGCGCGGCGGGCACGGCATTCTCCTGGCGTTTCGGAAAAATGCCCAGGCGAGCGGCGGTCGCTATGGTTCCGCGCTCCCCGGTGGTCACCCACCTCAGTTTCGCCAGTCACGCGGAATGGCTGCGGCTTAGGCCGACGCCCCATTCAGGTCAACACGCGCGCCGTCAACGTGGGTCTCGCCACCCTTGTCGTCGCCGGCCCGCTCCGGTGACGCGGCCGACAGCTTCCACCGCACCTTGGCGCCGGCGTCGAGCCGCGCCTGGCCCCGCAAGACGATCTGCTGTCCGTGCCGGGCGATGCCGTCCTGATGATAGGTCGACGGCGCGAGCGTCACCTCCAGCGCGTCGTTGCGCAGCCACCAACCGGTCTCTTCGCCCTCGACCTTCAGCAGCACGCTCTTCTTGTCGCGCGCGATCAGCGCGCTGACCTGCGGGTGCAGGTGGAAGCGCACCATGAACGGGATGAACCGCCGCCCGTCGGGTCGCGCCTTGTCGGAGACCGGGACCAGGGCGTCCTCGCCGCGCAGCTCGTCGGACGCGGCGTCGAGGTAGAGCCGGCGCTCGTGGCGCAGGCCCAGCCGCTTGGTCCAGCCGTCGTGCGAGACCTCCAGCCAGACCGCGCCCTTGGCGTCGTGCCGGTGGGCGGTGGGCAGGCTGTAGGCGTCGCGCAGACGCGGTCCCAGCACCCGGCTCGCGAAGCCCCGCAGCGGCGTACCGCACGGCAGGTCGGCGACTGAGGCGGTGGACGCGCCGTCCACCAGCCGCAAGGCCTGCGGTCCGGCCGCGCCCGGCGACCAGGCTGACCCGACGATCAGCCGTTTGCCGCCGGCCAGGATTTCCAGCGCCAGGGGCTGGGCGCAGGCCGAAACGCTCCAGGCCCCGGCGGCCGGCGGCGCGGCGTCGGCGACAACCTGCAGCGCCCGGGTCTCCATCCGGTGGTAGCCGTTGCGCGCGATGGGCGCCGCGCGCTCTGCGGCCAGATCGTCGGCGCGCGCGGCGGCGACGTAGCCGGGCGGCAGCGAACCGCCGCCCTGGAAGGCTGGAAACCGCCCGTCCGCCAGGGTGAAGAACCGCACCGCCTCCGCCAGCTGGTCGAGCGCCACCGTCATGGTCTCGGGCGCCGCCATGCCGCGCTGCGTCAACGCTTCGTCCAGTGTCGAAAGATCGAAATAGAGCTCCAGCGCCGCCTGCGGGCTGCGGCTGGCGTGCCCGCCGTCCGACCGCAAGGTCTCCTTCAAGGCGTGGCTCATGCGGTCCAGCGCCCGTTCCAGCAGACCCTCGCCCGCGGGGCCGCCCAAGGCCGTCCCGGCGACCGCCGCGGCGACCGCGCGCTCGGCGGCCCGCGCCGGGCCCTCGCGCAGGTCCAGCAGGTAGCGCGCCTGATGGGCGAGATCGGCGGCGATCTGGTCGGCCTCGGCCTCCGACGCCGGAACCGACAGGGCGCGGATCGCACAGGCCAGGTTGAACACCCGCCGCTCCAGCACCTCGGCATCCCACGAAAACGCGTTCCAGCGCGCGAACAGCCGCCGCCAGGCCAGCGTCAGGCGCAGCGCCTCCCAGGCGCCGGGATCGCCGTGGGCCGTCAGGTCCTTGAGCCAGCCAAAGCCGTGCAGGGTCTGTGCGAACCGCCGGCTGGGGCTCGCCCGGTCCCAGGGATCGCCGCGCGGTCCGGTGCTCAGCGTCTCGCCGCCAAACACGAAGCCGCCGGCCAGGATGCGCCGGCCGGCCTCCGGGTCGGCGGGCCGCAGGTCGTGCGGGTCGGCGGCGAGGCCCTCGGGGTAGGGGCCTGAAAGCCGGAGCTGATTGAGCCGGGAGGCGCGCCACTCCAGACCGGGCCGTCGGGCGATGGCGACTATCGCGGCGAGCAGCCCGTAGCCGCCGGGAATGCGGTCGAGCGTCGAGGCCGCCACCAGCGGGCCGCTCAGACGCCGCGCAGGGCGGCGATATTGCCGGCGTAGGCGTCCGGCCCGCCGCGGAACACCGCCGTCCCGGCCACCAGCGCCGTCGCGCCCGCCGCGACGCAGAGCTTCGCCGTCTCCGGGGTCACCCCGCCGTCCACCTCCAGGGGGATGTCGCGCCCATGAGCGTCGATCATCGCGCGCAGGGCCGCGATCTTGGCGAGTTGCGAGCGCATGAAGCTCTGGCCGCCGAACCCCGGGTTGATCGACATCACCAGGATCAGGTCGACGTCGTCCATCATCCACTGGATCACGCTGGGGTCGGTCGACGGGTTGAACACCACGCCCGCCTTGGCCCCCAGCTTGCGGATCTGTCCAAGCGTGCGGTTGAGGTGCGGCCCAGCCTCGGGGTGGACGCTGATCATGTCGGCCCCGGCCGCGCGGAAAGCCTCGATGTACGGATCGGCCGGCGAGATCATCAGATGGACGTCCATCGGGATCTTCACGTGGGGCCGCAGCGCCTTAACGACGTCCGGCCCGATGGTGATGTTGGGCACGAAGTGGCCGTCCATCACGTCGATATGCAGCCAGTCGGCGCCGGCGGCCTCGACCGCGCGGGCCTCCTCGCCTAGCCGCGCGAAATCCGCCGACAGGATCGAAGGCGCGATGATCGGGGTGGAACGGGCGGTCATGTGGTCCGCATAACGCGATGCGGCGACGGGGACCAGAGGGCGGGTTCTAAGCCTTGCGGAACCGCGCGACGTAGAACCCGTCCAGGCCGGCCGCCAGATGGTGCGGCAGAATGCGCAGCGTGCCCTCGGGCCGGACGCTGGCGGCCGGCGCGCCGCCCTCGTCCGCGGCGACGGGATCGAGGCTCATGCCCGGCGTCCGGGCTAGGAAGGCTGCGACCTGGCCTTCGCCCTCTTCCGGTTCGAGCGAGCAGACGCAATAGACCAGCCGGCCACCCGACTTGGTGCGGCGCGCGGCGGCGTCGAGCAGCTTTGACTGCACGGCGGCCAGGCCCGCCACATCGCTGGGCTTGGCGGCCCACAGCACGTCGGGGTGGCGGCGGAAGGTCCCGGTGGCTGAGCAGGGCGCATCGAGCAGCACGGCGTCGAAGCTGCGCCTGTCCGGCCAGGTCGCGGCGTCGGCGGCCACCACCTCGGCGGTCAAGGCCACCCGCGCCAGGTTCTCGGCGACCCGCTTCAGGCGAACGGCGGAGCGATCCAGCGCCACGACCTTCGCGCCGGCCGCGGCGAGTTGCAGGGTCTTGCCGCCCGGCGCCGCGCACATGTCGAGCGCGGACTGGCCCGGCTGGACGCCAAGCAGGCGCGCGGGGATCGCCGCAGCGGCGTCCTGCACCCACCAGCCGCCCTCGGCGAAGCCTGGCCAGGTCGCGATATCGCCGCGCCTGGACGTGCGCAGGCTGCCGCCCGGCAACATCTCGGCCTCCAGGTCGCCGGCCAGCACCGGGCCCTGCGACGGGTCCTTCAGCGACAGGTCGGTGGCCGGTTCCTGGGCGATCATGGCGGCGACCGCCTGGGCCGCCTCGGCGCCGAACGCAGCGCGCCAGCGCATGTAGAGCCAGCTCGGCGCCATCAGTTCCGGGTCATCCAGCTCAGGCGGCTCGCGGACCAGGCCGCGCAGCACCGCGTTCACCAGGCCCTTGAACATCTGCAGGCCCTTGTCCTGGGCCACCAGGTCCACCGAGGTGGTCACCGCCGCGTGCGCCGGGGTCTTCAACACGAAGGCCTGGGCGACACCGAGCCGCAGGATCTGTACGACCTTGTCGGGCGGCGCCTTCTTCACCTTGGCCTGCAGGGCGGAGTCGATGGGACCGAGATAGCGCAGCGTCGCCATCACCAGGGCCCGCGCAAACGCGCGGTCGCGGCCGTCTAGGGCGGCCAAGGCCGGGTGGCTAAGCCCTTCGTCCATGCCGGCGCGCCCGCCGAGCGCTGCGGTCAGAAGGTCGAGGGCGGCGGCGCGGGCCGGCAGGCCAACCGCGTCATTGGGGGTGGTTTGGGGTGCAAGATCGGTCACGCGGCGCGGCGTGCCTGCTCAAGGACCACAAGGCAAGCGGTTTGCGGACCGCGCGTGGAGGTCTTAGATCAGGCCTATGGACGATCTGCCGCCCCACGCCGCCCCCGATAAGCCGCTCACGCCCGCCGCCCGGCGCGCCCTGGAAGAGGCCGCACAGCGCCATGCCGCCGAAGCCGAAGCCGCGGCCAAGGCCGCCGAACAGGGCGGCCCCAAAGGCCTCGAGCCCACCCGCTTCGGCGACTGGGAACGCAAAGGCATCGCCGTCGATTTCTAGGTCTCAGCCCGCCTGGGCCATCTCCGCCGCGACGCGCAGCGCCGCCGCGTGGGGATCGTTGGCGGCGGTGATCGGGCGGCCGCAGACGATGTGCGAGGCGCCGGCCTTGAGCGCGTCGAGCGGGGTGGCCGCGCGGGCCTGATCGTTCTTGGCCGACCAGTCGGGCCGAACGCCTGGCGTCACCACCAGGAAGTCGCGGCCGCCGAGCGAGCGCGCCAGGGCGGCTTCGTGCGGGCTCGCCACCACGCCGTCGCAACCGGCGGCGATGGCCTGGTGGATGCGGCGCTCGACCAGGGCGCGGGCCGTCTCGGCATAGCCCATCTCGACGAGGTCCTCGTCGGCCAGGCTGGTCAGCACCGTCACCGCCAGGATTTTCAGCGATGAGGCGCCGCGGCCGCGCACCGCGGCGGCCATCACCTGCGGCTCACCATGGACGGTGATGAAGTCGCAGCCGGACTGGGCGATGGCTGCGGCCGCCCGCTGCACCGTGGTCGGGATATCGTGCAGCTTCCAGTCGAGGAATACCTGTTTGCCCTGCGCCTTCAGCTCGCGCGCCAGCGCCATGCCATCGGTGGCGAAGAGTTCGAGGCCGACCTTGTAGAAGCTGGCTGCATCGCCGATGCCGGCCACCAGGGCGCGGGCCTCGTCGGCGGTGGGCACATCCAGCGGCACGATCAGCCGGCGGTCGGCCTTGGCGGGGGCGTCAGCGAGCACGGCTTCGGACACGGCGAAGGCTCCTTTGGACGTGCGAACGCGAGCCGAACTATCTCGGCGGGCGCGGCGATTTGGGCTAAGGCCCAGGGATGATCCATTGGGACTTCGCGGTCAACTTCTTCGTAGCGCTGTTCGCCCTGCTCGATCCGATCGGCAACGTGCCGGTGTTCGCCGCCTCTACGGTGGGCGCCTCCGGCCGCGAGCGCGCGCAGATCGCATTCGTGATCTCGCTGTTCGTCATGGGCTTCCTGACCTTTTTCTATTTCGCCGGGCTCGGCCTGCTGACCTCCTTCGGCATCTCGCTGCCGGCTTTCCGGATCGCGGGCGGGGTGATCCTGTTCGTGCTGGGCTTGAAGATGATCGGCGACGACTTCACCGCGGGTTTCGCTGACGCCGCCGAGGCCACCGCCAACGACAAGCGCACCTATGTCCGCC